>CAUZDW010000014.1:0-94508 GCA_963578825.1 Vicinamibacteria bacterium
GGAAACAGCCAACACTGTGTGCTACCGTCGGGCATCTGAAAGCTCCTGTGTTTGTGGGGTCCGGCCTTTATCCAAAGCCATTCTCCACCCAGGGGCTTTCTTTTTGGGTCCTACCGACGAATTATTCGGGCTAGGAACGGTTCTCTCCAAAGCAGACCAGCGAGCTCCCGTCGCGACCGACCCGGCACGTGCCCGTGATCGATCCGAAGGGGGCCTCGAACGAGCACGTGGCGTCAGTTGCCCGCCCCTCGCATGTGGCCCGTGCTTCCTCTCCTCCACGACGGCCGCCTGGGCGACCCTCGCCGTCCCACTCGGGGCGGCACACAACCTGCCCCGAGCCGTCCGGCCCGGCGCTGCAGGTTCCGTCGATGGAACCGAAAGGCGTCTCGAACGAGCAGGTGACACCGGTCTCGACGCCCTCGCACGCGGCCAGCGCCTCTTCGGGCGGGCCGTCGCGCCTCTCGCCCCGACGGCCCCGGCCGTCCCAGTCGTTGGGAAAGCACACGTATTGGCTGGCATCGTCGCGGCGAGCGCGACAGGTTCCGTCGACCGCGCTCCCGTCACGGGGGCTCATGAAGGAGCAGGCGTCGCTCTCGGCGCTGTTGTCGCAAGCGGCCAGGGCCTCTTCGGGTGGCCCCGAAGGACGCCCGTCGGGCGAGGTTTCGGTGCCAGTCCCATCGTCCGAGGCCGTGGCGTCCGACGCGGTAAACGTTGAAATAGCACCTGCCGGCGCCTCGACGATCGTCGGCGTGCCGCCAGAACCGCCGGAACAAGCCACCAGCATCGCAGCCCCGAGGCTCACGGCGGCGGCCGGAGCCAGGGCACGGACAACTCGCTTCATCTGGTTCAATGCTTCACCTCTTCTCCAAGTGCCTTCCGCACAACCAGGGTCGGGTCCCCAGGCGGACGCAACCGCGTCCGGTCCGCCTCTTCCGAAGACCGCACGAGCGGCCCCGCCCGCGACGGATGCCCGGTTCTCGATGCGCGTGTCCAGGAAGAGTGCGGCGGTCGCGGCAAGCGCGATCAGGCCGGCGATCACGGCATCGCGGTACGTCCGCCGACCCTCTTCCTGCAACGGGACCTCCTGACCTGGCTTTGCGGCTCTTGCCCACAAGATGGGCCACCCCGCGAGCGGAGTCTTCATCGCGGAGTCAAGCTCCTGTAAACCCTGTAAATCGGGGTGCCAGAAAACCCGTCATGCTGACGAGCTTCGACCGCGCTTCTTTCGCCTAGCCCTTGAAGCGGTAGCCCATCCGGTGGACGGTCACGATGTGCTCCGGCTTGGAGGGATGGGGCTCGATCTTCTGGCGCAGCGAGGCCACGTGCACGTCCACGGTCCGCGTCTGCAGCACGGCCGGGTAGCCCCAGACCTTCTCCAGCAGCTCGTTCCGCGAGAGCAGCGCTCCCCGGTGCGCGATGAAGTAGCGCAGCAGCTTGAACTCCAGGCTCGAGAGCTCGACGGGGCTCCCGGCGCGAGACACTTCGGCCCGCCTGAAGTCCACGCGGACGTCGCCGAAGGCGTAGGTCCCGGCCATTCCCGTGGAGGGGCTCTGCTGGTGGCGGCGCATCACCGCCTCGATGCGGGCCAGCAGCTCCATCATGTCGAACGGCTTGAGGAGGTAGTCGTCGGCGCCCAGCTTGAGTCCCAACACTCGATCGACGACCTGCCCGCGGGCGGTGAGCATGAGGACGGGTGTCTCCACGCGCTTCTGACGCAGATCGCGGAGCACGTCGAAGCCACCACGGCCCGGCAGCGCCACGTCGAGCACGATGATGTCGAACGCACCGCTCAGTCCACGTTGGAGGCCGGTTTCTCCGTCCAGGGCTCTCTCGACGTCGTAGCCCTCGCTCTTCAGGCGGTCCTCCAGCGTGAGAACGAGGCTGGGCTCGTCCTCGACCAGCAGGACGCGGGGGCGGCTCCCCGACGGTGGTGTTGCGGTCTCCTCAGGCGTCACCTGGAGCCCTCCGACGGCTGTCCTTCGACCGGAAGCTCCATCAACACCGTCGTACCTCCCTTGTCACGCGGCTCGACACGCACGCGGCCGCCGTGGGCCTCCACCACGTGCCGGACGAGACTCAGGCCGAGGCCGCTCCCCGGCGCCTGGCTCTGGCGGGCGTCGTGGCCGCGGTAGAAGGGCTCTAAGACCCGCATGCGCTCAGACTTCGGGATTCCCGGGCCCTGGTCCTCCACGCGGAGCACGACCGTGCGGTGGTCCGCGCCGGCGGCGGCTCGAATTCCGATCCACCTACCCCTCCCGGCAAACTTCGTGGCGTTCGTGATCAGGTTCTCCAGGGCGCGCCGCAAAACGCCGGTGTCACCGCGGATCTCGGGCAGGTCTTCGGCGACATCGATTTCGACCGTCATACCGGCCTGCTCGAGTACGAGGCTCAGGTCGCCGACGACCTTTTGCAGGAGCGGCCCGAGCTGGACCGGATCGGCGGAGTAGGCGCGGGATCCCGACTCGATCCCCGCGAAGTCCAGCACCTGCGCTACGAGAGCCGTGAGCCGGCCGCCCTCCTTGTGGATCAGATCCCCGTAGCGCCGGACCTGCTGGGTGTCGAACACGATGCCGTCCGCCAGGTTCTGGCCTGCCGAGCGGATGGCCGCCAGCGGCGTATGGATCTCGTGGGTCACGCCGGCGACGAACTCGAGCTGCTGTTGCGCGAGGCGGCGGGCCCTCTGCCCGCTCACGGCCAGCACCACGGCAGCTGTGCCGAGGAGGAGCAGGATCCCCATGCCGACGCCGAGGTTTCGACGCCGGACGCCCTCGACCGCTTCAGCAAGGGAGCCGCCGTGGTGTCTCACGACGAGGATCCACGGACTGGTCTCTTCTTCGACTCCAGGAGGTCTGCCGCTGTCTCCCGGCCCGCCCCTTCTGTCCGGGAAGCCGGGTTGTGGCGCGCCTGGCGGAGGCCGTCCTCCGGCGGGACGGGGTCCGTGATCATACCGGCCGGGTGAGCCCAGTCCGCCGGACCACCCCTGCTGCGAGAGCAGCCCCAGACGAACATCGGCGTGCTCGAGATCGTCCCGTCCAAGGCTCGGGTCGCTGGAGTACAGGATCGCGCCGTCGTCGCGACTCAGCACGGCCACAGCGTAGTCGCCCTCGTCGAGCGGTCCGAAGTGGACTTCGGCGAGCTGCGGCAGAAGCTCGCCCGTGAGGTAGTCGACGTTCAACACGAGCACGGTGGCGCCCTGGAGGCGAAGATCTTCAGGCCTGAACCGCCCGGGACCTCGACGGTCGGGCCGAACTATCGGCACCATGAGGGCCAGCGGCTTCTGGAGCATTCGGAAGGCCCTCCGTCCCTGATCGCCGGCGGCCTCGAGCCGCTGCTGCAAGCCTTCGAGTCCCGCAGGTAGAGGGATGGAGGCGAGAGCGTCCGCGCCGAGGTCGGCGGCGTCCACGAGAAGCTCCCCGGAGGAGGACCGTGTCAAGACGACGAGGCGGCTCACCAGCTCGGCGTGCCTGGTCTGCTGCCATCGCGCGAGACGGTCCAGCTGGTCGGTCCGAACGTCGCCGGATCGGCCGCGGAAGTCGGGACGGAACGCGAGCGCGACCTGGCCCACCTCGTGCCTCAGCTCCAGCGCGAACCGTCTTGCCGACCGTTTGAGGCGATGTTGCTGGCGCTCGGCCTCCGCTCGTCCGATCTCCCCCGTCCAGCGGTACTGCAGCATCGCGAGCAGCCCGAGCAGGACGGTCAGGACACCCACCAGCAACCACATCCCATGCTCTCGGGGCCAGCGCACCATCAGGCGAGTTTAGCGGCGCATCGTGCGCTGGAGGGCTCCCAAAATGCACCACTTACATACTTTACAGGGACCTTTCGCGCCCATGAAGACTCCGCGGGCCCGCTGGCCGAACTTGTGGAATGAGACGCGCGACCTCCGAGGAGGCGCGATTCAAGCGAGGGAGCACAGCTCAATGCAACGAAAGCACATCACTCTACTCAGCCTCGGCGCGGCGGCTCTGCTCGGAACGTCCGGTGCGATCGCCTTGCCGGTCGGTCCAGGCGAAGGCCGGCATGGATCGGGAGGCTTCCGCGGCCACGGCCGTTTTCTGGAGCTCACCGAGGACCAGCAGGCGTCCGCTCGCGAGATCTTCGAGGGGCAGCGTCCGCAGAGGGAGGCTCTTCACCAGGAGATGCGTGAGAACCGACAGCTCGTGAGGGAATCGCTCGAGAGCGATCAGCCGGACGCGCTCCTCGTCGGCGAGCTCATGATCGAAGGGCAAGCTCTGAAGAAGCGGATACGTGCCCTGCGAGAGCAGTCGAAGAAGGCCCTGGAGAGCATCCTCAGTGACGAACAAAAGCAGAAGCTGGAGCTAATCGAGAGCATGCGCGGTCCGAAGGGCCACCGCGGAATGATGGGGCCTGGTGGAATGATGGGCCGCCACGGTGGCCGCTGGGGTCCCCCGGGACGTGGCCTTGCGCCGGAGTAGCGATAGGTCCGTCACTCGAGCCCATCGTCACGGGGCCGCGTCGGCTGGCACGGCCCACGGAGCGTTCAGATCGCCGGGGCAGCCAGGAGATCAGATGATACAAACGCAGGTTCCGACCACATTCGCCAGATAGCTTCCCATCCTGGCGCTCGCGGGGATCGCTGTACTGGGCATGACGGGGTGCGGCGGTGACAACTCGGTGACGGATTCCTCGGTCGTGGGCATGCGCGTGGACTTCACCGCGAGCCCCGATCCGATCATCGCGGAGCCCTCGGCCGACACCGACTTCGAGTGGACCGCGACCTACGCCATCGCACTCACGGAGACGGGAGGCCTCGGTGGCACGATCACCGGTGTCGGCCTGACGCTCAGAGCCGCCTCCGGCGGCATCGAGGTCATCACCGACGAGGATCCCTCGGAAACGACACTGGAGGCCGGCGATGCTCGCCTCGAGGCGAACGGAACGCGAGACCTCACGTTCGTCACGCGCTACTCGGGCCCCGGGGATGGGAGCGAAGCGTTCCTCGACTTCGCCGTCGAGATCACGGACGACGAGGGCTTCTTGTTCCAGGGCGGGAGGACGTTCCCGATCCCGTGAGCGATCGGCGATCACCGGTCCCGAAGGAGAAGACATGGGAATGCACAAGGCCATGACGACGACGGCGTGCGCCGTGGCGCTCGTCGCCTCCGGGCCATGGGCGACGGCTTGGGCTGCCGAGGACCCTCCCGGGGGCGAGATCGCCGAACACCCCGCGCGCCAGGCCCTCGTCGGCCAGTGGAGGCTCAACCCCGACCTCAGCGAGGACCCCCGCGAGAAGATGCAGGAAGCCATGCAAGAGCGGATGGCGAGCGGGGGCGGGAGTGGCGGCGGCGGTGGCCGTGGCGGTGGGGGCATGAGTGGCGGCGGCATGGGTCGCGGCGGCGGGATGGGTGGCCGTGGTGGCGGAGGCATGGGCCGCGACGGCAGTGAGCAGGGCCAGAGGCCTCGAATGATGACGTTTTTCTCGGCCAGGGAGCTGACCATCACCCATCTCACGCCCGCAATCGCCATCGTCGAGCCCGACGGGCTCGTCCGCACGCTCCAGCCCGATGGCGAGAAGTACCAGGCCGAGCATGGCGAGGGCGAGGTCAAGACACGCTGGAAGGGCGACCGTCTCTTTGTCGAAACGAAGACGGAGCGGGGCAAGATGAAGGAGACGTGGAGCGTGTCCCCGGAGCCGGGGCGGCTCCTCGTCGTCCTGGAAATCGAGCCCGGTGGCGGGCGGATGCCCGCGGTAAAGGTGAACCGTCTCTACGACCGCATGGAGGCGGACCAATAGTCGGTCTCCCAGGTCGGTGTGACAGAGGTCTCGCAAGCGATCAGACCCAGGGAAGACAAGGCGGATTCTCGACGTTACTACTAGAGGCACAGTCATGCAGAGGAGCTCCTCCCTGGACGTGCGACGAAGCATCTGTCTATAGCGGTATTGACAGATGCTTTGGACCGCAGCCCACACAGGCGGTCCTCTGAATGACTGTCCTTGTTCCGGCGGTGACGAGCGCTCGGCCCGGAGCAAGGATGTGGCCTATGATGGGCTTTTGCTCTTGGAGGATTCATCGTGGACCGTGCACTTGTCTCTGTTCTGATTCTGGGCCTCGCTGCGTGCGGTGGAGGCACCGCCGGCCCCACCGACCCCGCGGCTGACGTGGAGCTGGTCGTCCTCGATCTCGTCGTGGGGGACGGGCCGATCGCCGAGGTCGGCGACACCGTGACGGTCGACTACGTGGGTCGTCTCCTCGACGGCACGCAGTTCGACAGCTCCTACGACCGTGGCGTGCCGTTCACGTTTACGGCCGGCTCCGGTCAGGTGATCAGGGGCTGGGACGAGGGAGTCCCGGGGATGCGGGTGGGGGGGCAGCGTCGCCTCACGATCCCGCACCAGCTGGCTTATGGGGGCAATCCTCCGGCGGGCAGCGGCATCCCCCCGAACACCTCTCTCACGTTCGACATCGAGCTCCTCTCGATCGCCGGCAAGTAGGACCGGCGTCCGCGCTGGCCGCGACCAGCGCGGAGCTCTGCTTGACGGGGCGGCAGCCGGCCGCTAGCGTACGCGTCACCGTTCGACAGAAGAAGGGGGACGCATGAGCGAGAAGCAGCGGGCGCTCGAGGCGCTCGCCCAGGCGCAGTGGCGCCTGGCGGTAGGCCTCACGGCGGCGATGTTGGTGATCTACCTCGGGTTCATGCTGCTCGTGGCCTGGGCCAAGCCGCTCCTCGGCACCATCCTCGTCCGCGGGCTGAGCCTTGGCACCCTGCTCGGCGCCCTCGTGATCGTGTCCGCGTGGGTGCTCATCTGGATCTACGTGCGCTGGGCCAACAGCCACTACGACACGACCGTGGCTTCGTTGCGAGGACACGTCGACTCCACTCGGGCAGAGGAGCGCCGATGACGTCGAGCCTCGGCGAACCCAACTACGTTGCGATCGCCTGCTTCTTCGCGTTTGTGGCGGTGACCCTGGGCATCACCTGGTGGGCCGCGCGCAAGACCCAGAGTGCCGAGCATTTCTATGCCGCCGGACGGACGGTGACCGGTGTCCAGAACGGCTTCGCCCTGGCCGGGGATTACATGAGCGCCGCCAGCTTCCTCGGCATCGCGGGTCTCGTGTCGCTGTCCGGATTTGACGGGCTCATCTACGCCATCGGATTCCTGGTTGGCTGGCCCGTGGTCATGTTTCTGATCGCCGAGCCACTCCGAAATCTCGGCAAATACACCTTCGCCGATGTCGTGGCCTATCGCCTGCGGCAGGGCCCCGTCAGGGTGGCGGCGGCGATCGGCACCCTCGCGGTGGTGGGGTTTTACCTGATCGCTCAAATGGTCGGGGCGGGGAACTTGGTGAAGCTGCTCTTCGGGCTCCCCTATGAGCTGGCGATCGTCATCGTGGGGACCGTGATGATCGCGTATGTCCTCTTTGGCGGGATGCTCGCCACGACCTGGGTTCAGATCGTGAAGGCAACGCTGCTCCTCGCGGGCGCCTCCATCCTTGCCGGCCTCGTCCTCATGAGGTTCGGCGGCAACCCCCTGGAGCTCTTTGCCGCAGCCGCCGATCAGTTCGGTGCCCAGGTGCTTGCTCCGGGCCAGCTCGTCTCCAATCCGCTCGACGCACTTTCCCTGGGCCTCGCGCTGATGCTCGGCACCGCCGGCCTGCCGCATATCCTGATGCGCTTCTACACCGTGCCCGATGCAAAGACCGCCCGCACCTCGGTCTCCTGGGCCACGGGTCTCATCGGCGTCTTCTACCTCCTGACCTTCGTTCTCGGCTTCGGCGCCATGGTGATCGTCGGTCCGGACGCCATCCGGGCGGTCGACAAGGGTGGAAACATGGCGGCCCCGCTGCTCGCCGAGGCGGTGGGCGGCGCCGGGTTCCTCGGCTTCATCGCGGCCGTGGCGTTCGCCACCATCCTCGCCGTCGTCGCCGGCCTGACGCTCTCGGGTGCGGCGGCGCTGTCCCACGATCTCTGGGTGAACGTGGTGCGTCGAGGGCATGCGTCGGACCAGGAGCAGTTTCGTGTGGCCCGGATCGCTGCGGTCGTGGGCGGCGTTGCGTCCGTCCTTCTCGGCATCGTCTTCAAGGACGAGAACGTGGCCTACATGGTCGGCCTGGCCTTTGCGATCGCCGCCAGCGCGAACTTCCCGGCCCTCGTGCTTGCGATCTTCTGGCGCCCCTTCACGACCCGCGGGGCCCAGGTGAGCATGCTCATGGGCACGGCGTCTTCGCTGCTGCTCATCTATCTCTCGCCGACGATCCAGATCGCCGTCCTCGGCAACGAGACGGCGCCCTTCCCGCTCAGGAACCCGGGGCTCATCTCGATCCCCCTGGCTTTCGCTGCTGGGATCATCGTCTCGTTGGCGGCACCCGAGCCCGAAGCGGCCGAGCGGTTCCAGGCCATGCAGCATCGAGCGCATCTCGGGCCGGCCGAAGGGGAGTAGCTCGCCGCCGCGGCCCGGGGAAGGGCCGCGGCATCAACGCGAGAAGTCCAGGCGGCCCGGCCACGCGGGGGCGGATGCAGAGCCTATAATGCCCCAGGGCCTCCGGTCGATCAACCGGTCCTGATGCGTGTCGTCCAGGCGGAGGATCTTGCGTTGCTGTTGCCTCGAGTCATAGCCAACGTCGTCTCGCTCGCCGCAGTGCTGGCGGCCCTCGTGGCCATCGGGCCCACGTCCTGCAGCAGCTCGGTCCCTGCGATGCCAGGGGTGCCGGACATCGTCGACTTCAACTTCCACGTCAAGCCGATCCTGTCGGACCGTTGTTTCAAGTGCCATGGACCCGACGACGGCCCTCGAAAGGGCGGTCTGCGCCTCGATCGGCACGACGGCGCCCTCGCCGAGCTGCCGTCGGGCCGCCGGGCCATCGTTCCCGGCAAACCCGGTCGAAGCGAGCTCGTGTCCCGGATCATGAGCACCGAGCCCACCGTGATGATGCCGGATCCCTCCTCCCGGCTCACCCTCGACGAGCGGGAGAAGGCCACCCTTATCCGATGGATCGAGCAGGGGGCGGAGTGGAAGCCGCATTGGTCGTTCATCTCACCGAGTCGGCCCGCGGCTCCGGAGGTGAAGGCCTCGGGATGGCCACTTGGTGATATCGACCGCTTCGTGCTGGCCACGCTGGAGTCGAAAGGCCTGACGCCCTCACCGGAAGCTTCGCGCGAGACGCTTCTTCGACGGGTGAGCTTCGATCTGACGGGGCTGCCTCCCACCATCGAGGAGATCGACGCCTTCGTGGCCGACTCCTCGGCGGACGCCTACGAGAAGGTGGTCGACCGGCTGCTCGAGTCGGAGGCCTACGGTGAGCGGATGGCTGCCGAGTGGCTCGATGTGGCCCGCTACGCCGACTCGCACGGCTACCAGGACGATGGGATGAGGCAGATGTGGCCGTGGCGCGATTGGGTGATCGGTGCCTTCAACCGCAACCTGCCGTTCGACGACCTCATCACCTGGCAGCTCGCCGGAGACCTGCTGTCCGAGCCCACCCAGGAGCAGCTGATCGCCACCGGCTTCAACCGGAACCACATGCAGAGCCAGGAGGGTGGCGTCGTCCCCGAGGAGTACCGCACCGAGTACGTGGTCGACCGGGTGAACACGCTGGGGCGGGCGTTTCTGGGTGTCACCGTCGAGTGCGCACGTTGCCACGACCACAAGTACGATCCGGTGACGCAGGAAGAGTTCTATCGGCTCTTCGCGTTTTTCAACAACGTGAACGAGACCGGGCAAGTCCCGTACTCCGGAGTGCCGAGCCCGACCGTGATCGTCGTGGAAGCCGACGACGAGGCGAGACTCGCCGAGATCCGTGGCCGGATGGAGCGTCTCGAGGCGGAGCTCGCCATCGACCACCCCGCCCTCGAAGAGGGATTCGACCGTTGGCTCGCCGGACCCTCTCCCGGCCCCGCGGCAGTGGCCAAGCCCCCCGGCCTCGTCGTCCATCTGCCCCTCGACCGGGGTGAGCGGTTCGTCAAGGTGACGAAGGGCGATCCCGAAGCCGGCATCCCTCCGAAGCGCAAAAAGCTCCTGCGCTTCGTCAATCGGGCAGATCCGGACAAGGCCGCTGAACTCGGAGGCGATGAGGGTCGCCCTCCGGAGACCGTACCGGGCAAGATCGGAGGGGCCCAGAGACTGGCAGGCGACAGTCACATCACGCTCGGAGACAGTGTCGCCTTGTTCGAACGCAACCAGCCGTTCTCGCTGGCCCTCTGGTTCCGTGTCGAGAAGGAGGGGACGGCCGGCCCGCTCGTGACCCGCTGCGGCGGCCTCTTCGACGGCAATCGTGGCTACGAGGTCATCCTGCACGAGAGCGGCCGGCTGACGGCCGGGCTCCATCACGTCTTCCCGGACAACTCGATCGAGATCGAAACCGCGCACCCGGTCACAGCCGGCGCATGGCGGCACCTCGCCCTGACGTACGACGGCTCCAGTCGGGCTCGCGGCCTGCGGCTCTTTTTCGACGGCGAGCCGGCAGAGTCGATCATCGTGGTCGACAACCTGAAACGCAGCATCCTCCACGACCAGAACGGAAAGACGTGGAGCAAGCCGCCCAGCCTGCGTCTCGGGCGCCGCCACGACGAGACGCTCCAGGACGTTTCGGTGGACGATCTGCGCGTCTACGATCGACAGCTCACTGCCTTCGAGGTGGCCGCCCTCGGAGGGTCTCCCAGGACGCTCGGGGCAGCCAGAAGCCTCGCTGCAGCCGAGCGCTCTCCCGCGCAACAGGCGGCGTTGCGCGAGCACTATGTCCTGCGCGTGGCCCCGGGTCTGCGCGCCCGACGAGCGGCCTTGACGAAGGCCCGGGGCCAGGAAAACGCCCTCCTCACATCGCTCCCCGAGGTGATGTCGATGCGGGAGCGATCGCGGCCGCGGCCAACCTTCGTTCTGGCGCGGGGTGTCTACGACGCCCCCACACACGAGGTCGAGGCCGGGACGCCAGAAGCCCTGGGCACACTCCCGGAGCACCTGCCTCCAAACCGCCTGGGGCTCGCCAGGTGGCTGCTGGATCCCGGCCACCCGCTCACCGCCCGTGTCCTCGTGAACCGCTACTGGGCCCTGGTTTTTGGACATGGCCTCGTCGCGACACCGGCCGATTTCGGAAGCCAGGGACATCTGCCGACTCACCCGGAGCTTCTCGACTGGCTGGCGACGACGTTCGTCGAGTCGGGGTGGGACTTGAAGGCGCTTATTCAGGAGATGGTGCTCTCGGCGACCTACCGCCAGTCCTCGGTGGCCGACGCGAGTCGGCTCGCGCAGGATCCTTCGAACGAGTGGTTGGCGCGCGGTCCGTCGCACCGCCTCTCCGCGGAGCAGATTCGCGACGGTGCCCTGGCGGCCAGCGGACTCCTCGTTCGGAAGATCGGCGGGCCGAGCGTCTACCCGTACCAGCCGCCGGGCCTCTGGGAAGAGCTCGCCACCCGGAACGCGACGAAGTACGAGGTCGGCCACGGCGAAGACCTCTACAGGCGAAGCCTGTACACCGTCTGGAAGCGCAGCTCCCCGCCACCCTCGGCGGTCAGCTTCGACGCCGCAGACAGGCTCTCCTGCGCGGTGAAGCGCCAGCGCACGAGCACGCCGCTTCAGTCGCTCGTGCTGCTGAACGATCCGCAGTATCTCGAGGCGTCTCGTGTGGTCGCGGAGCGCATGATTCTCGAGGGCGGTTCGTCCGCGCCGGAGAGGATCACCTACGGCTTCCGCCTCCTCACGAGCCGGGTGCCCGACGAGAAGGAGCTTGCGCTTCTCGAATCGCTTCTCGGCGAGGAGCTCGCGACGTTCGAGGGGAACCGGGGGGCGGCACGGTCGCTACTGGAGGTGGGGGAGCGAGCCGCCGATCCGTCTCTCGCGACCGCCGAGGCGGCCGCCTTCATGGTGGTGGCGAGCACGGTCATGAACTACGACGAGGCGGTGTTCAAGCGATGAGCAACCACGACGACTCCGGCTTCTGTTGTGACCGGCGACGGTTCCTCTCGACGGGCAGCCTGGGCCTGGGTGCCGCCGCGCTGGCCTCTCTTCTGGACCCTCGCCTCCTGCAAGGCGGGGAGGCGAAGACGGCACCCGCGAACGGCCGGCCGGTCCTCGCGGCGCCGCACACTCCTCCCCGCGTCAGACGCGTCATCTACCTGTTCCAGAGCGGGGCCCCCTCGCAGCTCGACCTCTTCGACCACAAGCCGCTGTTGCAGACGATGAACGGCGAGGAGCTGCCGGCCTCGGTGCGGATGGGGCAGCGGCTCACGGGCATGACCGCCTACCAGAAATCGTTCCCGCTGGCGGGCTCGCAGTTCGAGTTCGCGCGCCACGGCGCGTCCGGTGCCTGGGTCAGCGAGCTGCTGCCTCACACCGCGAAGATCGTGGACGAGCTGTGCTTCGTCAGGTCCATGCACACCGAGGCGATCAACCACGACCCGGCGGTCACCTTCGTCCAGACCGGCTCGCAGCAAGGGGGCCGGCCGTCGATCGGGGCGTGGCTGTCCTACGGTCTCGGCTCTGAGAACGAGAACCTGCCGGGCTTCATCGTTCTTCTCTCCCGGGGGAGGAGCGGCGATCAGCCCCTCTACTCGTGGCTGTGGGGGAGCGGCTTCCTGCCCTCGCAGCACCAGGGTGTGCCGTTCCGAAGCGGCAAGGACGGGGTCCTCTACCTCTCCGATCCCGAGGGGCTCGACCGAAGCGGGCGCCGCAGGATGCTCGACACCCTGCGCACGATGGAGGAGAAGCAGCGGGAGCGGGTGGGGGATCCGGAGATCGACGCGCGGATCGCGCAGTATGAGATGGCCTTCCGGATGCAGACCGCGGTCCCGGAGGTCACCGACCTGAGCGACGAGCCGGACTCGGTCATCGACATGTACGGCCCCGAGGCCCGTGTCCCCGGGTCCTTTGCGGCCAACTGCCTCCTCGCCCGGCGGCTCGCCGAGCGCGACGTCCGCTTCATCCAGCTCTACCATCAGGGCTGGGACCAGCACGGCAACCTGCCGAAGGACATCCGGATCATGGCTCGCTCGGTCGACCAGCCCACGGCCGCGCTCGTCCGCGACCTCCGGCGGCGGGGCCTGCTGGAGGACACCCTGGTCATATGGGGCGGCGAGTTCGGCCGCACCAACTACTCCCAGGGCAAGCTCACGAAGGACGACTATGGCCGCGATCACCACCCGCGGTGCTTCACGATCTGGATGGCGGGCGGCGGCGTCAAGAAGGGCTTCACGTACGGCGAGACGGACGACCTCGGGTACAACATCGTGCGCGACCCCGTGCACGTGCACGACTTCCAGGCCACGCTCCTCCACATGCTGGGGATCGATCACGAGCGTCTCGTCTTCAAACACCAGGGTCGACGCTACAGGCTGACCGACGTGCACGGGCGGGTCGTTCCGGACCTCCTGGCTTGAGCGACCTCCCGGTCTTTCTGGGTCGCCTCCACCCGGTCCTCGTCCACCTTCCGATCGGCCTCCTGGTCGCGGCTGGCTGCTTCCAGGCCTGGGTGTCGTGGCGGCGGAGAAAGGGGGCGCCGTCAGCCCTCGACGCCGCGATCGGCCCGCTGCTCTGGCTCGCGGCCCTCGGGGCTGTGGCTGCCGCCGCTGCCGGCTACCTGCTCGCGACGAGCGGGGGCTACGCGGGCGGAGTCTACGACCGCCACCAGTGGCTGGGTCTCGGCGTTGCTGCCTTCACGCTGGGGGCTGCAAGCGCCCGGGTGCACGCGTCACACCGTCCGGACCGCAATGCGCGCGTGACCTACGCGGTCCTGCTGATCTCGTCGCTCGCGCTCATGGTTGGAGCCGCACATGCTGGCGCCACGCTCACCCACGGCGAGGGCTATCTCACCGAGCACGCTCCGTCGACGCTCAAAGCCCTGATCGCCTTCCTGGCTCCGGAGCCTCCGGTCCTTGACGCCACAGTGCCGCCGGAGCAGGCCGTCGTCTTCGATGCGCTGGTCGAGCCCATCCTCGAGTCGCGGTGCGTCTCCTGCCACGGTGCCGAGCGGAGCGAGAGCGGGCTTCGCCTCGACGATCCCCAGCGGATCGGTGCCGGCGGCGATCACGGAGCGGTTGTGACCCCGGAGCGGCCGGCCTCGAGCGAGCTCTGGCGGCGCGTCTCCCTCCCGCCGTCCCACCCCGACGTCATGCCGCCGCGCGGTCGCCCTTCGGTCACCGCGGCCGAGGGAGCGCTGCTGCGCTGGTGGATCGTGGAGGGAGCGCCGTTCGAGAAGACGCTCGGTGAGGTCGAGGTGGCCCCCGACGTCCGCTCGATCGTCGAGGCGATCCTCGGTCCGCTGCCTCCGGGTGGTCCCACGCTGCCGCCGGTGTCGCCGGACGCGCCCGATCCCGGCGCTCTCGCTGCAGCCGAGGCGGCGGGCTTCTCCGTGAAGCCGATCGCGGACGGTGTCGCGTTCGTCCTGGTCCAGACGACGAACGCCGGCGATGCCATCGAAGACGCCGAGGTCGCGGCGCTCGCGCCGCTGGCGCCACAGATTGTGTGGCTCGATCTCGGCGGCACGGCCGTGACCGATGCGGGGTTGGAGTCGGTCGGCCGCCTCGCGCACGTCGTTCGACTCGACCTGAGCCGGACCGCGGTCAGCGACGCGGGGCTCGCGCACCTCGCGGATCTGGCGTACCTCGAGTCGCTCAACCTTTACGGAACCGCGGTCAGCGACGCGGGCCTCGAGCACCTGGAGTTGCTCTCCAGGCTCCGCTGGCTCTACCTCTGGCAGACGGAGGCGACCCCCGCCGCGATCGAACGTCTCAGCGCGCTGCTGCCCGAGCTCGAGGTGGTCGCGGGCGGTAGCTTCGGAGAGGAGCCGACGTCTCCGTAGGCTCGGGCATTCGCCCGTCCGGAGTGAATCCCGTAGGCGGCCTGCGGCTCCGACACCCGACTCCCACCGCGCCGGTGTCGCGCCATCGCGTTTTTTGCCGAAATCGTGCTCGGCCAGCAGATCGTTGTGAGCGCGACACATCAGACAGAGGTTCTTCGGGCTGTGGTCCCCGCCAGGGCCAAAGGGCTCGCGGTGGTGGAACTCGAGATCGTCCCGCTTGCTACAGCGTCTCCCACGTGTCTCAACGTAGGTGCACCGGCCCCCGTCGCGTTCGTGCACCGCGCGCCGGACTGCCGACGGGATGTGGCGTGAGATCGGCGTCGTGTTCGTTTCGGCGGGGCCCTTCCGGGGAGCCTTCTCTGGTCGCCCTTCTTCTCGCCAGGCGGCAACAGGGTGTACTTCGGCGCTCGGCGCTCGGCGGGAGGGACGGGGGAACGTGTATGAGAAGGAGTTCGGCTTGTCGATCGATCGTCAGCTAACCGACTTCGTCGGGCGCCCCGGATACCTCGGCCGGCTGAACGACACCGACGGAGAGTTCCTCTACTTCACCTGGAACGAGGACCACGGCGACCTCTGGGTGATGGAGGTCGCGCATGGTCAGTAGCGGTCACCGCTCGACGCGAGGGCTAGCCGGCCTCGTTCGCGGAGCACTTCTACCACGGTCTGCTAAAACGGGTGCTTCGTCTTGAAGGGGACCCGCGCCATGGCCGCCTGGCCGACCCGTCGGATCGCCAGGGTGAAGGCCGCCGTCCGCATGTCGATGGCGTGCTGTGTCGCGATGTCCCTCACCGAGCGGTACGCCTTGCTCATGATCTTGTCGAGCTCGTTGTTGATCCGCTGCTCGTCCCACTTGAACTGCTGGATGTTCTGGACCCACTCGAAGTAGCTGACGGTGACGCCCCCGGCGTTTGAGAGGATGTCGGGGACGATCAGGATCCCGCGCTCGTTGAGGATCGCGTCGGCCTCTGGCGTGGTGGGCCCGTTGGCGCCCTCCACGATGATCCTGGCCCTCACGTCGGCGGCGTTGTCGCTCGTGATCGCGTCCTCGAGAGCGGCCGGCACCAGGACGTCCGCATCAGGTGATGATCTGAGCCCCGTCGAACGCATCGCCCTCCGGAAAGCCCTTCACACCCTCGTGTCCGCCGGTCGACTCGATGAGCGCAGGGATGTCCAGGCCGTCCTCCCGGGACACGCCGCCGGTGTGGTCCGCGACGGCGACGACCTTCGCTCCATGCTCGGCGATCAGGCGGGCGGCGTTGCTGCCCACGTTGCCGAACCCCTGGACGGCCACGGTGATGTCCGAGAACGACCGGCCCTTCTCCTCGAGGGCCTCCGCCAGCACGTCCGTCACGCCTCGGCCGGTGGCCGCAGTTCGGCCTTTCGAGCCGAACAGCTCCAGGGGCTTGCCCGTTACAACCGCCGGGGCGAAGCCCGCGTGCTTGGAGTACTCGTTCATGATCCAGCCCATGATCTTGGAGTTCGTGTTGACGTCCGGGGCCGGGATGTCCTTGGTGGGGCCGATGACGTCTTTCATTTGCTCGATGAAGCGCCGTGTGACCCGGAACAGCTCGGCCTCGGACATCTTTCGCGGGTCGCAGTTGATGCCGCCCTTGGCGCCTCCGTAGGGCAGGTCCACGACGGCCGTCTTCCAGGTCATGAGGTTGGCGAGGGCGGTGGCGTGATCCTCGTCGACGTGGGGGTGATAGCGGAGCCCGCCCTTCATGGGCCCCCGCGCCTGGTTGTGCTGCACCCGGAAGCCGGTGAAGTGACACAGCTTGCCCTCGTCGTCCTCGACTACGATCTCCACCTTCACGCTGCGGACCGGGCTCAGGAGAATGTCCCGGATCGGGTCCGAGAGCTTCAGGACGTCGGCGGCCTTGTTGAAGAACTGGTGGCTGGCAGACAGCATCGATTCCTCCTCCTTCGCCCGCCAGGCTCCGCTACTTTTGCTCGCTGAAGTAGCGGCCCAGCAGGGTTCGGCTGTGCTCGTCGTCGTGACAGTACGCGCAGAGGTTCTCCCAGTTGGACCCGTCGGGAGGGTTGTTGTCGTGGTTGCCGTCCTTGTGATGGACGGTCAGCAGGTGTCGGTTCGTGTGGTCGAAGCTCCGGGCACACCGGGCACACACGAATCCGTGGATCTTCAGGGAGCGCTCCCGGTAGTTGCCCGGCGCCATTCTCGACCTCCGGATCTCCTGAATCAGGTCGTCGACGGATGCGTCGCTCTTTGGCCGAGTGGGACCCCTTCTCCCTCGTCGCATGCGAGCCGCCTCCTTCGATCCAGTGTATACCGCGTGCCCCGCAGCCCCCGTTCGAGCCGCCGCCAGAGCCAGCCCTCGTTGCTTGGGGTAGGATTAGGGCTATGCATCTCAATCAGTCTGGCCAGTCCACGACCGGCGGCGATGGCCCCTCCGGACGGCGGTTCACGAGGCGCCTCTCGGTGGCGGCGGGGTTGCTGGTCGTCGGCGCCGTCGTGGCTTCCGCGCTGCTTCCCTCGAGCGAAGTCGGCTCGGCCGGCCCCGCCGAGAAGAAGGTCGTCTTCGTCTACGGTGGCTGGAAGGGGCATGCGCCCGTCGAGTGCCGGGATCTGTTCGTCCCCTGGATGGAGTCCCTCGGCTGGAACGTCACGGCCTCGGATTCCCAGGACGTCTATGCGGATGCGGACTTGATGGGCTCGGTCGATCTCGTCGTGCAGACTTGGACGATGGGAACGATCGAGAAGGAGAACCTGCAGGGGCTTCTCGCGGCGGTGCGAGGAGGCGTCGGTATCGCCGGCTGGCACGGCGGCCTCGCCGATGCCTATCGTCAGGAGACCGAGTACCAGTTCATGATCGGCGGGCAGTGGGTGGCTCATCCTGGCAACACCGTCGACTACACGGTCCAGATCACCGACCCCGAGGACCCCGTCACCAGGGGGCTCTCCGACTTCGCGGTCCACAGCGAGCAGTACTACATGCACGTCGACCCGAACAACACGGTGCTCGCCACGACCGGGTTCACGGGCGAGGGCGCCTCCTGGATCGAGGGCGCGGTGATGCCCGTGGTCTGGAAAAGGGTCTATGGGAAGGGCCGCGTCTTCTACACGTCTCTCGGGCACAGCCCGGACGTGTTCGAGATCGAGGAGGCGCTCACGATCATGCAGCGCGGAATTCTGTGGGCCAGTGAGAGCCGGCACGCCTCCACGCCTGGCCTGGTGAGCCCCGCCTACTCGACGCGGTAGCCACCTACCAGACGCCCCGGCGTCGTTTGAAGGAGGGACAGACCGTGACTCCATCCCGGGCCGTCTTGCTTGCCCTGGCCGCGCTGGTCGGCGTCGCAGGACTTCCGATCACCGCCTGCACGCGGGCGCCTGAGCCAGCGCCTGAGCCCACGCCCGCCGAGAGCCCTCCTGCGCTCCAGTTCGAGTACTCGATCATCGACGCCGAGGCCGGCGGCCGCCTAGCCATCGGGGACATCGACGGAGATGGACAGAACGACCTGGCGTTGCACACGTGGTCCACGAACCGGGGGAAGGATGCCGACGGATCGGTGGGCTGGTATCGGAATCCGGACTGGTCGCGCTTCGTGATCAAGAGCGATGGCCACATCTTCGGGGACGGCATCGTGACCGCGGACGTGGACGCCGACGGGGACCTCGACGTGGTGACAGCCAAGGGAAACGACGACAGCGCCCAGGTCTGGTGGTTCGAGAACCCCGGTGGAGCGGCGACCGGTGCCTGGACGGAGTCCAGGGTGGCCGAGGTCGAGACCGAGAGCGAGGTCAAGGACCTCTACGTAGCCGACATCGACCACGACGGCAGGCCCGACGTGGTCGTCCGAACCAAGCACTACTTCGCCCTCTACTTCCAGGAGTCGCCGCACGAGTGGACGGAGAGAAAGATCGAGAACCGCCAACGCGAGGGCATGGCCCTGGCCGATCTCGACGAGGACGGCGACTACGACGCGATCATGAACGGCTACTGGCTCGAGTGCCCCGACGATCCTCGAAAGGATGAATGGGCGGTTCACGTGATCGACGCCCAGTGGTTCACCGACGTCACCGGAGGGTGGCAGGACCACAGCGTGCGGATCGCCATCGGAGACTTTGACGTCGACACGAGACCGGACGTCGCCTTCTCACACGCCGAGAAGCCAGGCTTCCAGGTGACGTGGTACTCGAGCGACGATCCGAAAGCCGGTCCCGAGTCCTGGAGAAAGCACGAGATCGGCATCGTGGACTACTGCCACACCCTGGTCGGAGCGGACATGGACGGCGACGGGGACGACGACATCGTGGCCGCGACCCTGAAGCGCAGCGACAATCCGGAGATCGTCGTGTTCCTGAACTCGGTCGAGGGCATGAACTGGACCCGCTTCAAGGTCGCCGACAAGAGCGCCTACAAGGCGCGGGTGGGCGACATCGACGGCGATCGGGACATGGACATCGTGACGTCGGCGAGCTGGGAGGGCCCGCCGCTCATGCTGTGGCGGAACCAGCTCATTCCGTAGCTCAAGACTCAGTCATGCTCCAATCATGCGTCAGGGGCTCTCGCGGGTGATCTTCGAGCGGATCCCCGCCAGGCGTTCGTCTTCCTCGAGGGCCCTCACGACGCGCAGGCCGATGTAGGGCGCATCGGTGTGCCACCAGATGCCCTTGGGCTGCTGGGGGTCCCGCTTGCTCCACTTCGGCGATGAAGGGGTTCGGGCCGCGCATCGAAGCACTGCCGGATCGTCGTCCCAGGAGCCGCCCCGCACCACGTGTGGATAGCGCCGTTCGTCCGGAAGGACCACCGGCAACTGCGCCCCTGATTCGATCCCGGCATAGGCGTCGGGCTCGTACTGGTCCAGGCAGAACTCCGCCACGTTGCCGTGAAGGTCGTGGATCCCCCAGGCGTTCGGCTGCTTCTTACCCACGGGCCAGGCCCGGAAGTCGGAGTTGTCGGCATGCCACCCGTAGTCGTCCAGGGCGGCCGGATCGTCTCCGAACGAGTACGCGGTCGACGAGCCGGCGCGGCAGGCGTACTCCCACTCGGCCTCGGTGGGCAGGCGGTAGGCCTTACCGGTGGCGGCGGAGAGCCACCGTGTGAACTCCCTCGCGGCGTGATAGCTGATCCCGAGCACGGGCTGCTTGCCCTTGCCGAAGCCGAACGACTCGTCTCCGTAGCGGTTGGTGGGGCGAGTCACGGCGTCCACGTCAGCTTCCGTGTCGTCTGCAGCGATCTCCCACGCGGAGTCGGCTTTGCCCGAGTTGCGGAAGGCGTCGTACAGGGCCCAGGTCACCTCGTGCGTGGCCATCCAGAACCCGCTGACGCTCACCTCGACCTGTGGCCCCTCGTCGGAGGAGCGACCGTCCTCTCCGTCGGGGCTTCCGAGGAAGAAGCTCCCCGCGCTGATCGGCACCATCTCGAAGTCGGCTCCGGCGCCCGGGATCGTCTCGACGTAGGGCTGGAAGGCGACGTCGGCCGGGGCGGGTGCGGCCGGGTCCTGGGCCAGCAGGCAGGTCGCCCCGGCGCTGGCCCACGCGATGGCTGCAAACGTCACTGTGGAAATGAGTCTCACGGGTCCTCCTCGAAAACGCCAGCAACGATAGCCCGGCCCGGCCCGGGTACTCTCCTTCGACCTCTGGGAGCTGGCGGGCATCTGGCCCTAGCCGTCAGTCGGGCTCGGCCTGGCCCTTCTTCTGTGGCTGTGGGGCCGGGGCTGTGTGCCAGTCCCTCCTGGAAACTGTCTTCGGCGCGGACGGATCGCTCACGTAGGACGGCGTCATGATCTGGATGCCGTACTCGTTGAAGACGTCCTGGACGCTGCGGTGCAGAGCGGTGTAGAGAGGCCACATCTGCCGAGCGTCACCACAGTAGACGTTGAGCTCGTAGTTCACGGCATAGTCGGCCAGGGCTTTCTGGAGAACAAACGGGGCAGGCTCCGTCTTGAGGCCGTCCGTCCGCTCCGCGGCCAGGAGCAGCATCGCCTCCACCTAACGCCAGGGGACCTCGTATCCGATTCCCACCGTGTGCAGGATCAGGCCGTCACCCCGAGCCAGGGTGCTGTAGTTGGTCACCTCGTTGTTGAGGATCTTGGAATTGGGGATCACCACATCTTCGTTCTTGGTGGTGCGCAGATGTGTGACCTGCAGCCTTACATCGGTCACGTCGCCCGTGACTCCGCCATGACTGCGAGACGGCCTTGCTTGATCATCGGCTGCCGTGAGCGTCGATTCTCTGACCATGGGGCGCATCGTAGCGGGAAGGGTCCCCGGAGACAACGACCACGGAGAGTATGGAGCGGGGCGCCCGAGACGCCTATCCCTTTATCCACCCGCAGAGGCGGTCCACGGCCTCCAGGACCTGCCCGCAATGGCGACGCAGGAATGCGTCGTCGAGCTCCTGGTCGTCCGGCGCTTCCCGGGAGGCGGCCAACGCCCCGGCCCCGTCGAAGTCCACGTACGCGAGCCGGCCCGTGAGCTCTCGCGGGTCGCGACCGAAGGCCGCGCCTGGGAGGAACGCCACGCCCGTGTCCGCCAGCGCGCGCTCACACAGCTCGAGGCTCGTCGTGATGCCCCGGGCGGCGAGAGCCTGCGAGCGGCTTCCGAAGTCCGGAAAGACGTAGAAGGCGCCCTCGGGCATCGGAGCGAACAGCCCTGCGCCCCGGAGCCGTTCGGTCACGCCCACGCCGAGGGCCCTCAGGATGCGTCGCGAGTGGAAGAGGTACTCGTCGAGGTCGGTGCCGCCCTGGAAGGCGCGAACGGCGGCGTGCTGGATCGGTGCGCTGGTTGCGGTGAAGCTCTCGCTGCAGGCGACAGCCATGGCGTCCAGCAGCCAGTCCAGCGAGGGGGGGGAAGGTGAACGTCCCCAGGCGCCATCCTCCGGCGCCGCACCACTTGCTCAGCCCGCTGCTGATGATCGTCCCCTCGGGGTAGAAGCGTGCGATGGACGTGTGCCGACCCCGGTGGTCGATCTCGCCGTAGATCTCGTCGGAGAGCAGGATCACGCGGTACCGGCGCGCCACTTCCGCCAGCTCCTGCAAGGCGTCCACGCTGTACGTCTGGCCCGTGGGGTTGGACGTGTAGTTCAGGATCACGAGTCGGGGACGGGCGGGATCGGGGCGACAGACCGCGTCTAGCTCAGCGGGCTTGAGCGGCCAGCCGTCTTCCGGTGTCGTCGGGATCCACCGGATGTGCCTTCCGACGATGTGAGCCTGGGGGGCGTAGGTGACCCAGCTCGGGGTCGGGATCACGAGATCCCCGTAGTAGGGGAGCTGGAGGATGAACATCAGCTCCTTCGAGCCGGGGCCGACCAGGATGTCCTCGGCGGACCTCTCGACGCCGTGGCGCCGTGCGTAGTAGTCCGCGACCGCCTCTCGCAGCGTGGCAAGGCCCTTTACGGGGAGATATTCCTTTTCGTGGGCATGGGCCCGCAGCGCCTCGACCACCGACTCTGGAACCGGGAAGGGCGACTGCCCGAGCCCGAGACGGTAGACCTGTCGGCCCTCGGCCTGCAGACTCCGACACCGCTCGTTGATGGCCAGGGTCGGCGACTTGTGGAGCCCCCGGACGTTGAGGTTGACGTCCGGTTGGGTTTTCGGCTCGGTGTCATGAAGCGCGCGGACCCTCGACACGATGATACGCCAAGCGTCCGCCCCGCGGGCCTCAGACCACAGTCGTGCAGAGGAGCTTCGACGCTGCAGGCACCGCCTCACCCGCCCGTCAGCACCCGTCAGCGGAGTGGGCGGAGGTGTTGCGCCAGGAACTCCTTCGTCAGCTCGGGCACCTTCGGGTCGTCGAACTGCCCGTGTCCGCCGCCGAGGACGGTGTAGAGGGTGACGGGGACGCCGGCCTCTCTCAGGGCATCCGCCAGGAGCTCGCTCTGGTGGTGGGGGACGAGAGGGTCTTGGTCTCCGTGAACGATCAGGAAGGGCGGAGACGTGGCCGTCACGTACGTGATGGGGTTCACGCGGACGACCTTCTCCGGGTTCTTCTGGATGGCGCCACCGACGAGTCGGGACTCGGGAGAGTCGGGACCGTCGTGCACCATGCCGCCGGGGAGTCGATGGGTGTCCATCTGGAGAAAGTCCGTGGGGCCGAAGTAATCGACGACGGCCTGGGCCCGGCTGGAGCGGTCCAGGTGCTCCCCGACGTCGAAGTCCCTGACGAGGCCCGTGGTGCCGACCATGGCGGCGAGATGCCCGCCGGCCGACGTGCCCCCGATCGCCATACGGTCAGGGTCGAGACGGTACTCCCCCGCATGGGCCCGGAGCCAGCGCACCGCGGCCTTGCAGTCCTCGATCTGGGCGGGGAAGACCGCGTGCTGGCTCAGGCGGTAGTTGATGGACGCGAGCGCGTAGCCCTCGTCGAGGTACTCGAGCGGCGGGCCGTCGCCTTTGTCCCCGCCCCGAAAAGCGCCGCCGTGGACATAGACAAGGAGAGGAAGTGGCCCCGTCCTCTCGGGGAGGTAGAGGTCGAGCCTCTGACGCGGGTGTCCTGCGCTCACGTAGGCCAGATCGCGATGGACGGCCGTGCCGCGTGGGACGGGAGAGGCCTGAGGCGCCGCCACGCCGGCCAGGTTGAATACCGTTGCCAGGAGGAGTGCACCGGTAGAAGCGGGGATCGTCATCCTGCCCACAAGCCTCTTTCGCGTGGCACCTGGGCTAACAGGACCGTTTCCTGAGATCATCATCCGATTATCATCGACGCTGGCGATTTGAAGGACAGGATTGTGAAAGGAGAAAAACCATGACGAGCGACCGCCAGTCCGCCACCGGGCCGTTTCACCTGGCCATCGATCTCGGCGCGGGGAGCGGTCGGGCAATCCTCGGGCGCCTGGGCGACGACGGGCTGATGCTCGACGAGGTGCACCGGTTTCAATACGAGCCGGAGACGAGCGCCGGCCACCTGCGTTGGCACTTCGGCCGGATCCTCGACGGCATCAAGAGCGGCCTGGGCAAAGCCCAGCAGGTGGCCCTCGCAGCCGGGGGAACGATCGAGACGGTGGGCGTCGACTGCTGGGGCGTGGACTACGGGCTCCTCGATGCGGACGGCCGCCTCCTGGAGGACCCGGTCACCTACAGGGATGCTCGGACCGAGGGGGAGATGGAGCGCGTCTTCCAGAAGGTTCCGCGCGAGGAGATCTTCCAGCGGACGGGCATCCAGTTCATGAACATCAACACCCTGGTCCAGCTCCACGCCCACGTGCGCGCCGGGCTGCCGCCGGGGGCGCGACGGCTGCTGATGATCCCCGACCTGTGCCACCACGCGCTTTGCGGCTCGACGAAGGGGGAGTACACGGACGCGTCCACGACCCAGCTCCTGGACGTCCGGACTCGAAGCTGGGCGGACGATCTCTTCTCGCGGCTGGGCCTGCCCCTCGAGCTCATGCCGGAGCTCGTCGTGCCGGGCACGGACCTGGGCGAGCTGAGGCCCGCGCTACAGAAGGAGCTGGCGCTCGGCCCGCTTCGGGTCCTCGCACCGGCCACCCACGACACCGCGAGTGCGGTCGCGGGGACGCCGCTCGAGCCGGGCTGGGCGTTCGTCTCGTCCGGCACCTGGTCTCTCGTGGGGGTCGAGCGCGAGACTCCCCTCGTCAACACAGCCGTGGCCGAGGCCAACTTCACGAACGAAGGTGGGGCCTTCGGAACGCTGCGCTTCCTGAAGAACCTGATGGGGCTTTGGATCCTCGAGTCGTGTCGGAAGGAGTGGGCGGAGCGCGGTCATGCCGCCGAGTACGAGAGCCTGCTCGCCTCGGTGGCTGCCACCGAGGACGTCCCCGGGGTCCTCTACCCGGACGACCCGCGATTCTTCAACCCCGAGAGCATGATGGCGGAGGTGCAGGGGGCGCTGGCCGAGACCGGTCAGGAGGTGACCGACGAGCCCGCCCGCCTGGCCAAGGTCGTCCTCGACTCGCTGGCGTTTCGCTATGCCTCCGTCGTGAGGATGATCGAGGGGCTCACGGGCCAGCCGGTGCCCGGGATTCACATCGTGGGCGGCGGCTGCCAGAACGACTACCTCAACCAGGCGACTGCCGATGCCGCGGGGCGCCCGGTGGTGGCCGGGCCGGCCGAGGCCACGGCGACGGGCAACCTGCTGCTCCAGTCCATCGCCTCGGGCCGGCTGGCCTCGCTGGCAGAGGGGCGCCGCGTCGTCGCCCGCGCCGTGAAGCCGAAGCGCTTCGAGCCCCGCGAGCGGCCCGGCTGGTCGGAGGCGGCTGGGCGCTACCGCGAGATCGAGAAGCGGTACGCCTGAGCCCGCTCGAGGTCGGGCGCGCAGGTGACTCCGGGAGAGTGCGGGTTTAGACTTCTCCCTCGCGCGAGCGCTGCCAATCGGGATGGTCAGCACGAGAATTCGCGGTTTACTTCGTGTCCGGGGTCGTGTGGATGTGCGAGACCGAAAAGCGGCGTCGCTCGGCTGGGGAATAGGGGGACAACGGGGTGGGCGCGAAGGTTCTCGTATCGCTCTTGAGCCAGGAGCAGGATTTCCAGGTGATGCAGGCCGAGGACGCTCGGCAGGCCGGGGCACGGCTCGGACTCGATGTGGAGGTGGCGTTCGCAGAGAGCCAGGCGGTCGTCCAGATCCAGCAGCTCTTCAAGGCCATCCACGCCCCCGAGGCTGAGCGTCCCGCGGCGGTCATCGTGGAGCCGGTGGTCGGGGAGGCGTTCGAGCGAGTGGCTCGAAACGCCGCCCGGGTCGGGGTGGGCTGGTTCCTGCTGAATCTCCGCGCGAACTACATCGACGAGC
This sequence comes from Vicinamibacteria bacterium, assembly GCA_963578825.1. GTDB lineage: Bacteria > Acidobacteriota > Vicinamibacteria > Fen-336 > Fen-336 > JAJDNS01. The sequence continues at coordinate 25,453 of CAUZDW010000014.1, forward strand.
TGCGCGCCGCCCACCCCGGGGTCGCGGTGGCAAGGGTGGGGACCGACCAGTGCGAGATCGGCCGCATCCAGGGGCGGCAGTGCCGCGCGCTCCTTCCCGACGGCGGACGCGTGCTGAGCGTTCAGGGTCCGGCCGATTCCACGGCGACACACCAGCGAGCCGAGGGTTTCGTCGAGACGCTCGGCGAGGGGTTCGAGGTCCTCGTGCTTCACGGCGGGTGGACCGCGACCGGCAGCGACAAGGCCATCATGTCCTGGCTGCGGCTGAAGACGGCCGAGCCCTTCCAGCCCGACATCGTGGCCGCCCAGAACGACCTGATGGCGGCGGGGGTGAGGAAGGCCTTCACCACGAACAGGCCCGACTGGGCCGACATCCCCTATCTTGGCTGCGACGGGCTGGCCGAAGAAGGACAGAAGCTGGTGCGCGAGAAGACATTCGCCGGAACGGTGATCTCGCCGTCGAGCACAGGTCCGGCGCTCGAGCTCATTGCCCGCTGGGTCGAGACCCGGGAGCCACCGCCACGGGAGCTTCTCCTCGAGCCGCGGTCGTATCCCGCAGAGGCCGACCTGCAGCCGTGGGGCACATCGTGAGCCGAAAGAACGAGGCCCCCGGCCGCCGCGTGTTTCTGCGGCGCTTTGGCGCCTCGGTCGCGGCGTCCGTCGCCGTGCCCGCCGCGGCGCGAGGCAGCGCGGTCCCCTCGGCGGCTGCTCCCACCGAACCCCGGGCACCCCTGCCGGGCGCGTCGATCGAAGGGCGGCCGCTCGTCCGCCTGGCTCAGGAGGGCTGGCCGCAGCCGGAGCTCGGGACCCCCGTCGACCTCTCGCCCGCCCGCTGGATCTGGCTGCCCTCGGAGCGCACCCTGGCGAACACCTTCGTCCTGTTCCGGCGGGAGATCGAAGTGGTCGGCCAGCCGGTCTCGGCTCGGGGCTGGGTCTCCGCGGACAGCCGGTATCGACTGTGGGTGAACGGTCGTCGGGTGCAATGGGGCCCGGCACCGTGCGACCCGCGCCGGCTCGAAGTCGACCCGGTCGACATCACGTCCCTCCTCGTGCCGGGCGCGAATGCGATTGCGGCCGAGGTCTTGTTCTACGGACACGGCGAAGGCACGTGGCCCGCAGGCAAGCCCGGCTTCCTCTTCGCCCTCCAGGTCGAAGAGGCAGACGGCGGCGTCCAGCAGATCGTTTCGGACGAGCGTTGGCAGGTCCTCCTCGACCGCGCCCACGCTCCGGGTGGGCACAAGCGCTGGTATCTCCGTGCCCTGCAGGAGGAGCACGACGCCCGTCGCCGACCCGACGGCTGGAACGAGGCCGGATTCACGCCGAATCAGGACTGGATGAGTCCGTTGGTCCTCGGGGGCGGTGCCGACCATCCCGCCGCAGCCGGCCCGTACCACGAGTACCTCACCGACGGAGGAGCCGAGGCGTCGACGTCCGCTCTCGTCGTGCGCGAGGTGCCCCTCGTGCGGGAGACCGCCCGCCCGGTGCTGCGTCTGCTGGAGTCGGGGCGCATTCGCTGGCGGCGGGACCCGGATGACTGGTTCCAGTTCCGCATCCCGAACTCCTTCGAGCTGGTGGACGGATCGGTGGCCTTCCCCTCGGGCGACGGCGCGTGGACGCTGGACCCGGCTCGGGGCGAGGGCGTGTGGGCGCTCTTCGAGCTCCCGGAGCAGATGGTGGGCTTCCCGTTCTTCACGATCGAGGCCCCCGAGGGCACGATCGTCGAGGCCATGGTCCAGGAGTCCCACTCCGAGGACAACCCGCCCTGGCTCGACACCCACTTCTACAGCTGGTCGCGATTCGTGTGCCGCGAGGGCGAGAACCGCTTCGAGCTGTTCGATTACGAATCGCTCCGCTTTCTCCAGATCCACATCCGCGAGGCCACCGGCTCCGTGGACGTGCGCGACGTGGGGGTTCGCCGGCGGAGCTACGACTGGCCCCGGCCGCCCCACTTCCACTGCGACGAGCCGAAGCTCCAGCGGCTCTTCGAGGCGTCGTTCAACACCCTTGTGAACGCTGCCCAGGAGACGATCGTTGACGGGATGGGCCGGGAGCGGCAGCAGTACAGCGGCGACGTGGCCCACATGCTCCACGCCACGCGCCTCGTGTGCGGGGACTGGGACCTGGCTCGGCGCTTCCAGCACACCTACGCCCTCGGGCAGACCCACGAGGGGTACTTCCTCGACTGCTGGCCGGCCTGGGACCGCCTCAACCGGATTGCGCAGCGGGAGTTCGGCGCCACACGGTGGGGACCCCTACTGGATCACGGTGTCAGCTTCATCCACGACGTCTGGCGACACCACGAGGAGACGAGCGAGATCGACATCGCGAAGGAGCTGTACCCGCAACTTGCCCGCTTCGCCCGGTACCTCCTCGACAACCTGGACAAGGACAAGCTCTTGCCCGTCGAAGGCTGGGGCGTCCCCACGGTCTGGATGGACGGCACCGCGTGCTTCCTCCAGCAACGCCACAAGCAGTGCGCGTTCAACCTCTTCACAGCCGGTGTTCTCCGGCGCGCCCTCGTCCCCCTGGCCGAGCTGGCCGGCGAGACCCGGGACGCCCGTCGGTTCCGCACGGCTGCCGACGCCCTCGTGACGGCCACCGTCAGGCATTTCTGGAGCACGAAGCGCGGGCTCTTCGTCTCCAATCTCCCGTGGCTCACCGAAGAGGGTGGGGGAGTGCGCCTCGACGACCGCTCGCTGGCGACGGCGCTCCTCTTCGGGCAGTGCCCTCGGGGGAAGACGGAGGACGTCGTCGCCATGCTGGCCGAGCCCTCCGCGGAGCTCGGCCTCTCCTTCCCGGCCAACGCGCACTGGCGTTTTCAGGCCCTGGCCCGCTACGGCCGGATCGACGTCGTCCTGCGCGAGCTGCGCTACCTCTGGGCGGCCCTGCCCTCCGTCCTCGAGAACAACACGATCGCCGAGCAGTGGGAGCACCGCCCTGACACGACCGACCAGTGGAGCCACGCGGCGGTCTCGCCCCTCTTCCTGCTCTTCATGGACATCGCGGGCATCCGCCCCGGCGAACCGGGCTTTCGTAAGGTGATCGTGCGCCCGCAGCTCGGCGACCTGCCCGCCCTGGAGTTGACGCTGCACACCGGGCTTGGCCCCATCGGTTTCCAGTCCCAGCCCGAGGGCGCAGGCCACCGCGTCTGGCTCACGCTCCCCCCCGACTGCCAGGGCGAGCTGCGGCTGCCGTTGGACGCCCCGACCGAGCTGAAACGGCTCGGGGTCATCCGCTCGCTCGGCCTGTCGCGCTACGCGCTCCCGTCGGGGGAGACGGTCGTCTTCGACGTGCCGGGCGCCTGAGGAGGTTCCCATGAGACTGTCCCGTCGTTCTCTGCTGGCCGGAGCCGCCGTCGGTGCACCTTTCGTCGCGAGTCGCCGCCAAGCCGGCGCGGACGTCCCGACGCCAATGGACGAGGAACTGCAGAGGATCGTCGCCGAGCCCGCTCTCCGCCTCGAGCGGCTTCGTCAGCCGGTCATCCTCGAGTCCCTCGAGCTCCTGAAGAACGGCGAGGAAATCCTCGTTCGAGCTCGGGCGAAGGACGGGGCCGAGGCGCTCAGCGTGACGAACTCGTGGTGGCTGCACGACACGTACCCCATCTTCCTGAACCGGCTCGTGCCCTTTCTCGTCGGGAAGGACGTTCGGAGTATCGAGAGCGACCTCGAGGAGGTCCTACGGGAGGAGATCACCTACAAGATGCAGGGCCTCGCCCTCTGGGTCAGTGTGGCCGCGGCGGAGATGGCCCTTCTGGATCTCCTCGGGCGGGTCTCGGGGCAGTCGATCGGAGAGTTGTTTGGCGGCGTGAAGCGGCGCGACATCCCCGTGTACCGGGCCAGCGGCAACCGCGGGAACGCACCGGCCGAGGAGATCGAGTTCCTGCGGAAGCTCGTCGCCGAGACCGGGGCAAGCGCCGTCAAGATCCGCCTCGGCAGCGAGCTGGGTCGGAACAAAGACTCCGCTCCCGGCCGCACGGACGCCCTCATCCCCGCCGTGAGGAAAGCCTTCGGCGATGGGATGACTCTTTACGCCGACGCCAACAGCTCCTACGACGCGGAGCACGCGATCCCCGTCGGGCGCCTGCTCGAGGCACACGGCTACGCGTTCTACGAGGAGCCCTGCCGCTTCGACGATCTCTGGGAGACGAAGCGGGTGGCCGACGCTCTCGACATCCCGGTGGCCGGTGGCGAGCAGGAGTTCAGCCAGCGCCGCTTCCGGTGGACGATCCTGAACCGCGGCGTCGACGTGGTCCAGCCCGACCTGCACTACTACGGCGGCTACATCCGCGCCACGCGAGTGGCCCGGATGGCAGACGCCGCCGGCCTGACCTGCACCCCCCACATGTCCGGATGGGGCCTGGGTTACCTCAATGCCCTCCACTTCGTCTCGTTCATTCCCAACCCGGCGCCGCACCTGGAGTTCAAGGGCTTGAGCTCCATTCCGTTCCAGTGCGACACCTCTCCGCTGACCTGCGTGAACGGCATCATGAGGGTGCCCTCGGGGCCGGGGTTCGGAATCGATCTCGATCCGGGCTGGGTGAACAAGGCCCGTCCCGTCCGGTCGGGTGCGTGATCCTGCTGGAAAGGTCCTCCGGGTCGCGCGCCTGGGCTGAGACGCTGCTCAGACCGCGGGCACGACGTCGGTCCGGGTGAAATCGTCCCCCTTATCCACTTCTTGCAGGCGCGCCACCACGACTGACCTGGACGCCCTTTCCCCAACTCTGTCCGGACAGAGTTTCCACAGCCTCGGTTGGATCAGAGGCTTGAAGCTCGAGAACTGGAGGGCGTGAGGAGGTTCCTCTCGAGCGTCGCTTGATGCCCAGTCTCAAGCGGTGACGTCCTGAGGCTGATCTGGAGCGACCACCCGTGCGGCCAGCGCCAGGGCCCGCGTGGCGAGCAGCACGAGTGCGATCCAGAGAGTTTCGGCCAGCAGCAGGTGCACGATCTGCATCCAGACGGGGGCCAGGAGGACGACGTTCAGGAGCCCCACCCCGAGCTGCAAGGCCGCGAGCGCGGCGACCGTCCAGGCCCAGCGCCTGGAAACCGGCTCGGCGGTCGACCGGAGCACCCGCGCTCCCGCGAAGGCGACCACCAGGGTTCCGGCGATCGCCAGCATGGGATGCAGGACCCGGAGCCGCACCAGGACGCTCGCGGTGGGCGAGAGGTCCTGGGCCAGCGCGCCGAGGAGTGATTGCGCAGGATAGAGGGTGTCGCCGAGGGCGGCGATGGCGCCGCTTACCCCCACCAGCAACAGCCCCACGAACGCGACCCCGAACACCCAGCCGTCCCGACGCAGGGCGTCCCTTCGGAGCGGGGCGTCGGTGCCGCACCACTGCGCGGTGAGGGAGAGTGCAGCCAGCAGGAGGAACGTGTTCACGAGGTGCACGGCCATGAACAGGGCCCGCGCGACCGACTCGTTCTCGCCCACGAGGTGGAGGAGCACGAGGCCGGCACCCACCGCGGCCTCGGTGAGGATCAAGACGACCGACGCGACGGCCGCGCGGCGGGCCGGGTGGCCCTTTGTCCGCTCGCGAAAGACCCAGACAGCGAGCGCAAACACCATGAGGAGCGCGACGCCGCTCGTGAGGCGGTGCGTGAACTCGATCAGGGTCTCGACTGCTGGCGCCCGCGGCAGCACCTCGCCGTTGCACAGCGGCCAGTGGGCCCCGCAGCCTGCGCCGGACCCGGTGGCGCGGACGAAGGCGCCCCAGAGGATGACGAGCATGTTCCAGGCGAGCGTGAGCCACGCGAAGCGGGGGAGTCGGGTCCTGGTGGCGTTCATGTGCTCCTTCCGGGGGTCACGGCCGGGCCGGCGGGCGGCGGCGTTCGCGCAAGCTTATCCCCGTGCGGGGATGTGTCAATGGCGCGTTGCCGAACCCGACGCATCAGGGCGAGGCGACACGTCGTTCCCCCTGGGGACACCTCATCCTCCAGGCGGACAGCTCATTCCCCATACGGACACCTCATCTCCCATGCGGACAGCTTCTGGCCTGGGTTGCGTCGAGGCCTGGACGGCGGTCGGGGGATGCTACAGTCTCGGCGTTCGAGGCCGATGTGGCGAGCACGTGTGCGCACCATCCGGAACGGCCGGCCCACGCCCTGTGCATGTCCTGCTGGCCGCCATTGCCGACGGTGCCACCGGAGCCGGCCTTGCCGTCTTCACGGTCCTGCCCTTCGTTGCCCTGCTGGTCCTGCGGTTCGCCTTGCGCGTCGACGTCGTCACGGTCCGCGGTCGCGGATTCGGATCCCGTTCTGGTTTCGGAAGGCGCGGGCTCGGGAAGTCTTCGGGCTCGTGACGCGCGTGGCGCGGGAGCACCAGGAACGCCGGGCCCGGGCGCTCGGGAGGCCCCCGACCGCGGGCGCCCCGCCCCCTCCGACCGGCCCACCACCCGAGCCGACCCCTTAGGCGCCTCGTCTCCCCTCCTCGCCGGGTCGGGATGCCGAAGAGATCGTCCTTGCGCTTCCGAGCTGGCGGGAACAGAATTGGATCTCTAGCTGAGAGGTAGGAAAATGGCCATGACGACTCAAGCCCAAACGACGTCACCGCCTGGACTGCAGCTCCCACGCGAGGAGCTCGCGCGCGCGTACAAGATGATGTGCGACATCCGAGAATTCGAGGTTCACCTGCACGACGAGTTCGCGGCGGGGAACATCCCGGGCTTCGTTCATCTCTACGCCGGAGAGGAGGCGTCGGCGGTCGGGTTCATGATGCACTTGAAGGACGTGGACCGCATCGCCAGCACCCACCGGGGCCATGGACATTGCATCGCCAAGGGCTGCGACATCAAGGGAATGATGAAGGAGATCTTCGGACGTGCGGACGGCCTTTGTGGTGGCAAGGGAGGGTCGATGCACATCGCGGATCTGGACAAGGGCATGATGGGCGCCAACGGCATCGTCGGCGGAGGCCCGCCGCTCATCTGCGGCGCGGCGTTGAGCGCCAAGACCCTGAAGACGGACGGCGTCGCGATCGCTTTCGTGGGAGACGGCGGCTCGAATCAGGGAACCACCCTCGAGTCCTACAACCTCGCTAGGGTCTGGAATCTGCCCGCGGTGTTCGTCGTCGAGGACAACGGCTACGCGCAGTCCACCGCGAGCACATGGTCCGTGGGCGGCAGCCAGGTGAAGCGCGCCGAGGGCTTCGGCATGCCCGGACGCAAAGTGGACGGCCACGACTTCTTCGACGTCTACGACGCGGCGGAGGAGGCGATCACTAGAGCGCGCAACGGTGAAGGTCCGAGCCTGGTGCACGTCGAGATCTACCGGTACTACGGCCACTTCGAAGGTGACGCGACGACCTACCGCGGTCCGAACGAAGCGGAGAAGGTCGAGGCGGAGAAAGACTGCCTCATGATGTTCCGCAGGCGGGTGAGCGAGGAAGGGCTGCTGGATCCCGCGCAGCTCGACGAGATCGAGCAGGAATCCAGGCGGCTCATCGACCAGGCGGTCGCGGAGGCGAAGGCGGCACCGCCGCCGAGCGAAAAGGATCTGCTGACCGACGTCTACGTCAGCTACTGAGGGATCGCAACCATGTCGATGAAATCATACCGACAGGCGATCAACGAGGCGCTGGCCCAGGAGATGCGCCGAGACCCGACCGTCGTCTTCATGGGCGAGGACAACGTGGGCGGCATGGGCGCAGCCGGCGAAGACGACCCCTGGGGCGGCGTGCTGGGCGTCACCAAGAATCTCGTGCAGGAGTTCGGCCGCGAGCGCTGCCTCGATACACCGATCAGCGAGAGCGCGTTCATCGGCGCCGCGGTCGGGGCCGCCGCCACCGGGCTTCGCCCGGTCGCCGAGCTGATGTTCGTGGACTTCATGGGCGTGTGCTTCGATCAGATCTTCAACCAGGCGGCGAAGTTCCGTTACATGTTCGGCGGCCACGCGGTCACGCCGGTCGTCATCCGCACCATGTACGGAGCTGGCCTTCGCGCCGCGAGCCAGCACAGCCAGTGCCTGTATCCGTTGTTCACCCACATACCGGGCCTCAAGGTGGTGATGCCGTCTTCGCCGTACGAGGCCAAGGGACTCCTCACCCAGGCCATCCGTGACGACGATCCCGTCATCTTCTTCGAGCACAAGCTCCTCTACGACGACAAGGAGGAGGTGCCCGACGACCCGTACACGATTCCCTTCGGGGAGGCCAACCTGACTCGGGAAGGAGATGACGTGACCATCGTGACCCTGGGACGGATGGTGAAGTTCGCCAACGAGGTCACCGACAAGCTCGAAGGCGACGACATCGCCTGTACGGTCGTGGACCTGAGAACCACCTCGCCTCTCGACGAGGACACGATCCTCGAGAGTGTTCAGGAGACCGGGCGCCTGGTCGTGGTCGACGAGGCCAATCCCCGGTGCAGCATCGCTACCGACATCTCCGCGCTCGTTGCGGAGAAGGCCTTCAGCGCGCTGAAGGCGCCGATCAAGATGGTGACCGCGCCGCACACGCCACCGCCGTTCGCAGCGGAGCTCGAGGATCTCTACATCCCCGGTCCGGCGAAGATCGAAGCGGCGGTGCGGGATGTGGCCGCCTTCTCCTGAAGTGTCGTCACCGAATCTCGATCTGCTCGGCAGGCTAGCGGGGCGTCTCGCCGGCCTCTGCATACGCAAGTGGCGACGCCATGAGTGACGACATCAGACCCATTACGATGCCCAAGTGGGGCCTCGCCATGACCGAAGGGCTGGTGACGGCCTGGCACCTGGAAGAGGGCGCCGTCGTCGAGAAGGGGGCGCCGGCCCTCGACATCGAGACGGAGAAGATCGCCAACGAGTTCCTGTCGCCGGCAGGCGGCGTGCTCAGACGCCGGCTGGTGGACGCGGGCACCACGGCGCCGGTGGGCGCGTTGCTCGGCGTCCTCGCAGAGGCGTCGGTCACGGACGAGGCGATCGACGCGTTCGTCGAGAGCTTCAACCGGCGGTTCGCCGAGACGCTCGCCTCCCGGGCCGAGGCCGACGATACCGGCCCCCAGCCACAGACCGTCGATGTGGACGGCCAGAGAACCCGGTATCTGGTCATGGGTGAGAGCGATGCGGCGCCGCTTGCGCTCATCCACGGCTTTGGCGCCGATCTGAACAACTGGCTGTTCAATCAGCCGGCTCTCGCCGCCAGCCGCCAGGTACTGGCGCTGGACCTGCCGGGCCACGGAGGCTCGAGCAAGACGCTTGATGCCGACGCCCACGACCTGGCGTCACTCACCCGCGCCGTCATCCAGCTCCTGGACGCGCTCCACATGCCCGCGGTTCACCTGGCCGGGCACTCTCTGGGAGGCGCCGTCGCGCTGCGGCTTGCCCTCGACCGTCCGGAGCGGGTGCGCTCGGTGACCCTGCTCGCGAGCGCGGGGCTGGGACCGGAGATCAACATGGAGTACGTGCAGGGGTTCATCCGTGCCGGGCGCCGCAAGGACTTGAAGCCCGTAGTGCAGCAACTGTTCGCGGACCCGGCCCTCGTGAGCCGCGACCTTCTGGATGACCTTCTCAAGTTCAAGCGGCTGGACGGCGTCCAGGAGCTGCTCACGCTCATCGCGGACGCGGTGTTCGCGGACGGTGCTCAGACCAGCGTAATGCGCGACGATCTCTCGCGGCTCGAGATGCCGGTGCAGGTGATCTGGGGCGCGGAGGATCGCATCATTCCGGCCCGGCACACGGAGGGGCTTCCGGATGCGGTGCGAGTGCAGGTGCTCGAGGGTGCGGGTCACATGGTGCACATGGAGAAGGCGGCGGAGGTCAACCGCCTGCTGGAAGACCATATCGAGGGCTCCTAGCCCACCCAGGCCCGTGCGTTGCGGAAGAGGCGCATCCAGGGGCTGTCCTCGCCCCAGGCGTCCGGGTGCCAGGACATCTCCACCGTGCGGAAGACCCGCTCCGGGTGTGGCATCACCACCGTGAAGCGGCCGTCGGGCGTCGTGAGGCCGGTGATCCCGCCGGGTGAGCCGTTCGGGTTGAGAGGATAGGTCTCGGTGGCCACGCCGCGATTGTCGACGTACCGCATGGTGACCAGGGCCTCATCCGGCTGGCGGTCTCCGGTGTAGAGCGCACGACCCTCCCCGTGGGCGGTGACCACCGGGATGCGGCTGCCGGCCATCCCCTTGAAGAAGAGCGACGGGCTCTCGGTCACCTCCACCGTCACGAGCCGAGCCTCGAACTGCTCGGAGCGGTTCTTCGCGAAGCGTGGCCACTTTTCGGCTCCGGGGATCAGGTCGTGCAGCGCCGCCATCATCTGGCAGCCGTTGCACACTCCAAGAGCGAAGCTGTCCTTCCGGGCGAAGAAGGCCGTGAACTCGTCCCGTGCCCGGGCGTTGAAGAGGATCGACTTTGCCCAGCCCTCACCACCGCCGAGGGTGTCGCCGTAGGAGAACCCCCCGGGGGCCACGAAGCCCTTGAAGTCGGTGAGAGAGAGGCGCCCGGAGATGACGTCGCTCATGTGGACGTCGATCGAGTCGAAACCGGTTCGGTCGAAGGCGGCGGCCATCTCGACCTGTCCGTTGACGCCCTGCTCGCGCAGGACGGCCATCTTCGGACGGGAGCCACGGCCGATGAAGGGTGCCGCCACGTCCTCCGTCGGATCGAAGGTGAGAGCAGGGGAGAGGCCGGGATCGTCGGTGTCGAGGAGGCGGTCGTACTCCTCGAGGGCCGACTCGGGATTGTCGCGAAGGGTCTGCATCTGCCACGTGGTCTCGGACCACAGGCGGTGAAGCTCCGAGCGCGGCGCCGCGAGGAGCATCCTGTCGCCGCAGGCGATATGGATCTCGTCGGAGTCGTTCACTCCGCCGAGGGGCACGCCGGTGAGCCCTTGTCGGATCAGGAGCTCCAGCACCCGGTCCCGACCGGGGCCGTCCGTCTGGATCACGACGCCGAGCTCCTCGTTGAAGAGCGCCGCGAGGACGGCTTCGGTGTCCGCGTCGGCGCCGGCCAGGGGCTCGACGTCGACGCTGACACCCACGTGGCCGGCGAAGGCCATCTCGGCGAGGGTGACCAGGAGTCCGCCGTCGGAGCGGTCGTGGTAGGCGGTGACAAGACCCGCGTCGCGCAGCTCATGAAGCGCCGCGTACAGGCCCTTGATGAGCTCCGGGTCCTCCACGTCCGGGGCCTCGTTCCCCGTCTGGCCGAACACCTGGGCGAGGATGGACGCGCCGAGGCGCTGAGCGCCTCCGGCGAGGTCCACGAAGAGGAGGTCCGTCTGGCGCTCGGTGCGCAGCTGTGGGGTCAGCGTGGATCGGACGTCGTCGCACACGGCAAACGCAGACACGATGAGCGAGAGCGGGCTCACGACCTCGTGGGGGCGGCCACGATTCTCCCAGGTGGTTCGCATCGACATCGAGTCCTTGCCCACGGGGATCCCCACGCCCAGCTCGGGACACAGGTCGAGGGCGACGGCCTTCACCGTGTCGAAGAGCGCTGCGTCTTCCCCTGGGGAGCCGGCGGCCGCCATCCAGTTGGCCGAGAGCTTCACCTGAGAGAGCGCGCTCACCGGTGCAGTGGCCAGGTTGGTGAGAGCCTCTCCGACGGCCATCCGTCCGGAGGCGGGTCCGTCGATCACCGCGAGGGGCGTGCGCTCGCCCATGGCGAAGGCCTCGCCGGCGTAGCCGTCGAACGCCAGGAGCGTCGCGGCGCAATCCGATACGGGCACCTGCCACGGCCCGACCATGGGGTCGCGGGAGCAGAGGCCCCCGACCGTCCGGTCGCCGATGGCGATGAGGAAGGTCTTGTCCGCAACGGTGGGATGGACGAGGACCCGGCGCACGGCCTCGTCCAGCTCGATTCCCTCCGGGTCGAACGGTGGCAGCTCGGCGTCCAGACGAACGACGTCCCGGGTCATTCGAGGGGGCTTGCCGAGGAGCGCGGGAAGCTCCATGTCGACCGGCGTGTTGTCGAAGAGGGGGTCCCGGACCTCGAGCCGCGTGTCGTCGGTGGCCTCTCCGACGATCGCGAAGGGACACCGCTCGCGTTGGCAGAGGGCCTCGAAGACGTCGAGCCTCTCCTTGGCCACCGCCAGCACGTAGCGCTCCTGCGCCTCGTTGCTCCAGACCTCCCTGGGTGTCATCCCGGGCTCCTCGTTCGGAGCGGCGCGCAGATCGATCCGTGCCCCCCGGCCTCCGCCATGGGCCAGCTCCGGAAGCGCGTTCGAGAGCCCGCCGGCGCCCACGTCGTGGATGGAGAGGATGGGGCTCAGAGCGCCGAGGGCCGAGCAGCGGTCGATCACCTCCTGAGCCCGGCGCTGGATCTCGGGGTTTCCTCTCTGGACGGAGTTGAAGTCGAGATCGGCGGTGTTGGCCCCGGTGGACATGGACGAGGCCGACCCACCGCCCATCCCGATCAACATCCCGGGGCCGCCGATCTGGATGAGCAGAGCCCCGGGCGGAATGTCGCCTTTGCGCGCGTGCTCCCAGCGGACGTTGCCCACCCCGCCGGCAATCATGATCGGCTTGTGGTAACCCCGGACGACGCCAGCCACCGCCTGCTCGTAGGTCCGGAAGTACCCGCCGAGATTGGGACGACCGAACTCGTTGTTGAACGACGCCGCCCCGACGGGGCCCTCGGTCATGATCGCCAGAGGCGAAGCGATCCGGTCCGGGCGGCACTCCGGCCCCTCCCAGGGCCGTTCGAAGCCGGGCAGACGCAGGTTCGACACGGAGAAACCGCAGAGGCCCGCCTTGGGCTTGGAGCCCAGGCCCGTGGCGCCTTCGTCCCGGATCTCGCCTCCCGAGCCCGTGGCCGCTCCCGAGAAGGGCGAGATGGCGGTCGGATGGTTGTGCGTCTCGACCTTCATCAGGACGTGTGTGGGCTCGTGGCGACGCACGTAGAGCCCTCCCTCGGGGTCGACGAGGAACCGCTGCACCGTCCGCCCCTCCATCACCGCCGCGTTGTCCGAGTACGCGGTGAGCGTCCCCTGGGGGTTCGCCTTCTCGGTCTCGCGGATCATCTGGAAGAGCGACTGAGGCATCTCCTCTCCATCGACGATCCACGAGGCATTGAAGATCTTGTGGCGGCAGTGCTCCGAGTTCGCCTGAGCGAACATCGTGAGCTCCACGTCCGTGGGGTTGCGCCCCTGCCTCTCGAAGTACTCCAGCAGGTAGTCGGCCTCGTCAGGGGCCAGTGCCAGGCCCATGGACAGGTTGGCCTCGGCGATGGCCTCGAGACCCCGTTCCCGGATGTTGATCTCCTCGAGGGGCCTGGGCTGGCAATGGTGGAAGAGCTCGTCCGCCTCGTGGATCGACGCCATCACGGCCTCGGTCATCCGGTCGTGGAGGAGGGGCAGCGCCGGCGAGATCTCGCCTGTCTTCCCGTCGAGGTGGAAGGCCGTTCCGCGCTCGATGCGCCGGACGACCGAGAGTCCGCACTGGCGGGCGATGTCGCTGGCCTTCGAGGACCAGGGCGAGATGGTGCCCAGTCGGGGAGTCACCATGATGGTGCGCTGCGACAGCTCCCCCGGCTCCGGCCCCTCGGGTCCGTAGCGCAGGAGCCGGTCCAGAGTCCGCGTCTCGTCGGGCGTGGGCTCCCGCTCGACCTCCACGAAGTGCCAGTGCTGTGTCGCCCTCACGTGGAGGCCTGGGCAGACGGACCCGACCCGCGCGTTGAGCTTCTCGAGGCGAAACCCCGAGAGGGCCGTGCCCCCGGGGAGCTTCAGGATGGCCATGGCGGATTCTATCCCGGGCCCTTCGGCCGCCAACCCCCCCGGGGTCTCGCGGTCGGGCTGCGGGCTAGTATAGAGTCAACCACCATGAGCACGAATATTCGCTGGGGAATCATCAGCACCGGCCGGATCGCCCACAAGTTCGCCCAGGCCACGAAGCTCCTGCCCGACGCGGATCTCGTGGCGGTGGGCTCCCGTTCGAAGGAGGCCGCCGACGCTTTCGGTAAGGAGCTCGGCGTCCCCCGGTGTCATGGGAGCTACGAGGACCTGGTTGCCGATCCGCAGGTGGACGCGATCTACGTCGCGACCCCCCATCCTTTCCATCGTCCCAACACCCTGCTGGCGCTGGAGGCCGGCAAGCACGTGCTGTGCGAAAAGCCCTTGACGGTCAACGCCGGCGAGGCGGCCGAGGTGATCCGCGTGGCCCGGGCCAAGGGCCTCTTCCTCATGGAGGCGATGTGGACCCGTTTTCTGCCGGTGTGGGTCGACCTCAAGGCCCGCCTCGATTCCGGGGAGTTCGGGCAGATCGCGCATCTTCAGGCGAATTTCGGTGTGCCCATGCCCGCCGACGAGGCGCGGATCCACGAACCCGGCCTCGCTGGCGGGGGCCTGCTCGACCTCGGGATCTACCCGATCTCGCTCGCCTCGTGGTTCCTCGGGAAGCCGGACAAGGTCTTGTCGTGGGCCACGATGACGAAGACCCATGTGGACGAGCGCACCGCGATGCTGTTCAGCTATGCCGGCGGGTCGTTCGCCATGCTGAGCAGCGCCATCGACGTCTGGACGACCTGCGAAGCGGAGATCGTCGCCGAGAAGGCCTGGATCCGCGTGCCGCGCTTCTGGGAGGCCCAGTCGTACGAGATCGTGACCCCGGACGCAAGGGACGTCGTGACGAAGCCGTTCGAGAGCGGCTACCAGTTCCAGATCTCCCACTCGATGAACCGCATCCGGCGTGGCCAGACCGAGAGCGAGGTCATGTCCCTCGACGAGTCGCTGGAGATCATGAAGACTATGGACGGTCTCCGCGCCGAGTGGGGCTTCAAGTACCCGTTCGAGTAGCTGCGAAGATGTGACCGTTCTTTTTCCAGCGTTTGGCGCGCTTGGCCAACTCTTCGCAGGTTCTCGGGCTCCTCCGGCCTTCCCCGTGAGATAGAGTGCGACCTGGCCGTTTCGACAACTCAAGGAGGTCGTCAATGCTCGGGAAGCTCCTGTCGCAGTACTGATGGGTCCTGCTCCTGCGAGGGATCTTTGCCATCGCGTTCGGAGTCATGGCCTACGCGTGGCCGGGCCTCACGCTGGCCACTCTGGTCATCTTCTTCGCTGCGTGGGTGTTTGTGGACGGCCTGTGCGATGTGTTCCACGCCTTTGCCGGCCGCAAGGACAACGAGAACTGGTGGCTGCTCCTCCTGGAAGGGCTCCTCGGGATCCCCTTCGGCGTGATCACGTTCCAGGCCCCGCAGATCACCGCGATCGTCCTGCTCCTCTACATCGCGTTCTGGGCCATCGCCACCGGCGTGCTGCGGATCGTCATGGCGGTCCGCCTCCGCAACGAGATCGAGGGCGAGTGGTGGATGGCTCTGGGCGGGCTGGCCTCGGTCGTCTTCGGCATGATCATGCTGGCGCGGCCCGGAGCCGGAGCCCTGACCCTGCTCCTATTCATCGTGGCCTGGTCGATCATCGTCGGGATCCTGATTGTCATCCTTTCGTTCAAGGCCCGCAGCTTCGGCAAAGTTCTCGTCGAGGCCAGGGCAGCCGGCTCATAGGACATGCCCGGGCGGATTGACCGGTCGAGGCGCTCGGCGTAGGTTGGTCTGTATGAAAGTCCGCCTTCAGTACGGAACCACCGGTCTCGAGGCGTCGATTCCGTCCGACAACGTGACGCTGATCGAGCCCCGCTTCGTGGAGGGCCTCGCCGACGAGGCCGAGGCCTTCCGCGAGGCGGTCCGAAACCCGATCGGCTCGCCGCCGCTTCGGGACATCGTGAGAGCGGACGACCGCGTGGTGGTCGTCATCGCCGACTCCACGCGGCCGCTCCCGTCCGACCGGCTCCTGCCCTGGCTCTTCGAGGAGCTGTCCCACGTCTCGGCCGAGCGGTTCGTCATCGTCAACGGGACGGGCTCCCACCGGGTCAACACGCCGGAGGAGCTCGCCTCGATGGTCGGTTTCGATATCCTGCGGCGCTATTCGGTGGTGAACCACACGGCGCAGGACCTGTCGACGATGGTCCCGGTCGGACAGTCCGCGGACGGCGAGACAGTGCTCATGAACCGGGAGTACGTGGAGGCGGACAAGAGAATCGTCCTGGGGTTCATCGAGCCCCACTTCATGGCCGGATTCTCCGGGGGCTACAAGGGGATCTTCCCGGCGGTGGCGGACATCGGGTCCATCATGCGCTACCACGACGCGAAGGCCATCGGCCATCCTCGCAGCACCTGGGGCGTGCTCGAGGGCAACCCCACCCAGCAGATCATCCGCCAGAACGGCGCCCTCGTGCCCCTGGACTTCTGCCTCAACCTGACGCTGAACAAGAACCGAGAGATCACGCGCTTCTTCTGCGGCCATCCCATCGAGGCGTCCGAGAGGGGCTGCGCCTTCTCCAAGGAGACGGCGATGGTGGCGTGCGAGCGCCCGTTTCCCATCGTTGTCACGACCAACAGCGGCTATCCCCTCGACCAGAACCTTTACCAGGCCGTCAAGGGGATGTCGGCGGCCTCGCAGGTCGTGGCCGACGGCGGCTACATCGCTGCCGCCGCGCGCTGCAACGACGGCTTCCCGGCACACGGCAACTTCAAGACCCTGCTCTTCGATCACGACTCGCCCCGGTCGCTCCTCGACACGATCGAAGCGCCGGGCTTTTCGATGTACGACCAGTGGGAGGCCCAGGTCCTGGCGATCATCCAGCTCAAGGCCCGCGTTGGCCTCAAGAGCGAGTTGCCACCCGACGACGTGAGGCATGCGAACATCGAGCCTCTCGACGACCTCGGGGCCGCCGTCGGACGGGAGCTCGAACGGGTCGGAGCAGACGCTCCGGTGGCCGTGCTGCCCGAGGGGCCGCAAACGATCCCCTATGTCACGTCCTAGGCGGGGACGCCCGCCCGATCAACGCGGAGCGCTTTCTTCAGCAGGGGAGTGACATGGCCAAGAGAACGACATGGGAGACGGTCAAGCTCCAGGGCGAGCACATCGTCGACGAAGCCCGACGGATCATCCACGAGGGCAACGTCCGACGGGTGGTCGTCAAGCAGAAAGGCAGGTCGTGGCCGAGTTCCCCTGACCGTGGGCGTCGTGGCCTCCGTCCTGGCGCCCGTCCTCGCCGCCATTGGCGCCCTGGTGGCGCTCCTCACCGACTGCAGCATCGACCTGGAGCGGCGACGCCCCGCCAATGCGAAGAAGAGCGCTGTCCGCAAGAAGACGGCGGCCGCCAAGAAGGCGACGCGCAAGACAGCCGCTAGGACGGCCTCGCGACCGAAGGCTCGCTGAGGCCTCGCGCGGCCCAGAGGCCTCTCGGCGCCTGGACGCGGTCTGATTTTCGCCACGGGCTGCTAGACTGCATCCCGCAACGATGACGAAGTGGCAGGATCGGGTCCACGAGATCATCTTCGAGGCGGAGACGCCGGCGGGGAAGGCCTTCGACGTGGCGCTTCTCGTCTGCATCGTGGCGAGCGTCGTCACGGTCCTCTTCGAGAGCGTGGCGTCCGTCCGCTCACGCTACGGAGATGTGCTCCGGGCGATCGAGTGGGCCTTCACGCTGCTGTTCACGGTCGAGTATCTGCTCCGCCTCGCCAGCGTGGGCAAACCGCTCCGCTATGCCTTCAGCTTCTTCGGCATCGTCGATCTGCTCGCCATCATCCCGACCTACCTGAGCATCTTCATCGGCGGAGCCCAGTCGCTGATCGTGATCCGAGCGCTCCGCCTCCTCAGGGTCTTCCGCGTCCTCAAGCTGGTGCACTTCGTCGGCGAGGCCCGGATGCTGCGTACGGCGCTTCTGGCGAGCCTGCGTAAGATTACGGTCTTCCTGGGGACCGTCCTGACGATCGTGCTGATCGTCGGAGCGCTCATCTACCTGATCGAAGGAGAGGAGAGCGGGTTCACGAGCATCCCGCAGGGGATCTACTGGGCGATCGTCACGCTCACGACTGTCGGCTATGGCGACATCACCCCGCAAACGATTCCGGGCAAGGTCCTGGCCTCGACGGTGATGATCCTGGGGTACGGCATCATCGCGGTCCCCACGGGCATCGTCACCGTCGAGCTGGCGAACGTCCGGCGCATGTCGATCACGACGCGGGCCTGCCCACAGTGCGGGGTGGGGGGGCACGGCACCGACGCCGGCTACTGCAAGCACTGCGGAGCGCGGCTGTGAAGACGCCGGAGGGGGTCCTTCCCGCAGTCGCCCTGCTGGCGTGTTCTCTCCTCCCGATCAGTGCCCCGGAGGGTGCCGCCGCCGGTGCATTCGAGATCGTGGAGACCGATCAGGGGCTGGAGCTGCGAGACGACACCCAGGTCGTCCTCTTCTACCAGCGCGAGACCCGGTCACTCGATGGACAGTTCGCTCGAAGCAACTACGTTCACCCGTTGATGAGCCTGGATGGCGATGTCCTGACGGAAGACTTTCCGGCCGATCACCCGCACCACCGCGGGGTCTTCTGGGCCTGGCATCAGCTCCTGGTCGGCGAGGAGAGGGTCGGGGATGGATGGTCGCTGGAAGACTTCGTCACCCGAATAGCGGGCGTCGAGTCGACCGTGGCGACCGGCAGAGCGCGAATCGAAGCGACGGTGCTTTGGAACTCCCCGCGATATCGCGCTGGCGAGCCCTTCCTCGAAGAGGCAACGGCCGTGACCGCGCACCGAGTCGTGGCAGGTGCTCGGGCGATCGATTTCGAGATTGCACTTCGAGCCTTGGTCCCGGGTGTCCGAATCGGAGGTTCGGAGGATCCGAAGGGCTACGGTGGCTTCTCGGCACGCTTGAGGATGCCGGGTGGTCTGGTCTTCACAGCCCGCAATGGCCGGGTGACGCCGCAGGAGCTGCAGGTCGAGGCCGGGCCGTGGATGGACATCTCCGCACCCTACGGCAAGGACGGTGCACCGAGTGGTGTCACCATCCTCTGCCACCCGAGCTTGCCCGGCTTTCCACAGCCCTGGATTCTGCGGCAGCAGGGGAGTATGCAGAACCCGGTCTTCCCCGGACGGCAGACGGTGACGGTCCCGACCGATCGGCCCCTCGTATTGCGCTATCGGCTTGTGATCCATCGTGGCGCCGCCCGACCCGGGGACATCGAGCGGTGGCAGCGCCACTACGCCGACGAAAGCGCGGCACTCGCTCCTGGGTCGGAGTAAGATCACGCCATCCGTGTTGCCGTAGGGCGTCGCGAGGTGCGGCGCCTCGTGTGGGTCTTGGGAGGTCATGATGGGTGAGCGCCAGGAGATCGGTCGGCGTCAGTTCGTCCGGCGGAGCGCGGGGGCGGCGGCCGCCGGAGCGGTGCTGCCTCTGGCACCCGGTTCGGGACCCGCTTCGGCCGAGACCTCCTCGAGCAGGCGCCGGCTCGTGCTCGTGGGCACCGGGAGCCGGGGATCTCACATGTGGGGCAAGGCCCTCATGCAGACCCACGCCGAGCACGTGGAGCTCGTGGGTCTCTGCGACATCAATCGGAAACGTGTGGAGTACGCCCGGGGCTACATCGGCGTGGACGTCCCGACCTATCCGGCCGGCGACTTCGACAAGATGATCCACGACACGAAGCCCGATGCCGTCATGGTGACGACACCGGACTGCTTCCACGCCGACTACGTCGTGCGGGCTCTCGACCTGGGCTGCGACGCGATCTCGGAGAAGCCTCTGACGACGGAGGTCGAGCAGTGTCGAGCCATCCTCGAGGCCGAGAAACGGTCGGGTCGCAGGGTCTCCACCACCTTCAACGCCCGCCACGGAAACGCCAGCGAGGCGATCAAGAAGGTCCTGGTGTCCGGAGAGCTTGGCCGGATCATCTCCGCCGAGTTCCAGGAGTACCTGGACGTGCAGCACGGTGCCAGCTATTTCCGGCGGTGGCACGGCAAGAAGCGCTTCTCGGGGTCCCTCCTGGTGCACAAGGCCTCGCACCACTTCGACCAGATGAACTGGTGGCTCCAGGCCGAGCCGCAGGAGGTCCACGCCTTCGGGCGGGTGGCGTTCTACGGGGAGAACGGCTCCTTCCGCTCGCCCCGGTGTCGCGGTTGCAGCTTCAAGGATCGGTGCGAGTTCTACTGGGACATCACCCAGAGCAAGCGCTACATGGACATGTATGTGGACTGCGAAAGCGAGGATGGCTACTTCCGAGACGGATGTGTCTGGGACAACACCATCGACACCTACGACTCTATGACCGTCGAGGTGAAGTACGGCAACGGCACCCTGCTCGCGTATTCGCTGAACGCCTTCATGCCCTACGAGGGGCAGCGGATCGCGTTCAACGGCGAGAAGGGCCGGCTGGACGTCCAGGTGTTCAACCGTCAGCCATGGGAGGTCGACCAGGCCGCGGACTTCCGTCTCACGAAATCGTTCGGCGACACGAAGACGTGGACGGTGGGGAGAGAGACCGGCGAGCACGGCGGAGCCGACAAGAAGCTGAAAGACCTGCTCTTCCTCCCGGAGAGCGCGGATCCCCTGGGTCAGCGGGCGGGCAGCCGGGAGGGCATCCTGTCGAGCCTGATCGGCATCGCGGCCCGGACGTCCATCGACACCGGCGAGCCGATCAAGCTCGGCGACCTACTGGAGCTTCCCCCGGTCTGGCCCGGCTAAGCGTGTCCCCGGACCGCCTCTCGGCGCTTCACATCGCTCGGTCAAGACCCTTCCGGGTGCGTGAGCGAAACGGATGCTGTGCTGCTCAATGCCCGGCGCTACCGAGCAAGAAATGTCTCCTATCCTATCGACCTCCGACAGGTTATTCTCCGCCAGTAACTAACTTTTCGCCGAACCTTCCGATAGCTGCAACAGGACAACATGTCTGAACCTGAGCGGAAACCGCCGGAAGGAGTTAGGAGGTCGTGGACCAGAAGCGACACTCGTGGGGCGCTTGCGTTTGCGGCTGAGGCGGCTGGGTTCGCCATCCTGTTTGGGGCGAGCTCCTTGCCGTACAACGTGTTCGGCGGAGTCCTCGTGGTAGCGGGGCTGCTACTCTGGGGCGGCCCAGGAATCCGCGAGGCCATCGCCCGAGAAAGGACGCGGGCCAACCGTAGGGACCTGGGGCCGCACGGTCGCGGGAGCGAATAGGTCGTCGAACAAGAGGATGCACCAGACGAAGCGCGGACTCGAAGATGCCCGACGACGATTCGGCATCATCAATGTGCGCTTCGCAGGTGATCCTCACTGTTCGCCATCATTGCCCAAAAGGGCAACTGGCGAGAGAATAGGGTTGTGAGCGACACGGCGGTCAAGATCGAAGGGCTCAGTCCCGAGGAGCGGCTCGATCTCCTTGAGCGACTGTGGGATAGCCTCGCGCGGACGCCTGCCGAGGTCCCGGTGACCCCGGAACAGCGTGCGGAGCTCGATCGGCGGCTCGCTGAACTGGATCGGGATATCCACGAGGGCGACGCCCTTGGCGTCCCCTGAGATGAGGTTCTGAGGCAAATCCGAGCCCGTAGTTGGAGCTACCGATCCTTCGACCGGCAGCAGCCGCTGACGTCGAAGGAGCGTAGCGGTGGTATGAGGATCAACGCGCCGGTCTTGGGGATGAGTTCCTGGCGGCGGTCGGTGCGAGCTTGGAGATGATCGCTGCTCACCCGCTGGCTGCACCGGTCGTCCACAGGGACACACGGCGACTCTTCCTGCGCCGATTCCCATACGGCGTCTTCTATCGCTTGGTTGGGAGCGAGACCGTCGTCGTCGGCTGCCTGCACGCGAAGCGCCATCCCAGGGTATGGCGTGGTCGGAGATGATGTCGAACAAACGGATGCAGCAGACGAGGCGCGGAAGTGAAGCCGCCCGAGCAGCCCTCGGCGTCATCAATGTGCGCTTCGCGGGTGATCCCGCTGTTCGACGGACAATAGAGCTACCGGAGCAGACGGAGGAGGAAGTGGCTGAAGTAGCGAAGGTGGTCGCGACACTTGCCGCTGGTCTGGCGTCATCAATGTGCGCTTCGCAGGTGATCCCCACTGTTCTGCGGACAGGGGGGAGGTGGGATGTTACATCTGTTCCGCGTGATCGTGCCCGTAGCTGACATCGAGCGTGCCGCACGCTTCTGCGCAAGGGTCCCGGGCAACTCCGGTCAGCGTGTCTCACCTGGTCGGCACTACTTCCAATGCGAGGGGACCATACTGGCTTGGTACGATCCGAAGGCTGACGGCGATGGGTACGACGCCAAGCCGCTGCCGGAGCCCATTTACCTTGCTGTCGACGATCTCGAGGCCACCTACGCGAACGCCATGGCAGCCGGCGCGTCCTTCTCGCCTGACGTGGTTCCGGACGTGGGATCCCTCGGCAAGATCGCCCAGAGGCCCTGGGGAGAGAGATCGTTCTACTCGGCGGATCCTTTCGGCAACCCGCTCTGTTTCGTCGCTCGGGACTCGGCCTTCATAGGGTGAGAGGGGCGCGTGCTTCCGTCCTGTTTACGCAATCGAGGCATCCACAGCCACGTCGTGGTGTCTCATCTTCCGTCTGGAGAGGCCGTGCCGAGCCACTCCGAGTAGACCTTCGTGAGGGCCCACTCCTGCGGGCGGTGGAGGACCCGCAACCCTTCTGGGTGTGCGGCGGCCTCGTAGGCCCGGACGGCAGGGGCGTACTCCGTCAGCGCCCGGTCCGTCGCGACCAGCGCCCCTGTGGGGCTTCGCGGATCGACGATCCAGAGGGTGCGGGGAGCCAGCGCGGCAGCGAGGTCCGGAAGGTCGAAGTCCTCGAGGATGCCTGGGACGAAAATGGCGGTCAGATCCTCGTGGTACCGCGCTCGGGTGATCTCCAGGTAGGAGAGGACCGTCCCTTCGATGGCGACCTTCTCGACCCGCGGCTCGAGGACGGCGAGCACCAGGGCCAGCACGCCCCCTTGTTCCTTGCCCAGGACAGCGACCCTGTTCGGGTCCACGTCGTCTCGTGAGGCGAGCGAGTCGAACGCCGCCAGCAAGTCCTCGACCTGCATGCCCACGAGGGTCCGGTCCACCAGCAGGGCTCGCTGAAACATCTGCCACATGGGGCGGTAGCCGCCGGCCGCCGAGGTCGGCTGGCTCTCGCCGATCCCCCGCGGGTCCGGCGCCAGGACGACGTGTCCGGCCCGGACGAGGGCCTCGATGTCTCCCCCTTCCCCGGCATCGACCCCCTTGCCCGCGCCGTGCACGTAGAGAACGGCGGGCTTACGGGCCGGCCCTCCGTTCGGAACGAACACCAGGGCGGGGACCGTGATGTCGTGCGCGGTGTGAAAGGCCATGCGTTCGATGCGGTAGCCCTCCCGGCCGAGCTCGCCGTGTGCCGTCAGGGTGGCCATGTCGCTCGCCTCGGACATCCTGAGACGGCTCCTGATCGCCGGTCCCAGGCTGCCGGAGTCGTCGAGACCCGCTGCCGTGCGGCCGGCGAACACCCTCTCGGCCTCGACTCGATTGAGGGACTGGACGGTCTCCACGTCGTCGTACGACGTGGAGACCTGCCCGGTCGGCGTCGCGTAGAGCTTCGACTCGAGCTCGGTCTCGTGTGCCGGCTCGAGGCCCCCGTCCTCTCTCCCCAGGAGCCACTTGTCCAGCCAGCGGTACGTCGCTTCGCGGCGCGGCTTCGACCAGCCGTGTGTGTTGTCGTATTCGAAGAAGCCCATCTGGTCCTCATGGCCCAGGCGGCCGTAGAGGCGCCGCGCCTCCTCATACGTCGATCGGGCCCCCGCGATCGGAAAGAAGTCGCGTGTCGCCGAGAGGATCTGAAAGGGCCTTGGGGCGAACGCGATCGCGAAATCCGGGAAGTCGAGCCCGTGGGAAAGAAAGGCCGGGAGGTCCTGCTCCGCGTCCTGGGGCCCGGGATCGAAGAAGAGCTGGTTCCAGGAGGTCATGTAGCACGAGGACACCGCGACCGAGAGCCGCGGCTCGACGACCGCCAGGTAGGCCGCCTGGGTGCCTCCACCCGAGTTGCCGGCTACCGCGAGGCGCTCGGGGTCCACGTCTTTTCGAGTCAGCAGATAGTCGACCCCGCGAATCCCGTCCCAAAGCTCGTAGCGCGCGAAGTGGTGGCCGCTCAGGAGGCACTGGAGGCCGGACAGCGTGTGCTCGCGAGTCCCGATCCCGACTCGGGAGCGTCCCAGCTCCGGATCGAAGTAGAGCGAGCGCTCACCCTGACCGGCGGGATCGAAGGCGAGGACGACGAAACCCCTCTTTGCCAGGGAGATCCAGACGTGCTGGTAGGTCGAGGAGGCCTTTCCGTTGGCCGAGTGTCCGGCGACGCCCAGGACGGCGGGGTAGGGGGGGCTTCCGTGCTTCGGCACGTAGACGTTGGCCGTCACGTAGAAGCCGGGAAGACTCTCGTAGACGAGCATCTCGACGCTGTAGTCACCCCGCTCCAGTGTGCGGGTGACGCGCGCGTTGAGAGGTGTCCGGTCGGGGAATCCGCCGAGCGCTTCGATGAAGCGATCGCGGACGTAGCGTTGTCGCTCCTCGATCCTGGCTCGGGAATCCAGACCGGCCACGAGAGACTCTCTCTGCTCGAGAAGATCGCGCGCACGCTTGCCGAGGTGGGTGTTCACCATCTCGTGCAGGTCGCCCACGACCACCAGGGGATCCTCTGCCGCCTCGCCGCGGGCCGCGAGCTGGAAGACCAGGAGGCCGACTACGACGAGCCCCGCGAAACGGGCTCCCCGGTGGCAGACAGAATCGTCACGCTCGCACGGTGTCGTTTGCGCCACAGTGGCCCCCTCTCCCGGGGGATTCTAGCCTCATCTTCTCGAGCTGAGACCTGACCCCTTCCGAGGCTCCTTCCGAGGCTATCGCCCGGCAGGCGGAGTAGGATCGGCAGCTGATGCCCCACCATGATCGCCGGGCCACTTTCATGGGCCTCGTGGCCATCGTCCTGTGGAGCTCTTCGGTGGCCTTCATCCGGACCCTGTCCGAGCAGATGGGGCCGTTCAGCACGGTTGCCTTCTCCTATCTCCTTGCTGGCGTGGTTGCAGTGGCGGTGACGGCGCTTGGCCCGGGGGGAGTTGGGCGCCTGCGGCACCTGCCCCCGAAGTACCTGTGGGGTTGTGGCGCCCTGTTCGTCATCTACACCGCTTGTTTCTGCCTCTCCGTCGGTCTGGCGGCGGACCGCTCCCAGGTGCTCGAGGTGGGTCTGGTCAACTACCTGTGGCCCAGCCTGACGCTCCTGCTGGCTATCCCCCTCCAGGGCCACCGGGCGCGCTGGTTCCTCGTGCCAGGGATGGTTGCCGCGTCTGCCGGCGTGGTGATGGCCACTGCCCAGGGTGGCACCTTCTCCCTGGCGGGGCTGCTGGCCAACGCTCGGGCCAACGCGCTCCCCTACGGCCTGGCTCTGATCGGGGCCGTCGCCTGGGCCCTCTACTCAAACCTGGCGCGTCGCTGGGGCGGGCAGGAGAGCGGCGCTCCTCTCTTCCTGGTCGCCTCCGGTCTCGCCGTCCTCCCCCTGCGGTTTGTCTTTCAGGAGACGACGTCCTGGACCCCTCGCCTGGCCGTGGAGTTTCTCTACATGGCCCTGGTGGTCACGGTCATGGCCTATGTCTTCTGGGACCACGCCATGCGGAAGGGAAACCTGGTGCTGGTGGCGGCGTTCTCCTACTTCACCCCGCTCCTCTCGACCCTGGTGACGGCGCTGTACCTGGCGGTGGTGCCGGGACCCGCGATCTGGACCGCTTCTGTCCTGGTGGTCGCCGGGGCTGTGATCTGCCGCCTGGCGATTGTCGAAGGGCCGGGAGTCGCTCGGCCCGATTGACCTATCTCACCAGCGGGAATAGGCTGCCGACGAAGAACCAGGAGGTGGGAGATGGCGCGAACCACGACGCGGCGGGAGTTCGTTCGGAGCGCGGCGGCCACGGGACTCGGACTCAGCGTGGCCCCGGAGCTCGCACGGACAGCGGTCCGATCGGCCTCGGCCAACGATCGCATCACCGTGGCGGTGATGGGCACGAACAGCCGGGGCGCCGCCCTGGCCCGCACCTTCGCCCGCCAGCCCGGGGCCGAGGTGGCGTTCATTTGCGACGTGGAGGACGGCGCTCTCGCCAAGGGCGTCGAGGCGACCCTCGAGACGCAGGACAAGCGACCCGATGGCGTTCGGGACGTGCGAAGGGTCCTCGACGATCCGTCCGTGGACGCGCTGGTGATCGCGGCACCCGACCACTGGCACGCGCCCGCGGCGATCCTGGCGTGTCAGGCCGGCAAGCACGTCTACCTGGAGAAACCCGCCTTCCACAACCCCCGAGAGGGCGAGCTCCTGGTCGCGGCCGCGCGGAAGAGTGGCCGGATCGTTCAGGTCGGCACACAGCGCCGCTCACTGCCTCGGACCATCGAGGCCATCCGGCGGCTGCACGAGGGCGTCATCGGGCGGGCGTACTTTGCCAGGGGCTGGTACGCGAATTCTCGCGGGTCCATTGGTCGGGGCCAGGCCGCCCCAGTTCCTTCCGGCCTCGACTACGACCTGTGGCAGGGCCCGGCGCCGCGGCGCCCCTACAAGGACAACGTGATCCACTACAACTGGCACTGGTTCTGGCACTGGGGGACGGCGGAGACCTGCAACAACGGCACGCACACGATCGACCTGATGCGTTGGGGTCTCGGCGTCGACTACCCGACGCGCGTCACGTCGGCCGGGGGACGCTACCACTACAACGACGACTGGCAGATGCCCGACACCCAGGTGTTGAGCTTCGATTTCGAAGGCCGCAAGAGCCTCTCCTGGGAGGGCCGCAGCTGCAGCGGCGGAACCGTGGAGGGCGAGGGTGGCGGTGTCGTCTTCTATGGGGAGAACGGCAGCCTCAAGCTCGCCGGAAGCGGGTACGTCATCTACGACAGGAAGAGCGCGGTCGTGGAGGAGGTCACGGGCGAGACCCCGGAAAGACCCACCGACCTGCAGGGGCCAGGCGAGACGCTCGACTCGTACCACGTGCGGGATTTCCTAGAGAGCATTCGATCCGGGAGATCACCCAACGCCGACATCGCGATCCATCAGCCCAGCACCCTCATGCCACTTCTCGGAAACATCGCGTACCGGCTGCAGCGGGACCTGAATTGCGATCCCCGAACCGGCCGGGTGGTCGACCATCCGGAGGCCGATGCGCTCTGGGGCCGGGAGTACGAGCCCGGCTGGGAGCCGAAGGTCTGAGGGGCCGACAGCGCTGGCTACTCCTTCAGAAACTTCTCCAGCTGTCGAGCACGTTCGAGAACTCGGGGTCTAGCTCCAGGGCATTCCGGTAGTACTCGATGGCCGCGTCCCGATCTCCCCGGTACAGGGTGATCTCGGCCAGGCTGTCCCAGGCATTCGCGGAGTCGGGGAACAGCTTTGTCGCGAGCCTCAGGATGAACGCGGCCCCGTCGATGTCGTCGGCGATGGCGGCGCCATAGCCCGCCGAGTTCAGCTGGCTCTCGATGGCGCTTCCGATCTCCGGGTCATGCCCGTGTGCCGCGAGGATCGCCCCTACGGCTGCCGCTGCCCCTTCCTCTTCGAGTGCCTCGTCCACCTGTCGGGTCACCTCGTTCACCTGTTCGTACCGCTCGGCGAGTGCGGATCGGCGGTCGTCCATGTCGCTCTTTTCGAACCACCGTCCCCTCACCGCAACGCCGGCGATCTCCCGCGCGTGGCGCACGTCCTCCAGGGGGTTGCCCTCCACCAGAAGGAGATCCGCGCGGTAGCCGGGCGCGATTCGTCCGAACCTCTCCTGATCGTCGATGTGCTCGCGAACGAACTCTCCGGCGTTCCCCGTGCCGATGGAAAGGGCCTCCCAGTTGCTGAGCCCGGCTTTGACGAGCTCGGTGAGCCCCGATGCGCCGATTTGCCGGGAAAGAGGCCCGGCAGGGCCGAGTCGGTTCCGAGGAGCTGGCGGACGCCGGCTTCCTGAAAGCGTCTCGTCAGCTCTCGCAGCAGCTCTCCCTTGATCTGCTCTCGGACGATGAAGGTCTCGATCTCCTGGCGTCGGTTGATGTTTCCGGCGCGGCACTCCCGGATCGTCGAAGGATGCTGAAACCTCAGCTCGGGGTCGGCCCAGATATTGTCCAGCGTCCCACATCAGCAGGTTCGTGAACGTGAACGACAAGTTGGGGATGACGGTCATGCGGGCCTCGACCAGAACCGCGAGAAGATTGGAGATCAGCGAGAGGTCGGGCCGGTAACCCCGATCCATGTCTTCGGTCGAGCGAGGTCCCTTGAAATACGTGAAGAAGAACTCCTCCGTGTGGACGACGACCTTCTGGCCCCCGCGCAGCGCGATGAGGGGATCGAAGCCTCGCGGGATGTGTCCGACGACGACAATCCCTCGGCGGGTGGCCTCGTCGACGATGGCCACGGCGAGCTCCGCCGTTCTCCTCCGTGCGGCCTGCGGGTTCGCGAGGCTGTAGGCGTGGGTCGCGAGAGGTGGATCGCCGTCGAATATCCGCTGAGTGGCGTAGATGTTGGGTCCGGTGAGCTCGCCGTTCTCGATCTGTTGCCGGTGCTCGAGAATCTGGGCACCCTGGGCCGCCGAGCCTCCCAGGTGCATCACCGTCGTGACGCCGTGCGCCACGTAGTTCACGTACTCATCGCTGTTGCGGCGCAGATGGACGTGCATGTCGGCGAGCCCCGGAATCAGGAACCGTCCTTCGCCGGCCACCACGCGGGCGCCACCCGGGACGGGGACGTCCTCCGCCGGTCCCAGAGCCGTGATGCGGCCGCCCGTCACGACCACCGTGTGGCTCTCGAGCACGCGAGGGGTGTCCATGGGGACGACGTGCACGCCCACGATGGCGAGGGTCGGGGCCGGCTTGTCGGCCCGTGCGGACAAGGCCATCCCGGTCGCCAGCGTCAGCAGAAGGCCTCTGGCGAGCCGGCGACGGATCGGTTCGGCTGATGGTGCACACTTTGGGACACGTCTCAAGAAACACCTCCCCAGGGGTAGACGCCGAAGAGGCCACGAAGGTTTGTGTCGGCCACGTGGAAGGCGGCGCCCGGGAGCGCCACGGCCGGACGTAGTATGGTCTTGTACCATTCTCCGGGCGGTGCCGAAGAGATGTCCTCGTCCAGCGACGGGCGGCCCAATCGAAAGGAGTGCGATGAGCAGGATGTTGCGCCGGTTTGTGGGGTCGGGCCTCCTGGTGCTCGCAGCCGCGAGCGCGGGTGCGGGCGAATCCGAAGACCGGATCCTGGCTCTCGTCGACCAGCGGCACGCGAGCATGTCGGACGTGGCCATGCTGGTCGGAGATCGCCAGCCCCCGCTCGACTATCGCAACTAAGGAACAGGACGAGCCCTGACAACACCGCAAGAGCGAGCCCAACGTCTTGTCGACGTCGTGCGGCAGAAGACGCCGGCGCAGAGGACGACGTTCCTCCAGAAGCTGGGGAAAGCCGACGAGGACGCTCGAGAGGAGCGGCTGTCGCTCCTGGCGGCCGTGGACGATCAGATCACGCTTGGCTCGTCCGATGCGGCTGAGACGCGCGACCCCGGCGATGAAATGCCGGATCGCATCGGGCCGTACCGCGTCCTGCGGCAGATCGGCGCCGGCGGGATGGGGAGCGTCTATCAGGTGATGCAGGAGGAGCCGGTACAGCGGAAGCTCGCCCTCAAGCTCATCAAGTGAGGACGCCCACCTCGAATTACTCCACGCGATCCCGATTTCGACGCCCTCGTGGCGCTGATTGACGCACCCCGCGGCGCGGGTGTCCGGTAGCTATAGCGCCGCCATGACCTCCTTGAAGAGGTAGTTCATGCCCTCGACACCGTCCCAGGGGCCGTGCTCGTACTCGAGGGCGAAGATGCCCTTGTAGCCCCCGTCGATCATGATGCGGACACACCGCTGGACGTCGACCTCGTCCCAGCGGTCCCAGTACTTGGCGTGTACGATCGATGTCGTGTACGGCACGAGGGCCTTGAGGCCGTGGTACAGGTGGTACTCGTGCTCCCAGTTGCAGAAGTCCGGCGAGGCCTCGCAGAAGGGGTGGTTCACCTCGTCGAGGATGACCCGGATCATCATCGGATCCGCGCTCAGGCCCCAGTGGTTCTCGATGGTCACCTTCACGCCCACCTTGCCGCCGTAGTCGGCCATCTCCTTGAAGGACTCGATGCAGAGGTTCAGGTACTTGACGATCTCGTCGTTCTTCGGATAGCCCTGATCGCCGACGGCGCACGGGGCGATGCGCGGCCCACCCGTGTTGACGCGCATCGTCTTGGCCCCGAGCTGCGCGCTGGCGTCGAGCCAGTGCCTGGCCACAGCGATGCCGGCCTTGCGCTTCTCGGCGTCGAAGTCGGAGATGTTGCGGGGGGCGTTGTTGGACACGTGGTGGCACTTCACACCCGCGGCCTCGTTGGTGTTGGCCAGCTTGTCGAGCCATCTCTTGGCGGCCATCGTCGACGGGTCGAACTCGTGAAAGGTGCGTGTGCGCTCACCCCGGGTGAAGGTCCGTTCGGAGAACATGCTGTCGTCGGTCACGTCGCCGAAAAGGGACGACCACAGGTCCATGTGGTAGACGCCCGGCCAGTGGTCCTTCGTGAACTGGGCCATGTCGAGCATCGTGATCTCGCCGTACTTCTCCTTCATCTTCACGGCGTCTTCGTTCGGCGGGCGGCCGCCGGGGCGCCGCTTGTAGAGCGAGCGCACGGGCCACGTGTTGGAGGCGACGCGGGCGAGCTTGTCCTTCTCGGTCAGGGTGCGCGCGGCAGCCGGCCCGGCCGACGTCAGGAGGGCTCCGCCCGCGGCCAGGCCCACGCCCGCTGTCTTGAAGAAGTCTCTCCGGCCCGACACATTCCGCTCGAGGTCCTTGTTGCTCATGATCGCTCCCTTCCCGTTAGGTGATGGGCGCGAGTCTATCACCGGGCTTGAGCACTCCGCAGCCCGGGGAGATCGGGGACACCATACCTATCTCGTGTCACACGAGCGGAGACAAGTATGGTGTCCCCTATCTCGTTCCAGGTCTTGGGCTTCCGGACGCGAGTAGCGTTAGCGACCCACTACCGCGCTCGTCGCCAGGATCCAGGCGAGAACCACGATCAAGAAGGGAAGGAATGCCTCCTGGGCCCTGCGCGCGACGAGCTCGAAGTCACTCTCGGGGCGGGCGGCGACTGCCCGCGTGTGCCGCGGCCTTCTCGAGCGTGTTCGCGTCGTCCCTCTGACCATGGCCTGATCCCCCTCGCTTCCCAGCATCCTGGGTCGGGAAGAGGAATCCCCTTGCCAGTCGCCAGGGCCGGCCAGTCAAGTCGAATCAGAAGAGTGGGTTATGGAGATATCGATGCCGAGATCGTGGTGGGAGAAGTAGGGTCAGCGGCCCTGCGCGTCGGAAAAACGGACTTTGGTCGGGCTGGGGACCGGCGGGTCCGGTGGGGCCGGCCGGGCGTCAGTCGGAGCGGTCGAGGATCGAGTAGACCACAGGGATGATGACGAGGGTCAGCAGGGTCGAGATGAGCAGCCCCCCGATGACCGTCATGGCCATGGGCGCGCGCAGCTCGCTTCCCTCGCCGTGACTGATGGCCATCGGGAGAAGACCGAGCACCGTGGTGGCGGTCGTCATGAGGATCGGACGCAGCCGGACTTGACCGGCCTTCTTGAGGGCCTCGAGCTTGGCGAGGCCGTCGGCACGGAGGCGGTTCGTGTAGTCGATGAGGATGATGGCATTGTTGACGACGATCCCCGCCAGCAGGATGACGCCGATCAGGACGACGACGCTCAGCGAGATCTGCAGGATCAAGAGCGTGGCCACCACGCCGATCAGCGAGAACGGGACGGAGAAGAGGATCACGAAGGGGTGAAGCAGCGACTCGAACTGGGACGCCATCACCAGGTAAACCATGAAGATAGCCAGAAGGATGGCGAAGCGCATGCTCGCGAACGAGGTCTCCATCTCCGCCCGCTGTCCTCCGAGGCGGGCCTCGAAGCCCAGGGGGAACGTCATCTCGTCGAGGGCCGCCTGGATGTCGTTGGAGGCGCTGCCCAGATCGCGGCCGTCGAGGTTGGCGGTGATCAGAGCGACCCGCTCCCCGTCCGCCCGGCGGATCTCCGCCGGCCCCATGGTCTCGGTGACCTCCGCAACCGCCGAGAGGGGGATGGAGGTCGAGCCGGCCTGGGCCACGCTGAGGTTGCGTAGATCGTCGGCGCTGTTCCGGTACTCCTCCTGGGCCCGGAGCCGGATGTCGATCGTCCGGTCCTCGCGGGTGATGTCCGTCACGATGTCGCCCAGCACCTTCGACCGCACCACCGAGGCCACCTGCTGGACGGACAGTCCCAGCGTCGCCAGCCGGTCGCGGTTGAAGCGGATTTGCAGCTCCGGGTTGCCGCCCTCGGTCGAGGACTTGACGTCGACCAGCCCGGGGATCTCCTCCATGCGCCTCATCGCCTCATCCGCGAGCCGCTCCAGGAGCTTCAGGTTGAAGCCGCGGATCTCCAGCTCGATCGGCGTCTTGAAGCTGAAGTACGAGGGTCGGCCGAAGAGGTAGGTGTATTCTCCGTCTCTGTCGAGCTCGGGACGCAGCGCATTCATGAGCGCCATCTCGCGTTCACGGGAGATGGGTGGGGCGAGGCGCAGGGTGATCTGCGAGAGGTTCTCGCGAAGCTCTCCCGCGATGCCACCCTGCTGGCGCGACGTGCCCGCCACCCCGTAGACCAGGGTCACGCCGTCGAGGGCCGTCGCCGCTCTCTCGAGGTTGGCCAGGCGTCGCGAGGTGACGTCGAGGTGGGTTCCCGGCGGAAGCTCGGCGTCCACGAAGAACTCGCCCTGGATCAGCTCCGGAACCAGCTCGCGCCCGAGGGTGGGAACAAGACTGACGGCGCCGGCGAAGAGAAGAAGAGTCACCCCGAGCGTGAGCGCTCGATGGCCGAAGGCGGCTTCGAGGATCCGAGGGTAGAGGCGCTGCACCCAGCCGAACCCGGCGTCGAAGAGACGGAAGGGGATTGCCAGAGCCCGGCCCACGCCGAAGCCGATGGCCTGTGCGGCCTTCTTCACGAGGCGTGTCAGCGCGAGAGTGATTGGGAAGAGGGCGCGGCCCAGAGCGCCTTGATCGGGCGTCGCCTCGACGTCGATCTTGCCGAGCTGACGCGAGGCCAGCATCGGGATCACGGTCAGCGCGACGATAAGGGAGACGGCGAGGGAGTAGGTAACGGTCATGGCCTGGTCGCCGAAGAGCTGACCCGCCACCCCCTCCACGAAGACGATGGGCACGAAGACGCAGATCGTGGTCATCGTGCTGGCGGTGACGGCCTGGCCGACCTCGCCCGAGCCGACCCGTGCCGCCTCGACGATGTCGAGCCCTTCGTCGCGCTTGCGCTGAATGGACTCCAGCACCACGATCGAGTTGTCGACCAGGAGGCCGATGCCCAGTGTCAGGCCCCCGAGAGACATAATGTTGAGGGAGATGCCGGACATGTACATCAGGAGGAACGCGGCGACGACCGAGATCGGGATCGAGATCGCGATGATCGCCGTGGCCTTGAAGTTACGGAGGAACAGAGCCAGCACCAGCACCGCGAGGAGGCCGCCGATGAGCGCGCTCTGGAGCACGTCGGCGACGGACTGGCGGATGTAGCGAGACTGGTCGGTGATGATCGTCAGGTCGAGTTGGCGCCCCGTGGCCTCGAGTCTCTTGCGGACGGGATCGAGCTGGGCCGTGACGCGATCGACGACGGTGACGGTGTTGGTCCCACCCTCCTTGTAGATCGCGATCTCGACTGCTTCTTGCCCATTGACGCGGGTGATGACCTCGCGTTCCTTGTGCCCGCGGACGATGCGCGCGATGTCCTTGAGCCGGACCGCTCCCTGGCCTCCGGAGTCGATGATGATCTCGTTCAGGTCCTGGGCCCGCTCGATCTCCATGATCGTGCGAACCATGTACTCGGCCTGTCCGTCCTGCAGCCGCCCGCCGGTGAGGTTGACGTTCTCCTGGGCGAGACGGGCCACGATCTGCTCGACGCTCAGCCCGAGGCTGGCGATCCGGCGCTCGTTGATCTCGACCTGGATCTCCTCCTCGAGCCCGCCGGCGACGATGGCGGCAGCCACGCCCTCGACCCTCTCGAGAAGGCGCTTGACCTCGCGCTCTCCGATCAGGCGCAGGCGCACGAGCTCCTCTTCGCCGGTGAGGCCGATGCGCATCACGGGATCGAGCGAGGGGTCGTAGCGCAGCAGGATCGGGCGGACCGCGTCATCGGGCAGCTGCAGGAGGTCGAGCCTCTCGCGCACGTCCAGGGCGGCGAAGTCCATGTTCGTGCCCCAGCGGAACTCGAGGTTGACCTCGCTCCGATCGGCTCTGGAGCTCGACGTGACGGAGACGACGCCGTTGACGACGCCGACGGTGTTCTCCACGGGACGGGTGAGCAGCGTCTCGATCTCGGCCGGCGCGGCGCCCTGGAGCTCGGTCCTGACCGTGAGCGAGGGGTAGGCGATGTCGGGGAGGAGGTCGACGGCCAGGTTACGGAACGCGACGAGGCCGAAGATGATCGCGGCGAGCGCAAACACCGTCACTGTGACAGGGCGGCGCGTGGAGAAGTCGACGATCTTCATGGTGTCGGTTGCGGAGCTTAAGCCTAGGAGCCCGTGCTCGCAGGCGCACGCGGGAATTCGCTGCGGGCGCCACCGGGGCCTCTCCGACCACTGGGCCGACAGGAGATCTGGTCGGGCGCGTCGCGTCGCGGCTGGCACGTGCCGTCCATCTCACCCCTGGGAGTGGTGAACGAGCACGCGTCTCCCTCGGCCTTCGTCTCGCAGGCGACCAGCGCCTGGGGTGGCGGGCTGCGCCGGCCGCCGCGCCTCGGCGCACTTTCAAGAGCTGCAGCATCCAGAGTGCCGCCGGCCGTTGGCTGCCGCTGCCCCTGGCTTCCAGGAGCGCTGCTCCCACCGGGCGGACTGGCACCTTCTGCCCGCCGAGGGGGGGCCTGCTCGGCCCCGGGGCCCTCCAGGATCCGGATAGGCGTGCCGTCGCTGAGGCCGTCCTGGCCGACGACGATCACGCGGTCGTTCTCGTCGAGGCCGGAGGCGACCTCCACGATGTCGGCCTCCTCGAACCCGAGCTCCACTGGCCGTCGTGCGGCCACGCCGTCGTTCACGATGTACACGGTGTCGCCCAGGCTCTCGAGCGAAAGCGCCGATTTGGGGATCGTGAGCGCCTTCTCGTGGCGATCGACCTCCAGATAGATGCTGGCGAACATTCCGGGCCGCAGCCTAGCGCGACCCTGGACCTCGAGAGTGACCCGGATCGTGCCGGTCGTGGCGTCGACGACGGGGCTCAGGCGGAGGACCCTGGCCGGGAAGCGCTCGTCGGGCCAGGCCTCGACCGTCAGGTATGCCGGCTGGCCCTTGCGGAGGCGGGGAAGCTCCTTCTCAGGAACCTGGATCTTGCACAGAAGCGGGTCGAAGTCGGAGATGCGGAAGAGGGCCTGATTGACGGTGACGTTGTCGCCCAGCCTGATGTTTCGGTCGACGACGATCGCGGAAAACGGAGCCTTGATCTCGGTGTAGTCGAGCTGGACCTGGCGATCGACCAGGGTCGCCTCGGCCGACTCCCTGGCGGCCAGGGCGGCATCGAAGTCGGCCTGGCTGATGAGCTGCTCCTCGTGGGTGTCCTGGGCGCGCCGGAAGGCCCGCTCCATCTCGCGGAGTCCGACCTCTGCGATCTTCACCTG
Organism: Vicinamibacteria bacterium; assembly: GCA_963578825.1. Classification (GTDB taxonomy): domain Bacteria; phylum Acidobacteriota; class Vicinamibacteria; order Fen-336; family Fen-336; genus JAJDNS01. The sequence continues at coordinate 60,810 of CAUZDW010000014.1, forward strand.
CGCGCTGGTCTCTTTGGGGTCGATCCGCGCCATCACCTGGCCCTTCGCCACGCGCCGTCCCTCTTCGGTCAGGAGCTCCACGATCGGGCCCTGTGTGCGGGACACGATGACGACATCGTTCTCCGCCTCGAGCGTCCCGTTCGTCTGGATGTAGGACGCCACGGTCTCTCGCGCCACGGCGGCGACTTCGACGGGGACGGCCGCGCTCTCGCCTCCTCCTGGGCGCTGTCCCCCAGGGCCGCCGCGTGCCGAGGCACCGGGCGGGCGGGCGGAGCCGCCCCCGTTCCCGGTCTCCCCGCTGCAGCCGGCGAAGGTCAGTCCCAGGGCGAGTGTGGTCGCCATCAACGTAATGTGTCTCGTTTTCATGTTCTCAATGTTCTCAGGCCGTCCGCACGACCCGGCCGAAGAAATCGGAGAGGTCGTCCATGAGGGAGTAGAAGGTGGGAATGACCAGCAGGGTCAGGCACGTCGACGCGGCGAGCCCTCCCAGGATCACGAGGCCGGTCGGCGCCCACTGGGCCGCTCGACCCTCCGCCTGACCGAGCCAGCCCGGGAAGAACAGCGGCGCCACCATCGGGAGGAGCCCGAGGATGGTCGTGAGGGCCGTCATCAGGATCGGGCGCAACCGATGGCGGCCTCCGAGGACGATGGCCTCGTTCCGGGGCATGCCCTGCGCCCGGAGGTGGTTGATGTGATCGACGAGGACGATCGCGTTGTTCACGACGACACCGAGAAGGATGATCAGCCCGATGTTCGTGGTGCTGCTGAGCGGCTGGTTCACCAGCCGCAGTGCGATGCCCACCCCGATGAACGCGAAGGGGATGGAGAGCATGATCGTGAGCGGCTGGATGAAGCTCTCGAACAGAGCCGCCATGATCAGGTAGACCAAGAGGAGCGCCAGCCCCATCGCCAGCCACGCACCCTCCATGTCCTGCTGGGCCCACCGCACCCATCGGCCGAACTCCCACTCGTATCCGGGAGGCAGCGAGATCGAGCTCAAGATGCCCCGCACCTCTTCCATCATGCGGAAGTTCGTCGAGGCGGAAGTCGTGTTGGCGGTGATGTCGAGCTCGGGGCGGCGGTTTTCGCGCTCGATGGTGCTGGGGCCACTCTCGATCGAGAAGTCCGCGAGGGCATCGATCGGCTGCCGTCCGGCGCCCGTGGACACGGGCAGGCTGCGGAGCTGCCTGAGCGTGCGACGGTCCTGCTCCCTGAACTGCACCACCAGGTCGACCTCGCGCTCGTCCGTCCGAATCTGGCTCACCGGGCGCGCCGTGAGGGCGCTCGAGACGGTCGCCGCCACCGCCTGGGTGCTGAGGCCCGACTGCGCCGCGCGCGCCCGCCGGGGAACGACGTGGATCTCGTCGTCTCCGCTGTCCAGGGAGGTGTCCACGTCCTTCACCCAGGGCAGCTGCTCCAGCGCGGACGCCACCTTGTTCGCCGCGAGCTCGAGTACGGCGATGTCGTCCCCGCTCACCTCGAGGCTGATGCCGGAGGACGAGCCGCCGTGTCCTCGCGACTGGGCGATGCGGAAGTCGACGCCGGCCTTGACCGGCAGCAGTTGGCGGATCTGAGCCGTGATCTCCCGCGTCGTCCGGGCCGACTCCTCCTCGTCCTTGAGGAAGATCTCGAAGCGTCGTCCGCCTCCAAAGCCGCCACGGGAGCGCCCGCTCCGGCGGTCGTACTCGTAGACGAGGTCCGCGATCTCCAGCTCCTCCCGCCGGGGCTCGAGGAGCGCCCGGACCTCTTCGAAAAGAGCCGCCGTCTGCTCGAGCGAGTAGTGCTCTGGCGTGTCTACGTTGATGCGAACCTGTCGCTCCCGCGAGCCCGAGGTGAAGCTCCGCTCGATGCCGGAGAAGAGGGCATACGAGCCCCAGAGCATGAAGAGGATCGAGACGAGGAAGATGGGCCGATGGCGCAGGGTGAGACCGATGAGCCCTGCGTAGCTGCTGGAGAGCCAGTCGATGAAGGCGGCTCGATGGCGAGACTCTCCGGAAAAGATGATGGCCGCCACCATGGGAACCACGGTGAGCGCCACCAGGAGCGACGCCACCATCACGACGCACACGGTGACCCCGAGGTCCAACATGAAGCGCATCATCCCGCCGCCCTGGGACGAGATGAAGAGGAGCGGAATGAAGACGCACAAGGTGGTGACGGTGGAGGCGATGATCGGCATCGCGACCTCGCTCGTGCCCCGCAGCGCCGCCGTCCGAGCATCCTCGCCGAGGTCCTGGACGTGACGGAAGATGGACTCGATCACGACGACCGAGTTGTCGACCAGCATTCCCAGGGCGAGCATCAGGCCCATAAGGCTCATGATGTTCAGCGTGATGTTGGATATCCCGGCTTGGCGTATGAGGTAGAGGATCGCGAAGGTGAAGACGACGCAGATCGGGATGGCCACGGCCACCAGAAACGTGGTCCGGACCTTTCTCAGGAAGAAGAACAGGAACGCGACGGCGAGAAGGCCGCCCACGAGGCCCGCGTTTCGAAGCTGGCCGAGCCCCTTGCGCACGTCGACCGAGGAGTCCCGGTAGATACGTGTCTGCAGACCCTCAGCCTCGGGCATCGCGTGGATGAGGGCCAGCTCGGCCTTGGTGCGGTCGGCGACGGCCAGGAGATTGGCGCTGGAGGCTTTGTAGACCCGCACCGTGAACGCCTCCTGCCCGTTGAGGAAGTTGAACTCTTCCTGACGGGGGAAGCCGTAGGTCACCTCGGCCACGTCTCCGACCGTGAGCCCGATGGTGTTCAGGGGCTGGTTCCGGATCTCGTCCAGGCTCTGGTACTCCCCGATGCTGCGGACGAGCAGGCGGCGCGGCCCGTCTTCGATGTAGCCGCCGGACTGCGTGACGTTGGCCTCGCGGAGGGTCTGGGAGACCTGCCGGACGTCCACACCGTGGGCCTGGAGCCGGGATGGGATGAGGGCGACGCGCACCTGCGCCGGCACCAGTCCCCGCACCTGGGCCTGGGCCACTCCATCCAGCCGCTCGAGCCGCCGCTGCAGGACCTCCTCGACGAAGTGCTGCATCCGGTCCTTGGACCAGTCGGCCGTCACGTGGAAGCTCAGGACCGGCATGTCCTCGCTCTGGAATCGCCTCACGTAGACCCGGCGGAGGTCCGGCGGCAGGAGGTGGCGGACACGGTCGACGCGATCGCGGACCTCGACTGCGGCGAGATCCATGTCGGTCCCGTCCTTGAACGTGATGCTCACGTTGCCCTCACCGGACGACGCGCGTGCGCTCATCGTCTCGATGCCCTGGATCGTGCCCAGGGAGTCCTCGAGTGGCCGGACGATGCGCCGCTCCGTCTCCACCGGGGATGAGGAGGGGTAGGAGGCCCTGACCGACACCCTCGAGGAGGAGAAGGCCGGCAGATACTCGAGAGGCAACCGCGTGAGCGACACCCAGCCCAGTACCATGACGCCGAGCACGATCATCCCCATGGTGACGCGGCGCTCGACGGCGAAGCGCGCGATGGGGTTGATGCGGTGGCCCCCGTTGGGGGCCTTGTCGCCCTGGCTCTCTTTCATTTCCGCGCCTTTGTCTTTCCGCGCCCGGGGACCGCCCCTGCCCGGGCTGCTCGGCCCCTGCCGCTCCGGGAGCCGTAGGAAGCCTAGATATTAGACCGGTTTAGGGGTGCCCGGGCGCAAAAACATGTCCAGCCTGTAAGGCGGGCGTGAGGCCGCTATCCCGGACTTCGGGCCGGGCTGGGCCAGCAGTCGCGCGAGGGGCTCCAGGGCTCGCCACCACTGGTCCCGAGGCCGCTCGTTCTTCATGTCCATGAGACGGGGCAGCTCTTCGATCGGCGTGACGGCCACCTTGCCCTCCTGGAGGCCGATGAACGCCGCGCCCGGGCTTTCGGAACCAGCCTCTTGCGCCAGGTACTCGACGCACTCGTCGGCAAATCGCGTGGCCAGGATGCGATCGAAGGGGCTGGGATCTCCGCCTTGCTGGAGATGACCCAGGATGGCCTGGCGGACGTCGAAGAGCTCGCCGCCCTCCTGCTCGAAGAGCGCGTACATGAATGGTGTGGTGTAGAGCGGATTTGCCCCCTCCGCCCGGACCACGAGGCCGAGCCGCTTGCCCCGGCGGAACCCCTCCACCATCGCGGCGAGGTCCCGCTGCAGGTCGGCCAGCGTCACGCCCTCCTCGTGGGTGTAGACGCGCTCGGCTCCGGTGGCGAGGCCTGCGAGAAGGGCGAGATAGCCGCACCTTCGGCCCATGACCTCGACGACGAAGCAGCGCTGAGAAGCGACGGCGGACTGCTTGATCTTGTCGACGGCCTCGACGATCGAGTTCAGGGCCGAGTCGCTGCCGATGGAGATCTCCGAGCCGGCCAGGTTGTTGTTGATCGAGGCCGGCATGCAGATCATCGGGATGGCGAAGGCAGGGAAGCGCTCCCGCTCCGAGCGGAGCTTGTGGATCGCCTGATAGCCCGTCCAGCCCCCGATCATCAAGACGGCGTCGACCTCGTGGCCCTCGAGGTGCTTGGCGATCGCGTAGAGCTCGCCGTCAGCGGGGCCTCGCCGGTTCGTGCCGAGCTCGGCGCCACCCCGGCTCGCCCAGCCGTTGACGCTCATCCACTCCATCTCCCCGATGTCGCCCGCGACCAGCCCCCGGAAGCCGTTGCGCACGCCGAGAATGCGATGGCCCTTGTCGAGGGCCAGGCGCACCGAGGCCCGAACCGCGGTGTTCATGCCCGGGGCCGGCGCGCCGGAGTGGATGAGGGCGATGTTCAGTCGCTTCTGCCCGGCCGGCGGAGGGTGGGGCAGGGCGCGCACGATCGTCCGGAGGGTCCTCAGGTTGTTCTCGAATCGTCTCCCGCGCCGGGCCAGAGCGCCGGCAAAGTCCCCGGCGTCCTCGCACTCGGCGACCTCGCGCGTCAGCTTCACGCACTCCATCAGCGGCTGCTTCGTCACCCGGTTGTCTTTCATGCCGATGAGCTGGGCTTCGGAACCGGGCTCCGAAGCGAGGAGCTCTTCGACCGCGGCGTGTCCCACCATGGTGGACATGTACCGATCGAACGCGCTCGGCGCTCCGCCTCGCTGGACGTGGCCGAGGATCGTGATCCGGACGTCCTCTCCCAGGCGCTCGTGCAGCACCTTGCGGACGTGCTCGGCGGTGATGGGTTTGCCGTGCCGGTCCCGGGCACCCTCGGCCACGATCACGATACTGTCGCGACGCCCCGCTTCACGGCCGGCCTTGAGCCGGGCGCACATCGTCGCCTCCCAGTCGTCGACGTCGGGCGGGCTCTCGGGGAGCAGCACCCAGCTGGCGCCGGTCGCGATCGCGCCCATCAGAGCGAGGAAGCCGCAGTGGCGGCCCATGACCTCGACCACGAACGTGCGCTGGTGGCTGGCTGCCGTGGATGCGATGGCGTCCACGGCCTCCGTGATGCGGTGCAGCGCCGTGTCGGCGCCGATCGTCATGTCGGTTCCGGCCATGTCGTTGTCGATCGAGCCCACGAGCCCCACGATGCTCAGGGGTGGCTTTTTGCCGACCGTCGCGCCGTCGAGCCGGCCCGACCCGACCAGCTCTTTGACCAGGGCACTCCATTGGCGACGCAGCAGGTCGGCCCCGGTCAGGCTCCCGTCGCCGCCGATCACCACGAGGCTGTCGATGCCCGCCCGGACCAGGTTCTCCACGGCCTGGAGCCGCCCTTCACGGGTGCGGAACCGCTCCGAGCGCGCAGTGCCCAGGGCAGTGCCACCCTGGTGGAGGATGCCGCCCACCAGGTCCCAACGCGCTTCCTGGATGAGCTCGCCTCCCGCGACCATCCCCTCGTAGCCTTCTCGAATGGCGAACACCCGGGCGCCCCGCTCGAGGGCCGTCCGCACCACCGCCCTGACGGCCGCGTTCATCCCCGGCGCATCGCCGCCGCTGGTGAGGACGGCCAGGGTCCGAATCGGCTTTTCAGTGCTGGACGCCATCGATCATTCCCTCAGTCAACGGCGTGAACGCGGGTCCAGGCCCGCGGGGAGGCCATCATAAACCCCGCACACGACTGAGCGCCTCGTTGTTGGGAGAGCCGGGCGCTCGTCGCCCCGTTCCAGCGATGCTTGCAAAGTGTGCAGGCATTGCCTACTATCAAAGCATGCAGTACACGATTCGCGGAATACCCGGGCCAGTCGACGAGGCGATCCGTCGGCGGGCGCGCACCGAGCACCGGAGCCTGAACGAGGTGGCGATCGAAGCACTGGCGGAGGGTATTGGCCTTGGCCGCGAGCCCGTGGTCAGGCGAGATCTGAGCGACGTGGCCGGAACATGGAAGGCCGACGCCGCGATCGAGGCCGGACTCCAGGCTCAGGACACGGTGGATGAGGACATCTGGAAGTGAGACTGGCCCTCGACACGAATCGCTACGTCGATCTGTGCAAGGGCCGCCAGGAGACGTCGGATCTCCTGGCTGTCGCCGACGCAGTCTTCCTTCCGTTCGTGGTCGTAGGCGAGCTGCGAGCTGGGTTTGCGCTGGGGCGCCGTCCGGCGGAGAACGAGCGCGTGCTGCGACAGTTCCTCATGAAGGAGGGAGTCCAGGTTGTCTACGCCGACGATCAGACGACCCACCACTACGCGCGAACGTTTCGACAGCTGCGTTCGCAAGGCACCCCCATCCCCACGAATGACCTGTGGATCGCAGCGCTGGTGCTCCAGCACGACCTCGTTCTTCACGATCGGGACAAGCACTTCGACCATCTTCCACAGCTCGTTCGAGTCTGATCCCTTCGAGAGCACCCGCCGAGAGGACGGTCTCTCTCCCTCAGATGAACTCGCGGAAGAGCTCTTTCCGGGGAGCGGCGATGACGGCCTTCGCCACCAGGATGCCCTCCTCGGCGGCGACCGTGGCGCCCGCGGCAACGGCAGCTTCCACGCTCGCCACGTCGCCCGTGAGCATGACGTAACCCTTGCCGCCGATCGCCATGGCGAGATGGATGCGGAAGAGCTTCACCGCCGCGGCCTTGGCGGCGATGTCGGCCACGTCGACGACGCTCGACGCCGAGAAGGTCTCCACGACGCCCAGGGCCTGCGCCTCGGCGGGATCCAGGTCGACGGCCATCGAGATGGCGGGGAAGACCGAGGGGTGCACGCGGGGGATGACCCGCTGCTCGATGACGCCCCCGGTCGCGACGGCGGCCCCAGCGTCGACAGCCGATGCCACGGCGGCGACGTCCCCTCCCACAACGACGATGAACTTGCCGGAGCAGATGGTGCGGGCCATCAGAAGGTCGACGGAGGCTGCTTTCAGCATGGCGTCCTCGGACAGATGACCAAGGGCGATGCTCGAGACCTCCACGAGGCCGATTGCGTCCAGGGGCTCAGTCACGATCCTCTCCCGAAACAGTCATGCAGAGTCGCCTCGTCGCTGGGCGTGCGACGAAGCATCTCTCGTTAACGGCGGTCACTTTTCGATCTCCACAGAACCGTCGACGCTCCGCACCGTGCCGTCGATGCTGGCGTGGATGGGCGCCCCGAGCTGACCCTCGGCGGGCTGAGCCACGAGGTCTCCCATGCGCACGCGCTCTCCGGGACGGACGGTGGGCTCTGCCGGCGCGCCCGCGTGTTGCTTTAGGGGCAGCACCACCCGTGGCGGCGCGAAGTCGCGCTCCTCGAGAGGACCGACGTTGCGGAACTCGTTGAGCCCGAGGCGCGTCATGAGGCGTCTCGTCGGGACGCGTCGGCCGTCGGCCAGGGGGTGCGGTTGAACGTCCTCGGGGTTCCCCTTGAACACGAGGCCGCGCTTGAGCGCGATGGGCTTGCTCTCCACGCACACACTCTTGGGGTCCAGGTCCTCCGGGCAGGCGTACAGGCTGCACAGGTTGCACTCGCAGCAGTAGAGCGTGCCGGCGATGGTCGGATTCGGAGGCTCGGTGAAGCTCAAGGCGCGCATGGCCTTGTGGGGCTCGATGGGGTGGCCGATGAGGTACCGCGGGCACATCTCGGTGCAGAAGTTGCACTGGTCGCAGGCCGAGCGCCCCACCCGGGCGATCTGGGGATACTTTGCGCCGTGGCGGAGCACGAGCGGGTGGGTCGCGGGGAGCACGATGATTCCCCCCGTGGTCTTCGTGATGGGCTCGTCCGGCCCGCTGGCCAGTCGCGCCATCATCACGCCGCCCAGGAGGATGGCGAAGGGACGCGCGGTCGCCCCGCCGGCGGCCTCGATGGCCTCGCCGAGAGACAGCCCCACCGGAACTCGAAGCGTCACAGGAGCCTTGACCGCACCCGCGACAGTCAGGTACTTGTGCGTGACTGGGCGGTCCAGGCCGATGTTGATCAGGGTCTCGATGTTTACGACGGCTGTTCCCACGTCCTTCGGCAATCCGCCGGGAGGGATTACCTTTCCCGTGGCGTCGTGGACGAGAATGAACTCGTCTCCGGACGGGTACGTGTCGGTGAGCGGAAGGATCCGGACCCCGGTGGGCAGCTGCGGCTTGAGTGAGGCCATGACGTCGTCGTACTTGTTCTTGATGCCAATGATGGCTTCCCTGGCGCCGACCAGCTCCATGGCGACCTGCAGGCCCCGAAGCATGGGCTCGGCCTGGTGCCTCATCAGCTCCTTGTCTTTGTGGAGCAGGGGCTCGCACTCCGCACCGTTGACGATGAAAATGGGCACCTGCGTGGCCAGCTTCACCGCGGTGGGGAACCCTCCGCCGCCTGCCCCGACGACACCGTGGGTCTCGATCGTGTCTGTGTTCATGATAGAAACTGATCACTTTCTGTCAGAACTATACAAAATCCACCACGGCCAATGCAACAAGAAAAAACAGGGCCTTTACGTGGGGAGAGATTAGGGTGGGGGGTCATTGAATAATGAAAATCTTGGTGGTGAATATCGGCAGCACTTCGCTCAAGCACCAGCTCCTCCGGATGCCGGAAGGGACGGAGCTGGCCCGCGGCCGCGTCGAGAGGATAGGCGAGCCGGGGGGAGACTGCCCGGACTACGGCGGAGCCATCACGCGGTGTCGGACCGAGATCGCCGGTCCCGGGAGGCCACTCGAGGACCTGCGGGATCTGAGCGGCATCGGCTTCAAGGCGGTCCATGGCGGCCCTTTGAGCGGGGCCCGCGTCGTGGACGATGACGTCCTTGCAGCGATGGAGGAGTTCGCCTTCCTGGCCCCGGCCCACAACCCGCCGTACGTCGCCGCGATGCGGGCCTTTCGTCGCCTGGTGCCGGAGGTGCCCCTGGTGGCCCTTTTCGAGACGGCCTTCTTCGACCAGGTGGATGAGGCCGCGGTGACCTACGCGGTTCCGCACTCGTGGAAGACCGAGCTCGGCATCCGGCGGTACGGCTTTCACGGCGCCAGCCACCGAGCCGCCAGTGAGAAGGCCCAAGAAGTGCTGAAAACAAGAGATTTACGTCACATCTCCTGCCACCTCGGGGGGAGCTCGAGCGTCGCGGCGATCCGCAGCGGGGTGGCCGTCGACTGCAGCTTCGGCATGTCGCCCCAGTCCGGGCTCCCGCACAACAATCGAACGGGCGACATCGACGTCTTTGCCGTGCTTTACGTCATGAAGTGCAAGGGATACTCGGTCGACGAGGTCGCCCAGATCCTCGCGACCCGTTCCGGCCTGGCCGGTCTCAGCGGAAGTTCGGGCGACGTCCGCGACCTCTCGAAGGCTGCTGCGGACGGCGATGTCCGGTCCCGCCTGGCCCTCGAGGTCTTCGTGGACGCCATCCGCCGCTACATTGGCTCATTCCTCGTCCGGCTCGGCGGGCTCGACGTCCTGAGTTTCTCCGGGGGAATCGGGGAGAACAGCCCGGACGTGCGGGCCGCCGTCTGTGAGGGTCTGTCGGAGCTCGGAATCGAGCTGAATCCTGAAAGGAACCAGAAGGCCGAGACGACGCTCTCCCGGGACTCGGGCCGCGTGGCGGTTCTGCTGGTGCCGGCCGACGAAGAGAGGATCGTTGCCCGGGCGACCGCCGAGACCGTCGCCGAGCTGGCCCGGTGACATCCTGAGGCTTACTGTAACTCACTACTTTCGAATGGATTAGGGTATCGCTCACGGGAAGCTTCTGATTCACTCTGCTCGTTTCGTCCCACGACTCCATCAAGAAATCTCTTGACATGAGACTGGTTTTGAATAGAATCAGTCAGAATAATGCGTAATCCGTCACATTCCGAGAGAGCGTAGTGGCGACATCAGCCGTCATGGATCGAGGTGTCGTGGAGGGGCTCGTGCGGGAGCTCGTGACCGAGCATCTGGCCACGCGGGCCCAGCCTGGCGAGCCGATCCTGGCCGTTCACGCCTCGGCGCGACACATGCACATCTGTCGGGAGGACTTGGACCAGCTCTTCGGAGCGGGTTACGAGCTGACGGTGGACCACGCGCTCTACCAGGAGGGGAACTTTGCGGCCAAGGAGATACTCACGCTGATCGGGCCGCGGAGCCGGCTCATCTCGAACCTCCGCATCCTGGGCCCGCTTCGATCGCGGACGCAGGTGGAGCTGGCGTTTACCGACGCTGCATCGCTGGGCCTGGAGCTGCCGATCCGGCTGTCGGGGGACCTGGACGGCACCCCGGGGGCCTTCCTGATGGGGCCGCACGGCATGATCGAGATCGAGGAAGGCGTCATCCGGGCGGCCAGGCACGTCCACATGAACCCGACCGACGCGGCCCATTACGGCGTGGCCCATGGCGATCTCATGAAGCTTCGCGTGGGCGGCGAGGCGGGGGTCACGTTCGAGAGAGTGGAGGTCCGCGTCGGAGCGGACTACCGGCTCGACGTGCACCTGGACACCGACGAGGCCAACGCCTCCGGGTTGTCCCTGACCAAGGACATTGATCTGTTCAAGTAACCGTGAGGAGCCAGAGATGAAGCAGGCATTGGGGATGGTCGAGACGCGAGGTCTGGTCGCCCTGTTCGAGGCAGTCGACGCGATGCTGAAGGCGGCCAACGTCACCTTCGCGCGCTGGGAAAAGGTCGGGAGCGGCCTCGTGACCGCCTTCGTCGAAGGCGACGTCGCGGCGTGCAAGGCGGCGACGGACGCCGGGGCACAGGCGGCGTCCCAGGTCGGCGACCTCGTTGCGGTCCACGTGATCTCGCGGCCGCACGACGACATCGTGACGTACTACCACCCTCCGACGAAGAAGGGCGCCAAGGGCTAGCCCGGGTACCAGGAGAACGACATGAGCAAGGCAGTGGGATTCATCGAGACGAAAGGGCTTGTCGGCCTGGTCGAGGCAAGCGACGCGATGTGCAAGGCGGCCAACGTCGAGCTGATCAAGACGATCGAGATCGGCGGCGGCTTCGTCACCTCGATCGTCCGGGGCGACGTGGGCAGCGTCCACGCGGCAATCGATGCCGGGGCGGACGCTGCGCGGGCCGTGGGCGGGGAGCTCGTCTCCTCGCACGTGATCGCTCGCCCGCACGAGGGATTGGTCGAAGGAATGTTGGACTAGGTTAGCCGCGCCCACGAGGAGATGAAGATGGCTCAGCAGGCAATTGGAATGATCGAAACCCGTGGTCTGGTGGCGCTGGTCGAGGCCACGGACGCCGCGGTGAAGGCGGCCAACGTCCAGTTCAAGGGCTGGCGCAAGGTCGGGAGCGGGCTCGTCACGATGTTCGTGAGCGGCGACGTGGCGGCCGTGAAGGCGGCCGTGGACGCCGGTGCCACGGCTGCGCGCGGGGTGAACGGAGAGATCCAGAGCATTCACGTCATCGCGCGTCCCCATGACGACCTGAAGGTGGCACTGCCCGAGTAGGGCGGTTCGTGGCGCCTCACGTCTGCGGCGCCAGGGGAGAGAGGTCACCGTCATGTTCCTGGCCAAGGTGGTCGGCAACGTCGTCTCGACGCAGAAGCACTCCGGGTTCCGGGGGATGAAGCTGTTGCTCATCCAACCCCACATCAAGAAGGACACCTCCCTCGTACCTTCAGGGAGCTCGGTCGTGGCCGTGGACAGCGTGGGGGCGGGAAACGGCGAGCTGGTGCTGTTCACACAGGGCAGCTCGGCTCGCCTCACACCGGGGACGAAAGACGCTCCGGTCGACGCCGTGATCATCGGCATCGTCGACACGGTGGAGATGGACGGCAAGGAAGTGGAGATCTAGATGCTGGACCGCGAGCAGATCGTCACCCAGATCGCACAAGAGGTCATCGCCCGTCTGTCGCAGCGGCAGGTGCGGCCCGCAGGGCCAGCCCCGGGTCGTCGGCCGCAGGCGGCCACCATTGGGGACGGGGTCTTCCGGACCGTCGACGAGGCGGTCAAGGCCGCTGTCGCCGCCCAGAAGCGCGTGGCGGCCATGGACCTCGAGGAGCGCTGGCGCGTCGTCGAGATCATCAAGCGCTCGTGCGAAGAGCACAAGGAGGACCTGGGGCGGGGCGAGCTGGAGGAGACGCGCATCGGGCGTGTCGAGGACAAGATCCGCAAGCTCGAGTCGATCAAGCACGTGCCCGGGGTCGAGATGCTGCGCACCGACGCCCGCAGCGACACAACGGGTCTGTGCGTGGTCGAGCACGCGCCCTGGGGAGTCGTCGGGATGGTGCTGCCGGTGACGCACTCGGTGCCGACGATGGCCGCCAACGCCATCAGCGTGCTCGCTGCGGGAAACACCGCAGTCTTCAGCCCGCACCCGGCGGGTGCGAGGATCGCGGCACGGGCCCTCCAGCTCTTCAACCGCGAGATCCACCGTGAGCTGGGCGTCGCGAACGTCATCACCACCATGGCCGAGCCCAGCATCGAGGCCGCGGGGCAGGTCTTCAATCACCCCGACGTGGCGCTCCTGACCGTGACCGGTGGCCCGGTGGTCGTGCGGGAAGCGATGAAGGCCGGCAAGCGCGTGATAGCCGCCGGCCCCGGCAACCCGCCCGTCGTGGTCGACGAGACCGCCGACCTGGACGCGGCCGCCCGCGCGATCGTCGCCGGAGGGGGCTTCGACAACAACCTCCTGTGCATCGGCGAGAAGGAGATCTTCGTCGTCGCGTCGGTCATGGCCGGCTTCATGGCGGCGATGCGTCGGGCCGGGGCCCAGGAGCTGGATGCGCGGGCCATCGAGAGGCTGAGCGAGGCCTCTTTCGAGCGCGGGAAGGGAAATGGTGCCAGGGGCGGCCGCCCCCGGCTCAAGCGCGAGCTCGTCGGAAAGGACGCGAGCGTTCTTGCCGAGGCAGCCGGCGTTCGCGTGCCCCCCAGCACGCTCATCCTGTTCGGCGAGACGACGGAAGATCACGCATTCGTGCAAGTGGAGCAGATGATGCCGTTCCTGCCCGTGGTTCGTGTCCGCGACGTCGACGAGGCGATCACGGCCGCTGTCCGCGCCGAGCACGGCTACCGGCACACCGCGGTCATGCACTCGCTCAACGTCGAGAACGTCACGAAGATGGCCCGCGCCATGAACACCACGCTTTTCGTGCAGAACGCCCCGAGCACCGCCTCGCTCGGGCTGGATGCCCCCAGCTACCTGAGCTACAGCATCGCGACTCCGACCGGCGAAGGCGTCACGACCCCCATGACCTTCACGCGCGAGCGCCAGATCGTGATCGGCGGCGCGCTACGGATCCACTGAGCATGTACCTCGCCCGCATCGACGGGACCCTCACCTCGACCACGCGCCACGAGACGCTGGAGGAATGCCAGCTCCTGATCGGCCGCCGGCTCGACGCCAGCGGGAGGGCCGCAGCCGAGCCGGTGGTGCTCCTCGACCGACTGGGGGCCCGGCGCGGGTCCACGGTGATGGTCTCCACCGACGGCGCGGCGGTGCGTCGACGGCTCGGCAACACGACGCCCGCGCGGCTGCACGTCGCCGGGATCGTCGACTGCGTCACGCTCGCGCCGGAAGAGAGTCTCCGATGAGGCTCGGCGTCGTCTGTGGTCACGTGGTCCTGAACCAGGCCGTCGAGTCTCTTCGAGGAACCCGGTTCCTCATGGTCGAGCCCGTCACCGCGGAGAACCTGGCCGCCCGGAACGGGAAGGGCGGAGGCAAGACGCTGGTGGTGGCCGACCATCTTGCCCCGGATCGGGGCGAGCTGGTCGCGTTCGTCGAGGGCCGGGAGGGCGCCAACGCCTACTGGCCGAACGATGTGCCCATCGATGCGTACTGCGCGCTGATCGTCAAGGACTTTGATTTTCCGCTTCTCCCCGAGCAGCACACGCTCCCGGGGACCGAGGTGCACGGATGAAGAGCGTCGACTTGATGACCCAGAAAGTGATCTCCGTCCGCGACATCGAGGCCGCGGTCCGTGAGGGCGTGGGCACGCTGCGCACCGGAGCGGGCACCCTGGTCACTCCCGCCGCCCGGGATCTTCTCCGAAAAGTGGGGATGAACCTCGAATCCAGCAACGGGACCGGCGGCAACGGGAACGTAGTGATGGGGAACGGGTCCGGCGCCAACGCGGCCGTCGCGTCGGCAGCGCGGCCCGCCTCCGGGGCTTACGGGAGCGGCCCGGCTTCCGGCGCGGCGTCGGGGGCCTGCCGCCACGGCTCCACCGAGACCTGCGCCTGCTCACGGAAAAACGTCAAGCCCGGAAGCGACATCGACCGCTTCTTCTTCTCGGACGAGGCGGAACAGATCAAGGCCGAGATCTGCGAGGTGGGGAAGAAGCTCTGGCAGCGTGCGTACGTCGACGGGAACGGCGGCAACATCTCCTACCGTATCGGCGAAAATGCGGTCATCTGCACGCCAACTCTGCTCAGCAAGGGCGACATGACGCCGAACGACCTGTGTTTGGTGGACCTGGAGGGGAACCAGCTCATTGGCTGCCGTCCACGCACGAGCGAGATCCTGATGCACCTGGAGATCTACAAGGCCGAGCCCAAGGCGAAGGGCGTCGTCCACTGCCATCCGCCCCACGCAACGGCCTACGCCATCACGGGACAGGTTCCCCCGACCTGCGTCATCCCCGAATGCGAGGTGTTCGTGGGAAAGGTGGCCCTCGTCCCCTACGAGACCCCGGGGACCCAGGACTTTGCCGACCTCATCATCCCGTACGTCAGGGACCACAACTCGATCCTTCTCGGGAACCACGGGATCGTTTGCTGGGGCGAAACCGTGACCCGCGCCGAGTGGTTCGCCGAGATCCTCAACACCTACTGCCAGACTCTCATCCTGGCGCAGCAGCTGGGCGCCCCGGTCTCCCACATTCCCAGCGAGAAAGCGGCGGCTCTCCTCGCGATCAAGAAGCGGATGGGCCTTCCCGACGCCCGCCACGACATGAAAGAATGTGAGCTCTGCGACTTGCCGGAGCCGCCGGGCGGGATCGTCCGCCCGCCGTTCCCGCCGCGGCAGGCGGCGGCGGAAATGCCCCTCGGCGACGACGTCGAGTCGATCGTGCAGGCCGTGACCGACGCCGTGCTGGAGGCGCTGGACGGACCGCCGAGAACGTGAGGGCTGGACGATGGCCACCGCTGCCGAAGCCGCCGCAAAGACGGCTCCGCCGAAGAACCGCCTGATCGGCCCGATGCCGAAGATCGGCATCCGCCCGACGATCGACGGGCGGAGGAGGGGCGTCCGGGAATCCCTCGAGAGCCAGACCCTGGCCATGGGCCGCTCGGTGGCGGAGCTCCTCCAGTCGAAGCTGCGCCACTCGAACGGGACCGCCGTCGAGTGCGTCGTGCCCTCGACCTGCATCGGCGGCGTGGCCGAGTCTGCTCAGACGGCGGCGCTTTTTGAGCGTGAGGGAGTCGGCCTGACCCTCACCGTGACTCCCGCCTGGTGCTACGGCGCTGAGACGATGGACATGAACCCCCTCTACCCAAAGGCCGTCTGGGGCTTCAACGGCACCGAGCGGCCGGGCGCCGTCTACCTCGCGGCGGTCCTCGCGGCACACAACCAGAAAGGTCTTCCCGCCTTCGGTATCTACGGGCGAGACGTCCAGGAGATGTCGGACACGGCCATCCCGGAGGACGTCCAGGAGAAGCTCCTCCGCTTTGCCCGGGCCGGGATCGCCGTGGCCACGATGCGGGGCAAGTCCTACCTGTCCCTCGGCGGCACCTCCATGGGGATCGCAGGCTCGATCGTGGACGCGCAGTTCCTCGAGGGCCACCTTGGAATGCGGGTCGAGGCGGTGGACATGACCGAGATCGTCCGGCGGGTCGAGGAGGAGGTCTACGACGCCGACGAGCTCGTCCGGGCTCGGGTCTGGGTGAAGGCCCGCTGCAAGGAGGGGCGCGAGTACAACCGCCCCGACTCCCAGCGCAGCCGCGCGCAGAAGGACGCCGACTGGGAGACGTCGATCAAGATGGCCATGATCGTGCGGGACCTGATGGTGGGGAACCCGCGGCTCGAGGGGGCCGGGTTCGGTGAGGAGGCCCAGGGCCGGAACGCCATCCTGGGCGGCTTCCAGGGCCAGCGGCACTGGACCGACCACTACCCGAACGGCGACTTCATGGAGGCGATCCTGAACTCGTCGTTCGACTGGAACGGCATTCGCGAGGCCTTCACCTTCGCCACGGAGAACGACTGCCTGAACGCCGTGGGCATGCTCTTCGGCCACCTGACGGCGAACACCGCCCAGATCTTTGCCGACGTGCGGACCTACTGGAGCCCCGCCGCCGTGAAGCGCGTCACCGGTCACGACCTCCAGGGCCGCTCCGCCGGGGGGATCATCCACCTCATCAACTCCGGCGCCGCCACCCTGGACGCCACCGGTCGCCAGACTGCCAACGGCACACCGGTGATGAAGCCCTTCTGGGACATCACTCCCGAGGACGTCGAGGGGTGCCTCGAGGCGACGACCTGGTATCCGTCCATCACCGAGTACTTCCGAGGGGGCGGCTACTCCTCGCAGTTCCTGACACGGGGCGGCATGCCGATGACGATGTGCCGAGTCAATCTCGTGGCCGGTCAGGGACCGGTCCTCCAGATTGCCGAGGGGTGGACCGTGGACCTGCCCGAGAAGGTACACGAGACGCTCAACGAACGGACGAACCCGACCTGGCCGACCCACTGGTGGGTGCCCCGGGTCGAGGCGAGCGGTCCCTTCCGGGACGTCTACACGGTGATGAACAACTGGGGCGCCAACCACGGCGCCATCAGCTTCGGGCACATCGGCGCCGACCTCATCACGCTGGCCTCGATGCTGCGCATTCCGGTGTTCATGCACAACGTCCCGGAAGAGGATGTCTTCCGCCCGAGCGCCTGGACGGCGTTCGGGGCTCACGACCCGCAGGGCGCCGACTTTCGAGCCTGCGCAAACTTCGGTCCGTTGTACGGAGGCTAGGAGAGTCCGCACCTCCCGCCCCATGAAGGCTCCGGCGCGACAGCTCAGGATCCGCCAGCTTCTCGAGTCCCAGGACTTCGTGGAACTGCCGACTCTGTGTCGCGACCTCGCCAGCTCCGAGTCCACCGTGCGCCGCGACCTGATCGCACTGCAGGACGAGGGTGTTCTGAAGCGCGTGCACGGCGGGGCGATGGCCGTCCGCTCCGCCAGCCCGCGGGGGGACGACTTCGCCGGGCACGCCCTGCGCATGGTGGAGGAGAAGCGGCGGATCGCCGTCGCCACCGCGGCCCTGATCGAAGACGGTCAGACGCTCATCCTGGACGGTGGCTCCACGGTGGCCGCGGTGGCCCGGGAGCTTCTCGGTCGCTCGCTGCACGTCGTCACGAACTCGCTCCCCATCGCCGAGATCCTAGGCGACGCTCGCCGTGTCGACGTCACCCTGACCGGCGGTCAGCTCGACACCCAGTTCGGGGTGATGCTCGGTCCGCTCTGCGAGCAGATGCTTGCGTCCCTGGCCGTCGACGTCGCGATCATGGGCATCGGCGGGGTGACCGAGAAGGGCCTCAGCAACTCCAACCCGCTCGTCGTGGGCTCCGAGCGCAAGATGATCGAGATCGCGCGGAGAGTCGTGATCGTCTCGGACCACACGAAGTTCGGTCGTGGCACCCTCATCCCACTGGCCCCACTGGATGCCGTGGACGTGGTCGTCTCCGACACCGGATTGAGCGCGGAGCATCGGCGCTGGCTCCGGGCTCACGACATCGACGTGCGGCTGACGTAGTCAGCCCTTCGAGTCTTCGGCGGCACCGCTCCCGGTTTCGACGCCTCTCCCCGAGTCCGAGCACCATTCCGACCACGAGCCGGGGTAGAGGCGCGCACCGTGGAGACCGGCGATCTCCATCGCCAGTAGGTTGTGGCACGCCGTCACGCCCGAGCCGCAGTAGCTCACGACCGATTCGGCGGGAGTCGCGCCGAGCACGTCGTCGAAGCGGCTCCGCAGGATCTCGGGAGCCAGGAACCGTCCCTGCTCGTCCAGATTCGCGCTCGTCGGATGGTTCCGCGCCCCGGGTATGTGGCCGGCGACCGGATCCAGAGGCTCGGTCGCGCCGCGAAATCGCTCGCCGGCCCGGGCATCGACGAGCAGGTACTGTCCCAGAGAAGCGATGCCGACCGCCATGTCGGGGTGGGGCCGCGGCCTGAAGTCCCGTGGAGCGCGCTCCTCCCGGCCGGTCCGGAGCTCACCCCGTACCGTTCGCCAGGCAGGGATTCCACCGTCGAGCAGCGTGACCCGTGCGTGGCCGAGGCTGCGAAGGATCCACCACAGCCGGGCCGCGTACTGTCCGCCGGCATCGTCGTAAACCACCACCCGAACTGGCTCGTCGATGCCCCAGGAGGAGAATCGCTCTGCCATGTGCTCGACGCTGGGCAGGGGGTGGCGGCCGTTGGTGCCGGTCATCGGACCACTGAGATCCCGATCGAGGTGGGCATAGACCGCCCCGGGGATGTGTCCCTCGAGATACTCCGCCTCTCCCCGCTCCGGCGCGGCCAGGGAGAAGCGGCAGTCGATGATCGCCAGGTCGTCGTGGCCCAGACCACCGGCCAGATCGTGCGTCGTGGTCAGAGGGCTGTCCATGGTGCTCAACGGGTCTTGTCAGTCCAGCGACTTGAACTCGATGTTGCGGTAGAAGACTTCGGCGCCTTCGGACTGGAGCTGGATCTTCCCCTTCGTCAACGGGACCGTCTTGCCGTCGACCACCTGCCTGAGGTGTGTTGCTCGCAGGACGACCTGGCTGTTCACGATGTGCTCGACTTTGTCGCCCCGGGCGATGATCTCCAGGGTGTTCCACTGGCCCGACGGCATCTCGTTGTCGCCGTGCTTCACCACTCGCTTCTTCACGCCGCGACGGATCGGCGCTCTCGGCTTGTACTGCAGCCGCGGACGTCCGTCGTGCTCCTCGATCTCGCCCTCGATGTCGATGGTGACACCGTCCAGGCTGTGGAAGTCGCCGCAGTCGCCCTCCTGGATCTGGGCCTCGAAGCTCCGCATCCAGTGATCGCTCTGTGCACCGTGGGGCCCCACGGCGTGGTACAGCAGGCCGCTGTCCCGTTTGCTCTCGTCCCGGGGAGGCCACTTCTTCTCGCCCCACTTGAACTCGAGCCGAAGGTGGTAGTTCTCCAGCTCCCGATGGCTCGTGAGGGCGCCCCAGATCTTGCCGGAGATCCGGATCGCCCCATCGACCACCGTGATGACCCCCTCGGGGTCCTTGTTGACGCCGAGGATCTCCTCGGAGCCGGTGTCCGGCTGGTAGCTCAAAAACGTGTCCCAGCCGGTGAGGTCCCTCCCGTTGAACATCGGCACCCACTCTGGATCCTGACCCGCCGGCGTGGCGGTCGGAGCGCTCCCGTACAGGAGCGCCAGCACGACGATCAAGAGCATGCCGTGAAGTCGGTGCTGTCTCATGGTTTTCCTTTCCGTGTTGCAACGCCGAAGCCTACCTCGTCACGGCAGAAAGATCGAGAGTCCTGTCGGCGATCCGGTCGAGGCACGCTCAGGGTTGTCGACCGCGCTCGCCGCTCGTCCACTGCTCCCAGAACCCGAAGCCCATCGCCTGCATCTGGTCCTTGAGCGTGCTCTCCTCCATCAGCGCCTCGACCTGGGCTCGGTCGTGGCGACCCCAGGTCTCCTCGCCGTCTGCGAAGGCCCAGGTGAGCGCAGCCGCCACTGCGGCGTTGGCCCGCATCTGGCGCAGGTCGACCTCCTCGAAGGTGTCCGAGCGGGCGTGGTAGTTGGGGCCGTAGTTGGCCGACTCCTGGCTGGCGACGAGGTTGGCCACACCCTCCAGCATGAAGTCGAAGTTGTCGGTCCCCACGATCGGCACGTTCACCTGCGTGAAGGGCCCGAGACCGGCCACCGGCGCGAGTGCGCGGTCGACAAACTCCACCAGCTCCGCTCGTCCGTTGGTGAAGAAGCCGTCGATGCGCCCGTTGCCGAGATCGAACGACGCCGCCATGACGTGCCGATCGAGCTCGTCGGCGTGCGTCCTGACGTAGCCCCAGGAGCCGAGTGCCCCCTGCTTCTCGCCGTTCCAGAGCGCGAAGCGGATCGTGCGCCGGGGCGTGAGGCCGAGACGGCGGATCTGCCGGGCGATGTCGATGAGCATCGCCACGTTGCATCCGTTGTCCAGGGCCCCGGTGCCCAGGTCCCAGGAATCGAGGTGCGCACCCACGAGGACGATGTCCTCGGGTCGCTCGTCTCCCAGAATCTCTCCGATGACGTTGCGGCTCTCGTACGGGCCGCCGGTCTCGGCGTCGACTTGCGCCCGCAGGGTCAGCTGCCGTCCTGCTCGGAGGAGGCGCAGCGCCCGCTCCGCGGCGTCTCGCTCGAGGATGATCTGTGTGAGCGTGTTCTCCACGCTGGCCGACGGCAGGTGGCGGTTAGAGGACGTCGCCGGGTCGAGAGGCCATGACGACGACGCCTGCGGCCTCCCCGGCCAGCGCCCGCGTGTCGATGGCGTGGGCGTCCGTGTACTCACGAAACAGGCCTTCGAGGTTCGTGAGCTCCCGGGTCTCGACCAGGACAAACGCCCCGCGGACGCGGGAGCCCAGGCGGGCGAAGTCGACCGCAGACCCGGTGCCCCCGTCGAGAAGGGGCGCCACGTGGCCTTCCGGTGGCGTGGGCGGCGTGAAGGGCATGGCCACCGCTCGTGCCCGGAACGTCACGTCACCCTCGATGGAGATTCGCGTCGAGCGCTCCAGCCAGAGCCCCGGCATGGTGAAAGCCTCGGCCCGTGCGTCGCCCCCGGCGTTTCGGAATCGCTCGAGGGCCCACTCGACGGACCGACGGTTGGTCTCCGAGCCGGTCGCCCGCCCGCCGATCTCGTCGGTGAGGACACGAAGGTCCTCCTCCATGGGCGTCGATCCGAGGAGGGCCGCCACAAGCCGTTCGACCGCCGTCGTCCCGGCGGCCGCCTCCGTAGCGAGGGCCAGAGTCCCCACCAAGGCCATCGCGACAGCGTGCTTCATGTCTCTGCGTCTCCTTGGAAAACGAGTTGGCGAGATCATAGCCGACCACTCTCCCCCAATCCCATCAGATTCCTGGACGGCATGAGTCTGCCTGTCCCAGGGTTGAACAGGAAGGTCATTCGGGAGAGATGCGCGATCATATTCATGTCTCGCAGTCGAGGACTTCATGGAAAGGGGTGATTCAATCTTGGAGAGGAGAAATGTCATGCAGAGGAGAGTCACTCGACGCATGTTCATTCATCGTGGCCACGCTGGGCGCTATAGTGGACCCGCATACATCGCAGCGCGAGTTCGATGCCCGCTGACGACGCAATGAGGCAAGGGAACTTCGCTTTCGAGCCAGCGCCCGGCAATGCGTGCGGGGCCGTGTTTGGTGGCTGGATTCTCAGGTAGGTCCCACAACTAGGATGGAACTGGGGCATGGCGGACGGAGAAGATGAGCACGGTCGCACGCCTGTCACGGTGACACCCACCGGGCGGCCACCGGAAGCGCCGCGCCGCGACCCGCCCGACAAGGGGATGATCGCTTTCTGGGTCGCTTTCATCGCGTTCGCGGTCATCAACCTGGTGCATCGCGGCCGCACCGCCTTCGCCCGGGATGTCAGCCAGATCACAGACCTCTCCCTGGATCTGACAGTCTCGGACTTCGAGTCCTTCTACCGGGCGGCGCTGCGCATGGCCGAGGGTCTGGACATGTACTTCCCCGATTGGGCGCGCACCGAGATGCCTGCGAAGAAGGGTCCTTTCTTCGAGCTGCTGTTGCAGCCGCTGCTCCCGCTCGGCCCTGCCATGGCCGAGATGGTGTTCGGCGCTTTGTCATTCGCAGTGCTGGGCCTGACCCTGGTCGTCGCACGCCCCGTGCTGCAGCGAATCGAGCCGGACCCGCGGTCCAAGTGGTTGCCGGTCGCCGCTTTCGCGATGCTGGTGGCGTTCGTGCACTTGGCGACGCGCTACACGCAGCTGGCGCCGCTACTCGTCTTCCTGTTCTTCGCAGGGCTCTACATGTTGACCACCGGGCGGCCGTTCCTGGGCGGCCTTGTATGGTCGCTCCCGATCGCGATCCAGATCACGCCGATCGTCCTGTTGCCGCTCTTGGTCTGGAAGGGTGCCTGGCGCTCTCTGGGCGGCATGCTCGTCGGCCTCGCGCTAACGACCGGCGCGGTCCTGGTCCACCAGGGCGTAGGCCGCGGGATCGGCCAGTTCCACGGCCTGTACGCGGGGCTCAGCCAGGACACGGCGCTGCACACCTATCACGAACGCTTCCAGGGCGTGCCGTCGATGATCATGGCGACGATTGCGCCGACCTACGAGGGTGGAATCGAGTCGGGCGCGCAGGACCTCGGCTGGAACGGAGTTCGCAACTTCCTCGGCTCGACCAACCTGATCGACTACCAGGGGCTGTTGCTGGCGCTGGCGACGCTGCTGATCCTCGGGACATGCGCGCTCGCCTGCCGACGGCGATCCGACGATGGGGACGCGCGGCGCTGGCTCGGCGAGACGGGGCTCGTCTTGTTGGCGATGTTGCTGATCTCGCCGCACACGTGGAAGCACTACTTCTGGTGGCTCAGCCCCGCGCTGATGCTCGCGCTGCTGGAGTGGCACGCGAGCAGGCGCGTCTGGGCCATCGGGTTCGTTGCCGTCGTGCTGCTGACGCAGACGTTGCCTCACTACGCGACTCTGCCGGAGGTGTGGGCCTACACGTACGGCGTGTTCCACGGCTATGGCATCGGCCTCGTCCTGCTGTTCGCCATCCTGGCCGCGCACCTGTGGTTGAGTCGTGCGTCGGTCGACTAGGATCCGCCTCCGTCAATTCTTCCGACCCAGGCGAATCGACGAATGAGTATCTGAGGAGCCGGAACATCTCGTAGGCGATCCCTCCCTGCCTGCCCCGGTCCACGTAGTAGTGCGTGGAGCTGTGGGTGACGAGGACCCGGAGCGTGCCCTGGACGGGAATTCGTGGTTGAATGCGCAGGCGAAAGAGGAGGAGCACCATGACCACTCGACGGTCGTTCCTGGGCACGATGGCAGGCGGCTTGGGGGTCGCCGTGGCCGGCGGGCGCCTCGGCCACGCGGCTGCTGCCCAAAAGCCCCCTCTGGGGCTGCAGCTCTACAGCCTCCGACACCGGCTCGAGAAGGACCTCCCGGGGACTCTGAAGATGATCCGGGCGTGGGGCATCGAGGAGGTCGAGTCCGCCGGCTTTTACGGCCGGAGCGCCGCCGAGTTCACGGCGGAGCTCAAGAAGGCGGGCCTGCGCTGTCAGGCCATGCACATCGGATGGGACGCCCTGGGAGACGATCTCTCGGCCGTCCTCAAGGACGCGGAGACCGTTGGGGCGACCACGATCATCCAGCCTTCCCTTCCTCACGACAAGCACGGCGCGGCGACGCGCGAAGAGATGCTGAGGGCGTCCGGCGCCTTCGTCGGATGGTCCAGGCGGATCAGGGCGGCGGGGAAGCGCTTTGGCTACCACATGCACAGCCAGGAGTTCGGTCCCGCGCCCGAGGGGACGCTGTTCGACCTGTTCGCAGAGGAGGTGGGCCCCGAGGTCGGCTTCGAGCTGGACGTGTTCTGGGTCACGACCGGCGGAGTCGACCCCCTCGCGCTCATGAAGAAGTATCCGGGTCGGATCTGGTACACGCACCTGAAGGACATGACGAAGGGCAACGAGACCGGGGCCGACGCCAAGGTCGTCCTGGGGACCGGCAAGATCGACATCGCCGGCGTCGTGAAGGCGGGCGAGGCGGCCGGGGTGGAGATCCACTACCTCGAGGACGAGAGCCGGGACCCGGTGGCGCAGATCCCGCAGAGCGTCGCGTACTACAAGACGCTGAAGGCCTGAGGCGGGCCATGAGCGCGAGCAGGTCACCGACCCGTCGAGACTTCGTCAAGACACTGGCTCTGGGCGCCGCGGCTATGGCCCCCACGGCGAAGAGCGACGCCCGGACGGCAGGCGCCAACGATCGCATCGGTGTCGGGATGATCGGTGTGGGCCGGATGTCCCGGGGACACCTGGAGAACCTGCTGGCCGAGCCCGATGCGGAGGTGCGGGCGCTGTGCGACGTGTACGAGCCCAACCTGCGTTTCGCGGTGGCGAAGGCACCCGACGCGAAGACGTACGCGGACTTCCGAGAGGTTCTCGGACGCGACGACATCGATGCCGTGGTCATCGGCGCTCCTGACCACTGGCACGCGCTCGCCACGGTGATGGCGTGCGACGCGGGCAAGGACGTCTACGTCGAGAAGCCCACGTCGGTGGCCATCGCCGAAGGTCGCAGGATGGTCGAGGCCGCGCGCCGCAACGACCGCATCGTTCAGGTGGGAACGCAGCAGCGGTCGGCGCCCCACTTCAAGTACGCGGCGGACCTGGTTCGTGGCGGCACCCTCGGCGACGTCACCTTCGTTCGGACGTGGAACTACGGCAACGACGCGCCCGACGGCATAGGGAGCCCTCCCGATGGGTCGGTGCCCGAGGGCCTCGACTGGGACATGTGGCTCGGGCCCGCGCCGAAGGTCCCCTTCAACGAGAACCGCTTCGGGGTCTTCCTCAACGACGACCTCGAGTACCAGCGGTGGGCCAGCTTCCGGTGGTTCTGGGACTACGCCGGCGGGATGATGACCGATTGGGGAGTGCACCTCATCGACATCGTCCAGTGGGCCATGGACGTGGACGCCCCGGAGACGGTCAGCACCCACGGCGGCAAGCTCGTCCTGACGGACAACCGCCAGACCCCCGACACCCTGCAGGCGACGTACCGCTACCCGAGCTTCGTGTGCACGTACGAGAACCGGGTGGGCAATGGCTTCCCCCTGGACGGACACAGCTACGGGATCTCCTTCCACGGGACCGAGGCCACCATGTTCCTCGACCGCGGCGGCTTCCAGATCGTTCCCGAGGGGGAGGACGAAGGGGTTCCCATGCAGGCCCAGTCGCTCCCGGCCAGCCACGCCCGGCACATGCGCAACTTCCTCGACTGCGTGAAGAGCCGCCAGGCCCCGATCAGCGACATCGAGATCGGCCACCGCTCCACCAGCACGGCCATCCTGGGCAACATCGCCTACCGGACGGGACACCAGATCAGCTGGGACCCGAAGAGCGAGACGATCCAGGGCGACGACGAGGCCTCGAAGCTGCTGGACCTGGCCTACCGCGCGCCCTGGGAGCTGTAGCCCTCACCCTGCACCGCAGAACGGAATGCTCCGGGAACGTCGTCCAGGACGCGTTCCCGGAGTGCTATGGCGTGTACCAGATGGGGCGAGGTGTAGGCGCGCTCTTCGGTGGTCATGGGGACGACGGGGTCCATCGTGACGCCGAAGCGCTGGGCCTCGTAGGCCGTCCACCGCGGGGTCGGGATCTCGAGGACCCGGGCGTAGTAGACGGCCCGGACCTTGGGGTCGAAGTCCGGGTCGGTCCAGACGGCGATGAGCTTGGGGGCGCCGATGGTGTTCGTCTAGGTGGCCTTCTTCACGTCGACCGTGTTGCCCACCGAGGGCAGCGTCCCGTCGCTTCCGAGCTTGCGGTCACCGGACCACGCCACGTTGTAGATCTTCTCGTGACGCTTGCCCCTTCCGTCCACCCAGCCCTTCACGATCTGAACGCGGTCGAGGTTGCCGCTCAAGGGGTCCTTGAGGGCGGCGACCAGGAACGAGGGCGCCTTGCCCGCCGGGCCCTTGTGCAGGTCGCCGCCCATGGGCACGCCCTTCGTGTACCCGATGGCGCCCGGGAGACGGCTCTGGGCATCCTCGGCGTCGAAGTCCCAGCCCCCGAAGAAGCGGACCAGCATCCGCGAACCGCTGGTGGCGTAGGTCTCCTTGCGCTGCATGGCGTCGAAGAGGGCCTCGCGTGTGTTCTCCCTGGCCCACACCGCGGCCAGGCCCGAGGCGACCATCGCCCAGCCCTCGTACTTCAGGTCGCCGATCTGGGCCATGGGGTGCTCCCAGCGCTTGGGGTTGGGCTCGGCGCCGGAGTGCTTGCCGAAGAAGTTGTCCTCCTGGGTGGTGGCGAGTCCGGTGTGGCTGTCGCTCGAGCCGATCATGCCGAACTTGTACGGGTTGACACCGAGCTTCTCCTCGAGTTGCAGCCCGATTTGCAGCGCCGAGCGGGCGTACTCGTACTGCAGCATGTCGTTTTCCTGGACCTCGCTCAGGTCGAGGTTGCCCTGGTCCCAGGTCTCGTAGTCGGCAAACTCGTCGTTGGGGGAGAGGAAGGGATGGGTCTCGCCGTCCCCCTTGATCTGCGTGGCCTCGTAGAGGGGCTCCCAGCGGGCACGGGTCTCGACGTACTCCAGGTCCACCGGCTCGTCGGTGAAGGACTCGATCGCCGGGAACATGATCCCGTTGGACAGGTTGCCGTTGTGGGCGATGGCCAGCAGTCGTCCCCCGGTCTTGTCTTCATAGCCCTGCATCCACTTCCACAGGTCCCGTGGATCGGGGCTGCCCAGCGGCGGCAGGGTCGTGTAGGGCTCCACCCTCACCGCCTTGTTTGCGTCGTCGCGGTAGATCACCACCCGGTGCAGGTTCATCCCGCTGGCGTTGGACGTCCACTCGTAGCCGATGAATGCGGTAAAGCGGCCGGGGTCGTTGTGGGCTTCGGCGGCCTTGAGTGCCACCTTCCCAGGCCGACCGGTAGGCCGGAGTCCCCGGCAGCGACGCCAGCGCCGGCGGAAACTCGTTGTTCGAGAAGGCCTGGATGACCTCCACCGCCACCTTCACGCCCTCCTGCCCGCCGGCCTGGATCATCTCGTACCAGCGCTTCTCGGTGGGGTCGGCCAGCATGGCGGGCTCCCCGGCGTAGAGCCGGGGGAAGAAGCCCATGTTGTCCGAGTGGTCGGCCACGACGAGGAAGTCCAGTGGTCTCGAGAGCTTGACCCGGAGGCCGGTCGAGGAGGTGAGCTCCTCGCCCTTGGCGAACTCGTAGGCGTCGTTGGGATCGAGGCGAGCGCCGAACGCCCCGGCGTCCATCGACATCGCCGTGTGCAGGTGGGTGTCGCCCCAGAAGACGTTCGTCGGGAAGCCGCCCTCCAGGGATTCGGGAGGCGGGATGGGGTCCTGAGCGTTTGCGGGGGTTGCGACGACGGCGAGCGCAATGACGGCCAGACAGAGCGTGAGGGACAGCTTCCATCGGGTTGACCTCCTGCGACAGGGTTCTGCTCTGGGGACCAGAGCGGACCCAGGAGCAGCACCTGATTGTATTCGACGGCAGGGGGCGACATCTTGATGGATGCTTGACCCCGGGCGCCAACACGACGGGAGCGCTCGACGCGACGCGGCCCGCCGTTGTTGCGGGTGACCTCCCTGCACAATAGGATTCGGGTCGAGCCTCTCGGAGCTTCGTGTCGAAGCCCCCATCACCGGCCCGAGGCCCGGGATCGAGACCACTCCGCACTGGATCAGGGAGCCCTTGAGATGACGCCGACGCCCACACCACCTCATTCCACCGTCCCGGCGGCGAGGACGCCTCTGCGTGGCCTCGCGATGATCGGTGCCCCTTCGGCGGGTGGGCTCGAGACCAGGATCGACACGCTCCTCGATTTGGCGAGGGAGGGCTCGATGCCCCCTGCCGCCGCCCCCGACCCCGCGGACCTCGGAGCCCCCGAGAGGCTGGCCATCGACTACGGGGATCAGAAGGAGCTGATCGGCCGGCTCGAGAAGGCCCGGCAGGGCCTCGCTGACGACCAGCGGGCCACCTGGGAGCCCCTCGAGGCCCAGGGAGTCTTTCGAGGCAGCGGCCCGGCGGCGGGGAAGCTCGCCTTCCTCTTCACGGGCCAGGGCAGCCAGTACGTGAACATGGGGCGCGACCTGGCCGATGCCGAGCCCGTCGTCCGAGCGGTCCTCGCCGAGGCGGACGCCGTCCTGGAGCCCCTCCTGGACCGCTCGCTCACCAGCTACGTCTTCGTCGACGGAGATCGCGCCGCGGTGAAGGCGGCAGGCCAGGACCTCAAGCAGACGGCGATCACCCAGCCCGCGGTGCTCACTCTGGACGTGGCCCTCGGACGGCTCCTGGGGGAGTTCGGGATCGTGCCCGACCTGGTCATGGGCCACTCGCTGGGCGAGTACGGCGCCCTCGTTTCGGCCGGGGTCCTGACGTTCGCCGAGGCCGTCCGGGCGGCGGCCGCCCGGGGTCGGGAGATGAGCCGGGTGAGCGTGGGCGACAACGGCGCCATGGCTGCGGTCATGGCCCCGGTCGACGTCGTCGAAGAGGTGCTGAAGGGAATCGAGGGTTACGTCGTACCGGCGAACCTGAACTCGCGCGGCCAGTGCGTGATCGGGGGGGACACACCGGCGGTCGAGCGGGCGATCGAGGCCTTTGAGGAGCGAGACGTCCAGGCCGTGCGGCTCCCGGTGAGCCATGCCTTTCACACGAAGATCGTCGCCCCGGCGGCCGACGGGCTTGGGACGGTGCTCGACGGTCTCGACGTTCAGGCTCCGAGGCGGCAGATCGTGGCGAACGTCACCGCCGACTTCTATCCCGACGACCCGAAGGAGATCCGTGGCTTGCTCTGCCGGCAGATCGCTTCCCCCGTGCGCTGGGTCGAGGGGCTGGAGAAGGCCTACGCCGCCGGCGCCCGGGCCTTCGTCGAGGTCGGTCCGAAGCGGGCTCTCAAGGGATTCGTGGACGACGTCCTGGGCGGCAGGGCGGACGTGATCTCGCTCTACACCAACCAGACCCGACCCAGGGAGATCGCGACCTTCAATCAGGCCCTGTGTGGCCTCTACGCCGCCGGGTATTCATCGAGGAGAGTGTCATGAAACGCCTGGTCCTGACCGTGCTGGCGACGTGCCTTCTGGTTTCTGCGGCCGGAGCCGGAGAGCTTCAGGAGGATCTCCAGGCCCGGCGCGGGCGAGTCAAGGAGGCTCTCTCGCCCGAGACGCTTTTCATTCAGTTCAGCGCCCCGGTTCGCGTCTACTCGAAGGACGTCGACTACGAGTACCGACAGGACAGCGACATGCTCTACCTGACCGGCATCGACCAGGAGGGGACGATCCTGGTCATGATGCCGGGCAACCGGACCCGGACCGAGCTGCTGTTCGTCCAGGGTCCGGACCCTCGCGCCGAGCACCGCCAGGGGCACCTCCTCACGAAGGACGAGGCCCGGGAGGCCAGTGGGATCCAGGAGGTTCATCTCCTTTCGGAGTTCGAGCCCTTCCTCAAGGCGATCATGAATCGCAGGCCCTGGGGAGGGCGGGGCCGACGAGACGTGGAGGAGTTCGCGGCTCTCTTCGATGCCCTCTGGGAGGGACGAGCGCGACTGGCCCTGGTCTTCGGCACGCGTCCGACCCCGGACGAGGATCTGCCTCCGGTCTACGCCTTCGCTGAGAAGATGCGCCAGCGGCTGGTGGGAGCTACGGTGCAGGACGTGTCGCCTGTGGTCTGGGGCCTGCGCCAGGTCAAGACGCCCTACGAGCAGGCGATCCTCCGGAAGAGCGGAAAGATCTCGTCGGACGCCCACCGCGCGGCGATGCGGGCGGCCCGGCCCGGGCGGTACGAGTACGAGGTCGAGGCGGCCCTCGAGCAGGTGTACCTCGAGAACGGGGCCTGGGGGTGGAGCTATCCGTCCATCGTGGGCAGCGGTCCCAACGCGACCATCCTGCACTACAGCAGGTCGCGCCGGTTGATGAAGGACGGCGACCTCCTGCTGATCGACGCCGCCGCCAACTTCGAAGGGCTCACCGTCGACATCACCCGGTCGTGGCCGGCGAACGGCCGCTTCTCGCCCGAGCAGGCCGACCTGTGGCGCCTCGTGCTGGCCGCCCAGGAGGCCGGGATGAAGGCGGCTGTCCCCGGCAACCTCACCCTCGACGTGGAGAAGGCGGTTGCGGCGGTCATCAAGGACGGCCTGCTGGAGCGGGGCCTCATCACGGATGTCGACTCCGAGCAATTCCGGACGTGGTACACCCACGGCGTCTGCCACTGGATCGGCATGGACGTGCACGACGCGGGCGGGCGACTACGGCCGGCCACTGGAGCCAGGGATGACCTTCGTCATCGAGCCCGGCCTCTACATCCGGGAGGTCGCCCTCGAGCAGCTCCCCGAGACGCCCGAGAACCATGCCTTCGCCGAGGCGGTGCAGCCGGCTGTCGGGAAGTACGCGGAAATCGGAGTGCGGGTCAAGGACTCCTTCCTGCTCACCGGGGACGGCCTGGAGTCGCTCTCGGCCACCGTGCCCCGGACCGTCGAGGAGATCGAGACGTTCATGGCGAGATAGCCCACGGCGTTGCCCGGTTGACGCGACTTCGGCCACCGACATATCGTCGACAGCCGCACGAGACAACGGAGGAACCCCATGCCCGTCGCTGCTTTTGAGCCCAGGTACATGAAGGTCGGCATCCTGACGGCGGCCCTGCAGGAGCTGACCCCCCGAGAGAAGCGCGATCCCGATCCGGACCTGGCGATCGAGGAGTGGGCGGCGTTCGCGCGGGAGGTCGGGGCGGACTACATGCAGGTCTCGTCGGCTCTGCATCCGTCCGTCGCCGACGTGCCTGCCGAGGCCCTGCTCGACCCCGTGGCCAACACCCTCGACCTGCGCGAGCCCTTTAACAAGGACCGGGCGAAGCGGGTGCAGAAAGCGCTGGCGGCCCACCGGATGGGTCTCTCGGACCTTGGCTATTTCGACGACCTGCTCCACCAGGATCCGGTGATCCGAAGGAAGAAGCACAACTTCATGCGACGGGTGTTCGACGCGGCCAACCTTCTGGGGGTGGATGCAGTTTGCGGGTTCGTCGGGAGGAACCAGAGCCACTCGATGGATCAGAACCTGAAGGACTTCGAGGAGAGCTTCGTGCCCCTCCTCAAGGAGGCCAAGGACCGGGGTCTGGTCTACCGGGTCGAGCAGTGTCCGATGCCGGGATGGACGACCTCCGACAACTGGCACAACAACATTGCCTACACGCCGGGGACCTGGATCGCGCTGTACCGGATCTGCGAGAAGCACGGCGTGAGCGACCAGTTCCGCATCCACTACGATCCGTCCCACGCCATCCTCATGGGGCAGGACACGCGGTCGATCTTCCAGTACCTGAAGGACGAGGGCTACGGCTTCCTGATCGGCGGGTTCCACGTGAAGGGCCAGGTGGTCGACTCCAAGGGCGTCTCGGCCTGGGGCTACGGCGGGCAGACCATGGACCGGGGCGACATCGTGGACGGCAAGCCCTCGCCGAACGTCGCCGACCATCTCAATGCCTGGAAGAAGCAGGTGGTGCTCTGCGAGCACGAGCTGCCGGGCACCGCGCGCCACGACCCGCTGGCCTACCTGCAGAACCGGACCGTCGACTGGCTCGATCACCAGCTGGCTGCACGGGAGCTCCTCGACCTCGACGTCGCCAACACCCACCTCGTGGTCGAGCACGAGTACCCCCCGGCCCGCATCCAGGACAGGGATCGGCTCAAGCCGATCCTGGAGGGCTCGGTGGCCTTCACCCGCAAGATCGACGAGGCCGCCGCGTGCATGTTCGCGCTCCAGCGGGAGGTCCTCGCCGCCCAGGACATCCCCATTCAGGGCTTCGGTCGGCAGCCCTACAGAAGCTGATCCGACACGGGCGGGCAGGACCCGACCACCGGAGCGGCACGAACACCGGGACCGCGGCTCTCCGAGGAGGGTGTCGGCCCGATCCCTTGGGACCCTGCTAGCAGAATCCCCGGCTGCTCACCGGCATCCCTTCCTCATCGTCGCGATGGAGGCGTCCAACCCGCGGGTGCCTCGGGAGGGCTTGTACGGCCTCTGGAACGGCCTTGGTATTGCGTACGTGAATCAGCCCTCCGTGTGCGGCTCCAACCAGGCCCAATGGCCGTATCCACCAGGGACCGAAGTCCGCTCGCCACATAACGTCGAGCCCCGGTGTGTCGCCCAGCGTTCGATACAACTCCCGAGTCTGGCCGCCAAACCCAAACAGTGCGCACGTTCGGCCCTGCTTTGAAAGGGCATCCGATTCGCCGAGGCTGTTGAGCAGCTGTGACACAGTGGCGTCGTGCAGCTCCGCCTCGAAGTACCGGTTCGGGGCCTCGGCATAGACGTGGAAATGCTCCGCCCAGCTCGACCTTACGTCGGAGATGTTCCGTTCGGAAAGAATCCTGAAAGGGGGCTAACAGCCAGGATCGCCTGCGAAGCGCACATTGATGAAGCTAGGGGCGTGGAGCATGTTCAGACCAAGCGCTTCGTCTGGTGCATCCGCTCGTTGGACGGCACCCTGCCCCCACGCGACGCCTCTCATGAGAGCAGCTCTCGCAAAGACGGCACCGCCCAGAAGGGAAGATACTCCTTCCAGCCCAGGATGAGGGAGAAGCCGACGTGAATTACGGCCGGCGTTAGGCTTGCCGCGCAGAGGTAGGCGGCCACTTCGCCCCGCCGCATGCCGAACACGACGGGAGGAAGGAGGATCGTGGTAGCGGCTGGGATTCCGTAGTACACCCACGGTGGCAGGCCGGAGTTGGCGGCAACCTTGGCGAATAGCATCCCGGCCACGACAACAACGGCGGACACCCAGAGAAGTGACAACGAGCCCGGCTGCACTGGTCGTTTCCGGACGATGACCCTTAGTAGCGCCAGGAAAGCAACGAAGGAGGCCAGCACGAAAACGGCGAAATGCAGCTTGTCTGTGTTACTCACGTGGCGTAGCCGTACCCCCTCTCACCGCATGTCCGTCCAACACTGGGCATAAGCTGCGAAGCACGCGGCGTCCCTTGCCAGCGCGGGCTTCGTCTGCTTCATGCCCTTGTTAGACGGCACCCGCGATCAACTGCCTTTCAGTACTTTTAAACCGAACTCAGTCAACAGCTGTTCGAACGTTTGCTTCCTACCCTTGCCATCGTTGTTTAGGCGAAAGTGAGGTGGGACCATGGCATTGAGTGCGTCCTTGACGAGCGACACGACGGAATATCTTCCAAAGTCGCTCCCACTTGTACTAATCGCGCAGACCTGGCCGGTGCTGAGGGTGACTGGGCCGCCGCTCGAACCATGGGGAATTATCGCGCTTGTAACATGACACGGGTTGTTGGTGAACGGGGGGTATTTCGGCAATTGCTCTATGAAGAGCCCATTGGAGCCGCGCAGCTTCAGCTGGCACGCTAGCTGATAGTCGCCGGCCGCCTGATCCTTCACCTCGATCACCGACGGATCACAACCCCAGTGACAGACTAGTTCCTTCTCGATCGGTGTCCAGGTACAAAGCGACATAACCCTGTGGTTGGCACAATCGTGGCAGTCAACGTCACTCATATCGAGCTGACCAATCGCGACATCTGTTCCGTCAACATACGTGGACCACTTGACGTGAAGGGCATGGTGAGCCACACCTATCAGGTCGATCCATGGGTCTGTGTTCTGGTTGTCTTTGTACAAGCAATACCTGGCTGTAAGGAATATCGCCGGCTTGCCAATCATGAAGGCCGTACCGATCAATTGAAAGTGACCCGCCCCGGGTTTCCTGGAGGCTCCATTGTTTGGGCGGATGGGGTCCATGGGAAGACCGAGGAGATACTCACTGGAGGTCCGGGAGCGAGCCGTCCGGTTGGTTTTCGATCACGATCAC
>CAUZDW010000015.1:0-90195 GCA_963578825.1 Vicinamibacteria bacterium
CGGGAGCCGCTGCCTCGGGAGCCGCTGCCTCGGGAGCCGCTGCCTCGGGAGCCGCTGCCTCGGGAGCCGCTGCCTCGGGAGCCGCTGCCTCGGGAGCCGCTGCCTCGGGGGCCGCTGCCTCGGGGGCCGCCGGTTCAGGGGAGGCCGACGGGGCGGGGGTCGAGTCGGTCGACACCTGCTGCCGGTACACCCCCAGGACCTTTTCCTCGAGGTACTGACGAGTCTGATTGTTGAGCGGATGGGCGATGTCCTTGAAAGTCCCGTCCTTCCGCTTCTTGCTGGGCATGGAGACGAAGAGGCCCTTCGGCCCGTTGATGACCTTGACGTCCGTCACGACGAAGCAGTGGTCGAAGACGATCGACACGAAAGCCTTCAGCTTCTCATCGTCTACCGGGATGACCTTGACGTCGGTGATCTCCATGGTGCCGGCTCCTCTCGTACCTCGGGGTGCGTCTCAGCGAACTCGGGGAAGCCCCCAGGTTCTCCGATACTGATCGAGCGTCAGCGTTCGGACGACGCGAACGGGCATTCCGTCCTTTCCGAGCACCGCACTCGCCCGACGCGCCGCACGAGCGTCATCGAACAGCCCGAAGACGCTGGACCCGCTCCCTGAGAGGGCATCGATCCGCGCACCCTCCCCTCGGAGCACGTCCCGGACGCGCACAACCCTCTCCTTCAGGGCCGGCGCCTCCTCCATTGCTGCCTCCTCGAGATCATTGGTGAGGATTCGATCCCCGCCGATTCCCTCCAACCCCCTCGATACAAAGTAGAAAATGCTATTACTGTTTTCTCGGGGTGTCAAACCTGCGTCAACTCTGGAAAAAACTGCGGCCGTGGAGATCGGAACCCCTGGATCGACCAGCACCACCCAGCCCCGGAGCTGACGCCGCAAGGGGTAGACCTCATCTCCCCTCCCGAGCCCCAGGGCGGTGCCCCCGAGGAGAAAAAACGGCACATCTGCGCCCAGACGCCGGGCCAGTCGATGCAATCCGTGTGGGCCCAGGCCGAGCCGCCACATCCTGTCCAGGCCCAGGAGCACTGCCGCGGCGTTCGAGCTGCCTCCGCCGAGCCCGCCACCCACCGGGATGCGCTTCTCGATCTCGATCTCCACCCCGCTCGACACCTGCACATGCTTCCGCAGCGCTTCCGCGGCACGAACGGCCAGGTTCGTCCGGTCCCGGGGAACCAGCCGATGGCGGCAACGGACCGACACCGCTCGCGGCCGGGGTCTCAGCACGATGTCGTCGTGCACGTCGATCGTCTGGAAGAGCGTTCGGAGCTCGTGATACCCGTCCTGCCGCAGTCCGAGTACCTCGAGACCCAGGTTGATCTTGGCGTAGCTCTTGACCTGGAGCGCCCGGGGCATCAACGCCCCCCCAGCAATCGGCGGGCCTCGGTGGCGTCTATGGGGCGGTATCCCTCGTGGGGAGGGAACTCGAACACCGCCGAGGGGAGCGAGATGCCGATCTCCGCCTCCTCCACTGTCACCTTGAGCTTCGTGCCATCGGGGAGCACGGCCTCGATCCGTTCGGGCAGACGTTCGCCCCAGCCCGCGCGAAAGGATCGCAGCCGAGGCGGGCTCACCCCCACCAGCAGATCCATGAGCTCGACCGGGGCCAGGGCCACGCCGAGGAGAGCATCGAAGTCGGCAGCGGTGGCTGTCCCCTCCAGCACCGCACGGTGCCGGGGAAAGACGGCCGTCAGACGGTCGCCTCGCACCACCGCGACCAGACGCGCCCCGGCGCTCCCCGGGATCTCGAGTCTCACGAACCCTGGACGACGGAACGCCACGATGATGGGGCTGCGACCGCGCACGCCCGCACCCTTGACGGACACACGGAGGCTGCCCGAGTAGATACCGGCGGCCGCGGCCTTCTCTGCGGCCCTGGGCGGAGGAGGGTTCCAGGTGGCGCAGCTTGCGACGGCGAGCGTCAGGCCAACAAGAAAGGTCCTATGGACTCGGCGCGGTCGGCTCCTGCTGCTGGGCCCGAAGGACCCCCTGTGCCTCACGGATCTTGGCCTCCACGCGCGGACGGTCCAGCTCGCTCTCCTCGTCGTCGCCTTCGAGTGCCTGCTGCCAGTAGGGCAGGGCTTCGGCCACGCGCCCGCGCTTCGAAAGTATGTCTCCCAGGTGGTCGAGGATGACGGCGTTGTTGCCGTCGCCTTCGAGGGCCGTGCGGACGGCCTGCTCGGCAGCCTCGAGACGGTTGAGGCGGTAGAGGGCCCAGCCCATGCTGTCACGGTACGCAGCGCTGCCGGGTTCCATCTCGACCGCCTTCTCGATGAGCCCGAGCGCCTCCTCGACGCGGATGTTGCGATCCGCGTTCATGTAGCCCAGGTAGTTGAGCACCGGCGCCGAATCGGGCTCGAGCTCCAGCGCGGCACGGAAGACCGCCTCGGCCTCGTCACCGCGCTTCTGCCGCTCGAGCACGGCACCGAGCTGGAACAGGACCTGCAGGTTCTCGGGGTCGATGTCCCTCGCCTGCCGCAGAGCCCGCTCGGCCTCGGTAAACATCTGGGCCCGTCGATAGAAATCGGCCACGCGACCGAGCACCCTCGGGTCTTCGGGGGCGCTCTCGCGAAGCGTCTCGATGAGCGCCACCCCCGCGGCCTCGTCACCGGTCTCCCGCAGGAGCGTGGCCTGAAGACCGGTGAGGTCGGGGTCGTACGGGAAGCGCTCGCGGGCCTCGCGCACCGCAGCCAGCGAGGCATCGAGCTCCCCGGCCCGGTAGAGAGCTTCGGCGCGGAAGCTCAGCAGGTCGGCGCCGGGAGGAGCCCCCCCTTGTTGGGCACGCTCGAACACCTTCGCCGCCTCGGAGAAGCGGCCGAGCTGCTGGTAGGCAAAGCCCAGGTGGACGAGGAAGACCCGGTCGTTGCCTGGGGTGTCCGGGTCGGCGAGATCAGGCCGGGCCAGGATCTCTTCGAGGAGCGCAGCCGCCGTCTCGAACTCCCCCTGCGCCTCGGCGATCGTGACCCTGAGGTACGCATACTTGAGGTTGTCCGTATCCGCCGCGACCAGCCGGTCGGCGACTTGACTCGCCTCGCCGAACCGGCGCAGGTCCCGCAGCGCCCTGCACTTGAGGTCGAGGGCAAAGCGGTTCTTGGAGTCGAGCTCCAGCACCGCCTCGGCCTGATCCAGCGCCTCGTCCAGGCGACTCTCCCGCTGGAGGATCTCGCCGAGCGACAGGTGCACTCGGATGTCGTTCGGCTCGGCCTCCAGGGCCTTGCTGAAATACTCGATGGCCTGCTCGGGCTGGTCGCCGTCCTTGTAGATCTCCCCGAGAATCTGATAGGCCCGGGCGGAATCGGGTTGGAGCTCGAGCGCCGTGCGCAGCACCTCGGCCGCCTCGTCGGATTCTCCTGCCAGCAGCAGGTGTGTGCCGCTCTGGACGTGGGCTTCGAAGTTCCCGGGATCCAGGCGGAGGTACAGGTTCCAGATGCGGGCCGCGTCGCCATGCTCCTGGAGCTGGCCGTAGATGCCAGCCAGGTTCAGCAGCGAGTGCCCGTCGCTCGGGCGCAGCCGAGCCACCTCTTCGTACTCCGCAGCCGCCTTGCGGATGGTGCTCTGGGCCTCGGCGCCCACCGCCTGGATCCGGTAGAGCTGGGCGAGGATCAGGTGCGCATCGGCATCTTCGGGGCCCAGCCGGACGGCCTCCCGGGCCTCGCGAGTGGCCTCCTCGAGGCGTCCCATCTCGCGATAGAGCCGGGCCGTTTCCACGCGGACGGCGGCCGCTGCAGGATCCAGTTCCTGCGCGCGGCCAAACTCCACGAGCGCCGTGTCGCTGTCCCCGATGAGGCGAGCCTGCAGCCCGAGGCTGTAGTGCAGATAGGCCTCGGCACGGCTCGGCGGCCCGGGGACCAGGGACACCGACGCCGCCTCTCCGGCATGAGGCACAACAGCGAGTAGAACAGCGAGCAGTGTGGGCATGACAGGACGACGACCCTCCTCTTGACGATTGTCCCACGCGTTTTCCGAGGGAGTCAAAGGAACCCGCCCCGCCGGTCCAGGGCCGGGGACCGGCGGGACGGGGCGGCCTCCTCAGGCAGCGGAGGCGGCTGTGCCGCGTACTGCTCCTTGATCCAGTCCCGGACCCGCTTGCCGTCGGCGGCATCGCCATGGACGGAGCGCAGCAGGTCGTAGAAGCGCCGCTCGCCGCCGGCCTCGTAGGGCCGAGCCGGCAGGCTCACGAAGAGCTCCCCTTCGACCGAGCGCCACACCGAGAAACTCACGAGCTTCATTCCCGCCAGGGGACCC
Organism: Vicinamibacteria bacterium; assembly: GCA_963578825.1. GTDB lineage: Bacteria > Acidobacteriota > Vicinamibacteria > Fen-336 > Fen-336 > JAJDNS01. The sequence goes on from CAUZDW010000015.1 coordinate 4,256, forward strand.
GCTTCCGCCTCGAAGATGACCTCGGCATCGCAAACCAGACGCTCGGGCCCGTTCGACTTCTCCACGAAGACAACACGCATGGCAAACCTCCTCAGTCTGCATGGCCGGCGGGAGAGGTCCGGCGGTATCTTGCCGATCGGCCGCTCGCGTGGGCCCGGGGCTCTTCCCGGGCGCACACTCGATCGACCACTCACAGGCTACGCCCCCGAGGTGCCGAGGCGGGTCCGGTGCTAGACTCCCCCCCATGCCCATCGATCCGGAGTTGCTCGAGATCCTGGCCTGCCCGGTCTGCAAGACCCCCGTCGAGGTGGTGAAGGACGGAGCCGGGCTGCGTTGCGCCCAGTGCAAGCGCGTCTACCCGGTCCAGGACGACATCCCGGTCATGCTCGTCGACGAGGCCACAGTCGAAGGCTAGGAGCCCTCGTGGCGTGAAGCTGGAGCGTACCCAGCTTGGACTGCTGGCTGCACTCGCAGCCACGATCACGGTCTCGATCTTCGCCGCCGAGCTGGCGCTCGTCCTCGGTGCGCTGGTGCTCGGCTGGCGGCTTCTTCGCCGGGAGACGCGCTTCGAGACGACGCCTCTCGATGCGCCGCTGCTGGCCTACTGCGCCTGGACGCTCCTCTCCACCTCGTTCGCCGACGAACCCGCCGTGGCCCTCGAAGACTCGAAGGAGCTCGTTCTCTTCGCGTTGTTCTATCTTGCTGTCGCCGCTCTCACCCGTGGGACCGCCCGGGAGGGGGTGCTGTCGGCGCTGCTCATGGGGGGAGTCGCCCTAGCAGCTCTCATGGTCCTCCAGTACCACCTGCTCGGGTACGACACGCTCGACCGACGGCCCAGCGGCTTCCTGGGTCACTACATGTCCTCGTCGGGCGTCGTGATGGGGGTGGTGGTTGCCGCCGCGGCACGACTCGCATTCGGAGCCGGGACGCACGACCGACCTCGTCCACGGGACGGCTGGCTCGTGGGCTTGCTGTTGGCGGGGGTGGGAGTCGTGGCCGGGCTCGAAGCCACTTCGGCGGTGGGCGTGTGGCCCACCCGGCTTTTCGTCGCGGCCCTGGCCGGCGGCGGCGCCGCGGTGGCTCTTTCGAAGCGGGCCGGTGTCCGCGCCGCCGCAGGCGTGCTGCCCTGGCTCGCCCTGCCCCTCGGAGCCTGGGCGCTGGTTGCGTCGCAGACGCGCAGCGCGTGGGTCGGCGCAGTGGCGGGGCTCGTGGTCGTGATCGTCGTGCGGGCTCCCCGCCTTCTCTGGATTCTGGCCGCCTCCCTGGCCGTGCTCCTGCTGATCCGGCCGGCGGCCGTGACCTCGCGACTCACCGTGAGCGATGCGAGCACGGTCGACCGGTACTACATGTGGCAGGCCGGCGTGGACATGATTATCGACAAGCCCATCTTCGGGCAGGGGCCCGGGATGATCCTCGCCGAGTATCCGCGGTACCGCTGGCCAGAGGCCCCCAACCCGCGGCAGCCTCACCTCCACAACAACGCCCTGCAGATCGCGGCCACCCGCGGCCTGCCCGGGCTGGCCTTCTTCGCCTGGTGGATCATCGTGGCACTCGCCACGGCGCTGGCCGAGGCGCGCCGATCCAGGATGGATCCCGCCACGGGTTGGGCGGGCGCGACGGCGCTCGGTGGCCTGGTCGCACTGCTCGTTGCCGGCCTGTTCGAGTACAATCTGGGCGATTCTGAAGTCCTGATGCTCGCGCTTCTACTCATCTCCCTGCCCTTCGCACGGCGCCGCGAGCGCGCTGACGCCTGAACGATGCCTGCTCCCTCCCGCACGCGGGCCGCGACTCTCCTCAAGGCGATGCGTGGCCGCAGGATCCTCATTCTGGGCGACGTGATGCTCGACGAGTTCATCTGGGGGCGCGTGGCGCGCATCTCGCCCGAGGCGCCGGTGCCGGTCGTCGAGGTCACGGGACAGAGCTTTCACCTCGGAGGAGCCGGCAACGTTGCCGCGAACGTTCGATCGCTGGGCGGCGAGCCCGTTCTTGCGGCCGTCGTCGGCGCGGACGAGGCCGGCGGAAGGATCGAGGAAGCCCTGGCGGTGACCGGCATCGCCTCGTGCCTCGAGCGGGCAGGTTCGGGACGACCCACCACGGTCAAGACCCGAGTCGTCGCCCACAACCAGCAAGTGGTCCGGACGGACCGCGAGGACACCAGCGACGTGGATCGAGAGACAGAGGCGGCGATCGTGAAGACGCTCCGCCGGGAGCTGCCCACGTGCGAGGCGCTCGTCATCTCCGACTACCAGAAGGGAACGGTGACCGCCTCGCTCCTTCGAAAGATCCTCCCGCTGGCCCGCCGCCGAGGCGTGCCCGTCTTCGTCGACCCCAAGCCCCGGCACTTCCTCCGCTATCGCGGGGTAGCCCTCGTCACGCCGAACCAGGCGGAGACCGAGCTGGCCACCGGCGTCTCGCTGGGCGACGACGACGCCCTCGCCAGTGCCGGACGCCGCATCCTCTCGCAGCTCAAGTGCGGCGCCGCCCTCGTCACCCGGGGCGAGCACGGGATGAGCCTCTTCGAGCGAGGCCGCTCCCCCGTCCACGTCTCGGCCTCCGCTCGAGAGGTTTTCGATGTGACCGGCGCCGGCGACAGCGTCATTGCCACGATGGCCCTCGCCGTCGTGGCCGGCGCTACGCTGCCCGAAGCCGCTGTCCTGGCCAACTGCGCCGCGGGAGTCGTGGTCGGCAAGGTCGGCACGACACAGGCGACGCCGGACGAGGTGCTCGCCACCCTGCGCGGCGGCGCCTGAGGAGGCAGAGAGGCCGCAGGCCAGGCGGCGCCTGCGGCCCCGAGAGACGTCACCCGTCGATGGGCGCCGACTCTCTTCGAGGGCGGCGCGTCCTCTGTTGACGGCCCTTGTGGCCGGAGCCACGGGCCGCCTTGAGGGCCTCGAACTTCTCCTGCTGCTCTGCGGTCAGGACGGACGAGAGCTGAGCTTCGAACGCCGCCCGAGCCGACTCCACGCTCTTCTTGTGAGCGTAGACGGCCTTGGCGGCCTCGCCGACGAGGATCTCTGGCTCGTCGGCCTCGAGGGACTCCTGAACCCTCCGCCGCAGGATGCGGCCCTCCTCCTGGAGCGGCCTCATGTCATCGCGGTGCTGAGCGTGGAGGGCGCGCCACTGCTCCTGCTGCCGTTCATCGAGGCCCAGGTACTGGATGGCACCCTCGCCGCTCCCGCGCCCCTCGGGATGACCCTGCCGCTGCTGCAGGGCAGCGGCAGGCACGGCGCAAAGGGCCGCTCCCAGGATCGTGACACCGATGATTCTCTTCATGGCTCTCTCCTCGCTTCGTCATTCCCCGTCTCTTTGGAACGCTCGGAGGGAGCCAGGGTTGAATCCCCGCCAGCCGGCGAAGAGCGCCGGGGAACCACGAACGCCAGAATGAAGATCAGGAGGAGGCTCAGGCCGCTGAGGGCCAGACCGGCCAGGGCGAGCGGCGGCCGATAGGCCATCTCGACGACGTGACGGCCAGCGGGAACGGCGACCGCACGGAACGCGAGATTGGCTCTCAGGAGGGCCGCGGGCCGGCCGTCGACCTGCGCCAGCCAGCCAGGATCGTACGTGTCGACCAGGACGACGTGGCCGTCCGTGGAGAGCTCAACGTCCAGGCGGACGCGGTCCGCGGTCTCTTCGGCAATGCGCACCAACGAGGAGAAATCGGCCGGCGCACTTCGGGCCAGGACGGTCTCCAGTAGCACCTCGTCCCGTGGCTCGAAGGCCGGGTCCAGAATAGCGCCGACCGTGTCGATCCCCACGGCCGTGCGGGTGCCACCCACGGCGTACGCCCGGGGAAGCGGATCGGGCACCCCCAGGAGCAGGATGGGATCCGGAAACAGACCCGGGATCTCGTCGAGGGGCTCCAGCTCGTCGCCGCCCACTCGATGGAGACCCACCACGTGGGTCACGGCTCCCACCTGCAACAGCCGGAGGAGACCGCCCGGCTGATCCTCCACCAGGCGGGCGAGGTGTGTCATCCGGGCGAGAGACTCCGAGTGCAGGCCGCGATAGTCGATGTCGAACGCCTGCAGCAGATCCCAGCGTCCCGCGGTCTGGGGCACGAGGCTCAACTGCATCCCGAGGGCTGTCGCCGCCGCGGCCGACCACCCGGGCGGGACACCGATCACCTGGTGCGCGTAACGACGGCCGAGCCGCCGCATCGCCACGCCCGGGTCGCTGTAGTCGTAGGAGTAGACCCGGACACTCGCCGGATCGCCGATGGCCTCGAGGACCTCGGGACGGTACACATAGAGCCCGGGCGGTGCCATCGGGTTGGGCCGGGGGTGCACCAGGGCGAGATCGCAGATGGCGACGGCAGCGAGACCGCCGGCGAGCAGAGCCGGGCTCCAGTTCCGTCGCGCCGCGAGCCAGGCCAGCGAGAGCGCCACCAGGGCCAGGGCCGCCCGAGTGCCCAGGGCCTGTCCCAGGGGCCGCAGCAGCGCGGCGACGGTCGCCGAAGGGCCGTCGCCGAACGCGAGCATTGGACGGAACGCGTGGGGAGACGTCAGGAGAAGGACGGCGGCGACACCGCTGGCGACACCGAGAATCGCCAGGGGCACGAGCGCGCGGCGCAGGTGTCGGTTCGACGCCGGGTGGCTGCGCCAGACCTCCATGCCCAACGCGGACAGAGCCGCCCAGGCGAATCCGACCAGGACCATGGCCTTCACGGGGTAGCGGAGGAGGCGCAGCGGCGGGACGAGAGTGGTGAGCCCATCGTAGAGAGGCGTGTGGGGGCCGAGTGCGACGAGCAGAGCCCCGAGGCCCAACCCCGCGAGGACGAACCGCCTCCGGCCGGGCGCACCCAGGAGGCCCGCCGCGACGAGGACCACCGCGGGCAGTCCGAGATAGAGGGACGTGAGGAACGGCTCGCGGCTCCGGCCGAGGGCTGCGGCGACGGCGGGGGCGAGGGGCAGGCTCCCGGGCACGCCCGGCGCCACCGTCTCGGCCAGCTCCAGCGGATGGAGCGACCAGTAGGTTCGGACGGACTCGGGCAGATCACGTCGAGACGAGCGGGAGACCACGTCGAGAGCCGCGAGCCAGAGGCCGGCCGAGAGGGCGACGGCCAGCGCGAGGGCCAAAGCGCCGCCGGCGACGAGGGGACGCCACGCCCGCCACCCCGCGCGCCAGGGCACGTGCAGCGCGGCGACCCAGGCGCCCAGGGCCAGGAGGGTCATGGCACACATCTCGGCGGAGCCGGCCAGGATCTGGAGCCCGAGGACGAGCCCGAGGACGGCCACGTCCCGGAGACGCCGGCGCTCGATCGCCCGCTCGGTCGTCAGGAAGACCGCCGGAATCCAGGCCGCGCTGGCGAAGTGGTGCCACAGGTCCACCAGGGAGAGGAACGGCCCTCCGAGGACCCAGATCGCCGCCCCCACCACCGCGGATAACCGGGCGACGGGAAAGCGTCGAGCCAGGGCGTAGAACGCCAGTCCGGAGAAGAGCACGTGGACGAAGGCGAACACGGTGTAGTACGTCCAGGGCTCCAGGAGCAGGGTGAGCCATGTGAGCGGGTAGAGAACCTGGGCACCGGGGTCGGCCAGCAGGGGCTGGCCAAAGGCCGGGCTCGGGTCCCAGAGAGGCCATCCCCCGCCCGTCCACGCCCGGACGAACCCGCGGATCTGCGAGTGCCAGGCCAGGTGGACGTCGCGCTTGAAGAAGACCGCCCCGCCGAAGAGGGGCTCGCGAAACAGAGCGACCACCAGGACGGCCAGGCTGTAGAGGGCGAGGCGCTCGGCCTGCTTCTCCCGCACCTGCTACTAGTGGCGGAAGTGGCGGACGCCTGTGAACACCATGGCAAGATCGTGCTCGTCGGCCGCCGCGATGGTTTCTTCGTCCCGCACCGAGCCGCCGGGCTGGATGATCGCTGTGGCACCCGTCTTCGCGATCTCGTCGATCCCGTCGCGGAACGGGAAGAAGGCGTCCGAGGCCACGACCGTGCCGGCCAGGGGGAGCACCGCCTTCTCGGCAGCGAATCGCGCGGCGTCGACCCGGCTCATCTGGCCCGCGCCCACCCCCACGGTCTGCACCGCGTTGGCGTAGACGATGGCGTTGGACTTGACGTGCTTGACCACGGTCCACCCGAAGAGGAGAGCCTTCCACTCTTCATCGGTGGGAGCCCGCTTGGTCACCACCTCGCAGCGATCACGCTCGATCTGGTGCAGATCCCACTGCTGCGCCAGCAGCCCCCCCATGACCCGCCGCTGGTCGAACCCGCTCACTTTGTGGATGCTGGTGGTGTCCATGTTCAGCACCCGAAGGTTCTTCTTCTTCGACAGGACCGCGACCGCCGCCGCATCGAACCCAGGAGCGATGATCGCCTCCACGAAGTGGGCCGTGGCCTTGCTGGCCGCCGCCTCGTCGACGCGCTCGTTGAAGGCGATGATCCCGCCGAACGCCGAGGTGGGGTCGCAGGCCCAGGCCCGCTCGCAGGCCTCCACCGAGCTCTCCCCAAGACCGGTCCCACACGGGTTCGTGTGCTTCACGATGACGCAAGCGGTCTCGTCGAGCTCCGTGGCCAGGCGCCACGCCGCGTCCAGGTCGAGGATGTTGTTGAAGGAGAGCTCCTTGCCCTGCAGCTTTCGGGCCGATGCCACCGAGTACAGCGTCGATCCCAGGTCGGAATAGAAGGCGGCCCGCTGATGTGGGTTCTCCCCGTACCGCAGGTCCTGCACCTTCTCGAATGTGGGACTCAGGCGATAGGGGAAGGTGTCGTCGTTCTCGGCGGGCACGTATGCCCCGTCCTGCACCTCCACCTGGGCAAAGTAGCCGGCGATGGCGGCCTCGTACCGGGCGGTGTGGCGGAAGGCCTTTTGAGCCAGGTAGAGGCGGGTCGCGGCATCGATCCCGTCTGGACGGTCGAGCTGCTCGAGAAGGAGCCCGTAGTCGGCCGGGTCGACCAGCACCGCCACGTCCCTGAAGTTCTTGGCCGCGGCGCGGACCATGGTGGGGCCGCCAATGTCCACATTCTCGATGGCCTCGTCGAACGTGCAACCCTTGGACACGCGATCCTCGAACGGGTAGAGATTGACCACTACCACGTCGATGGGAGTGATCTTCTGCTTCTCGAGGGCCTTCCGATGCTCGCTCACGTCACGCCGGGCGAGAATGCCGCCGTGGATCTTCGGGTGGAGCGTCTTCACTCGCCCGTCCAGGATCTCCGGGAACCCCGTGGCCTTCGAGACACCCGTGACCTTCACCCTGGCCTTCTTGAGCTCGGCGGCGGTCCCCCCGGTGGAGAGGATCTCGAATCCCCGCTCGGTGAGGCCACGGGCGAGGTCGACCACACCATCCTTGCGGTACACCGACAGGAGCGCTCTTCTAGCGGTCATGTTGTCTCCGGTTCTCTGGGACGTGGGTCTCGGCCGTGACCTCGCGATCCTGTGGGGTGACCTCGACGGGCGTCCGCATCGAGGTCGTGTCGCCCCGCGCCTCGCGCCACACCGCCAGCCACGTGGCGGCAATGCCGGTCACCGCGCGAGAGTAGGAAAGCGAGGCCACCGCCCATGCGGGGGAACGGTAGTCGAGCCGACGATGGTCGACGAGGCGGCCGTCGCGAAACAGCTCCGTGCGGATCACCGGGGCCTGCGGGCGACTTCGATCGAGCATCGATTGCCACAGCTCGGGAAGGTGCTCGCGAGTAACCTCGAGGGCCTCGGAATCGTCGAGGACCACCGGCATCCGGTCGAGGTTGGCGTCGAGGAGCGCATAGTACTCGCGCGGCACCCCGGCGGGCCATCCCTCCGGGACGCCCACGAGAATCGGATCGGCGATGTCGGCCGGGACACGCAGGAGCCCTCCGAGCCGCACGAGGCCCTCGCTGACCCGGCCCTCCTTCAAGAGCGTCACCACCCGGCCGGTCTCGTAGTCCAGCGCGGCCAGCGTCTCGGGTTGCAACCGCCCCCCGGGGATCTCCACTGCCAGCGCCCGGACGATGTCCGGCGGGAAGCGGTCGATCTCCCTCCGGATCTGCGTCTCTCGCTCCCCCAGCAGCCGCGACAGCGACCGCGGCAGCAGCCGGCGGGCGTCCCGAGACAGAGCCGTCATCGTCTCCGCGGGCCAGGCCAGGGCCGGATCCGGGAGGAGTGCGAGCAGGATGATCGGAAAGAGACTTCGCTTCAACGTCACTTCACGATCCGCGCCTTGAGCGACACCTTTTCCCTTGCTCGAGTCCAGGCGGAAGTCCACCGCCCGGGCTCCCTTGTCACCCAGGATCTTCGCGGTCTGCTGTCCGATGAGCTGCCTGAAGCTCTCGTAGGCCGGCGCCTCCCCCTCGCCGAGGCACTGGCGCTCCTCCACGTAGCGCTGGTAAAGAGCCTGCACCTGCGCGTCGTCGGCTTCCACACTCCCGATACGAAACTCACGACCGGTCCCTCCGCCGCCCGCGGGCATGCGGTGCTCCCGCTCGGGCGCCGGCGGGGGAAGGACGTCGGCCTTCAGCCCGTGGACACCGAAGGTCTTGCCCTCCTCCCGGGCCCGCAGTCTCTTCTGCCACAGCTCGTTGAACGTGTTGAAGCGGGCGGTGAGGGTCTGATAGCGGAAGCGCGCCGTGCTGTTGCTGATCTCCTGGTACGCGTACTCCCGAATCGTCTTCTCGACCCTGCGCTGCAGCTCGTTGGGCGGCTTGGCTTCTATGCCGGTGAAGAACAGCTCCCACTTGCGTATGCAGCTGGCGGATGTTGGTGTTGAGGAGATCGATGTCTTCGGAGAGACCCATGGTCAGGCCTCCCCGCCCACGAAGATCCAGAAGAGCGGAAGCCACAGCTCGTGTCCATAGGGCGCCTTCTTGCCGTCGATCTCCACCTCGGTGCCCGTGCGACCACGCACGAGCTCGAAGAGGTCCCGCAGCGTTCGCGCGGCGCCCGGGTCGAAGGCGGCGTGGTGGACGCGATCGCCCGCCTCCCCGTCCTCCCGGTAGACCGGAGACAGACGTGCGAGCTCGACCGCGCGCTCGTATTCCGAGCCCTCGAAAGCCTCGAAGCTCAGGCCGACACGGACGGGCCGGGGGCGGCGGCCGGGATAGAGAAGGTCGACCATTTCGTCGGAGAGATGGGAGACGTCCTCCTCGTCCCGCGGCAACACCCGCGGCAGGCGGTCCGCAAAGTCCGGCGGGCGCTCCCGACGCATCGGGCGAGGATACCACGGGCCCCGCCTCCGGCGGCAGGCCGCGCACCGGCCCTCCGGCGTGCTCGCTCGGCGGAGGGTTCGGGCGTGTATAGTCTTCTTCCATGGTGTCGACCACGGGCATCGATCCCCGACGCCTCGTCCCGTCCGTCGACCAGGTGATGCAGCGCTCCGAGGTCCAGACGCTCGTGGAGCGTCACGGCCGGCCGATCGTGCTTCGCCACGTGCGGGCGGCTCTGGACGAGTTGCGGCGGCGCGCGGGAGACGACGACGGGCTCGGCGAGGCCACGGCGGCGCTTCCCGCCGACATCGCAGCGCGGGTCGAGGCCGCGGCGCGGCCCTCGCTGGTCAAGGTCGTGAACGCCACCGGTGTCGTGGTGCACACGAACCTGGGACGAGCGCCCCTGTCCGAAGAGGCGGCGAGGCGCGTCGGCGAGATCGCCTCGTGCTACTCCAACCTGGAGTACAACCTCGAGCGGGGCGGGCGCGGCAACCGGGAGATCCACGCCGAGTCCCGGCTCCGGGAGCTGCTCGGGGTCGAGAGCACGCTCGTCGTCAACAACTGCGCCGCCGCGGTCCTGCTCGCGGTGAACACCCTGGCGGAGGGCCGCGACGTCCTCGTGAGCCGGGGCGAGCTGGTGGAGATCGGCGGCTCCTTCCGCATCCCCGACGTCCTGCGCAAGGGCGGAGCACGTCTCCTGGAAGTGGGCACCACCAACCGCACCCGCATCGGTGACTTTCGGTCGGCGCTGTCTCCCGACACGGGCCTGATCCTGAAGGTGCACCCCTCGAACTTCCGGATCGTGGGATTCACCGAGGCCCCGTCCATCGCAGAGCTAGCGGAGCTGGCCAGGGACGCCGGCGTCCCCCTCATGGAGGACCAGGGCAGCGGCCTGCTCGAGGCGTTGCCTGGCGCCCTCGCCCCGGAGGCCACCGTCCCCGGGGCGCTGGGCGGAGGCGCGAGCGTCGTGACGTTCAGCGGAGACAAGCTCCTGGGTGGCCCGCAGGCCGGGCTCGTGGGCGGTCACCGGAGAATCGTCCAGGCGATGAGACGCAACCCTCTCTACCGCGCGCTGCGCGTCGACAAGATGACGCTGGCCGCCCTCGACGCAACGCTGGCCGCGCACGAAGGAGGACGCGCTGCCACCGACGTGCCGGTCCTGCGGATGATCCGCGCCCCGATCGGTGAGATCCATTCCCGGGCCGAGGCCTTCCTCTCCCGGCTCGGCGAGGCGGCCCCCGATCTCCAGCTGACCCTCGCCGAGGCCCAGTCGGCGGTCGGAGGCGGGTCGGCGCCGGCGGTCGGGGTCCCGACCGTCGCGATCGCGATCACGCACCCGGGCATCCGCCCCGATCGCATGGCCGCCCTGCTGCGCTCCGGCAGTCCACCGGTCGTCGCTCGCGTGGCCGACGATCGCCTCCTCCTGGACCTGCGCACGGTCCCGCCCGAAGACGAGCCGACGCTTCTCGAGGCGCTGGTCTTGGCAGTACGGGGCTGAGACGCATCACAGCGCGTTCAGATCACCGTGTACGGTCTCCCCCTCGAACAGGGTCAGAAGAACCCGGGTCTCGGAGATGTCGGCCGGATCGATCTCGAACACGTTTTGATCGAGATCGATCAGGTCGGCCAGTTTGCCGACCTCGATCGAACCGGTCCGGTCCTCGTGCTTGTTCAGGAATGCCGCATTGATGGTGAACGCGACCAGGGCCGCCAGCAGGCCGGCGAGGCTGAGGGGGGCCGAGGGCGTGGGCTTGCCCTTCGGCGAAAACGCCTGGACCAGGAGGACGACGAGGCCCGTCGCGGCCACGATCATCGCGGGGACGATCGGCCTGAGGTCCAGCTCGCCGCCGCTCACCGCTGCACCTCGCCGGGCACCGACTGCAGATCGGCGCCTGCGGCGGCAACCGACTTGGTCTTGTCATGCACTTGCAGGACGAGGGCGTCGGCCGCCGGCTCGATGCGCCTGGTGAAGTAGGGGCTGGCCACGCCCATGATGATCGCGAGGGCGACCAGGGGGACGAGGATCACCGCCTCACGAAGGCTGAGGTCCGAGAGCTTCCGGTTCTTCGGGTGGGTCACCTCTCCATGGAACACCCGCTTCACGAGCCACAGCATGTAGGAGGCCGCCAGGACGACGCCCAGAGAAGCGAACACCACGAGGGTCGGACTGAAGGGCCACGCCCCGACGAGGATCAGGAACTCGCCCACGAAGCCGTTGAAGCCGGGCACGGCGATGGACGAGAGGCTGATCATCAGGAACACCGCCGCGTACCAGGGCATCACCGACTTGAGGCCGCCGAACTCCGAGATGAGCCGGGTGTGGCGCCGGTCGTAGAGCATCCCCACCAGGAAGAAGAGCGCCCCGGTGGAGATGCCGTGGCTCAGCATCTGGAAGACCGAGCCGACGAGGCTCGTGGTGGTGCAGGCGGCGATCCCGAGCATCACGAAGCCGAGGTGGGACACCGACGAGTACGCCACGAGCTTCTTCAGATCGGGCTGGACCAGCGCGACGAGGGCTCCGTAGAGGATCCCGATGACGGCCAGAACGGCGATGAACGGGGCGAAGCGCATCGCCGCATCCGGGAAGAGAGGAAAGGCGATTCGCAGGAAGCCGTAGCCCCCCATCTTCAGCAGCACCCCAGCCAGGAGGACCGAGCCCGCCGTCGGCGCCTCCACGTGAGCATCGGGCAGCCACGTGTGGAACGGGAACATCGGGACCTTGATGGCGAAGGCCAGGGCGCAAGACAAGAAGAGCCAGGTCTGGATCGCCGGGTCCACCGGGACCGCCACGAGGGCGGCCAGATCGAAGGAGCGCACGCCGGCCACCCGGTACAGAACGAGGAAAGCGACCAGCATCACCACGCTGCCGGCAAAGGTGTAGAGAAAGAACTTCACGGCGGCGTAGATGCGCCGCTCGTGCCCCCAGACCCCAATGAGGAAGTACATCGGGATGAGCATCGCTTCCCAGAACACATAGAAGAGGAAGAGGTCGAGGGCCACGAAGACCCCGATCATCCCCGCCTCGAGCAACAGCATGAAGATGATGAACTCGCGCACGCGCTTTGCGATGGAGCTCCACGACCCCAGGAGGGCCAGCGGCGTGAGGAAGGTGGCGAGTACGACGAGCCACAGGGAAAGCCCGTCGATGCCCACGTGGTACGAGATCCCCCAGTCCGGAATCCACGGCGCCCGTTCCACGAACTGCATGCCCGCAACGTCCTCGAAACCGCGAACGAGGAGAAGCGACAGCCCGAAGCCCACGGTGGAGAAGACCAGGCCGAGAATCTTCTGCAGGGTCTTCGACTCGCGCCGGGTCACCGCGATGGCCAGCGCGCCCACCACGGGCAGGAGAATCAGGAGCGTGATCAGGTGTTGGTTCAGGACACTCATGACCAGAGGAGATAGCCCAGGAGCGCCACAGCTCCCGCGAGGATGAGCAGCACGTACTGGCGCACGAGCCCGGTCTGCAGCGGACCAAGCGTCGCCGCCAGGGCTTTCGTCATGGAGCCGGCACGATTGACGGCGCCGTCGATGAGGCGGGCGTCGATCTGCTCCCAGAGCAGGGCGCGGCTCCCGTCGATCACCACCCGCCGGACGAATGCGTTGTAGACGTCATCCCAGTAGTACTTCGCCGCGAAGATCCGGAGCGCGGGACGGAGCGAGGAGGCGATGCTCGCCCGGGCGCCGGGAAGGGCCAGGTAGAGGTAGTAGGCGATGAGGATCCCCGCGATGGCGGTGAGAGTCGCCAGAACGGGCAGCCACGCGACGTGGGCGAGATGCCCGTCGCCCACGCGAAACACCGGTCCCACGATCTCCGGGATCGAGACGAGATGCCACCCCTCCGGCTGGCCCAACTCCCCCGGTCTCCCGGGCAGCGGTATCCCGAAGCCCCCCACCGCCGAGGCGATGGCGAGAAGCACGAGGGGCACCACCATGAGCCACGGCGACTCGCGCACGTGGTGCTCGGCATCGTCCCCGCCACGGAAGGTCCCGAAGAAGGTCAGGAAGACGAGCCTGGCCATGTAGAAGGAGGTCAGGAGCGCGGTGAAGAGACCGATCCCGAAGAGCACGGGATGCCCGAGAGCGGCCGCGAGGATCTCGTCCTTGCTGAAGAAGCCAGCGAAGAACGGGATGCCTGCAATCGCCAGGGTCCCCACGAGGAACGTCCCGAACGTCCACGGAATCTTCGTCCTGAGGCCGCCCATCCTCGTCATGTCCTGCTCGCCGGACATGGCGTGGATCACCGAACCCGAGCCGAGGAAAAGAAGAGCCTTGAAGAAGGCGTGGGTGTAGAGGTGAAAGACCCCCACGCCGAACGCGCCCATGCCGCACGCCAGGAACATGTAGCCGAGCTGGCTCACGGTGGAGTAGGCGAGGACCCGCTTGATGTCGGTCTGGACGAGAGCGATGGTGGCGGCCATGAGCGCGGTCGCGGCGCCCACGACCGCGACGGTCATCATCGCCGTTTCCGACACGTGATAGAGCGGGCCGAGCCGAGCCACCATGTAGACTCCGGCGGTCACCATCGTCGCGGCGTGGATCAGCGCCGAGACCGGCGTCGGGCCCTCCATGGCGTCGGGAAGCCAGACGTGGAGCGGGATCTGGGCGCTCTTGCCGGTCGCCCCGATGAACAGGAGGAGGCACGCGATCGTCGCGGGACCGAACTCCCACAGCCTCTCGGGAGCCAGCGAGCCGGCGTTGTCGGCGATGTCCACCAGGTCGAGGCTTCCGAAGGCGTGGAACATGAACGCCATGCCGAGGATGAGCCCCACGTCGCCGATGCGGTTCACGATGAAGGCCTTGAGGCCCGCGGCCGACGCGCTGTCCTTGCGGTACCAGAACCCGATCAGGAGGTAGGAGCACAGGCCCACCCCCTCCCACCCCACGAACATCAAGGGGAGGTTTCCGCCCAGGACCAGCAGGAGCATGAAGAACGTGAAGAGGTTGAGGTACGAGAAAAAACGGACCCGTTCCTCGTCGTGGGCCATGTAGCCCAGCGAGTAGATGTGGATGAGCGCGCCCACGCCGGTGACCACCAGGGTCATGAGCGAGGAGAGCGGGTCCACGAGAAGGCTGAACGGCACGCGGAAGCCCCCGGCCTCCATCCACTCGAACCCCAGATAGGGCTGGGAGAACCTCAGGCCCGTCGGGCCTGCCACCAGGCCGTAGAGCCGCGCCGTCGTCCAGGCCGAAAGGCCGAACGCGATGAGCACGGTGGCGCAGGCGAGCCACCCGGCGCCGCTCTCTTCCTTGTCCCTCTTGATCCAGTCCCCGAAGAGGGCCAGGACGACGAAGCCGAGAAGCGGCAAGAGAAGTACAGCGATGGGCAGAACGGTGTCGAGTTTGGTCAGCTCGAGCACGCTATCCCTTCAAGAGGTTGAACGCGTCCAGGTCCAGCGTGTCCTTGTGCCGATCGAGCGCGATGACGATGGCGAGCCCGACCGCCGCTTCCGACGCGGCCACCACCATGACGAAGAACACCAGGACCTGGCCGTCGAGAGTGCCGTGTGCCCGGCTGAACGCCACGAAGGCCAGGTTCACACCGTTCAGCATGAGCTCGATGCACATGAGCACGGTGATGACGTTGCGCCGGAGGAAGACGCCAAGGACACCGAGGGCGAAGAGAACGAGGCTCAGCAGGATCGCGTGGTGGACGAAGCCGGGACTCTCCATGACGCTAGAGCTCCTTCTTCGCCAGCACCACTGCTCCCACGAGGGCAGCGAGGATGAGGATGGAGGTGGCCTCGAAGGCGTAGAGGAACTGCGGCGAGAAGAGGATCCGGGCCATCTCGACGGTCGAGGCATCGAAGCTCGGCGCCGGCGCCAGCTCGAAGCGCAGCAGGACCGTCCCCGCCTGGAGGACCAGGAGCGCCACCAGGGCCAGCGCCAGGCCACGCAGGGTACGCGCGCCTTCGCCGGGGCCGTCCTCCTCTCGTTTCACGTTCAGGAGCATCAGGACGAAGAGGAAGAGCACCATGATCGCGCCCGCGTAGACGATCACCTGCAGGACGGCGATGAAGGGCGAGCCCAGGAGCCCGAAGATGACCGCGACCGAGCAAAGGGTCACGATGAGGGCAAGGGCCGAGTACATCGGGTTGCGCTGGGAGATGACGACCACTGCCGAGGCGACGGCGATGGCGGCGAAGGCGTAGAAGAGGATCGCGTCCATCATCAACCCGAGATCGCCACCCAGGCGGCGAACACCATGACCCAGACGGCCACCAGCGGAATCAGCACCTTCCACCCCAGGTGCATGAGCTGATCGTAGCGAAAGCGGGGCAGCGTGGCCCGCAGCCAGATGAAGACGAAGAGGAAGAAAGCGACCTTCAAGCCCCACCACACGAAGCCCAGGGGGAACCCGGCCAGGGTCTCCGGCATCCCGGGGATGCCCGAGTGCCAGCCGCCGAGGAAGAGGTTTGCGAGCAGCACGGTCACGGTGATCATGTTGATGTACTCGGCCATCTGGATGAGCGCGAAGCGCATCGACGAGTACTCTGTGTGGAAGCCCGCCACGAGCTCGCTTTCGGCCTCGGGGAGATCGAAGGGGGTCCGGGCGACCTCCGCCGTGGCTGCGAGGACGTACACGAGGAAGGCGGGGAAATGCAGGAAGACGTTCCAGTTCAGGAACCACCCCGACTGGTCTGCAACGATGTCGTTGATGCGGAACGACCGGGCGGCCATGATCAGGGTCACCCAGGAGAACCCCAGCGCGAGCTCGTAGGAGAACATCTGAGCCGACGACCTGAGGCCGCCGAGGAGCGAGTACTTGTTGTTGGCGGCCCACCCTGCGATCACGATCCCATAGACCCCGATGGCCGTCACAGCTAAGATGAAAAGCAGCCCCACCTCGATGTCGGCGATCTGGATCTGAAGCCTCCGGCCGAAGGCCTGGAAGGGCGGGCCGTACGGGATCACCGCCGTCGCCAGGAGCGCCGTCGCCACAGCCACCACCGGAGCCGCCAGAAAGGCCCACTTGTCGGCTGCCGCGGGCATCGCCTCTTCCTTGAAGAAGAGCTTGATCCCGTCGGCGACGGGCTGGAGGATGCCGAAGGGGCCGGTCCTGTTCGGGCCGAGCCGATACTGCATGAGGGCGAGGGTGCGCCGTTCGACCCACGTCATGAGCGAGAAACCCCCGAGCAGCGCGCTGATCACGATGACGATGGTGACGACGGCGATCAGGAGCTCCTCGGCCAGGGATGTCACGCGGGGACCGCCTTGCCCGTCCTGGCCCCGGCGCTGGCCTTCGCCTTCGCCTTTACTTCTTCAAAGGTGGGCGCCACCGACTTCCAGCAACGCTTCTCGCGAACGTGGTACTCGAACTCCTCCCGAAACTTCGTGAGCGACGACCGGGGAGGAGCGATTGCGGCGTCCCCGAACGGGCAGACCGTCTTTCCCGCGATCGAGTCCGTGATCTTCCAGAGAAGGTCCAGGTCCTTCTCCTCCGCCTCGCCCGCCTCGATTCGCTCGAGCAGCCGCAGCATCCAGCCCGTCCCCTCCCTGCAGGGGGAGCACTTGCCGCAGGACTCGTGCTTGTAGAAGTACGAGAGGTTCTTGGCCATCCACACCATGCAGGTGGAGTCGTCCATCACGATGGTCCCCGCCGAGCCGAGCATCGAGCCCGCTTTGGCCACGCTGTCAAAGTCCATGGCGATGTCGATCTCGTCCGGCGTGAGGACCGGGGTCGACGAGCCCCCGGGAACCACCGCCTTGAGCTTGCGGCCGTTCCTGAGCCCCTGGGCGTATCCCTGATCGAAGATCAGGTCACGGAGGGTGATCCGCCCCATCGGGGCCTCGTAGCTTCCCGGACGCACGACGTGGCCGCTGATGGAGTAGAGCTTGGGTCCCCCGTTCTTCTCGGTCCCGTAGCTGGCAAACCACTCCGCCCCCCGCTCGAGGACGAGAGGCACGTTGGCCAGCGTCTCCACGTTGTTCACGATCGTCGGACAGCCGTACACCCCGACCACCGCCGGGAAGGGAGGCTTGATGCGAGGCTGGCCGCGCTTTCCTTCCAGGGACTCGATGAGGGCCGTTTCCTCGCCGCACTCGTACGAGCCGGCGCCGCGATGGACCCACACGTCCACGCCGGTGCCGAGCACGTTCTTGCCGACGATTCCCGCCGCCCGCGCCGTGGCGAGTTCCACGAGGGTGCGCGCACCCTCGTGGAACTCGCCACGGATGTAGATGTAGGCCGTCTTCGAACGGATCGCGTGGCACGAGACGACGATGGCCTCGATGAGCCGATGCGGGTCCCGCTCGAGGATCACGCGGTCCTTGTAGGTGCCAGGCTCGCTCTCATCGGCGTTGACGCAGAGATAGCGGGGCTTCGGGTTGTCCTTGGGCAGGAAGCCCCACTTCATCCCCGTGGGGAACCCGGCCCCTCCGCGACCGCGAAGGCCCGAGCGCTTGACCGTCTCGATGATGTCCCCGGGCTCCAGCTTCAGCCACTCGCCCAGCTTCGCGTAGCCCCCGGAGGCCTTGTACACGTCGATGGAGGTGGAGTTCTCCTTCCAGACGTTCTGAAAGAGGATGTGCTCGCCGGGGCTCTTCGGCCAGTCGAAGGTGCGCCGAACCGTCTCGCCGGCGAGGACGTGGTCGATGTCCGATTCCGAGGCGTGCTCGAGCCACTCGCCGTTCACCTGCACGGCCGGCGCCCCACCGCAGGCGGCGAGGCATTCGACCTCCTTGACCGTGAACTTCCCGTCCCCGGTGGTGCCCCCGGCTTCGATCCCGAGCTTGCGGCAGGCGTGCCCGAGGAGGCCCTCCGAGCCGCCGAGGGCACACGACAACGTGGTGCAGACCTCGATGAGGGTCTTTCCCTTCGGCTGGAGGTGGAACATCGTGTAGAAGCTGGCGGTGTCCTTCACCTGCGCGGGGCTCAGGTCCAGAAGCGTCCCGACGTACTCCATCGCCTCGGGGCTGATCCAGCCCTCCTGCTCCTGAACCAGCCGGAGCGCCGGCAGGAGGGCGGAGCGCTTCACCGGGTAGCGGGCGACGGTGTCCTCGAAGGTCTTCAGGTTGTCGGGGGTGAGCTCCATTGCGCTACCAGTCCATGGCTCCGACTCTCCATTCGTAGACGAAGCCGACACCGAGGACGAAGAAGAAGCCGCCCATGACGCTCAGGCCGTAGACGCCCAGCTCGTCGAGGATGAGGGCCCACGGATAGAAGAAGGCCGTTTCCACGTCGAAGAGAATGAACAGCATGCACACGAGGTAGAACTTGACCGGGAACCGCTCCCGGGCTGTCCCCACCGGGGGCACACCGCACTCGTACGTGCTCAGCTTCCCCTCGTCCGGACGAGGACGCCCCAGGAGGTTCGACATGGCCAGGGTGAAAACGCCGAAGCCGACTGCTACCGCGCCCAAGATCACGATCGGGAGGTAGCTGGGCATGGTCAGAGCGTCTGGCGATCGCGCGGAAGCGATCCTGTGTTATCGGTGAACGCCGGCGAGCAGGGACGGCAGTCGACGCCGGAATATAGCGTCCGGCCTCGCAGGGTGTCAAACCCCCCGATGGTCCAGATGCCCGCAAATGCGTGTGAACAAGCGCCTCCCGACGATCGCGTGGCCGTGCTGGCTTATACTCGTCGCGACTCATGCGCCGAACCAAGATCGTCGCCACCATCGGACCGGCCTCCCGGGAGCGACCCGTGCTGGAGCGAATGATCCGGGCCGGGGTCAACGTCCTGCGGCTGAATTTCTCCCACGGAACCCACGAGGAGCACGCGCGAGTCATCAAGATCGCCCGTGAGATCGAGACGCGGCTGGGCCAGCCCCTGGCGCTCCTCCAGGACCTGTCTGGCCCGAAGATCCGGACCGGGCGGGTGGCCGGAGGTGAGATCGAGCTCCGCGCCGGGGCCCGGATCGCCATCACCACGGACCTCTCGGTGGAGGGCACTCCCGAGCTGATCTCGACGACCTACGACGCCCTGCCCCTCGACGTGGTGGAAGGAGATCGGATCCTCCTCGACGATGGGAACCTGTCGCTCCGGGTGGTCGAGGCGCTGCGCCACCGAGTCGAGTGCAACGTGGTGGACGGCGGCCCGCTCCGCTCCAACAAGGGCATGAACTTGCCAGGCATCAAGCTGTCCGTGCCCGCCTTGACGGGGAAGGACCGGCGCGATCTCGAGTTCGGGCTCGAGCACGGTGTCGACTACGTCGCGCTGTCTTTCGTCCGCCAGGCGGCCGACATCGAGGAGATCAAGGCTCTCATCTGCTCGCTGGGTCACGAGGCGCCGGTCATCGCCAAGATCGAGAAGCCCGAGGCCGTGGAGAACCTCGCGGCGATCCTGGAGGTCACGGATGGCGTGATGGTGGCCCGCGGGGACCTGGGCGTGGAGCTCGGCACCGAGGAGGTCCCGACCGTTCAGAAGAGGATCATCGCAGCCGCCAACATCGCCGGACGGGTGGTCATCACCGCCACCCAGATGCTCGAGAGCATGATCGACAAGCCCCGCCCGACCCGTGCCGAGGCCTCGGACGTGGCCAATGCGATTCTGGACGGGACAGACGCGGTGATGCTGTCGGGGGAGAGCGCGGTGGGTCGCTTCCCGGTGCAGACGGTGATGACGATGGCCCGGATCGCCGACTACACCGAAAAGAACGCCCCGGGCACGGCGCCCGACCGGGCCCCCCGGGGGCCAGGCACCGCGGTGACGCGGAGCCTGGCCCGGGTGGCTGTCTCCGTGGCGGACGAGCTCGATTGCAAGATGATCGTCGTCTTCACCGAGTCGGGCCTGACCGCCAGGCTGGCCGCAGGGTTCCGTCCCCGGGTGCCCGTCGTGGCGGTGACCGGGGACGACCGAGTCTACCATCGGCTCGCCTTGTGGTGGGGTGTGGTCCCCGTCCGCGCGGAGTTTGCGGACAGCACCGACGAGCTGCTGGCGAGCGGCGAGGAGCGCCTGAGATCCAGGGGACTCATCGAGAAGGGAGACACGATCCTGATGCTCTCCGGTCAGTCACCCGCCGCGGCGGCGGTCAACATGCTCCGGGTCCACACGGTCTCGTGACGAAAACGCCCCGGGACCAGGCCTGTGTCGGGCGTTTTGGGGTCGCGACGGCGGCGGGGCTCGTCGTGACCCTGGCCCTTCTCTGCGCCTGCTCGCGCCATCCCGATCCCAAGAATTACAAGTTCCCACCAGCCGAGGCCCCGGCGGTGGGCACGACGGCGGAAGGAATTGCGTCCTGGTACGGTCCCGGCTACCACGGCAAGACCACGGCCAGCGGCGAGAGGTTCGACCAGGACGCCCTGACGGCCGCACACCCCTACTGGGCGTTCGGCACCCGGGTGAAGGTGACGCTGGTCTCCACGGGCAAGAGCACGGTGGTGCGCATCAACGACCGCTTCCCGGCATACAAGGGGAGGCTCATCGACGTCTCCCGGGGCACTGCCAGGGAGATCGGGCTCATCGGGCCGGGCACGGGGACGGTGCGGCTCGAGGTGGTGCGGTAGGATCTCGACGTCCGCCTATCCTCTTTTTGGGGCTGCAGTTACCCGGTTGAGGGGCGATCGCCGCAGCCACGGGGAAAGTCCGCCACCCGGGGGGCGCAAAAGGTCTACACTGAGGCCCCCTTTCGAGGTCACATGCACAACGCATCCAGCCAAGGCCAGGTGATCCTGGACCGGGCCTACGACGCCTTTTCCGGCAAGGGGCTCGTCTACCAGGGGATGGACCATCTCGTGGGCAGCCTGGCGGACATGCGCTGGAGCTGGACCTCGGGAGCCCGGGGATGCTGGAGGACCTCCGGGAGTTCTGCGATCGAGTCGCCCGGCCCGAGATGCACCACGACACCGAGCATGTCTACACCTGCGGTGCGGGCCAGAACTCGTTCACCGTGGATCCCTATGGTCGCCTCCAGATGTGCCAGCTCTCGCGCAAGAACTTCCATGATCTGAGCGAAGACACCTTCGCCAAGGGCTGGCACGAGCTGTTTCCGCGGCTGCGGGCCCGCACGTGGCAATCGAACGACACGTGCCGGACATGCAACCTGATGTCGCTCTGCGGAAGCTGCCCCGGCGCCGCAGAGATGGAGACGGGCGACCCCGAAGCCATCATCCCCGGTTTCTGCGAGGTCACGCACCTGCGGGCCTGGGCTGCGATGGGAGAAGGGAGCGGTCACAGAAGGGATGCGACGTGCTGCCTGGGCGACGGGCACCTGGCAGCCCGCCCCGACGACGAGGTGGCGGCACGGCTGGGCGGGGGCTGCGGCTCGTGCGGTCACGCCTCGCCCGAACCGGAGGAGCGTCTGGTGAAGCTGGAGCGGCGACGCGCTCCGGCCCGTTCCTGACCGGCGTGCCCCGCCGCACTCTGCGCCTGAGCGTTGGCGGCCTGGTTCTCGCCGTCGAGTCCCGCCGTCCCACCCCGGCACTCGATCCCCCACCGGACCTCGAGCCCTTTCTCGTGCGGCGGGGCGCCGACATCCGCCTCTCGCTTTCGGAAGAGGCTCCACCTCCCCCCGAAGGCGAGCTGCTCTTCGACTCCGGCGGCGTCTGGCGAGTGCACCGTCATGGCGGCCAGCTCCTCTACGACTTCCGCGTCCCGAGGCTTCGTCCTCCGGTCTACAAGGCGGTGGTCGTCGACGAGGGCCTGAGGAAAGGCCGCCTGCACTTCCCGCGCTTCGAGGGGGGACCGGCCTGGTCCCTCGACTACCCGCTGGACGAGCTGCTCTTTCAGCACCGTCTCGTTCGTGAAGGAGCAATCGAGGTCCACGCCTGCGCCGTCGCCTGGCGCGGCCGCGCCGCGGTTCTCTGCGGCCAATCGGGAGCCGGCAAGTCGACCACCGCCCACCTGTGGCGCCGCCACACCCGCGGAGCCCGCATTCTCTCGGACGATCGCGTGGTCCTCAGGCCATCGGCGCGAGGGGTGCGGGCCTGGGGCACGCCGTGGCACGGTGACGGGGGTTTCGCCTTGCCGGAGTCGTCGCCCGTTGGCGCGATCTTCTTCCTGCGACACGGGCGCCGGACCCGTGTGCGCCCCCTCGGGCGCGCCCAGGCCGCGGCCCGGCTCCTCGCCCGCGGCTTTCCGCCACCCTGGGATTCCCGGGCCATGGCCCGCGCCCTCGACACCTGCGCGGCGGTGACGTCCGCCGTCCCGGCTTTCGAGCTGGCCTTCTGTCCGGATCGAAGTGCGGTCCACGCCGTGCGGGAGATCCTCTGACCGGAGGCTAGAGGAGGGGCTCCCCCGCCTTGAGGACCCAGGCGCTGTGATGCTGCTTGAATCCGATCCGGGGGTAGTGCCCCTCCGCCGCCGGCGCCGAGAGCAGGATGAGCGTCGCTTCGGGCGCCGCCGCGCGCGTTCTCTGGATCAGCGCCCGACCAACACCGCTGCGATGGTAGGAGAGTCGCACCGCGATGTCGGAAAGGTACGTCGCGTAGTGAAAGTCGCTCACCGAGCGGGAGATCCCCACGAGCACGTCGTCGTCCCACGCGGTGATCACCAGGTTGGCGTGACGCAGCATCCCGGCCATGCGCTCACGATCGGAGACCGGGCGCCGCTCTCCCAGCGTCGAATCTCCGTAGAGGTCGATCATCGCGTCGATGTCAAGATCGTTTCCGCTGTGGTACTGAATCACGCAGCCGTCCTTCCCGCCCGGTCGTTCCGTATCGTTTGATCCGGCTCCTCGCGCGAGCCTGGCCCGCATTATTCACCAGACTGCTGCAGCGCCGCGCCATGGCGCGCCCGAAATCCCGCGGCAATGCCGGGTATACTCGATGGGTTCCGGACATGCGCGACACAGCAAGAAGGGTGTACTCGCCGCAGCGCTTCCGCGTGGTGGTGGCGCTGCTCACCCTCATCTTCCTTCCGATCGTCATCGGCGCCTCGGTCCTCATCTACCACTACGTCCGGTTCAGCGTCCTAGTGGAGCAGCGCCTGCAGGGCGAGCGCTGGCAGATTCCCTCCCGGGTCTACGGCCGCCCCCTGGTGCTTCGGCCCGGGCTCGTGATGGACGCGGGCTGGCTCGCCGACATCCTGAACGGGCTGCGCTACACCCAACGGACGAACGAGCCCGCGGCGCCCGGGGAGTTCGCGACCGTCGACGAGGGCCTGCGCCTCTGGCCCAGGGTCGTGCCGGGCGGCGTCGACGAGCCGCTCCTCGTCGTCTTCGACGAGGGAGTGGTGAAGGAGATCCGGGATCGAGAGGCGCGGACGTACACCTCCCAGACCCTCGAACCCGAGCTCATCACGTATCTCTTCGACGAGAGCCGGGAGAAGAGACGTCGGATCCGCTACGAGGACCTGCCCGAGCATCTCGTTCAGGCCGTCCTCGCCATCGAGGACCGGCGCTTCTTCAGCCACCCCGGGCTGGACCCATTCGCCGTGGTGGGCGCGATCGTGCGAAACCTGAGGACCGACAGCGAGATCCCCCACGGCGCCAGCACGATCACCCAGCAGCTCTGCAAGAACTTCTTCCTGACCCCGGAGCGGACCCTCGAGCGCAAGATGCAGGAAGCGTTCCTCGCGTTCGTGCTGGAGCGGCGGGCCTCGAAGGAGGAGATCCTCGAGCTGTACCTGAACGAGGTCTACCTCGGCCAGGGAGGCTCGTTCAGCCTGAACGGAGTGGGCCAGGCGGCGAGCCGCTACTTCCGCAAGGACGTCGGCAACCTCACCCTGCCGGAGTCGGCTGTCCTGGCCGGGATGATCCAGCTGCCGAACCGCTACAACCCCTTCCGCCACCCCGAGCGCGCGACCGCTCGACGAAACGCCGTCATCCGTGCCATGAACGACGCCGGCTTCATCGACGTCGAGACGATGGAGCAGACTCTGGCCACCCCGCTCCTGGTGGAGTCGACGAGCGTCGACCTCACCGACGCCCCGTACTTCGTGGACCTGGTCCGCCGCCAGCTGGCACAGCGCTACGATCCGAACGACCTCACGACGCAGAACCTCTCTATCTACACGACGCTCGACCTCCATCTGCAGGCCCTCGCCCAGCGGGCGCTCGAGCAGGGCCTCGACGACGTCCAGGAGATGATCAAGAAGCGCACGGAGAAGATGGTGCAGGGATCGCTCATCGCGATCGAGCCCCTGAGCGGCAAGGTGGTGGCCCTCGTGGGAGGCCGCTCGTACGGAGCGAGCCAGTACAACCGGGTGACGGAGGCCCGCCGCCAGCCCGGAAGCACCTTCAAGCCGTTCGTCTACCTCGCCGCCTTCGAAGCCACGTTCGAGGATCCGAGCCTGCCACCCATCACACCGGCGACGATCGTCGAGGATGCTCCCGCCGTATTCTTCTACGAGGACAGGGAGTACACTCCCCAGAACTACGAGAACACGTACTTCGGATTCGTCACTCTTCGCCGTGCCCTAGCCAAGAGCCTGAACGTGGCCACGGTCAAGGTGGCGGAGATGGTCGGCTACGAGCGTATCGCCCACCTGTGGTCGGAGAAGCTGGGCAGCGGGGCTCCGATCCAGCCGTTCCCCGCCATCGCCCTCGGCTCGTTCGAAACGACCCCTTTCGAGATGGCCACCGCGTACAACGTGCTGGCCAGCGGCGGATACAGGATCGAGCCGGTGACGGTGCTCCGGGTGAACGACGAGGGCGGCCGGGTCCTCGAGCAGCACTACGCCCCGGTCCCCGAGCGCGTCATCCGGGAAGAGTCGGCGTTTCTCCTGACGAGCATGCTGCAGAGCGTCATGACCGAGGGCACGGCGGCGTCGTCGAGGGCTCGCGGCTTCACCCTGGACGCCGCCGGCAAGACGGGCACCACGAACGACTACCGCGACGCCTGGTTCGCCGGCTACACCCCCGACCTCCTGTGCATCGTCTGGGTCGGCTTCGACGACAACACCCCCGTGGGGCTCTCCGGCACCCGGGCCGCCCTGCCGATCTGGGTGAATTTCATGAAGGGGGCTCTGAACGGGACCGAGAACGTGCCATTCACGCCGCCCGGGGAGAACGTGATCTTCGTCGAGATCGATGCGGAGACGGGCCTCCTGGCGACCCCTCTGTGCTCGAAGACCCGCCGCGAGACCTTCATCGCGGGCACCGAACCCCGGGTCCGCTGCCAGGCACACACCGTCGAGTGGCGGCCGATCTCGGACCCCGAGGGAATCGCAGCGGCGCCTCTCACGAGCCTTCCCCTTCGTCGCCCTTGACCGTGCCCAGGAGGCGGTTTACCCTCTGAGGCTCGAGCAACGGGCGCTTAACTCAGCGGTAGAGTGCCACCTTCACACGGTGGAAGTCGCAGGTTCGAACCCTGCAGCGCCCACCAACGCCCTCCTCCACTCCCCAAAACGACACGTGAGCCCCCCCGCAGCGCCCGGTTCCGTCCCGGATCACCAGGCCACGAAGCGCCCGTACCGGTACTACGACCTGGTGATGGCGGCCTTCGTCACCGTGCTTCTGTGCGCGAACGTGATCGGGGCCGCCAAGGTGGCCCAGATCGGCCGGTTCACTTTCGGAGCCGGTGTTCTCTTCTTCCCGATCAGCTACGTGTTCGGGGACATCCTGACGGAGGTCTATGGCTACGCCCGTGCCCGAAAGGTCGTCTGGGCCGGTTTCGCCGCCCTCGCCTTCGCTTCGTTCATGAGCTGGGCGATCCTGGCCTTCCCCCCCGCAAAGGGCTGGCCCCACCAGGAGGCCTACGAGACGGTCTTCGGCGCCACCCCCCGGATCGTCCTCGCCTCGCTCATCGCCTACTTCTTGGGAGAATTCTGCAACTCGTACGTGCTCGCAAAGATGAAGCTCTTCACGAAGGGTCGACAGCTCTGGGCCCGGACGATCGGCTCTACCATCTTCGGCGAGGCGGTCGACTCTGCGATCTTTTACCCTATCGCCTTCCTCGGCGTGTGGGAGACCGAGCTGGTCTGGCGCGTGATGCTGAGCAACTACATGCTCAAGGTGCTCTGGGAGACGCTGATGACGCCGCTCACCTACCGCATCGTGAACTTTCTGAAACGCGCCGAGAACGAAGACTGCTTCGACAGCGACACGAACTTCACGCCGTTCTCCCTGCAGACGTGACGACAACGCGCGTCAGTCCAGCTCGGTCGGGAGAGCCGGATCCCGGTGGTGCGCGAAGGCGATGGCGATCTGTCCGGAGGTCGTGCGGTCGGGATCGAGCTCGAGCTCGCGAATCGCGTCTTCGTTGAAGAAGCCCACGTCGTCGATCTCGTGACTGGTCCGCGGCTCGCCACTCTCGAGGTGGCACCCGATCAGGATCTTGTACGTGTAGTCCAGCGAGGGCGGGTGTTCGTGGCGTGTCTTGTCCAGGATCGCCAGCGCCTTCTCCGCTCGCACGCGGTAGCCGCTCTCCTCGAGAGTCTCCCGCTCGGCCGCGGCGCTGGGCGTGTCTCCCACGTCGGCCCAGCCCCCGGGAAACGTCCAGCCCCGGGATCGACGCTCGCGCACGAGGAGCAGCTCGTCGCCGCGGAAGACCACCGCACGCACGTCCACCTTGGGCGTGGGATAGCCCCTTCCGGAGGTCAAGACGGGCCGCACCGCGTCGGTGTCTTCATCCAGGCCGGCGGCGGTCATCTCGACGGCGATTTCCCGAAGCTGCTCGTATCGCTCCCGATCGTAGGGATCCTCGGAGTACGTGAGCCCGGTCTGGGCGATCGCCTGGACTCTCTGGGCCCAGCGGAGCCAGTCGGGCCGCCGATCTTCGTCGCCGCTCACCGGCCGACGGCACCGTCCACGGCGGCCCGGCGCGCGCGCTCCAGCTCGTCGTCGATCACCTTGGCAAACGCCTCGAAGGGTTGGGCCCCCACGAGCGGCCGGCCGTTGATGAAGAACGCGGGCGTCCCGGAGACACCGAGGCGCGCACCTTCCCGGGCGTCCTCCTCCACGAGCGAGGCGTAGCGACCCAAGTCGAGACATCGGGTGAAGGCCTCGGTGTCGAGACCGAGCGTGGTGGCGTGCTCCTTCAGGTCCGCGGGTCGGAGCTTGCTCGAGTTGGCCCACAGCCGATCGTGCATCTCCCAGAAACGATCTTGATCTCCCGCGCAGGACGCGGCTTCCCCGGCTTTCTGGGCCTGTTGGTGGAACGCGAGGGGAAAATGACGAAAGGCGAACCGCACCTCGTCTCCGTAGACTTCGCGGACACGCTTGAGCGCCGGACGGGCTCGGACGCAGTAGGGGCACTGGAAGTCGGAGAACTCGACGATGGTCACGGGGGCGTCGGCGCTCCCGCGCACCGGGCCGTCGCCCGTCCCGACCTCGAGGCGAAACGGCTCGAGCCGCACCTCCACCGGATACTTCCCCCGCAGCTCCAGCGCGAAGGCCGCCCGGCGCTCGCCCTGGCGCTGCCGCCCGAGGCCGGTCACGATCTGCCGGATGGCCTCCGCTTCGCCCACGCCACCGAAGCGGGCGCGGTTGGCTTCGTAGAACTCTTTCGCCTCGGCCGGACTGACGCGAGCTTTGTTGGTGACCTCCGTGCGTGTGAGCTCCGCCACGCTCACGCGCCGTGCTGCCGCCTCCCGATCGAGGAGCGCCTGTGCGATGAGCTCTTCGAGCCCCTTCCGCCGAAGCTGGTCTTCTCGTTGGCGCAGGTCCAGCATCTGTCCCTGGATCGTGGCCTCGAGGGCCTCGGAGCTGATCGGCATTCCGTCGACGATGGCCACCGCTTCGTCGGCCGCGGCGACGCCGGGCACCAGCCCCGCCACCAACGCGATCGCCGCTACTCGTGTCTGCCTCATGGGCCTTCCTCTCCATCCCGCCGGGGCGGGGGCTCGCCGAACGCGAGGGCGCCGAAGCTGACGACGCTCTCGGGGTCGATGTTCCACTCCTCATAGCGTAGCAGCGTCCCGCGAGGAGAGCCCGTCGCCCTCAGAAACGTGTAGAAAGCGGAGGTCCCGCACCATCGAAGGCATACCGGAAGGGGTCTCGGAGCAGGACCCCGGGTCGGTCCCTGACCGGCGAGGGCATCACGTCGAGTCCCCGGCGCAGGGGCGGCAGTCGCTGGGACATGGAACGGGCATCGTACACCCCACTCCCGGGGGTTGTAGTATTGAAGATGGTGGCAGCGGGAACGCATACATGGGTCTGCCCGGCGTGTGGTCGCCGGGTGCCGCTTCGGGTCGGATCGTGTCATTGCGGGATGTCACGGGAGCGGGCCGAGGAGCTGGCCGCAGCCCAGGCTCGAGCTGTGCAGCCAGCGGCGCGACCCGCGCGACCGACGGCGCGCAGCCCCCGGACGCCCAGCGAGCCGCTCCCGGGCGACGTCAAGGCTCTCCTGGTCGGAGCCGCTCTGGTGGCGCTGGCGGGGATCGGCTGGCTCGCCTTCGGGCCCCCATCCGACCCGATCGTCCCGGTGCTCGGGTTCGTCGACACCGGCCCTCCCCCCGCCCCGCGACCCTCGCCTCCCCCAGAGCCGGCTTTCAAGCTCCCGTGGTGGAAGTAGGCTCGGGCGCCGACACCCCTTCTCGCACGCGTCCACCGAAGACGAGCTCATGAGGCGCGTCCGGCGATGGGCTGCGCTGCTCGTGTACCTTGCGGCCGTCCTGGTCTTCTTCGAGATGAGTGCGCGAGCCGTGCTCTCGCGCAAGGAGATGTTTCGCCTGGTGGCAGGTGTGGACGAAGCCTCGTCGCGGCTTCGCTGGGCGCGGCGGCAGGATCGCCGTCCCCTGGTCCAACCCTTCGACGTCTACCATCCCGTTCGAGGCTGGGCGCTGCGACCCGGGTTGCGCGACGTCCCGGCGTTCGACGGCAAGCGGTTGAGCTCCACCGACCGCGGCTACCGGGGGCGCGACAGTGTGGGCGATCAGGATTCATCCGGACGAGTGCGAATCGCGGCCCTCGGCGACTCGTTCACATTCGGCGAAGACGTGGGCGACGACGAGACGTGGGTCCGACAGCTCGCAATCCTACATCCGGGCGTCGAGACGGTGAACCTCGGGGTCCACGCCTACGGGCACGACCAGATGCTCCTCACGCTACGCGAGGAAGGCCCTCGGCTGCGCCCGGACATGGTGCTCGTAGGTTTCGTGCACATCGACCTCGAGCGCAACCGGACGGCGTTCTTCGACTACGCCAAGCCGAAGTTCGTCCTCGAGGAGGGATTGCTCGAGCTCGCCAATGTCCCGGTCCCGACTCCGGAGGAGCTCCTGGCAAGCGAAAGGTGGCGCTCCAAGTTCCTCGATCTCATCTCCATGCTGCGCGCCCGGGTGTGGGACCGCACGGGCCTCGAAGCGCGGGCCCGCGACGCCCTCGGGGTGGCCCTGCTCGAGGCCCTTCGCGACGGGGCAGACGACGTCGGGGCCCGACCCGTGTTCGCCTACCTGCCCATCCTCGATGAGATCGGAGCATCGGATCCTTCGCCGAGCGAACGCTTCTTCGAGGCGACGTGCCGTGCCTCGGGGCTGGCCTGCGTCAACCTGCGCCCGGCGTTTTCTCTCCGAGTCCGGGCCGGCCAGCGGCTCAAGAGGCGCGGACACTGGGGGCCGACGGAGCACCGCGCCGCAGCAGAGGACCTCCTCGCCCTGCTCAGCGAACGAGGTCTCGTGCCTCCTCCCGGCGCGACCGACCGTCCCGTGCAGCACTGAGGGTCGGCGCCGAACTCGACGATGGCCCTTCCGCGCTCAGCACACCGGGCTGGGTGGAGGGCGGCGTCAGCGTGTGCTCGAAAGCGGCGCGCACGAGCAGGGCGACAGCGGGGTCGACAGACAGCCTGGACGCGGTCAGGTGCTCGCGCTTCAGGCTCTCTGCCATGAGGATACCGCCGTGGCGGAGCGATGGGACGAGCGCGTGAATGATCTCGTGGGCGATGACCCATCCGAGCGCGACGCCGAGATTGCGGCGCGCGAGCACCAGGAGGTCGTTCGTCGACGAGCTCTGCGGCAACCCGAGCGCGGCGCGGACGCTGCCCACGTGGATCCAGACGAGGGGGTGGCCTCGAACCTCAGTCGGTGCCGCGCCCAGCACGGGACGTCCGGAGTCCCGGCGCACCAGGAGACGATTGACCAGGATGATGCGGATCTCCCCCGGGCGGGCGGCTTCGCCACCGCTGTCTTGACGCCAGATAACGTCGAGACCGACCTTTTCCAGGATCGATCGAACCTCGGATCGCGCAACCCCGCCCAGGCCCACCGCCGCGCTGCCGACGTCCAGCCAGGCCAGGAGCACCGCGGGGGTGCCGGAGGGTGCCGGGACCAGCCGCGAGGGCCATGCTGTCTTTCCGCGATGCGGCTCGGGGTCGCCCGCCCCCGCCGTGTTCGGGACAAGGGCGATGGCCAACGCCAGGATCTCGGCAGTCCCTCGTGGCGCCACAGGCCCTCCTCTCGCCCGCCCCGCGATCCACCTCATCCCAGGGCGGAACGCTCGACACAACTCGTGACGTGTCACTCAGGGAGACGCTCGGATGGTGCGCAGCGTTGCGTGAGTTGGCGGGAGAAGGGAGGGAGGCCCGGATGAGGGGCGAAGTCACTGAGAACGACTGGGTTGGGACGACGCCTGAGGCTACGGCGGGAGGCCTA
The DNA here is from genome assembly GCA_963578825.1 of Vicinamibacteria bacterium. Taxonomy (GTDB): domain Bacteria; phylum Acidobacteriota; class Vicinamibacteria; order Fen-336; family Fen-336; genus JAJDNS01. The sequence continues at coordinate 34,781 of CAUZDW010000015.1, forward strand.
TCGGGGAAACTGGACGGCTCGGCTCAGCGCAGATCCGTCACCACGTACAAGTCAGACAAACGCCGGATCAGTGAGAAGGCCCAGGCCTCGCCCGAGTGGGCCACCGTCACTTTTGTGAGGCCAAGCACACCGGAGCGGTCGGGGGGAGCCAGATCGGCGACGTATTCGCTTCGGCCCGTCGCCATGTCCACACGCCAGAGGGCCTCGGGCATCTGGAGTATCCGGTCTCGGAAATAGACCCGGTCGTGCTCGTCCCAGGCCACGGCTCGCCACTCGGGCTCGGCCCCGGCGAGCGGGACGGGATCGCCGCCGGTTGTGGAGTACACGCAGTGGGCCTCGCCGTGGGGGCACCGAGTCACGAAGCGGGTCCCGTCGGGTGAGAACGTGTTGGAGTAGAGGACGACGCCATCGGGTAGCGGCAGCGGTCGCGACTCCCCGCTCGCTGCATCGACGAGCCAGGAGGCCCATCGGCCGGACGAGTCGCGGGTGGAGACGTAGATCGTCTTGCGATCCGGAAGCCACCCGGCCATCTCGTGTGTCGCGGCTCCGGGGATCCGGCACTGGCGGGACTCTCCGGCGCCGGTGGGCACGATCTGAACGTGGTCGGGCGTTGTCACCGGAATCATGAGGGCCCACTTCCCGTCGATGGAGAGGCTGGTCCCCCGCCCGGGGCCCAGCCTCATGGGCAGAGAGCCGTCGGTGGACCGCAGGTAGGACGTGTAGTCCGGCCCGCCTCCGTCACCGCTCTCGACGAGGAGAACCTGGCTCCCGTCGGCCGACAGCCCCTCGGCGCCGGAGACGTCGAGCCATGTGAGCTCGTGCAGCTTCTCCTGAGCGGTGCGCCCCAGGAACGTCTCGCCTCCGGTCCCGGTGCGCTCCAGGAGAACCCGGCCGTCGGGAGCAATGTCGTGCAGCACGAGCCGGCCCATCGCCGCGTGGATGTGTCGGACCCGCCCGTCTCGCGTGAGGGCATGGAGCTCGCTCTTCACTCCGACGCGGGCAGCGGTGAACCAGACCTCGTCGCCGCCCGGCGACCATGCCAGCCCGTCGAGGCTGCCCCAGGGGCCCGAGACCGCCAGGCGCTCGCCGTCGCGATTCATGATGACGACCTGCCCGCGATCGTCGCCGAACATCATGTGCTCTTGCAGCGCCAGCAGCTCTCCATCCGGGGAGAGGCGGAGGCGACTCACGTCGTTCGTCTCGCCGAGGGAGCGACCGATCGGGTACTCGAGTCGGAAACGGTTTTCCTCGATGCGCACCACCGCGAACTCTGATGCGTCGGCCGTCCAGTCGGCTGCTCGGATGCCCTGCGAGACCTCCCGCGGCGGCCCGCCGGCCAGCGGTGCCCGAGCCAGGACCCGGCGCCGGAGAAAAGCCACCTCCGAATCGGAGGCCGCCACGATGCGGGAATTGACGATGCCGAGCGACCGGCTCTCACGGGCGCCACTGTTCATGAGCTGCATGTCCCGGGGGCGACCTTCCCACGACGCGACGTAGACGACCTGATGCTCCGGGCCGAACCGAGCCGGGGTGATGGCACCCCGATGGAAGGTGATCCTCTGGAAGCTGGGGGCGGGGCCTCGCTCTGCGGGAGACCACCGAGACGATAGGCAAAGGCAAGAGCGCTGAGGAAAACCACGGCGGCGGCGAGCACCAGCGCCACCGTGCTCCAGCGCGGCTCGACGGCAGCGCCTGGCGCGAGCATCGGGTCTCCCACACCGGCAGCGCTGCCGTCGGTGGACTGGCCTTCCGCGACGGGTCGCGGCCAGTCGTGTACCGTTGCGGGCGGCACCGCCCTCTCCACAGAGCCGCCCACCCAACGATAGCCCCGGCGGGGCAGGGTCTCGACGTAGCGAGGGTGCAGGGCACTGTCGCCGAGGGCGGAACGGATCTGGCGAATGCAGAAGTTCAGCGATTGCTCGAAATCGACGAAGGTCCCGGCGGGCGAGACCGCGGACTGGATCTCTTCGCGAGTGACGACACGCCCGGGCTGGTCGACGAGCAGGGCCAGGACTTTGAAGGGCTGGGGCTGGAGGCGAACGAGGGCTCCGTTACGGCGCAGCTCGCCGCTCTTGACGTCCATTTCGAAGGCGCCAAAGCGGACGGCGTGAACCACGCCACCCTCCCGGGCCTGCGAGCTCGATTCCGCCATGCTGTGCACCCCGTTCCGGGCCGGGGCCGACAATCATCCACGAGTTTGGACGCTCGATGCACACGGCGCCCCATCCGGGAGGTTCCCCTCAAGTGAATAGGACGTTGCTCGGCGCTTTTACGTTCCTTGGAATTTTTGCTTTTCTTTTTCAAAGCTGTTCCGCCCATGGCCAGGATCCCGATCTGGAGCGGGCCCGACGGCTCTTGAGCCGGCACCCGGTGCTCGATGGACACAACGACCTCCCGTGGACGATCCGCGGGAAGACCGGGGCGATCGGGGACCTCGAGGCCTACGACCTGGGGCAGCCGACGAGCGGCGACACCGACCTCGAGCGCCTCCGGGCCGGCGGTGTGGGCGGACAGTTCTGGTCGGTCTACGTGCCAGCCGACCTCGGAGGCGGAGCCGCACGCCGGCAGCTCGAGCAGATCGACCTGGCCCGACGGCTGATCGATCGCTACCCGGAGGACCTGGCCCTGGCGACGACCGCGGCCGACGTCGAACGCATCATGAAGGAGGGCCGGATCGCGTCGCTGCTCGGCGCCGAGGGCGGCCACGTCATCGAGGACTCCCTCGGGGCGCTGCGCGCCTACCACGCCCTCGGCGTGCGCTACATGACGCTGACGCACAGCGCCACGCTCAACTGGGCCGACTCCTCCAGCGGGGATCGCCGCCACGGGGGCCTCACCCTCTTCGGCGAGGAGGTTGTGCGCGAGATGAACAGGCTGGGCATGCTCGTGGACCTCTCCCACGTCTCGCCCGAGACGATGGAGGACGCCTTGCGAGTCTCCGAGGCGCCGATCATCTTCTCTCACTCCTCCGCGCGGGCCGTGTGCGACCACCCGCGCAACGTTCCCGATGCCATCCTCCGCCTCCTGCCCGACAACGGCGGCGTCGTCATGATCACGTTCGTCGCCTCGTTCATCTCGCCGGAGTGGGCGGCGGTCTACGACCCGATGCGGAGGGAGTACAAGAGACGGATCGCGAGAGTCGAGGATTCCGCCGAACGGAAACGGGTCCTAGAGGAGCTCAAGCGGGCGCTTCCACCGATCCGGGTCACCCTCGGGGAGGTGGCCGATCACGTGGAGCACGTGCGCCGGGTCGCAGGCGTCGACCACGTCGGCCTCGGCGGCGACTTCGACGGCAACGACTCGTGGCCGGAGGGGCTCGACGACGTCTCCACGTACCCGAAGCTCTTCGCCGAGCTGATTCGACGGGGATGGAGCGACGCCGACCTCGCCGGGCTTGCAAACGGCAACATCCTCCGGGCGATGCGGCAGGCCGAAGAGGTTGCCGCGAGGCTGCAGCTCGAGCGCCCGGCTTCGACGGCCACCCTCGAGGCCCTAGACGGGCCTCCCTCGGAGCCGTGAGCGGACTTCCGGCGGACGGCCTCGCGATCGAGATCGCCCGTCCCGGCCCCCCCGACGTCCTGCGGCCGATCCGCAGGCCCGTGGACCCACCGGGCCCGGGCGAGATCCTGCTGCGCGTGGCGGCCGCGGGCGTCAACCGCCCTGATCTTCTCCAGCGCGAGGGCCGGTATCCGCCACCGCCCGGGGCAAGCGACATCCCCGGCCTCGAGGCGGCGGGGACCGTGGTGGCTGTGGGGGACGGCGTGAGCCGCTGGAGCGTGGGCGACGAGGCCTGCGCGCTGTTGGCCGGCGGCGGCTACGCCGAGTACTGCCTGGCACCGGCCCCTCAGGTGCTGCCCCTCCCCCGGGGCATGGCGGCGCTCCAGGCCGCCGCTCTTCCCGAGGCCGTCTTCACCGTCTGGACCAACGTGTTCGAGCGCGGGCGGCTCGCTCGGGAAGAAACCCTGCTGGTCCACGGGGGGACGAGCGGCATCGGCACCACCGCCATCCAGCTCGCCCGGGCCCGGGGGGGCCGTGTGTTTGCCACGGCCGGCACCGCCGAGAAGTGCGCTGCATGTGAGCGTCTCGGCGCCGTGCGGGCGGTCAACTACCGCGAGGAGGATTTCGTTCCGATCGTGAAGGAGCTCACCGACGGACGAGGCGTGGACGTCATTCTCGACATGGTCGGTGGGCGCTACATGAGCCGAAATCTCGACTCGCTGGCTCGAGACGGGAGACTCGTCCTCATCGCGTTCCTCGGGGGCGCGACGGCCGAGGTCGACTTTCGGCCGGTGCTCCAGCGCTGGCTCACCATCACGGGCTCGACGCTACGGCCCCGATCCATCGAGGAGAAGGGTCGGATCGCACGTGCCGTCGAGACCGAGGTCTGGCCTCTCTTCGAATCGGGAGCCATGGTCCCTGTCATTCACGCGACCCTGCCCCTGGCGCAGGCGGCGGAGGCGCATCGCCAGCTGGAAGAGGGCGGGCACATCGGCAAGCTCGTGCTCGTCCCCTGACAATCGATCTGCACCTTGGCGCGCCGCGCCGCGCCGGCCTCTCGCCCGAGCGAGCCCGGCGTGCCCACCGAAGAGTCGTCAATCCTTCAGCGGCTCGATCCACGGTGCAGCACCTAGGCGATGCGGCTCGGCGGCCAGGTCGACCTTGGGGTCGATCAAGCGCTGACGCTCCCGACCGTTCAGACTGACCTCGACGTTCGTCCGGACGCTCACACCCGGGTGGCCGCGCGCCTCCAGGTTCTGCGCCAGATGCCGGGCGAACTGGTGGATCATGTGGGGTCGCGTGGCCATCTTCCTGTACTGCCACCGTTCCAGCAGCTCCCTCGGATCGATCGTCCAGTTTCGCCCGCTCTTGGGATCCGTCACGCGGAACCTCGCCGTGCCTCTCTTGCTGCGCAGCTTCATGTGCCAGGAGAAGTTGTGACCCTCCTCCGTCCAGCTCACGGCGCCCGGAATGACGAAGTGGCGCAGAGGGATGACGACCTGCAGCGTGAACCAGACGACGACCAGCGCGCACGTCAGCCCGTGTCCAGTGGGCGCACCTCGCTCGAGCGTCGCTCCATCTCGGTCGAGGTCGCGGCGGGCGAGGTCGGGTGAGTGGCGTCGAGGGCTCGAGCGCTCGCCTGGCCCTTCCTTCCCTCGGAGCGCCGCGGCCGTGGTTGCCAGCCCTACGGGCACGAGCTCCAGCTCTTTCCGGAGCCAGGCGACTGCCAAGCCCAGCGCCACGCCCCCCGACCAGGCGAACCGCGCCCTCGCATCCGGTGCCGCCTGAAGATCGCGGACCAGGCGGCGCGGCCAGTCAGGCGGGAAGAACAGCGTCGTGGCGGCGAGGGCCAGCCAGGGGAAGATCCCGATCGAGAACAAACGATCGTTCATGAGGTGGAACGACGTGACGAGCGCGAACATGAGCGGACGCGTCCGACGCCAGAGAAGCGCTGGGACAGCCAACAGATCCAGCAGCAGCCCCCCGTAGGCGAAGAGGTAGACGACCCACTCGTCGGTGAACAGCGGGCCGATCAGCGGGAAGCTGGCCCGCCTGGCCAGCCAGGTGCGGAGCGGCTCTCCGCCAAGCCAGTCGCCGTTGATCTTCGCGACGCCACCGAAGAAGTAGACAGATGCCCATCTGTCCGGCCAGCAGCACCGGGCCCCAGGCCGGGATCCGATCGGCCCTCAGCCGGGGGCGGATCAGCGCGTCCACCGAAACAGCGCGGTGGGCCGGCACGAAGATCATCAGGAAGCTGATCAGAATGACGAAGTAGAAGTGATTCAGGTACCGCGCCTGCTCGAGCAGGAAGACGTAGGTAAACCCCAGGAAGAAGAGCGCGGCGCTCAGTCGGTAGAGAAAGCCCAACATGATGAAGAGTGCGAGGGCGCCGAGCGCGTAGAAATGGACGTACATCCCGTCGCCCGACCACGGACGAACCCACTCGAAGAACGGGTAGGTGAAGTGGTAGCAGGGCTCGAGCCAGTAGCGCGCGATCCAATCGTGATCGAGGTAACGCTTTACCTCCCAGAGCATCACGAGCCCGAACGCCACGCGGAAGAAGACGACACTCGCGATGTCGACTGGGCGAAGGAGCGCGGCGGCCAGGCGATGGGACGTCACGCCCGCCGCCTCCAGGCAGGGCTCTGAGGCGGGCGAGCAAGCGGCGAGAGGATGTCGGGCTGCAGGCGTGAAACCAGCTGCGTCGCTCGAGGCTGACAGCGCCACGAGCTGAAGGATGGTAGGTCGAGGCGGCGCACGGATTCAACCAGGGGGTTCTTCAGCGACCAGGACTCACCGGTGCAGACGTATCAGACTCAGCGGAGCCCACAGATCGAAGGAGCCCGGCGATGTCTACAGGTGCAGAAATCGATCCCGCTCCTCGGGAGCGGAGAGCGTGCAGGCTTCGGCCTGGCCGAACCACCGGTATCGGTGCGCCGCAACGTAGTCGTACAGGCGATCCCGGACGAAGCGGGGTACGATCACGCCGACCCAAAGCAGGCTCCAGGGAAGGCCGAGCCGGCGGAGGACCTGCAACGCGGCCGTGGACCGCTGGAAGGCCTGGCCGCTCGACACGAGCGCGAACGAGTCGAGGGTGTCGATGGGGAGATCGTGAGCGCGAAGCAGCGACCGGCCGACATCGCTCTGCAGTGGAGCGAATCGAAAACGCCGCCGTCGGTCGCTGGCGATGACGAACGAGACCCAGCGGTCACAGAGACCGCAAGTGCCGTCGAAGAGTATGACCGGCTCGCCGCTCATCGGATTCATCGTAACCCCGTTGCTCCGCCGGCGGACAGTCCGTGGCGCCGCGGCATATGGCTCCCGTGGCCTCGGGTTGCCGGCTGGCGGTTGAGGTATAGTCGAGAGTTGCGGGACGTGCTTTCAGGAGAGTTAATTGAAGGGGCTCATCGACCGATTCCTCAACAAGCCTGAATGGCAGGATTCGGACCCAGTCGTCCGGGCCGAGGCGGTGCTGCGCCTGCCCTCGTCCGAGCGCGAAGCTCTCGTGGCCATCGCCCAGGACGACGACGAGCCTCGCGTTCGCCGGGCAGCGGCCAGGAAGCTGTCCGACACCGACACCCTGGTGAAGCTGGCGCGCTCCGATCCGGACGACGGCGTCCAGGAAGAGGCCGCCTCGCGACTCGTGCACCTCGTCGTTCACGCGACCGAGGAGGACGCGGCAACGACCGCCCTGGCCGCGTTGAGCCAGCCGAAGCATCTGTCGGTCGTGGCTCGCTCCGCGGCGCTCGAGCCGATCCGTGAGGCGGCGATCGGGGCCATGACAGACCCGCGCGCGCTGGCTGCGGTGGTGCGCGAGGCCGGCGACGGCCCAACGCGCCTCCTGGCTCTCGGGCGGATCGAAGACGTCCCCACCCTCCTCGCGATCGCCCTCAAGTCGGACCAGAAGTCCATCGCAGTGGCCGCCGTGGAGCGGCTGAGCGACCGCGAGGCCCTCCAGGCCGTGTCCGAGAACGCCCGGGCCGGCTCCGCCGCGCGGCGCGCGAGGGCCCGGCTCGAGCCGGATGAGCCCGCCGACGAGCGTCCCGCGAGTGCGCTCCCCTCTCCGGAGCAGGACGAGAAGGAAAAGGAAACGTACGAGCGGGCGCGAGCGCACCACGAGCAGGAGGCCGCGGAGCGCGCCGAGGCCCTGGCCGCCCGGACTCGGATCTGCGAATCGGTCGAAGGCGCCCAGAGCGAGACGATCCCCTCGGCTCTCGAGCAAGCCCGGGCGGAGTGGGAGACGCTGACGCCCCTCTCGAGCGCAGAGGCCGAGACCGCAAAGGCACGCTTCGACCAGGCCCTCGGTGCAGGCGAACGACGCCATGCCGCCTTCCTCGCGGGGCTCGCCCGACGCGACGAGATCACGGCCCTCGTGACCCAGGCCGAAGAGCTGGCGGCCACCGAGAACGCCGGCGACCGATCGGCCTGGGCCGCGCTGAAGAAGAAATGGGGGGAGCTGGCCGCTTCTGCGGATCAGCCCGATCTTCGCACCCGCTTCGAGAGAGCGGCGGCAGGTTACGACGAGCGCCAGCGCGCCAGCCGCGAGGAGAGCGAGCAGAAGGACCGCCAGAACCTCGTCCGTCTCACCAGGCTCGCCGAGAAGGCCGAGGCCCTGCTCACGAAGAAGGACGCAGGGTTGCGCGACGCCGACCACGCCTCGCGGGAGATCCGCTCCGCACTGGACCATCCCGGGCACTTCCCCACCCGCGAGGATCGCGAGGGGACCCTCGCGCGTCTCGAGACCGCCCGGAAGGCTCTCTACCCACGAGTGCAACAGCTTCGAGAGGATGCGGAGTGGAAGCGCTGGGCCAACGTGTCCGTGCAGGAGGAGCTGTGCACACGCGCGGAGGCGCTCGCCGAGGAGGAGGAGAACCTCGGGGAGGTCGCCGGCAAGCTGCGCGACCTCGACGCACGCTGGAAGCAGGCCAGAGAGGCGCCGAAGGACAAGTCCGAGGAGCTCTGGAAGCGATTCAAGACGGCACGAGACGTGGTCAAGGGCCGCGTGGACGCCTACTTCGCACAACCGAACAAAGGGTTCGCGGAAAACCTCCAGAAGAAAGAAGCCCTCTGTGAGAAGGCCGAGGCCCTGGCCGATTCCACCGAGTGGGTGAAGACCGCCGCGGTGCTGCGCGGCCTGCAGGCAGAGTGGAAGGAGATCGGCCCGGTCCCTCGATCCCGGTCCGGCAAGATCTGGACCCGCTTCCGCCAGCCGTGCGATCGCTTCTTCACTCAGTGGCAGGCGCACCGGGGCGAGCAGAGCAAGGGCTGGGCCGAGAATCTCGTGCTGAAAGAGTCGCTGTGCGAGAAGGCCGAGGCCGTAATGGATTCCACGGACTGGGAGCCTGTGGCCAGCGAGCTCAAGCGCCTCCAGACCGAATGGCGGACGATCGGGGCCGTCAAGAACAGCCGCTCCGACAAGGTCTGGCGGCGCTTTCGCAAAGCCTGCGACCATTTCTTCGATCGATACAAGCACCGCGACACCCTGGCCCTTCAGGCCGTGCAGGAGGCGAGAGAGCAGATCTGTGCGGATCTCGAGGGCCTCGTGCCGGAAGAGGGCGCCGAGACCACTGCCCCCGACGACCTCGTGGCCCGGGTGCTGGCGGCGCAGACGGCGTGGCGGCAGGCCGGGGAGCTGCCCCGTGACGCCATGGCGTCTCTGGCCGAGCGCTTCGCCCAGGTTCGCGATCGGCTCGTGACGCTCCATCCATCCACGTTTTCCGGAACCGAGCTCGACCCCGAGGCCAGCCGGCGAAAAGCGGAGAAGCTGGTCGTCCGAGTGGAGGCCGCCCTGGAGGAAAACGAGGCGAAGCGAACCGCGACCGCCGCCGAGACCACCGAGGATCTCGCGGCACGGCTCCGCGAGGCGTTGGCCGCCAACACCATCGGAGGGCACGAGGCGGTCGAGGCCCGGTGGGCCTCCGCCACTACCGAGGTCGAGTCCGCCCAGGCCGCGTGGCGGCGGCTCAGTCCCTTGACCGGCCCGGAAGCCACCGCGCTGGCGGAACGCTTCGACCGGGCCTGCACGCAGTTTTTCGAGAAGCGTCCGCGTCCCGAGCCGGCACGACGCTCCGAGGGCGCGAAACGGCGGCCCCGCAGGCGCGCCTGAAGGGCCCCGGCCCGACGTTGCCACCCCGCCGCGGCGACCAGGTCCTCGAGCTGTTCGTCCTGGCGTCCGATCCCACCTTCGAGACGGCGAGCCTGCTGGCGTCGTTCAGGAACGCCAGGGTCCTGGCCCCGTTCCCGCGCCGGGGTGGCGAGGCGGGAGCCCGCTGGCAACGGATCATCCGAGCACACGAGCGGACCCTGGCCGTGCTCGAGGGGCGGGCCCGAGGGCGCTCGCTCCCCCGAGGCCGCGAGCTCCGTGCCTGGGGGCGAGACCTCTTCGAGCTGCTCTTTCCCGGGGACGTGCGCCGCCTCTACGACGTCGCCCGGTCGCTCCAGCCCAGTGGCGTCCTCGACATCGTGTTCACGTCGATGCTCGACTGGGTCGCGGACAAGCCGTGGGAGCTCGCCTACGACCCATCCCGCCGGACGTTCCTCGCGACCTCCGACGTCAACTTCGTCCGCAACGTCTTCACGACGGTCCCGGCGGAGGTCCGGCCACGACGGCGCGACCGCCTCCGGATCCTCGTGGCCACGTCCGAGCCCAGAGGGACGACCCCGCTGGCCGCCCGGGAGGAAGCGGCCCTGGTAAAACGGGGATTTCGCCCGCTCGTCGATGCGGGCCTGGCCTCTGTGAGCGTCCTCCCGGGAGCCACACCCGAGGCTCTGCACCGCCGGCTGAGGGATCAGGCCGTCGACGTCCTCCACTACGTCGGCCACGGGCGCTACGACGAGGACGCCGGCGAGGGATGCCTCTTCCTGGAAGACGGGAAGGGGCGGGTCAAGCCGGTGGATGCCGCTGCCTTTCGCCAGATCGTCGGTCGCCGAGGGGTGGATCTCGTATTTCTCAATGCCTGCGAGAGCGGTCGCGGGGGGAGAGTGGACTTCAATCGAGGCATGGCTTCCGCCCTCGTCGCCGCAGGCGTCCCCGCGGTCGTGGCCAACCAGTACGCCGTGCTGGACTCCGCCGCCACGACGTTCGCCCGGGAGCTCTATGCCGCCCTCGCCCGCGGAGGCTCCCTGGGACACGCGACCCGGGAGGCCCGCGTGTCGCTCGGGAATACGGTGGGCACCGGAGCGATCGACTGGGCGGTGCCGGTCCTGTACGCCCGAGACCCCAGCGCCACACTTCGACCCGCCCGGAGAAAGCGCACCACGAAAGCGAGGGCGCGGCGTTGACCCGGGCGCTCGTCGGCCCGCTCCTGCTGGCACTCGCGCTGCGCGCCGGAGCGATCCTCGTCTCCGACCGGGTCGTGGCCGACGTCGAACGCTACCAGCGGGTGGGCCGCCATCTCATCGACGTCTCCTGGAACCCCTACGAAACCGCGCGCCTCTACCCCTACCCGCCCGTGTGGGCGGCGGCCGAGGCCGGGGCGGAGTGGCTCGACAGGCGAGGCCTGGTCTCCTTTCCGATTGGCGTCAAGCTCCCCGTGCTGTTCGCCGACCTGCTGCTCGTGGCCGCCCTGGTGGCCGCCGGGCGTGCAGGGCGAGCGCCTCCGGCGGCGGCCTGGATCTACGCCGCTCATCCGGTCAGCGTGCTGATCACGGGCGTTCACGGGCAGTTCGATTCCATCGCTCTCCTCTTCGTTGTGCTGGCGCTGGGGGCGCTCAGCCGCGGCAGGCGCGACGTCTCGGCGCTGTCTCTCGCCGCGGCCATCGCCACGAAGTCGTTCCCGGTGGTGCTCCTCCCGTTCCTCGCCCTCGGGGGTGGTGCGTCGTGGCGGCAGGCGGCACGCTACGGGGGCCTGGCGCTGGGGTCGGTGGCCCTCCTGCTCCTGCCTTTCGCACTGGCGGACCACCCCGCGCTCCGCCGAGAGCTCCTGGCGTACTCCGGGATCGCGGACTTCGGCTGGACCGGCCTCGTCCGCGGCCTGTCCTGGCTCGCCAGCGGTGATCTCGCCCGCAGTGAGGCCCGCTTCTGGCCCGCGGCATCGGTGGCCTCCAAGGCCCTGTTCCTCGGCGCCTGGAGCGTCCTCGTCGTTGCGGTGCGCCGCGGACGGATCGTCCTCACTCCGGAACGGGCATGCCTGGCCACGCTCCTGGCCTTTCACGTCCTCTACGGGTTGCAGAGCGCGCAGTACCTTCTCTGGGTCGTGCCGCTCGGTGTGCTCCGGCCAGGTCGCGCACTGACAATGCACGCTGCGGCCGCGACCGCCGGGCTCGTGGGCTTCTACCTCTTCCTGGCGCCCGGGGTCCTCGTGCCCCGACCGCTCGACGAGACGGCCCTCGTGTGGGCGGGCCGTCTCTGGGTCGTCGGAGTCGGCGCGACGTTCGTGGTGTGTGCGATCTGGCTCGCCGGGTTGGTGCGCGAGGGCCTCGACCCGCCCCGCCTACGGGGCCTTGCGCGCGGCGATTGAGGCAACGTGGCGACCGTCGTACTCGCCTTCACGGTGCCGGATCACGTCGAGCGGGGCCACGAGCCGCGGCAGCTCTCCCGGCTCGAGGAGGTAGTCCGGGTTCGACGGCGACCCATGCTGCGCCTGCTCCTTCGTGAACGTCTCGTAGATCAAGACGCCCCCGGGGCGCAACGCCCGGACGAGCGCGGGGAAAAGTGGCCGGTGCAGATAGCGGAAGACGATCACGAGCCCCCACTCCCCGTCGCCCAGGTCGACGTCACCGTTCTCGAGATCGACGACCGCGGCGTCCAGCGGCAGACGAAGCCGGCGGGCGAGGGCATCCAGCTTCTCCATGCGGCCGGCGTCGCGATCGATCGCGTGCACCAAGAAGCCCGCGTCGGCGAGCAGCAGGGCGTGACGGCCACGCCCGCAGGCCACGTCCAGGGTTCGTGCGCCGGCAGGAACGAGTGACGTGTGCGCCATGAGCCACGACGCCGGGCCCGCGATGGGCGCGGGGCCTGTCTCGACCGTTCCCTTCCAAGCCTTCAGTCCTTCCGTCATGTTGAAGACGTTGGAGACACCCGCGTCGCCGAGACGGCGGGCCGCGCGATACGAGCGCACGCCGTCGGCACAGTAAACCAAGACCGGCCGGCCATCGTCGGGGAGAACCGCCGGAGCCGAGGCCACCATCGCCAGCGGCAGGAGAAGCGAGCCCGGAACGTGGCCGTCCTCCTCGTGCTCTCCGGCCGTGCGCACGTCGAGTGCCACGGCGCCCTCGGCGAGCATCTTCTCCGCCTCGGCAGGCGAAACGTCCTGGAACGGCCGGGACGCGCGGTCTATAGTCTCCGGGGACACGGTGCCGCACATCTTATGGCTCGAGACAGGGAGATCGAGTGCGAAAAATCACGCCAAACAAGAGACGGTCGTGAACGCCCTGGATCCCCCTTCGTCGAGCCCGTCGCGCCGCCGGGGCCCCTGGCGATCCGTGTGGCTCTCGGGCCTCGTGTTCCCGGGCCTGGGCCAGCTCCTGTGTGGCCAGCCGCTGCGGGGGCTCGCCTTTGCCACCGGGAGCCTGGCCGTGGCCGTCGCCCTGGTGCTCCGGGTCGCGAAGGAGACGCTCGGGCGGCTGCCCACGGATCCCGCGGAGATCGATCCCCTGCTGCCGCTCCGACTGGCTCATGAGATCCAGCGGGACAACGCAAATTTTTTCTTCTGGATCACGCTGCTACTGGTCGCCCTCTGGGTTGGGTCGATCGCGGACGCCTGGTGGACGAGCCGATCGCAGCGGTAGTCCCCAGGCAGAAAAGCCTGCGAAGCCCCACCCTGGCGGTTTCTCGGTGGCCACGAAAGAGGGAGAAAGCCAATGCCGCTGAATTGGGACGGCGTTTTCGTCGCGGCGTTCATTCCTTTGATCGTTCGGCTCGTGTGGGACCACTCGGGACTCCTCGGCAAGACTTGGAGGGACGCCGCGGGCGTGAACCCGGACGAGCCGGAATGGGCGAGGACCGCTGCGGTTGCAGGCTTGTCTCTGGTGTTCGGCTTCTTGATGGCTTCGATCGTAATGCCGCTGGTCATTCACCAGATCCACGTGTTTTCCATCGTGCAGGGCGACCCCGCCTACGGGAAGGAAGACGCCAGGGTCACCCTGTGGCTCGAGGACTTCTTGAGGGAATACGGGGACAGCCATCGCACCTTCAAACATGGTGCGGTGCATGGAGCCATCGCAGGCCTGTGCTTCGCGACACCGATGATCGCCATCAATGCGTTGTTCGAACGCAGGGGACTGAAGTACATCCTGATCACCAGTGGCTACTGGACCATCTGTCTCGCTTTGATGGGAGCCATCGTCTGCGGCTGGCGATAGGACCCGCCAACCCGGCCCGCCGTGACGTCACGGGGAGCTCCAGTCTGTCAGTCGCCGGCCGGGGCCTTCTCCGCGCGATAGAAGATCACGGTCGCCTTCTCGATGGTCACCAGCCCCTCCGACCATGTCGTCGAGGACGGGCAGGAAGCCCTGGATCTTGTCCTCGGCGTCGACGATCTCGACGCGGATCGGCAGGTCTTCGGTGAGGCGGAGGATGCGGCTCGTGTGAATGCGGCTTTTCGCCCTGAAGCCCTCGAAGCCTCGGAACACGGTCGCCCCCGCAAGACCCAGACGATGGGCCTCCTTGACGATTGCCTCGAACAAAGGGCGCCCCTTCCAGCGGTCGGACTCGCCCACGAAGATGCGAAGAAGCTGTCCCTCCCGCGGTATCTTCATCCGATCCCCCGTGCGACGACGACGCCCGCCCAGACCGCGGCCAGGCCAAGGAGGACCTGGCCCACGGCGTTTGCGGCCGCGAGCGCGTGGCTTCCCTCGCGGGCGAGGCTCATGGTCTCGTACCCGAAGGTGGAGAACGTCGTGTACCCGCCCAGGACGCCGACCAGCCAGAACAGGCGCCCGGTGGGGCCGATCGGGCCGCGCTCCTCGGCAAGGATCGCCAGGAAGCCGATCACGAAGCAGCCGCTCACGTTGATCAGGAACGTCGCCCAGGGGAAGTCCGGCGGGACGAGGCGGTACACCAGCCCGCCCAGGATGTAGCGCAGCGACACGCCGACGAACCCTCCTGCGCCCACCACGAGCGTCCGAGCCCACTCCGACATCGCCCGAGTGTGGACCGCAAGACGGGCGCGATCAAGGGCTTGACACGAGACCGCGCCGCACGGAGAGTTGGGGCGCTTTCCCAGTGAACGGCCCAATGGCATTGCCCCGCTGCTGCGCTCAATGCGTCTCGCCGTCGGAGATCGGGAGAATCGCCTCTTGAACGAGCCCACGTTCCCCGACCTTCGCACCTTCATCGAGCAGCTGCGCAGCGACGGCCAGCTCGCCGTGGTCGATGCGGAGGTCGACGCGCGGCTCGAGGTGGCGGAGATCCATCGGCGGGTGATTGCTGCCGGTGGCCCGGCGCTCCTGTTCACCCGTGTTCGCGATGCAGAGATGCCTCTGGTCACCAACCTGTTCGGCACACCGCAACGAGCGGAGCGGGCCTTCGGGCGCCGACCCGGCCGCCTGATCCGCAGGCTCGTGGATGTGGCCGAAACGATGATGCCGCCCACGCCCGGCAAGCTCTGGGGAGCCCGCGACCTGGCCCTCGAGGGGCTGCGGATCGGCCTCTCACGCCGGGGAAGCGGCCCGGTCACCGAGATCGTCACGGACGACGTGCGCCTCGACCGCCTGCCCATCCTCACGTGCTGGCCCGAGGACGGAGGTCCGTTCCTGACCCTGCCACTCGTCTACACCGAGGAGCCCCAGCCCCTGGAGAGCGAAGCTGCAGGAGGGGGCAGCGCCCGGTCCCGGAGCAATCTCGGGATCTACCGCCTCCAGGTTCACGACTCGCGCACCACGGGGATGCACTGGCAGATCGGCAAGGGCGGCGGCTTCCACCATTCCGTGGCCGAGGGACGCGGGGAGGACCTCCCGGCAACCGTTTTCCTCGGCGGCCCGCCGGCGCTCATCCTTGCCGCGATCGCACCGCTTCCGGAGAACGTGCCCGAGGTCCTCCTGGCCTCTCTCATCGCCGGACGCCGCCTGGATCGGTGCCCCGGCCCGGGCCCCCATCCCCTCATCGCCAGCGCGGAAATGGCGCTGGTGGGCCACGTCCCCTCCGGGGTCCGGCAGCCCGAGGGGCCGTTCGGCGACCACTACGGCTACTACTCCCTTCGGCACGACTACCCCGTCTTCCGCATCGACCACCTGTGCCGGAGGCGGGACGCGATCTTTCCAGCCACGGTGGTGGGCAAGCCGCGACAGGAGGACTTCTTCATCGGAGACCTGCTCCAGGAGCTTCTGTCGCCTCTGTTTCCCCTGGTGATGCCCGGGGTCGTCGACCTGTGGTCGTACGGCGAGACCGGATATCACTCACTGGCGGCAGCGGTGGTCAAGGAGCGATACAAGCGCGAGGCCATGGTCTCGGCGTTCCGCATCCTCGGCGAGGGTCAGCTGTCGCTCACCAAGTTCCTGCTCGTGACGGATCGCCCGGTGGACCTCAAGGACTTCCGCGCGACCCTGGAGCACGTGCTCGCCCGCACGAGACCCGAGACCGATCTCTACGTCCTCTCCAACCTCTCGATGGACACCCTCGACTACACCGGACCGGTGGTGAACGAGGGGTCCAAGGGCGTGTGGCTCGGCCTCGGCGACCCGGTGCGAGAGCTGCCCAGGGAGTTTCACCCGCCGGTTGCACCGCCGGCCGAGGTGACCGATGTGCGTGTCTTCTGCGGTGGCTGCCTCGTGGTGGGCGGACCGTCGGCAGGCGAGGACCCGGGGGCGGCGGCGCGGCTCGCCCGGCATCCCGCCTTCGAAGGCTGGCTGTTGCTCGTTCTGACCGACGAGCCCAGGCGCGCAGCGGCCAGCCCGATGAGCTTCCTCTGGACGACCTTCACCCGCTTCGAGCCCGCGGCCGATCTGCACGCCGCCGCGACAAGCGTCGTGCGCCACCACATCGTCCATGAGCCTCCGGTCCTCATCGACGCCCGCCGTAAGCCGTCGTTCCCGAAGGAGGTGGCCTGCGATCCCCAAACGGCCGACCTCGTCACCCGTCGTTGGCGGGAGTACTTCCCGGACGGGGGTGTCGAGATGGGCGACTCGGAGGCGGCCCACGTGGGGCTCTAAAGACGCTCGACCACTTCCTCTCCGGGAAGTCCGAGCACGACATCCAGGTGACGGCGGGCCTGTTGGTCGCTTTCTAGCGCCGCAGGGACTGGAGGCCGTCGGGCGGGCGAAAGGCGTCGAGGTAGTCGCGGACCTGGGTCGAATCGATCTCGGACTTTCGAACACGCCAGAAGGCAGCTTTGGGTCGGGGGCGGTGGCCAATTCGACCCAGCTCCTCGAGCTCCAGCTGGAAGAGCGCTTCGACGGACGGAAGCAGACCATCCGCAACGAGCGCCCGAGCGTGGGAGAGCAAAGCCTCCTCGAGTCGCTGGATCCCTCGCGAAGCGGCGCTGCAGAGCTGCTCCCTGGCCCGAAGCGTCTGCTCGGCCTGCCATGCGATCGGCCGCAGGAGCCGAGCTCGCACCGAAAAAGGCTGGGAGGCAGAGCCACCGTCGGAGGAGCTGGCCGGAGCACGCAGCAGCGGAATGTCGTCGAGGCAGGCCCTCCCCTCGGCTCGCCAGCGGGCAGTCACCTCGGGGAGCACCCCGGCCCGGCGGAGGAGTGCAAGGGGACCGCACAGCGCAGCCGTCAGTGAGAGCGTCTCCGTAGCAAGGGTTCGGTAGAGCCAGGCCAGCTCCTCCGCCACGGCGACGAGCCCGCTCGGCGTTGCGGCCGTGCGCTCCAGAATCCGCTGCTCGGCCTGACCGGCGGACCGTGTGGAGCGCAGCTGGGCACGACCGAGCCTCATCAGAAGCAGCGGATGAAGCAGGAGACGCCTGGGCTGCGTGGCGAAATCACGGCCGACGGTGCCCCCGATCGAGTCGGTCACCAGACAAGAGGGCAGGCCCCACCGCCTCGTCATCTCGGTGAGCAGCGACAGGTTCAGAAAGGGCCGACCCAGGAAGACCTGGACGAGAGGACGGCCGGCAGGAAGCCCGGGATCGAAGCGACGGAGGAGCTCGAGCAGCCCCGGCTCACACGCAGTGATGAGGCTCGTCATCAGGCGGGAGGGCGGGTCGAGGGCCAGCTCGCGATGGGTCGTTGCGGTGAACACATCGTCTCGGCGCAGGGGCTGGATCAGAGGACGGATCTGAATGATCCAGGTCCGCTCGCCGTCGTCGGCCCACTCGACCTCCCAGTCACTCTCGCCGAACGCGCGCCGCAGGTCGCGCAGCAGCACCTGGAGACGCGCCCGGACCGGCTCGCGTTCGGTGGATCGCTCCCGACCCCGCCGCTTGGGCAGAGGCAATCGCTCACCCCGGGTCATGCCGCCGACCAGGATCTCGGCCGGCCCGTTGGTCGCGTTGACTTCGACCAAGTCGTCTTCGTAGTCCCGCTCGGTGAGCGCCACGCCGGCACTGCGAGCTCGGACCATCTCCTGGAGGATCAGATCGCGCCGAAAGCCCCTCGGGCGGCCGATCGCCGACGCCCAGACGCCGGCGAGTCCCGCGGCCACCGCGGCGGGCCGCCGGCTGTCGACGAAAAGACCCGAGACATGGCCCCCGGCCGGGCCATCGGAGTCGTCCTCGCCTGAGAAGGCCGCCCGGACGGCGAGCGCCCCTCGGAACTCCGGGAATCGGAGGAGGTGCACCAGGAGCGATGGGTCAGGGACGGAGACGGGTCGCCGGTCGGTTGGCGCCTCTACACGGACGAGGCCCCGCTCGACCGCCCAACGCCATGCGTCGTCGTGAACCACGACTCCCGGCGGCACCGGCAGTCCGGCTCGCGCCGCCTGGTCGAGCAACGCGGCCTTCGAGCCGCATCCCTTCCGGGCCACCTCCCCGGAGCCGAGGCGCAAGAGGACAGTGTGACCTGATGCTCCCCGCAGGAAACTGCGGCAGGAACCCCCCGTGTCGGACAGGCGACTCCGGCCGGCCGCGACAGCCTATCACCTATCACCGCAGAGGCCTGGCGCGGCATGACAATTTTCGGGCTCGCCAGAAATCCGACGGGGTGGAGCCGGGTTGCCCGCGTCCGAAGCCTCGGCTACATTCGCTCAGGAGGAGGTCGCTTCTTGAAGACGCCCCATTTCACCCGCCTCGCGGCTGCGCTGGGTCTATGCCTGGCGGGCGCGGCGATCTCCGGCCTGCTCCTATTGCAGCACCACGGCGAAGGCCGGGCGGTGGCCGCGGTCGACCAGGTCTGCGGCGACAGCGCGGACGGACCCAGCGGCTGTGAGACGGTTGCCCAGAGCTCCTGGTCGTCGATCGCAGGCTTTCCCCTTGCGGGCCTCGGCCTGATCTTCTATCTGGCGCTGGCTCTCCTTCTCGCGCCGACTCTCCTGGTCTCGGGTGACCAACGGACAACGCTGTCGGGCTTCGTTGTGCTGGCCCTGGCCCTGGGTCTTCTCGTCGACCTGCTGCTCCTGGGCGTCCAGGTTTTCGCCCTCGGAAGCTTCTGCATTCTGTGCGTCATCACATACGCCCTCAGCGCGGGCGCCCTCTTCGCGCTGCTGCCGGCCTGGCGCGGCGCTCTCGCCCCGGCGGCCGCGCTCGGGCACCGGGAGGGACGGCTGGCCCTGGCGGGCTGGGCGCTCGGTGCGGTGGCCGTCGGCGCGGCCGTCCTCGGGCTGGAAGCAACTCTCGACCACCGCGAAGCCGGGCGGCAGATGGCGCTCCTCGGGTCACCGGCGCCCGCTTCCAGGCCGGAGACCGAGTCCGAGGTGACGGCGTCTTCGAGCCAGGCTCTCACCCCGGCCCCGCCGTCACCAACCACCACCACCGCCCAGGCGGAGACAAGCGATTCGGAGCACTGGAAGCAGCGGGCCCAGGAGCTCCAGCAGACCCTCGACGATCCCCAGAAGCTGGAGCAGTACTTCTCGAAGAAGGCCCAGCGAGAGTACGACTCGGCCGCGGCGGAACCGATCGACCTGGAGAACGTGCCGGTGAAGGGCCCGCCGGAGGCGCCGGTGAAGATCGTCGAGTACTCCGACTTTCTGTGCCCCTTCTGCCGCAACCTGGCCGCGGGGCTCTCGCAGTTCGTGCCCCAGGCGGGGGGGCGGGTGGCCGTCTATTTCAAGAACTATCCCCTCGACCAGGATTGCAACGAGAGCCTGCCCCGTTCGACCCATCCCGGCGCCTGCGACCTCGCCAGGGGCGCGATCTGCGCCCACAACCAGGGGAAGTTCGAGGCGTACCACGACCGCGTGTTCTCCGCAGAGGGCCTCCACGATCCCGGAGTCGCCGAGGTTGTCCGCCTGGCCGAAGAGGCAGGCCTCAACCCGGCGGCCATGCAGGGCTGCCTCGAGGACCCGGCGACCGAGGACACCCTTGCCGCCCAGATCGCCGAGGCGCGTCGCCTGGACGTTCGGGCCACACCCACCCTCTACGTCAACGGGAAGAAGTTGCCGCGCATCAAGGACCTGATGCCCGTGGTGGACAGCGAAGCCCGGAAGAAGGGCTTCCCCCCGCTCAAACCCTAGGAGCCGCCTTGCCGGCGCGCCGCTTGCGTCGGGCCCGCCCTTTGGGCATTCTTATGGCTTGGTGGAGCACTCTCGCGGCGGTTTCTCCCTTGGGCACGGCAGCATCGCGCGGTCTGATTTGCGAGAGGGCGCCGGGCGATCTCGTCATGGGTGGGGTTTCGCCTTGCCCTCCCGGGAGCAGATATGAGGCTCGACGCCTGGATGCGCCAGGACCACTCGCTCGACGAGCGGCTGGACGTCGTCGGGCGACTCTGCCAGGCGGTGAACGCCTTTCACAGCCGAGGCGAGGCGCTGTCGGCGCTGGATCCCACCCGCATCGAGCTGACTGCCGAGGGCGAATGCGACCTCTCGGCGGCCCGTCAGGGATCGCCGGCGGCCGGCTACGCCGCGCCCGACGCCGGGGGGGACGCTTCGCCCGAGCTGGCCGATGTCTACTCGGTGGGGGCGATCACCTGGGAGGTGTTGGCGGGTCGGCCGGCGGGAGACAACCCCGCCCACCTGCTTCAAGGTGAAGTCCGATCTTCCGCGAGAGCTGGCCGACGCGGTGATGGCCTGCCTCGAGGGATCGGCCGACTGGCGGCCCAAGGATCTGACGTGCCTCGCACAGATGACGGCAGCGAGGCAGCAGAGCGAACCTCGCCCGAAGATCTCACCTCGGATGCAGCGCCCGACCAGGACGGCGGCGCCGGCACGAACGAGTGTTCGCCGCGGCCCGTCTCGCACCTGGCCGCTCCTGGCGGCTCTGTTCGTCGTGATCGGTCTGGGCGGAGTCGCGGCCTGGCGATACCTCGGGCCAGGGGGGTCCGCCTCTTCCGAGTCCGCGGGGGCGCCGCCGCCGACACAGGCTCCCCCCACGACCGTGGCGTCGGCCATCGACCCGCCGCCCGACCCGGAGCCCCAGGTGGAGCCGCCGCCGGCCGCCGTCCCGGCGGTCCTCAACACGGTGTCCCCGCTGGAGGTGAAGCGCCCTGGCAAGGTGATGCTCGACCTGAGAGGGTCGGGTTTCCGATCGGAACACCGGGCCCGGGTTCTGTCCTTGAAGAAGGCTCCTCGTGGCATCACGGTGATCGGACAGAAGTTCGTGAACGAGAGCCTGCTCACGGTGCTCATCGAGCTCGATCCGAAGGCCGAGACCGGCGAGTTCGCCATCGCTGTGGAAGACAGCGACGGAACGCAGAGCGCGCCCGTAGTCTTCAAGGTCAACAAGTAGGGGCGTCGGGGACACCCTTGGCCCTCTCCCGGAAGTAGGGTCATGGACGCGCGAGCGCTTCTCGTCGTCGTCGTCGCGCTTCTCGTCGGCGGCTACTTCGTCTACGGGCGTTTCATCGCCCGGTTGGTGGGCGTCGACCCGTCCCGACCGACCCCCGCGCACACGAAGTACGACGGCATCGACTACGTCCCGGCACGCCAGTGGTTCGTGCTCTTCGGCCATCACTTCTCGTCGATCTGCGCCGCCGGGCCCATCGTGGGTCCGGCCCTCGCCGTCGCCTACTGGGGCTGGGCGCCGTCGATCATCTGGATCGTGGTCGGCGGTGTGCTCCTGGGGGCGGTGGCCGACTTCACTTCACTCGTCGTGGCTGTGCGCCACGGCGGCGTTTCGATTGCCGAGGTCTCGGGCCATGTGATCAGCCGGCGCGCCCGCCTGCTCTTCTCGATCTTCATCCTGATCGCCCTGGTCCTGGTCCTAGCCGTCTTCGCCGTGCTGACGGCAGGCACGTTCGTCCAGGCACCCGAGATCGTGGTGCCAAGCTGGGGCATCCTGCCCGTGGCCGCCCTGGCGGGTGTCGCGCTCTACCGCGGCCGCACCGGCGGAGCGCGCCTCGCCGTCGTCACGGTCCTGGGCCTCGGCGCAATCCTGGCGCTCCTGGCCATCGGGCACGCCTTTCCCCCGCCGGTCCCGGAGGTGGCAGGACTCAGCCCCCAGACCTTCTGGATCGTCATTCTCCTGGGATACTGCGCGGTGGCTTCGGTCCTGCCTGTCCACTACCTCCTTCAACCTCGCGACTATCTCTCCTCGTACGTTCTCCTCACCACGATCGGCCTGGGCCTCCTTGGAATCCTGGTCTCGGGACCCGACTTCCAGGCGGCGCCCTTCCATGGCTTCCAACCGACCGAGTGGGAGCTGGCCGGACCGCTCTGGCCCCTCATGTTCGTGACGATCGCGTGCGGGGCCATCTCGGGTTTCCACTCCGTGGTGTCCTCCGGCACCACGTGCAAGCAGCTCGACAACGAGGCCCATGCGTGCCGCATCGGGTACGGCGCGATGATCGTCGAGTCGACCGTGGCCACGCTCGTTGTGATCGCCGTGGGTGCAGGCCTGAGCGCGCCCCGCCACGCGGAGCTCCTGAGGTCCCCCGGGGGCGCCATCGCCGCCTTCGGCGAGGGGTACGGCACCCTCACCGGCTCGATGCTCGGGACCTACGGCACGACGTTCGCCATCATGGCGCTCAACTTCTTCATCCTCACGACCCTCGACACCGCCACCCGGCTGGGCCGTTACCTGCTGGCCGAGCTCACGGGCTGGGAGAATCGATACGCCCCGACGATCATCGTCGTGGTCGCCGCCGGGGCTCTGGCTCTCTCGGGGCAGTGGCGCATCCTGTGGCCTGCCTTTGGCGCGTCGAACCAGCTCGTCGCCGCGCTGACGCTGCTCGTCGTTTCCTGCTGGCTCCTCGATCGGGGCGCGGCGCACCGCGTCACCCTCATACCGGCGGTGTTCATGCTGGTGACGACCCTCGGCGCCCTCGTGTGGCAGATCCACGGGGCGATCACCGGGGTGGGCCGCGACGGCCCGGACTGGTTCCTGGCGGGGCTGTGCGCCGTGCTCATCGTCCTGGCGCTGGCGGTCACACTCGAAGCGCGGAGCGTCCTGTGGCGCCCGGCTCGCTCCGCCGAGACCTCTTCCTGACTCGATCGATCAGGAGGAGGCGCCCCGCTCCCTCGCGGCGGCTTCGAGGGCGTGTCGGGCAAAACCCGCTCCTGCCTCGACCGCCAGGTTGACCGCCGTGTCGACGCCAGCCTCGCGGAGCTCCTGGACCTCGTCGTCGTGCCGGGCCGGCACCGCCAGCATCCCCGCGAAGCCATGGTCGCGGAGGAGTCGGGCCGTGGTCAGGTTCTCCTGGTGACTTGCCAGGGTCAGAAGGACCAGTCGCAGCTGTCCATGCCTGCCAACGCGGTCGTAGAGGGCCAGATCGGTCGAGTCGCCGAACACCACGTTCCGCCCGGCTTTGCGTTGTTCGGCCGCGCGCCCCGGGTTGCGCTCCATGCCGACGACCTTGTCTCCCAGCTCGCCGCGCAGCGTGTCATAGGCACGCTCGCCCATGGGGGCCATGCCGACGACGACGACCTCGGCCGGGCCGATGTCGATTGGCGCGTCCTCCGGCAGGGGTTCGTCCGTCTGAGATCGCTCGAGGCGCTCCCGAAAGCGACCATAGAGAGTGTGAGCTCGGTCGTTCAATGGCGAGGCCGCGATGAACGTGATCGCGACGGCGATCGCGAGGATGACCATCCATTCGGCCGGGATCCAGCCGGCCTTGTATCCGACCGCTCCGACGATCAGCCCGAACTCGCTGTAGTTCGCCAGCGAGAGCGACGCCAGAAACGCCGCCCTCGCCCGCAACCGGAAGCGGCAGATCAGCCAGAAGAAGAGCGCGGTCTTGAACGGCACGGCCAGACACAGCAGGGCGGCGACACCCAGGGCCGTCGGCGTTGGTGCACCGGCCAGGCCCACGGAGAGAAAGAAGCCGACGAGCAGGAGGTCCTTCACGTCGAGAAGAGACTTCGCCAGCTCCGAGGCCCGGGCGCTGCCGGCCAGAAGCCCACCGATCACGAGCGCACCGAGATCCGGCTTGAGGCCGACGACGTCGAACAGGGCCGCGGAGCCCAGGGTGAGGACGAGCCCGTAGAGCAGCAGCAGCTCATCGTGCCCACACCTCTCCATCAGGCGGCTCAGCAGGGGACGCAGGAGGACGAGGCCGGCGACGAGGGCCATCGACCAGGGGGACGGAACCTCGCCCTTCGAAGCGGTGAGGAACACGATGGCGACCACGTCCTGCATGATCAAGATGCCGATGGCGGTCTTGCCGTGCTGGGAGCCGACCTCGCCCTTCTCCTCCAACACCTTGATTGCGAACACCGTGCTCGAGAAGCTCAGCGCAAAGGCGATCAGAAGGGACTGGGTGGCATCGAGCCCAGCAAACACTAAGAACCCGGCCGACGCTAGCCCCAGGACGACTGCACCCAGGGCGATCACCGTCACGAGCATGTGGATCGTGGCCCCAGCCCAGATCACCGGACGGGCGAGGGTCTTCAGCTGGAGCTTCAGCCCGATGCTGAACAGCATCAGGAGAACGCCGATGTCGGCGATCTCGTCGACCAGGCCTCCGCTCCGGGCACCGAGAGCGTGGAGCACGAAGCCGGCGATCAGGTACCCGACGAGGGGCGGCAGGCCGAGCCGACGGGCCCCGTAGCCGAAGACGAACGCGATGGCCAGCCAAAGAGATTCCACTGAGGCTCCCTTCGTCGACTACTGGCGGGCTCGAGGCTCGCCGCCAGGCGATTCATCCCATCGGTTGAAGACCCGGAGCCGACCCCGCCGATAGGCTTCCACGTAGTCGCTCGTCAGGCCCCTTGGCCGAGGATCCCCGACGTCCCACAGCAGCGCCACGTCGGTCCAGATCGGCCGGGTCCCGCCGGTCATCTCCCGGGCGGCCCTTCGAACGCCCGGCCGATACCGCAGCGGGAAGTGGCGCGTGCCCGCCTGGTAGTTCGTGGCCACGGCGTTTCCGGTCCCGAGACAGTAGAGATTCGGGTTGATGTAGTCGAAGGCCTTTCCCTGGTCCTGCTCGCCAAGGAGGACGAGGGTCTTGCCGCGACCGACGACGTCCGCCGCGGCCATGAACTCCTGGATGTCGCGGTTCGCGACGGGCAGAAACGAGGCCACGCAGGCGAGGTTCCAGATGTTCAGGACGAGCACCACGGCCAGGGCGCCGGAGCGCAGCTCCTTCTGTCTGGTCACGGCCAGTCCCGCGACGACCAACAGCGGGGCGACGAGGGCCAGCCGGGCCCTGAGGTAGCCGGCGTGAGCGCCGAGATCGTCGGGCCCAAGAGCGAACGCGAGAATCGCGCACCCTCCGATGACGAGCACGATGCGTCGGGCGGCCGCCCCGGGTTCGCCCCGGGCCGCGAAGGCCGCAACGACGCCTCCGACGGCGAGAGCTGCGAGGACCGCCAGTGTCGCGACGGTGAGGGCCGTGGCGGAAAGCCCCGCGTGACCCCCAAACCACTCGAGACGCAGCGAGGAGAGGGCGCCGCCCGAGGTCGGGGATCCGGCGGGGCCCGTCAGTCCGCGAAGAGCGCGCCGCAATCCTGCGGACTCCAGCACACCGGCCTGGGAGACGAACACGGCCACCAGGACCAGGCTCGGGGCAAGTCCGACCAGGAGACGCGGAAGGCGACGGGCCCGATCGGCCGACACCGAAGCGAGGGCGACGACGAGCACGGCTGCGAGCACCCACGCCCCGAGGTGGGTGAAGAAGAGCACGAGAAAGAAACCCATGCAGAGGATCACGTCCCGCACAGTCTTGCTGTCGCGGCGGAGCTCTACCCAGGCCACCACCAGAAGGGCGAGGGCCGCGCCCAGGAGAAAGTTGTAGAAGCCGAGCCAGAAGGCCCGTCCGAACGCCATCAGGACCGCGACGCCCGTGATCGCTCCCCGGTCCGCTCCCAGGGCGCCAGCCAACCGCCAGGCTCCGAGGGGCCAGAGCACGAACCAGAGGGACACCAACACCTTCTCGGCCACCGTGGCGTCGAGCACCCGCGTCAGAGCCGCGAGCAGGAGGTGTGACGTCCAGTTGGGGAAGGGCTCCAGACGTCGCTCGAAGAGTGCACCGTAGCTCGTGCCCGCCTCGTTCAGGTCGCGAAATGCGATGGCGCTGGCCACGTGAACCGGCCCGTCCTGCGTGGGCACCCGAGGGAACGCCCAGATCAGCGCGATCTGGGCGACCACGACGAGGAGCCATACGGCCTTGGGGAAGAGACGAGGACTCCCCGCGAGGCTGGGAAGAGGCGCGCGGCCCGGCTCGGAGCCGCTGTGGGCGAGAGTCTCCATGGTGGGATTGCGGGCACGGGGATTCTACCAGCAGCACCGGATCGGGCTATTCAAGCCCGGCAGAGCTCCGCAGCCGGTGAGACGCGCTATCCTGATCGTCCCATGAACCCTGCCCCGGACGCCACGCCCCGTCGATCTCCTCCGAGACTCCGTTGAGCAGGCTCGTCGCCGTCCTGCGCACCGTCCTCAGTCTCATCTCGGTGGCCCTCGTCGGGTTGGCCTGGCTTGTGCTGGCATTGCCCCTCCGGCTGGTCGTCGTGCCGGGATCGTGGCTCTTCCCCCGCTACCGGCCGCGGCTCATCAGCCTCTACGTCAAGGCCCTCTCCTGGGCGACCTTCACTCTGCTCCGGGTGGGAGGCGGACGCTTCCGACGCAAGGGGGTCCTTCCCACCGGTTCGCCCATCTACGTGGTCGCGAACCATCAAGCCATCCTGGACACGATGCAGACGGCTCTGCTCGGCCAACCCTACGTGCCCGCGTTCGTGACCCGGTATCGATACGCCCGCTTCATCCCCCAGGTCTCGGTCTGCATCCGTCTGCTCGGCGGCCCGCTCGTCGACCTCGACGCGCGGAAGAGCCCCGGTGGCTCTATCGATGGCCTGCGCCGCGCCGCACGGGAGCTGACCCACGCCCTGCTCATTTACCCCGAGGGTCACCGCACGAAGACCGGGGAGGTGGGCCGGTTCCGTGTAGCGGGATTCGAGGCAATGCTTCGCGAGAGGCGGCTGCCCGTCTACGTCATCATCAATGACGGCTTGTGGCGGGCCCCTCGCCTCGCCGACGGGGTTCTCCGCGTGCATCTCATGGACGGGTGGTCGGAGGTCGTCGGCCGCTACGACCCTCCCGAGGACGACGCCGAGCTCCCGGCTTTCATCCAGCACCTCAGAGACGTCATCGTCGAGCGTCTGGCCGCCCACCGGTCCAGGTCAGAATCCTGAGCCGAGGCGGTCATCCTCCCGCCATCACGCGGCGGATCATCTCGGCGCTCCGCGAGCGAGGACCGGCTCCCCCACTCCGCTCGAGAGCCTGTTGACCGTGTGCGAGATCTCACGAACCACCATGGTGCCGTCCGCGGCCTTGAGGACGAGCGAGAGCTGCATCTGATCCACCTCCTGCAGGTCCTCCATTTTGAGCGTGACCGTTCTTCCGTCCGGGGCGAGACTGGCGCCGAGGACCGTGACCGCTTCGGTTCCCTGCTCCCCGTCGAGCTTGAACAGGTCCGAACCGTAGCGGCTGCTGCGCCGGTAGTTCCAGCGACGCACGTCGTAGCTGTCGGTGTTCTCCGCTGACACACGGTCGAGGGGCTCGGTGAACGTGATCGAGATGCCGTCTTTCCCGCTCACGTGGAGCTCGGTGGGCATGTGGAGCGGTCCACCTTCGTAGCGCACCCGATAGAAGCCGCCGTCCGCCTTCTTCTTGGTCCCCCAGCCACGAAGCCCGGTCACGTAGAGCTGACCATCCTTCTTGCGAAAGTCGGGGCGCATCAAGCCGGTGTCGAAGTCGACCGGTAGCTCCACGGCTCCTCCTTGAAGCGTGGCGCCGACGCGCTCCATCAGGACCAGGAAGATCTTGCCCCGCCCATACGACGCGTGGACGAGATGCCCTTCGAGGGGTCCCCATCGGGCATCCGGCACCCAGGCCTGCCCGCCCCCGGAGTTGTCGGCGCTGATCGGGAGATAGGTGATGGGACGGTCATAGTCGTCCACGCCCGAGGGCCCGATGCCGCCACCCCAGGCGTACCCGTAGTAGCCGCCGGGCTCGCACATGACGATGGGAGTCGAGGGGATCCAGTGGCCTTCCTGGTCGGACGTCGTGATCTGGCCCTCGGGCCCTATCGCTACGCCGTTCGGCACCCGGAAGCCTCGGCAGACGATCTCGAGCGTCTCTCCGGACGGATCGAGCTTCATGATCACGCCGTGATGGTCGACCCGGGCCGGGAGCGCGTGGCGCGCCGCCTTGGCAAAGTAGAAGTTGCCGTCACGATCCCGATCGAGATCGAACGTGAACTCGTGAAAGTGGTGTGTGGCGAGGAAATCGTTGTTGAAGTTCTCGTAGAAATCCGCTTCGCCATCGTCGTTGAGATCGTGCAGCCGCGTGACCTGGTTGCGGTCTAGAACGTAGACCGTGCCGTCCACGACCTCGGCGCCCTGGGGCTGGTAGAACCCGGTGGCGTAGCGCCGCCAGACGAGCTCATCGAGATCGGCGTCGACGCCGTCGACGATCCAGACGTCGCCGCTCCAGGTGGTGATCACGGCGCGGTCTTCCCCCTCGAAGAACGCGAAGTCT
The DNA here is from genome assembly GCA_963578825.1 of Vicinamibacteria bacterium. GTDB lineage: Bacteria > Acidobacteriota > Vicinamibacteria > Fen-336 > Fen-336 > JAJDNS01. Next base: position 63,163 of record CAUZDW010000015.1, read on the forward strand.
CCGGGGCGCATCCACGACTTCCAGGGGTTATCGGTGGGCAGTGTGATCTCGTCGACGACATAGGGGCCGGAGGCCGTACCGAGACGCCCACGAGTCGTCACCGTCTCCGGAAAGCGGGGAGGCCCTCCCCGAGTGAGCCTCGCCAGTGACCGCGACGCTTTCGCCCTCCGAATCACCGCGGCCAGGCGCGCCGGGTCCGCGCCCCTGGCGAAGAAAAGAGTCCACCTGCGGGTCTCATGGGAGGGCGGAAGGCGCAGGCGGATCTGCTCGCCATCGAGATGCCAACGGGCATCGCCGATCCCGACGAGCCCCACCAGCAACGGGCCGGCCTCGACGAGCGTCTTGCTGGCCAGCCCGGCTCCGGGCTCGAGCGAGGTCAGGTCGAGGAGCCGGGGATCACCGGAGGCCTCGGCGACCTGCAGCCCCATCTCCTTTTCGCTCGGCGCCACCTCCAGTGTCCGGGTGACGATCTCCAGACCGTCCCGGTTCTCGAAGCCGGGCAGATCCAGTACGGCGACGCCGCCGACCACATAGGAAAAGACGACCTGGTCGCCGTGGACGGAGTAGCCGCGGTACTCCGCCCAGTCCCCGGGGAGATTGCCGAACCCGTCTGGACGCGGATCGGTGAAGCGCCCGTCCCGGGCCCAGCCGGGACCGACCGGCGTCTCGAAGACCGGCTCGCCGTCGACCCAGGGGTGCGGTCCGTGCTGCCAGTCGAACACGGTCCCGGTCAGCTTCAGGAACTCGCCGGTCCACCCGACCGCGTAGCGCAGAAGCTCGGTGTCGAAGACGATTCCCGCCCGATCATCCGGCGTGAGCGAAACGGCGTGGGCCTTGTACGTGACGTTGTCGCCCGGGGTCTTGTCGGCTCGGGGATCCTCGGGCTCGCGGACGGTGATGCTGGCGGAGATCACCGATCCGTAGTCCATATCCAGCCACTCGGTCGACTCGGTGATGGCCAGGTCCTCCACCGACGCGTCCCACTGGGCGCCCTGATCGATCCAGGCCCGGAGGATGCCAATCTCCTCGCCCGAGAGCCGGCCGCCGGTCGGGGGCATCTCGAGCCCCTCTTCGAAGCCGGCCACGAGTCGGATCAGGCGGCTGCTCTCACTGTCCCCCGACTCGATCGCCGGCAGACCCGAGTAGCCACCCCGCACCGCGTCCTTCCTGCGCCACATGCTGTAGCCGTTCATCACCACGTCCCGGCCGTGGCACTCGTAGCAGCGCGCCGCGAGGATCGGCTCCACGTCCTTCAGGAAGTCGATCTCACGGTCGACGGGGGCCGGCAGCTTCTGCGAGGCGGCGTGGGTCAACAGCGCGACGGCACCGCACGCCGCGATCACACAACACGTTGTCAACGCTCTCAGCGGGTTCATCTTCATGATTGTCCCGAGCTACACGTCACAGAGGGCGACGGCCTCGGCGAGCCCTTGCTCCGGATCACGGGTGGGTATGAACTCCTGACCGACGAAGCCCGTGTACCCGACGTCCAGCAGGGCTTTCATGACCGCCGGGTAGTTGATCTCCTGTCGGTCGTCCAGCTCGGCGCGTCCGGGGTTGCCCGCGGTGTGGACGTGACCGAGCAGGTCCCGATACCGGCGCAGGCGCCGGATGACGTCTCCGTTCATCACCTGCACGTGGTAGATGTCGAAGAGCAGCTTGACGTTCGGGGAATCCACGCGGCGGACGATCTCCGCGCAGTAGTCCAGATCGTCACCCTGGTATCCCGGATGCCCCTTCATCGGGTGGGTGTCGTCGCGAGTATTGAGCTGCTCGAGGCACACCGTCACGCCTTTGGCTTCGGCGCGACTCGCCAGGATCTTCAACACTTTCACGCAGTTGTCGGCCCCCTCCGCGAGAGAGATCTCGCCGCTCGTGGAGTCCATGGCATCTCGCCACTTGTAGCCGGTGAACGCGATGACGTTCGGGACCCCGAAGTCGGCACTTTGATCGATCGCCTCGTGGGTGCGAGCAAGGACCTCCTCGTGGTACACGGTGTTGTTCAGACCCCTGGCGAAGAGGGGATCGGGCATGCCGTTCGACGCAAGCGCGCACTCCAGGCCCTGCTCTCGCAGGGTGGACCACCTCTCGGGCGGGACCAGCTCGACGCTGGGACAGCCCAGCTCACGGGCGAGTGTGCAGACACGCTCGAGATCCCAGCCCCACTCCGTGGCGTCGAGACACCACAGAACCAGCGACTGCCGGATGCGCCCGTTCTTGACCACGGGCCCCGCTCCTGCGGGCTTTTCATGTGTCATGGCACGTCCTCGCTATCATTGGGCGGGCGGGACGCCGATCCACGGATCGGTCGGCCGGCCCGGGTAGAGTCCTTGGAACCGCGGCGCCTATTGTAGGGCCGATCGACCGGGATCAACCGCCGAGAAGGGCGTTAGACTCTGCCCGTGCCCGACTCCCGGACCACGCCGGAGGCCCCGGGCAGCCACCTCACGGAATCGGCGCGATGGTGTGCCGGCGGACCCGTGGGCAGGAGGTCGTCCATGAGCTTTCCCAGGTTCTTTTCCATGCTCGTCGCGGTCCCGGCCAGTCTCGCACTTGGCTGCGCCGCCCCTCCCGCCAGCGAGGCCCCCCCCATGAGCGAACCGGCCCCCGAGGAGCGAGCGGAAAGCTTCGCCCCCCTCTTCGACGGCGAGAGCTTCGAGGGATGGGAGGGGAACCTGGACTTCTTTCGCATAGAGGACGGCGCCGTCGTCGGCGGCCGCCTGGATGACGAGATCCCACGGAACGAGTTTCTCTGCACGACCGAGGAGTACTCGGACTTCGAGCTCCGGCTCCAGGCCAGGACGTCCAGGGAGGACGCCAACGGCGGCATCCAGATTCGCTCCCACCGCATCCCCAACGAGAGCGAGGTGGTCGGCTACCAGGTCGACATCGGCCTTCTGGGCGGCGAAACGCCGATCAATATCTGGGGCGCCCTGTACGACGAGGCGCGACGGCGCGAAATGCTGGCCGTGGCCGATCAGGACGAGCTGGCGAAGGTGATTCGTCTGGACGACTGGAACGACTACGTCATCCGCGCCCAGGGGAAGCACACGGGCATATGGATCAACGGGTATCAGACCGTGGACTACACCGAGGCCGATCCGGACATCGAGCTCACCGGAATCATCTGTCTGCAGATCCATGCCGGACCGCCTGCGGAGATCCGATACCGCAACCTGGAGATCCGGAAACCTGGAGGCTCGGGTTCGTAGGGCGCCGACCACCGCAGGCGTGCCGCCGGTGGTGCTACCAGGCCACGAGGGAATCCTCGAACAGCTGGGTCAGCTCCTTCTCCGCCGCCGGCCGCGGCGCGAGCTTGGTAACCCGTTCCTGGGGCAGCGTACCCTGGACCAGGGCCGGAATGTCGGACCGGCTGTAGCCGACTCCCTCCAGTCCGTTGGGAACATTCAAGCGTTGCATGAGCCCGACGATCCGATCCGACAGGATCTCTCCCGCGTCTTCCGGTCGCGCCCGTGACACGTCGGCCCCCAGGATCTCGGCGGCCAGGAGATGGCGGTCGGGACACGCCTCGGCGGTGAACCGGAAGACCGACGGCGCGTTCAGGATCACGGACATGCCGTGGGGCACGATCGGATGGTCATCCGGGTAACCCTCCGGGCGAAACTCCCGGACCATCCCGGACACGGGATACGACATCCCGTGGGGAAGGTGTACGCCGGCGTTTCCGAAGCCGACGCCCGCGTAAGAGGCCGCCAGCAGCATGCGCTCCCGGGCCTCCTGGTCGTCGGGGTCCTCCACGGCGCGGACCAGATACCTCGACACCATCCGCAGCGCCTCCAGCGACCAGACGTCGCTGATCGGGTTCGAGCCTTGATACGCCGGTCGGAGCAGAGGTCGCTCCGGGTGCGGGCGGCGGTGGAACGGAAGCGCCGTGAACGACTCGATGGCGTGGCTCAGCACGTCGAAGCCGCTCGCGACCGCGACCTGCCGGGGCAGGGTGCGCGTGTTCTCCGGGTCGAGGATGCCCAGCATGGGCCTGAGACGCCGATGGGCGATTCCCGTCTTGGCGTGCAGCTTCGTGAAGTCGAAGATCGCCGCCCCGGTGGTCTCGCTCCCGGTTCCCGCCGTCGTCGGCACCGCGATCAACGGCTTGAGGGCGCCGGGGATCGGAAGGCCCTTGCCGATCGGGGGGTTCACGTAGTCCAGGAAGTCCGCGACGGGATAGGTGGAGTACAGGTCCGCCACCTTCGCGGTGTCGATGGTGGAGCCGCCGCCCACCGCCACGAATGCGTCGAAGTCCCCCTGCAGAGCGGCATCGATCGCTTCCTGGAAGGACGTGTCCGTCGGCTCGACCCGCACACGATCGAACAAGGAGAACTCGATCCCGTTGTCGCTCAAAGACTCGAGCACCGTAGCGACCGGCGAGAGCCTGGCTAGATTGCGGTCCGTGAGCACCATCGTTCGTCGGGCCTTCATCTCGGCCAGGTCGAGGCCGATCTCGCGGGTCACCCCGGACCCGAAACGAATGCTGGAGCTGGCCATCTCGAAGGCGGTCTCGCGGGGCATGGCCGGGAGTATACGGGACTTGCCCGCGGGCACTCTGTCGCCCGGGCGGCGATGCGATATAGGATGCCCGGACGCAGATCGTTCCGAGGATATGCCCGACGGCGGAGGGGAGCATGGCGGTCTATCGGCGAAAAGGTGGACGTCGCCGCCGCCGGAGAGACGCGGTCGCCGTGAGAGAGAGCTCGGGTCGATCCGAGAGGGCGCGGCAGCGCGAGCGGCAGCCGGTCCGGAGCGACACGACGATCCACGAGTGGCCCGAGGCCGGCCTCGTGCTGTTTCACGGACCGGCCGATCCCGAGGCGTCTGTCCGGGTCGAGTCCGGTCGGATCGTGGAGCTCGACGGCCGGAGCGAGGACGACTTCGATTCCCTCGATCGCTTCATTGCGCGCCACGCGATCGATCCGGAGGTGGCCGAGGAGGCCATGGCTCTCCCGCCGCTCGAGCTGGCACGACGACTCTTCGACCCGCACACCGACGCCTCCTCCGTGCGGCGGCTTTTCGGGGGACTGACGCCCGCCCGGCTCGTCGACGTGGTCTCGGAGCTCGACGTCCTCGAGATGATGCTGTCCGCGAGGAAGATGCGGCTCCGCAACCGGGTCGCCAACCAGGCCCATGTCACCAACCTCCGCGACCACCCCGCCCTCCTCGCCGCGGACGCGGCTGAAGCCGCCCTCCGTGGCTTCGCCGAGGTCGAGACGACGGTCGGGGTGGCCGGTCTCACGCCGCTCAACGCGGTAGCGGTCCTGATCGGCTCGCAGGTGGGTCGCCCCGGGGTGCTGACCCAGGCGGCTGTCGAGGAGGGCGTCAACCTCCGACTGGCGATGAAGGGCCTGGTGAGCTACGCGGAGACGCTCTCCGTCTACGGCAACGAGGACCGCCGATCTGCTGACTGCCAATCAGCAGCGGCCTGGAAAGCTCCCTCCCTAGAGGAGCTTGCCGGGTGTGGTCACCGAATGGTCACCAGGAACTGGCTTCCGAAGCCCGGTTACGCGACTGGCACGCTTCCGCCCGTCGAGGGATGATGGATCGCATGCCTGAGCCGATCGTCGAGCTCCTCAGAGAGGCCCAGAGAATCCTCGTTTTCACGGGAGCCGGAATCTCCACTGGAAGTGGCATCCGCGACTTCCGGGGGCCGAAGGGCGTCTGGAAGACGCGGCAGCCGGTGTACTACGAGGCGTTCCTGAGCTCCGAGGCGGCGCGGGTCGAGTACTGGGACCAGAAGCTCGAGGCGTGGCCGTCGTTTCGAGACGCCGAGCCCAACGCGGCCCACCGGGCCGTGGCGGCTCTCGAGGAGAAAGGCAAGCTCCTCTCGCTCGTCACGCAGAACATCGACGGGCTCCACGCCGCGGCCAGCATCTCTCCCGAAAAGCTGGTGGAGATCCACGGCACGAACCGCCAGGTCCAGTGCGTGTCCTGCGGCGAGCGCACCGATCCCGAGGCGCACATGGAGAGCTTCGCCGAAACGCGAACGCCGCCGCTGTGTCCGTGCGGTGGATACCTGAAGCCAGCGACGATCAGCTTCGGCCAGAGCCTGCGGCCTGACGACCTTCAACGGGCGAGCGCGGCGGCCGGAGCCTGCGACCTCGTCGTCGCTCTCGGCTCCACTCTGTCTGTCCACCCGGCGGCATCTTTCCCACTGGCGGCAGCCGAGAGAGGGGTGCCGTACGTGATCATCAACCGCGGCGCGACCGACCACGACTCCCACCGCGCCGTGACGCTGCGCCTGGAAGGCGACGTGGTGGAGTTGTTCCCGCCGGCGGTGGAGGCGGCCCTGATCGTCCATTGCCCCCCCCACCCTAACGACAGCCCCATGAGGACCCCGCCGGGACGAAGGACAAGCCGGGGGACGACCGGGAAATCGGTGCGCCGCTAGTCGCCGGCGGATTGTTCCGAGGCGCGGTCCACAGGATAGCTGCCGAGGAACTTCAGCTCGATCGTCCGCTTCTTCATCTCGTCGAGCACCGCGACCACCTTCTTGGCCTCGGAGGAGCCTTCGAAGTCGAGAAAGAAGGTGTAGTTGCCGGGATCGTTGCGCCGCGGCGTGGACGCGATCCGTGTCAGGTTGATCTTCGACTCGGCGAACAGACGCAGCACGTCGAAGAGACTGCCGGCCTTGTGGGTCGTGGCGAAGATGATCGAGCACTTCTCTTTTGCCGTGTCTCGTGGCTCTTTCGCGAGGAGCAGGAACCGCGTCGAGCTGGCCGGTCCGTCGTCGATGCCCTCCTTGAGGATCGTCAGATCGTAGAGCTGCGCCGCCAGTGGCGAGGCGATCGCCGCGGCTCCCCGGGGATTCTCCCGGGCCAGCATCTTGGCGGCTCCCGCGGTGTCGTAAAAGGGACGGGCCTCCAGCTTGTGACGCTCGATGAAGCCCGCACACTGGGCCAACACCTCGGGATGCGAATAGACGATGCGAAGCTCCCGGTAGTCGGTTTCTTCCACGGCCATCAGGCAGTGACTCACCGAGACGTTGACCTCGCCCACGACGCGGGCGCTCGTCTTCGTGAGCAGGTCGTTGACCTGGGTCACCGAGCCCTCGAGGGAGTGCTCCACCGGCACCACGCCCAGGTCGAAGTACCCCTCCTCGACGCCGAGGAATACGTCGGCGTACTCCATGCAGGGGGCGTGTGCCGCCTCGGGGGCCAGGCGACGGGCGGCCAGCTCGTCGTAGGCTCCGTGCTCCCCCTGGAAGGCGATGAGCTCGCGGGCCTCGCCCTGGAGCCGCTTGCTCTCTTCGATGATGGTCCGGAGGAGCTGCTGTCCAAACGACGGCTCGACGAGGTCGAGATTGAGTCGACCGGCGCGTTCGATCACAGCCTTCTCGCGCTCGGTGTCCAGGACCTCGTCCTTGAACCTGCGGACGCGGAGCGCGAGCCCCATCCTCTCGTGGAGCAGGACGAGCAGCTGGCGGTCGATCTTGTCGACCTTGCGTCTGATGTCATGAAGCGTCATCCCGCCACCTCGGCTTCGCTCTTCTGCTCGGCCATGAAGGCCTGCAGACTCCGGAGCTCGCCCATCAAGCTGTTGAACTTGTCGATCGTGAGGGCCTGCTTCGCGTCGCACAGCGCCTCGCTGGGGTTGGGGTGCACCTCGACCATGAGGCCGTGGGCCCCCACCGCCAGCGCCCCCCGGCTCATCGGAGCGATCAGGCTCACGCGACCGGTGGCGTGGGTCGGATCGACGATGACGGGCAGGTGCGTGAGCTCGGCCAGGGCCGGGACGGCGGACAGGTCCAACGTGTTCCTCGTGTACGGCTCGAAGGAGCGGATCCCGCGCTCGCACAGTATGACGTCGGGGTTGCCCTCCCCGAGGATGTACTCGGCGCAGTTCAGCCACTCTTCGAGGGTCGCGTACATCCCCCGCTTGAGCATGACGGGCTTGCGGGCGCGGCCGACCTCCTTGAGAAGAGAGAAGTTCTGCATGTTGCGGGTACCGATCTGGAGGACGTCGGCGTACTCGGCCACCCACTCGACGTCCCGGGGATCCAGGACCTCGGTGATCACCGGCAGCCCGGTCTCGGCGGCAGCCGTGGCCAGGATCTTCAAACCCGCCATGCCCAGGCCCTGGAATGCGTAGGGCGAGGTCCGAGGCTTGAACGCCCCTCCCCGGAGAATGTCGGCCCCGGCGGCCTTCACCGCTCGTGCGGCCTGGACGGTCTGCTCTTCGCTCTCGACGGCGCAGGGCCCGGCCATGATGACGAAGCCACGCCCGATCTCGACCCCGCCGGCATTGACCACCGTGCGGCTCCGAGCCTCGCGAGCAGCGAGCTTGAGGTTCTTCATCGTGTCTCCGGAGGCCTCCGCGGTTCTGTCGCGCAACCGACCCCGCACCCTGCGAGGAGCGTGGCGTGGGCGAAACGAGGATTCTACAGTGATCCGGTGTGGGCGTCGCGCCCGGGGCCCTCGTTCGCCTAGAATACAGTGCACACGGGACCTCAGACAGCAGGGGTCGGAGAGGAGTCGATCGGATGAAATGTCCTTCGACGTTCTTGACGTTGGTCATGGGAACGGCGCTTCTGGCCCCGACCGCCGAGGCCCACTCTCCCCACCGTTCGACTGCTCGGGAGACCCACCGCGCGCGGCCCTCGCAGCGCGGGGCTACCGAAGGGCTCGTCAGCGGCCAGGGCGAGATGAAGTTCCGCGTCCTCTACACCAGCGACCGCCTGCCGGCCGAGGCCCAGGCGGTTCTGGAGGCGGCGCATGGCGGATTCGCGGTCGATCACCGGCCCGGTCGGGGGGAGACCTACTTCGCGCTCCCCGGGGCGGGGATCCTTCAGATCAGCCCCGACCTTCACACGATCCGCCTGATCGAGACGGACCCGACTCTGCGCGACACCAACCTGCACAACACCACGCTGTGGCAGACCGAGGACGGAACCCCCTACTTGAGCTTCCCGGCCAACGATGCGGGCCGGGTCTTCACGACGACGCTGGCAGGGCGGCTCATCCACACTCTCGAGGCCCCGACCGGCGCGGAGGACCTGGGCCGGTCCCAGGTGAACGACTACTTCAAGAACGGAGGCCGCTTCACGCCCACGGACGTCGATCATCTCGGGGGATGGTTGTACGTCACAACGGGCTACTCGGACCTCGACTGGGTCCTCACCGCACGAGTCACCGGACGCTCACCCCTCGCCCTCACGTGGCATGACCTCGCCTTCGGCGGGCGGGGCACCGGCCCCGGCCAGCTCGGCACGGGTCATGGCGTGACGGTGGTGGATGGCACCCGGGTCGAGGTGGCCGACCGGCCCCACGCCGAGGTGGACCGCTTCACGCGATACGGCCACTACCTCTCGACGCTCGAGCTGCCGGCGGGCTCGTTCCCTTGCGACATCGACTACGTGGACGGCTACGCCGTGGTGGGGGCCCTTCACGGACCGGATCGGGAGAAGGGCGCGCCGATCTACGTGCTGAGCGGGGATCGGGTCGTCTCGGAAGTGTGGCCCAAGGAGGAGCTGGGCCTCGACCGGTTCCAGCACATCCACAACGCCGTGCTGAAGCGCATCGGCGATCGGTTCTACATCATTGCCCAGTCCTGGAACCCGGGAGACTTCGCCATCCTGGAGCAGTTGAAGGACTGACAGTCGTCTCGAGGAGCGCTCACTCCCCCAGAAAGGCGTTTGCCTTCTCGATGAGATCGAGGCGGTAGCTTCGGTCCAGGACGAGGCGGTACTGGGCCGCGGCATCTCCGGTCCGCCCCGCCTTGACGTACAGCTGGGCGAGCAGGGACCGGGCGCGCATGCGGTACTCCCAGTCGTCCCGGCCCGCCTGGACGAGGGCCCCTTCCAGCACACGGATCGCCTCGGTCGTTCTCCGTGACTGGTCGAGCACGCGGGCCCACTGAAACGAGAACACGATGCCGTCCGCGGAGTCAGCCGCCTGCTTCACGAGGACGGCTGCCTCCGGGGCCCGGGAAGGATCGGCCATGATCTTCTGGGCCGCTCCGAGCGCCTCCCACGCGGCCGCGAGTGCGTCCGACCAGGGAACGAGCTCGGGCGAGCGGGAGAACACCAGCACCTTGCGATTCGGGTCCTTTGCCCGGGAGAGCCGGGCCATGTTCGAGTCGAGTCGCACGACACCGGGCTGGCCGGCGAGCCACGGATCGATGGGGCCGATGGACCGGGGAAGTCCCCTCAGACCGTCGAGCCGATAGTGCATCGGGATGACGAGCGGCTCACCGAGCTGCCGACGGATGGCGGCAATCTCGTCCTTCTTCAAGATGTGGTCGTCTCCGTCGGCGGGGACCATGAGGACGTCGACCCGCCCCAGCTCCCGCACGTTGGCTTCGGTCAGGGGACCGTTGTCTCCGAGGTGGGCGATGCGAACCCCCCCGGCGTCCAGAAGCCAGATCGTGTTTTTCTGTCCGAACTCCTTCCCGTAGGGGCCCGCGTGACGCCCTTCGACACCCAGCAGCTCGACATCGCCGACCCGAGCGCGCCCCGGCTCGCGAAAGACGGGCGTTGAATTGCCCCAATAGTACGAGGCGTCGTGATCGTAGTGCGGGTGCGTGACCAGCACGAGGTCCGCCTCCACGGAGTCGGGAAAGTGGTACCCCAGCCAGCGCGAGGAGTTGTAGGGGTCGATCGCCACTCGCGTGCCCTCCGGAGACGTCACCACGAAACACGCGTGAGCGATGTACTCGACGTCGACGTCCGCAGGCAGGACCTGGGAAGAGAGCACAAAAGCGCCCGCCAGAAACAGGGTTCGAGCATTCGTCATCGTCGAAATCTCCAGATCAGCGCGCGGCCCGGAGCAGCACCGTCAGCGCCTGCTCCTCGGCGTCGCGGCGAGGGCGAATGAGCCGCCCTCCGTTGGCCTCGATCAGCTTCTCGGCCGAGTCCAGATCCGTCCGGCGGTACGCCGGGCGATCGCCATCCTCTTCGGGACTCAGGTCCTGGCTTGTGATGATGGCGCGGCGGTAGAGGATCTCGATCTGCGCCGCGGGAGTGGGATGGCCTCCCCGCTCACCCGCCGTTTCGGTTTTCGAGACGCGAACCCGAACCTCGGAGGGATCGGGGCAGCGGTCGAGCGTGTTCGTCAGGAGGATGTTCAGCGCCTCGCTTGCCTGCTGGCGGTCGAGGAGCACCTCCGGCACGTCGTCCGACGCTGAGACCTTCACGAACGGGCCGTCGCCCGCTCGCTCGAACTTCAGCTTGTCGACCACGGACCGCACCAGGCCGGCGGGCTCGGTGTAGCGGAGGCTCAGCAGCATCCGACGGCGTGCCGCCTGCACTTCGGACGGGGCCGTGCGGTCCGGTCGGACCGTCGGATCCTCGTCGAGGGGAGTGACCTCCGCGGCAGGGGCCTCCGAATCCAGCTCCAGCTCCTCGAGCCCGGCTTCCCCGTGCGCCCCGGGCGGGCCCGAGGGCGGCCGAGTGTCGCCCAGCTCCGTCAGGCGGGGATCATCCTCGTCCAGGACGGTCTCGGCCAGATTTCGGAACATGAAGATCAGCCCCACCTCTTCACGGAACTCGGCGGGGGGACGGATGATCGAGACTCCGAGGTAGATGCGCGCACCACCCGGGGTCGTCACGGCAAAATCGAGGCGGTGCTCGGCATGAGGCGGGACGGTTCCGGCGACGACCTCGGCCACGCCCTCGTTGTGAGCGAACAGCTCCACCACCGATCGGCCCACACAGTCGGCGACGCTGGCTCCGAGCGTCCTGAGCGCCGCGAGGTTCGCGAACGTGATGCGCCCGCCCGCGTCAGTCGTGAGGATCGCGGAAACCATGCTGTTGAGGATCGTCTCCGCGAAGCGTCGCCGTCTTTCGACACTCACCAGCGTGGACTCGAGGTCGCGGGTGCGATCGAGGACGGCCTCCTCGATCTCCCGGGCCGACTTGTGAGCCGGCGCTTCCACGAGCGACGTGACATCGTGTTGGACGGCGACGTAGTGGGTGAGTCGGTCCGCGGCGTCGAGAACCGGCGCCGTCGCCAGGTCGTTCCAGAACGCCTCGCCGTCCTTGCGATAGTTCTTCAGCAGAACCCGGGACGAGCGACCCTCCGCCATCGCGTCGCGCAGCCCCGTCATCGTCGGCAGGTCGGTATCGGCGCCCATCAGGAGCCGCAGGTTACGGCCGAGGATCTCCTTGGAGGAGTGGCCCGTGAGCTCGAGAAAAGCCTTGTTGACGTGGGTCACCGAGTATTCGGAGGAGCGGGCGTCCAGGAGCGTCATCCCCACCGGGGCCGCCTCGAGTGCGCGCTCGAGGAGCCCCAGCCGCTTCATCTCCCGTCGGCGGGTCAGAAGCGCCCGGGTGCGGTTTCGAATGAGTGCCGGGTTGAGCGGCTTCGCGAGCGTCTCGTCGGCGCCGACCGACAGGGCCACCTCCACCGCCCGCTCGGAGATCAGACCCACCATGAGGATGAGAGGCTGGTCGACGTCGGTCAGCGTGCGGATGCGGCCGCAGACCGAGATGCCGTCCATCACCGCCAGAAACGCATCGAGAACGATGAGGTCGAGGTCGAGGCGGCGGCCAGCGCCATGGCCTCGACGCCGTCCGCCGCATCGACGAGGTCCACGGAGCCGACGTGGAGAATCCGGCGGAGCAGATCGCGAGTCGCAGAGTCGCTCGTCGCGACGAGTACTGACGACCGCCGCGAAGCGGCCCCGCCTGCCCCGGACTCGGCGCTCACGGCATCCATCTTCGGCGCCAAACCGGTCCGGGTCAACTCGCTACGAGAGACGAGGGATGGCCCGGCTCCGACAGCGACCCATGTTCTCCTCGTCAGAGCATGTCGAGGCCCAGGATCCGCGCGGCGTTGTCGTGGTACACCTTCTCGAGAATCTCGTCCGGCAGGCCGATCCCGTAGATCTTCCAGCGTCCCTGGGGCGGCGTCAGGCTGGGAGCGTAGTCGAAGTACTCGTCCAGCGTCTCGAGGAATCGGAAGTAGAGCTGGAACATGTTCGGCTCCAAGTCCTGCTGCGGGACGGAGGTGCCGTTGGGCGACGCGTCCGTCCCGAACATGATCCGATCCGGGTACTCCTCGAAGAACCGGCGGCTGCGACGCGGCTGCCGGCCCAGCTCGCCCAGCCGGGCTCCGATCTCCACATTGAAGTTCGGATAGCGGTCCAGGCAGGACGAGACGTCGTCCAGGTCCTCGGAATGGTTGCCGACGTGGAGGCCGACGAAGGTGGTGCTCGGGTGCCGCTCGATCACGCGGTTGCGGGCCTCCAGAAGCTCGGCCTTCTCCGGGAAATCCTCGCCGTAGAACGACCACCTGGGATGGTTGCCCAGTTCCTCCCAGCGTTCGTTGAACTGGTCGGTGGGCGTGAAGAAGGCGTCGGGATCGGTCACATGGATGAAGACCGGCAGCCCGAGCTGGCCAGCCGCATCCCACATCGGGTCGAGGCGAGGGTCGTCGATCTTCACCAGGGGACCCTTCTGGCCCTCCTCCCTCTCGGACTCCCGGAACCCGCCTTCGCGCAGATAGAGCCCGAGGGTCTTGGAGATCTTCAGGCCGATGGCACCGGCCTCCTTGGCCCGGCCCAGCTCGTCCGCCTGCCAGGTGGGATAGTCCGGTTCGTCCAGCTTGTCGTACGACGGCACCGTGCACGTGATGATTCGTCCGGGGTGCTTGTTCACCACGCTGCTCATGGTCTCGGCGAGGGCGTCACCCGCCCCGCCGGTGAGGTTCACGAGCGTCTGCAGGTTCAGCTCGTCCATCCACCGAACGATCTGGTCCAGCCGTTCGGTGGCCGAACCCTGCAGCGGATGGCCTTCCGTCGGGGTCCTCCGGAACAGCGACGACACGTGGGTGTGCATGTCGATAACGGGATAGCGAGCGCTCTCGACGGAGTGTTCCTCGGTCACGAGCATGCTCCGGGGCTCGAAGTCCATCAAGGGGAGCTGTGACCCTGCTTCCTCCTCGGTGGCCGGCGGTTGAGAACAGGCCGCCGGCAGCACGGCGGCGCCGAGGCCGAAGCCGAGCCCGCCCTTGAAGAAGTCGCGTCGGGAATGTGTCATGACAACCCCCTGGGTTGATTTGGCGGCGAGGCCATTCGATAGGTGCGCTAGCCGAACTTGATCGGGGCGCTGGTCTTCCATTGGCCGCGGGTGAAGTCCGGCACCTCGACAGGCCTGCTGCGGTCCGCAACCGATTTCTCGCTGAGAGGGGACACGACACTCGACGTCACCGAGTCGTACACGTCGAAGAACGGTTGGCGACCCTCACGCAGCGCCTGGACGAGCAGACGCCAGGTCAGCGGCGTCTTCGTCATCCGGCTTCCGTGTCCTCGCAGCGACGGGCGAGCCGGCGGATCGTATGCCTTGACCACGGGATGCTCGTACTTTTCCAGGTACTTCACCGCGGATTCCCAGCGATGGCTCTCCGGGCTGACCCCGTCGAGATAGATCCGGGGGTCGCCCATTCCCCGGCTCTGGAAGAAGACGCCCTTCGTGCCCTGGTATCGGACGAACCCGCGCGGGTGCGGGGTGTTCGTGTCGAAGTTCAGGGTGATCATTTTTCCGCCGGCCGATCGGATGAGCGTGGTGTTGGAGTCGCCCAGCGCCATCGGCTTCGTCGCCAACGGGTGGTCCTTCCCGAGCCGCTCGGCCGCGTACTCGTTCAGCACTCCCGACCGGGAACTCATCGACACGACGTGGTCGAATCGGTCGCCGTGGTTGATGTTCATCGCGACCATCGCCCGGTTCAACGGGTGGTCTGGGTAGAGGTTGCCGTTGCGGTCGATCGAGTGCTGCAGGCGCCAGGGCTCGGTCCCGCCGGGAAACTTCACCTTACGCAGGTCGTGGACGTAGCCGCACTCGGCGTGAATCAGGTCGCCGAGCACTCCCTGGCGGATCATGTGGACGACCGCCATGAACATCGACCCCTCGTTGTCGACCAGGCGATTCTCCAGGCCCAGGGTCGACCACCGCTTCGTCTTCTCGTAGCTTTCGACGAGCTGCCAGGCCTCTTCGACCGTCAGGACGATGGGCACCTCGCTAACCGCGTGCTTGTCGTTGGCGTTTGCCGCCAGGCACACCGGCGTGTGCCACTTCCAGGGAGTGGCGCAGATCACGCAGTCGAGCTCCTCCTCGGCGCACATCCGCTCGTAGTCCATGTCTCCCCGCCCGTACAGACGGGGCGTCGGTTGGCCCGCCTGCTCGACCCAGCTTCGGGCGCGCTGGAGCCGATCGTCCTTGATCTCGCAGAGCGCGGGGACCTCCACGCCCTCGATTCCGAGCGCGGAGTCCAGGTGGTATGAACCCCGGCCTCCTATTCCGACGAAGCCGAGCCTGATCGGTCTCGAGCCGGGACGGGGCGCAGCGGGCGCAGCCTCGGCAGATTGGGGATCCCGGACGGTTTCGGACCTCATGGCTGTGCCTCCTGCGACGGCGTCGGTCGCCTCTGGGCCTCGTGCGGGCGGCCGTTCTTGGCTAGCTCTTCTGGGCGTGGTAGGCGACCTCGACGGGCTGTCTTTCCTTCCACTTTCCCTTCGTGAAGTCTGGGAAGTCGATGGGCTCGCTGCCCTTCGCCACCGACGCCTCGGTGAGCGGAATGATCGCGCTCGACGTCACCGAGTCGTAGACGTCGAAGTCGGTAATCCGGTTCTCGCGCAAAGCGAGGATCAGCCGGTGCCAGCTGAACGGCGTGCCCCTCTCGCCTCCTCCGTGCCCGCGGATGGCGTCTCGCGGGGGGGGCTCGTAGGCCTTCTGGAGAGGGTGCTCGTGCTCCTTCAGGAACTCCTCCGCCGGCTCCCACCGGTGCTCCGGGCTGATCCCCTCGCGATAGATGTACGCCCCGATCCCCCGGCTGCTGAAGAAGACGCCCTTGGTCCCCTGGATCCGGGTCAGTCCCCGGGGGTGCGGGGTATTGGTGTCGAAGTTCAGCGTGTACATCTTGCCCTTGGCGGTCCCGAGGAGCGTGCAGTTGTAGTCGCCCTGCTTCATCTCCTGGGTCGCGTACGGGTGGTCCGGGCCGAAAAACAGGTCCGCGTACTGGTTCAGCATCACCGCCTTGGAGCTCATCGACACGAGGTGGTCGAAGCGGTCACCGTGGTTGACGTCCATCACCGGCAGAAAGCGGCACGTCGGGTGGTCGGGGTACAGGTTTCCGTTGCGATGGACGGAGTGATGCAGCCGCCAGGGCTCCCGCTCCGGGTCGAACTTGACCAGCCGCAGATCGTGCACATAGCCGGCCTCGCAGTGGATGATGTCCCCGAGGATGCCCTGGTGAACGATGTTGGTGAACGTGGAGTTGACGCTCTTGAATCCCAGGGTGGCCCACTTGCCGGTGCTCTCGTGGGTCTCCACGATCTCCCACGCCTCCTCCAGCGTCTGGATGAGGGGGACCTCGCAGACCGCGTTCTTCCCGTTCCGCATGGACGCGAGCATGATGGCGGCGTGAGGCTTCCACGACGTGGCGCAGATGACGGCGTCCAGGTCTTCTTCCGCGCAAAGCCGCTCGAAATCCGTGCGGCCCCGCCCGTAGAGGCGGGGCGTCGGCCGGCCCGACTCCTCGATCCAGCGCTTGGCCCGGTGGAGCACCGCGGGGTTGATGTCGCAGACGGCCGGAACCTCGACACCCTCGATCCCCAGGGCAATGTCCAGGTGATAGGAGCCGCGGTCGCCGACACCCACGAAGCCCAGCCGGATGGGGCGTGACGACCCGGCCTGGGCTGCCGCGCTCTTCGGCCGGACCGCGGAGGCCATCAGGGCTCCGGCCGACAGATCAATGAAATCCCGGCGCTTGAGTTTGTTGTTCATCGTTTTCCTCCCATCCGTGTCTATTTGACGGCTCGCCAAAGGATCATGGCGCCGACCGAGCGTCCGGTCAGCGGGAGTCTATCTCACCAGCGCAATGGGCCAGGAAAGAACTCGTCGACCAGTTCCCGATAGAACGGCTCGAGAGCCTCGTGATCCGGCGGCGTCGGGCTCTTGGAGTAGAGGTCGTAGGGATTGAAGGCGCGAACCCACTCGAACATCTCCCGGTCGCGATCGTTCATGAGGTAGCCGTAGGCCCCTTCGCGGTGCGCCGCATGGAAGGAGTGGTACCGGATCATGTACTGGGCTTCGACGGGCAGGCGGTCCTTCACGACGTGGTACAGGTACTCGTCGTGGCCCCACGACATGCGGACGTTCTCGAGGCCGCAGCCCTCCTCGTAGATTCCCAGCCGCGTCTGGTACTCGGGCACGCGAGTGTCCGGGTTCCCGGCAAAGAGCTCCGGATACACGATCTTGTCCGAGAACGCGCATCCCACCGGATAGGTGTCGCCGACGACGGCCCACTGGGGCTCGTCGAACGAGCACAACACCTTTCCCAGGTCGTGGATAAAACCCGTCACGACGAACCACCGGGGATGACCGTCCGCGCGGATGGCCTCGGCGGTCTGGAGGGCGTGCTCGATCTGGGACAGGTCCGTGTCGGGGTCGCTGTCGTCGACGATCGAGCCGAGCCACTCGATCGCCTCCCAGACACCCATCTCCTTGCGACTCGGCGGGAGATACTCCTTCTCTTTAGCCTTCACGAAATCCAGGGTCTGGCTCTCGTGATTGAGCCGGTAGAGCTCCTTCACGCTGGGTCGCGCAGGCGACGTGTAGTTTCGAAATGCCGTCATCACACCTCTCCTTCCTCCCCCGAGCATCATTCTCTCCCAGAATCACGTGGCCTCTCCGCCACCCGTTTCCTCGGGCGGGCCGTAGCCTCCGCCGCCCGGCGTCTCCAGGATGAGCCGATCGCCGGCGTTCACGTCACGGCCGTCGATCGGATCGAGCTCATCCTCTTCCCCGCTGGCACGCACGAGCCGCTGCCGCCCGGGGCGTCCCGCCTCGCCGCCCTCGAGACCGTACGGGCCCTCTCGGCGGTGCTGGCTCAGAATCGAAAGCGACATCTCGTCGGTGAACACCAGCTCTCGGACGATCCCGTCGCCGCCGCGGAACCGCCCCGCGCCCCCCGAGCCCCGGCGGACCGCGAAGCGCTCGACTCGAACAGGGTAGCGGTGCTCGAGGATCTCAGGGTCGGTGATCCTCGTGTTGGTCATGTGGCTGTGCACCGCGCTGGCGCCGTCCCGGTCCGGCAGCGCGCCACAGCCGCCGCAGACCGTTTCGTAGTAGCCAAAGGCCGACGTCCCGAAGGTGACGTTGTTCATCGTCCCCTGGCTGCAGGCCGCCATTCCCAGCGCCTTCATCAAGGTGTCGACGAGCCGCTGAGAGGTCTCCACGTTTCCGCCGACGACCGCCGGGGCATCTCTCGGGTCGTCAGGAAACAGCGGGCTCAAGAGGCCTCCGGGGATCGTCAGGGACACGGCGCGCAGCAGACCTTCGTTGAGAGGCAGGGGCTCGCGAACGAGCAGGCGCACCACGTAGAGCACGACGCTCCTGACGATGGCAGGCGTCGCGTTCAGGTTGCCCGGGTGGACGCCTCCGCTTCCCGTGAAGTCGACGCGGGCGGCCCCGTCGGCCACGTCGATGCGAACCCTGAGCGGCGTGCCGTCGTCCAGGTGCTCTTCGGCCTCGTACCGCCCGGATCCGAGACGCTCGAGGGCCGTGCGCACACACCGAGCGGCCTGTGCGCCGAGGGCGTCCATCATCCCCCGCACCTTCCGAGCCCCGTGGCGTGCGCACAGCTCACGCAGCGCCAGGGCCCCGCGGTGGTTCGCCGCGACCGCGGCGCGCAGGTCGGCGAGGTTGTCCTCCGGGCTGCGGCTCGGGTACGGCGCATCGAGGAGAATCCGGCGCATCGTCTCCCATCGGGCCACCCCGGCGTGGACGAGGTGCGTGGGGGGAATGACCACACCCTCCTCGGCCAGCCGGGTGGCGTCGGGGGGCATCGAGCCCGGCCGGATGCCGCCGAGCTCGGCGTGGTGGGCGCGGCTCGCCAGGTACCCCAGGAGCTCTCCCGAGGTCGAGTGGGCCGGGGTCACCACCGTCACGTCGGGCAGATGCGAGCCCCCGAAGCGAGGATGGTTGGTCACGATGACGTCGCCGGGTCGCATCTCGACAACCTCGCCGAGGCTGCGCACGCAGAGCCCCAGCGAGCCGAGGTGCACGGGAATGTGGGGCGCGTTCACCACGAGCTGGCCCTCGGGGTCCAGCAGCGCACACGAGAAATCGAGACGCTCCTTGACGTTGGTGGAGACAGCTGTGCGGCGCAGCTGCTCCCCCATCTCTTCGACGAGGGCGCCGAAACGGCTGGTGAACAGCTCCAGCTCCACTGCCGCCGATGAGGTCCGATGGGACTCGGTGATGCCGGGAGCCTCCTTGGCCCGGTGCATCAGGATCGCTCGCTCGCCGTCGACCCCGGCGGTCCACCCCGTCTCGACCACGGTGGCGCAGTGCTCCTCGACGATCAGGGCCGGGCCGCGGAGCCTGGCGCCCGGGGACAGGCGGGACCGCTCGTAGACGGGGGCGTGGACCCACCGCCCCGAGAACCGCGCTCGCTGCTGCCCGGCCGGCTCGGCCTCCGCCACCTCCGACGCCGTCCCCGCGGCCGCCGGGCCCGGGGCTCGCGACGACGCCACGACCCGGAGCGACTCCAGCTCGACGGGCCGCCCCTCGGGACGATGGCCAAACTCTTCGCGGTACCGGCTCTCGAACAGATCGCGAAGCGACTCGCCCTCGACGAGCTCGATCGAGAGCGTCGCGTCCTGGCCCAGGAACCGCAGCTGGGCGATGCGTCGTCGGACCGCGACGTCGCGACTCGCCACGCCCTCCGCCTCGACCGCGGCCCTGGCGCGTTGCTCGAGCTCCCTGATCCAGGCGGGCACGCTCGATTCCACGTCGGGCAGCGCATCGAGCACCTGGCGCTCCTCGATGCGCTCCACCACGGCAACGGCCAGACCCTCGGCGCTCAACAGGCTGGCGTCCGCGGGGACGAGCACCGTCTCGACGCCCAGCCTCTCCGCCACCGCGCACGCGTGCTGACCACCGGCGCCACCAAAGGCCACGAGCGCGTAGTCGACGGGGTCGTACCCCCGGCGGAGAGACACGGCACGGATCGGATCGGCCATGCGCTCGTTCGCAATCTCCAGGAATCCTTCCAGCAGCCCGTCGGGGTCGGCGACCTCCCCGGTCTCCTTTCGCAAGCGCGCGAGCACCTCGTCCAGGCACTCTCGGGCCGGACCAGCGTCGACGGGAATCGCGAAGCGCTCCGGAGCGAGACGGCCAAGAAGCAGGTTCACGTCCGTGAGGGTGAGCGGGCCTCCGGCGCCGTAGCAGGCCGGGCCAGGGTCGGCACCGGCACTGCGCGGCCCGACGAACAGCCCCGTCGAGGCGACCCCGCAGATCGAGCCCCCACCGGCCGCCACGCTCTCGATGGCGAGAGCGGGCACGAGCAGGTGGGCCTCCCCCACCCGGTGCTCGAACTGGTACTCGTAGTCTCCGTCGAACCGGGCCACGTCGGTGCTCGTGCCCCCCATGTCGAACGTGAGAATCCGGCTGAGTCCCGAGCGGCGGGCCACGGCAGCCGCGCCGACGACGCCTCCGGCTGGTCCGCTCAGCAGGCTGTCTTTCGGTCTGAACGACCCGGCCCGGACCAGCCCTCCCGCACTCGTCATGGCGTGGAGCGTCCCCTTTGGGAGACCGTCGCCGACCCGGTCCAGGAGCCCGCGAATGACGGGCGTCAGGTACGCGTCGATCACCGCCGTCTCGGCCCGGGGCAGGACCTGGATCCGGGGAGCCAGATCGCTCGAGACCGACACGTGCTCGAATCCGAACTCCAACAACACGTCGCGAAGCCGCTCCTCGTGCCCAGGGTTCCGGTAGGAATTCAGCAACGCGATGGCGGCGACCCGCACGCCCGCGTCTCGCGCGCGCTCGATGGCGGGGCGGAGCGTCCCGAGCTTCAGGCGCTCGATCACCGATCCATCGGCCCCGATCCGCTCGGGCACCTCGATGACGTCTGCGTAGAGCGGCTCGGGCCTGTGCACGACGAGTGAAAACAGGTCGCTGCGCTGCTGGGTCCCGATGCGCAGGAGGTCGCCGAACCCGCGGGTGACGAAGAAGGCGACGGGCTCGCCCTGCCGCTCGAGAAGCGCGTTGGTGCCACGAGTGGTGGCCAGGCGCATGGCGAGAGGTGGGAGGGCGGCACCGGTTGGGGTCCCGGTCACCAGCCGCGCGGCGAGAAGGGGCGCCTCCTCAGGCGAAACGAGCTCGAAGGCGGAGCCGGTCTCCGGCGCCGCGGACATGGGGTCAGCGCACTCGAGGATTTCTGTTTCGGGGTCGTGGGAGACGACCTCCGACTCCCACCGCGCCCCACCCAACGGACGAAACAAGAAGCCTCGGACGAAGTCCCGCGGGGCCGACCAGGCGACGTCCACTCGCAGGTGCGTCGAGTCGTGTGCCGCCAAGACTCGTCCACGAAGCGCTGAGCTGCTCAGCACCTTGGCATGATGTCGGCGGCCTTCCGGATCCCGGGCAACGCAGTCCGTGAAGGTACCGCCCGTGTCGATCGACACCTGCCAGGCATCCGAAGCGGGCCTCTCGCGCATGGGTGCGGTCATTCTAGAGCGTCTCTCTTGCGGGCCCGTACTTTGCGTGCAGGACCCATAGGCCCGAGCTCGCGTCGTGCCCGGCTACAATGACCGCTCGGGGGAGGTGACGCGTGGGAGGTGATCGGGACGCTCGAGCAAGGGAGCTCTTCCTGGCCGCTCTCGACCGCCCACCCGAAAAGCGGCGCTCCTTCCTCCAGGAAGCCTGCGAGAGCGACGAGGATCTCCGTCGAGAGGTGGAGTCGCTCCTGGCTCACCACGACGAGAGGGGCTCGTCGTCTCTGATCGAAGCCCCCACCACGGTCCGCCCCACGAAGCCCGCCCCTCCACGCAACGTGGGCCCCTACTGGCTGCTGCAGAAGCTGGGCGAGGGCGGCATGGGCGAGGTCTACGAGGCCGAGCAGGAGAAGCCGGTCAAGCGACGCGTCGCGATCAAGCTCGTGAAGTGGGGCATGAGCAGCGAGGAGGTCCTGGCCCGCTTCGAATCCGAGCGCCAGGCCCTGGCGCTCATGAGCCACCCGAACATCGCCCGGGTGTACGACGCGGGGGCGACGGAGGACGGCCGGCCCTACTTCGCGATGGAGCACGTTGCGGGCATTCCCATCACCGCCTACTGCGACACGCACCGGCTCAGCGTCGAGGAGCGCCTGGGGTTGTTCATCCAGGTCTGCCACGGCGTCCAGCACGCCCACCAGAAAGGAGTGATCCACCGAGACATCAAGCCGCCCAACATCCTGGTGGCGATCGAGGACGGAAGACCCGTTCCCAAGATCATCGACTTCGGTGTGGCCAAGGCAACCTCGATGCGATTGACCGAGCGCACGCTCTTCACCCAGCTGGGCCAGTGGATCGGCACCCCCGAGTACATGAGCCCGGAGCAGGCGGAGATGACGGGTCTGGATATCGACACCCGCACCGACGTCTACTCGCTGGGGGTGGTGCTCTACGAGCTCCTGGTGGGTGCCCGGCCCTTCGATCCCCGGGAGCTGCGCGAGGTGGGCTTCGACGAGATGCGGCGCACGATTCGCGAGAAGGAGCCCGCCCGCCCAAGCACCCGGGTAAGCGGCATGGGCGGCGCCGCCCGGACGGCAGCCAGCAGCCGCAGCACAAATCTGCCGGCCCTGGCCCGTGGTCTGCGGGGCGACTTGGACTGGGTCACGATGAAGGCGCTGGAGAAGGACCGCACCCGGCGCTACGGCTCGCCGGCGGAGCTGGCGGCGGATCTCGAGCGACACCTTCGCGACGAGCCGATCGTGGCCAGCCCTCCCAGCACGGCGTACCGGGTGCGGAAGTTCGTGCGGCGGCACCGGCTGGGCGTGGCCGCATCGGCGGCGGTCATCGCCGCCTTGCTGATCGCGATCGCCGGCACCAGCATCGGCCTGCTCCAGGCGCGGCGGGAGGCCGCGCGCGCGCGGCAGGTCTCGGAGTTCCTGGTGCGGATGTTCGAGGACCTCCACCCGGACGCCGGTCTGGGCCCGACGTTGTCGGTGCGGGACATGCTCGACCGCGGAGCGAGTCGCCTCGACCGCGATCTCGCCGATCAGCCCCTGGAGCGCGCACGGCTCATGGCGGCCATCGGCAGTGTGTACACACAGATCGGCGGCTACGATGAGGCCCGACTGCTGCTGGAGGGGTCCCTGGCGATGCGGAGCGCGCTTCCGGGTGACGATCATCCGGACGTCGCCGTGAGCACTCATTCTCTCGGCTGGCTTCAGTACTGGAGCGGCGACTACCCGGGCGCGCGCGCGTCCCTGGAGCGCGCCCTGGAGATACGCGAGGCCGCCTATGGCCCGGACCACCCGCAGGTGGCATTCAGCCTCACCAGCCTCGGCTTCGTGCTCTGGAGGAGTGGCGAGTACGGTCTGGCCCGATCCCACCTCGAGCATGCCGTGGCCATCCACGAGAAAACGCTGGGACCGAACAACTCGAACGTCTCTCACCCGCTGTACTCCCTGGGGATCGTGCTTCTCGACACGGAGGAGTACGAGAAGGCCCGCTCGGCCCTGGAGAGATCCCTGACGATCCGCGAGCGATCCTACGGCCCGGACAATCCCTTGGTGGGCTGGGCGCTTCACGAGGTCGATCGCGTCCACCTGCTGACCGGAGACCGCGAGACCGCCAGACCGTTCTTCGAGCGGTCGCTGGCAGTCCAGGAGAAGGCCCTGGGACCGGACCACCTCTTCGTGGCCTTCCCGGTCACGAAGCTGGAGATCGTCCACTCCCTGGAGGGCGACTACGAGGCCGCGCGGCCACTCTTCGAACGTTCACTGGCCATCCGTGAGAGAGCGCTGGGGCCGGATCATCCGGACGTGGCGTGGAGTCTGCGGTCCTTTGGCGCCCACCTTCGCCGCACTGGCGACCCGGAAGGCGCCCGGCGCCTCTACGAGAGGGCTCTGACCATCACCGAAAACGCCTACGGAGCCGAGCACGTGGAGGTGGCTCGCTGCCTGGAGTCCCTCGCGTACCTGGAGGCGATCGAAGGCCACCACGCGGGGGCGCGATCGGGCTACGAACGGGCCCTGGCCATTCGCCGGAAGACCTTCGCCCCCGACCATCCGCGTGTCGGAACCGACCTCTACCAGCTTGCCTGTGTGGAGGCCGGGGCAGGAGACAGGAAGAGAGCCCTCGAGCGTGTGCGTGAGGCCATCGACGCGGGCTGGGCGCGCGCCTTGATCTTCGACGACCCCGACCTGGCTCCGCTCCGCGGCGACCCCCGGTTCGAGGCCATCGTCACCGCAGTGCGGGGTCGGCTGGTCGGCACGACCTAGCCGACCGAAGCGAGGCACTGGCACCGCGGTGGCCACCCCCGATCCACTGAGCGCGCTCCTGGACGACCAGGGCCTCGTCATTCTCGACGGGGGTCTGTCGACGGAGCTGGAAGCCCGCGGCCACGACCTGACCGGGGCGCTCTGGTCGGCCCGACTGCTCCTGGATGCTCCCGCGGCGATCGCCGACGTGCACGCAGCCTATCTCGAGGCGGGCGCCGACTGCGTCGTGAGCAGCAGCTACCAGGCGACGCTCGAGGGCTTCCGCCGCCGCGGTGTCGGCGCCGAAGAGGCCCGTGAGCGCCTGCGCACATCGGTCGACCTGGCGCGGGAGGCGCGGGACGCCTTCTCGCGAACGGCTCCGCCCGGACGGCGGCGCCCTCTCGTGGCAGCGAGCATCGGACCGTACGGCGCCGCCCTCGCCGACGGCTCGGAGTACACGGGACGCTACGACCTCGACGAAGCGGGTCTCTACGGTTTTCATGCAGAGCGCTTCGCCCTTCTCGCAAGCGCGGGCTCCGATCTGCTCGCCTGCGAGACCATCCCATCTCGCGCCGAGGCGCGAGTGCTGTTGAGGCTCCTCGACGAGACTCCAGGGGCCCACGCCTGGTTCACGTTCACCGCGCGCGACGACGCCCACATCAGCGATGGCACACCGGTCGTCGAAGTGGCGAGGGAGCTCGACCACGAGCGCATCGTGGGGATCGGCATCAACTGCGTTCCCCCAACCCTGGCCCCGGGGCTCCTCGGCACACTGCACAGCGCGATGGACCAGACCCTCGTTGCCTATCCGAACTCGGGAGAGGCCTGGAACGCCGCGGCGAAGCGCTGGGAAGGCGTGCCCGAAGGATCGGACCTGGCCGAGGCCTGCGTGACCTGGCAAGACGCCGGGGCGACGGTCATCGGGGGCTGCTGCCGGGTGGGGCCCGCAGCCGTCCGCCGCGTGCGCAAGCGACTCCTCGGCGAGGAGTAGGATTCAAGGGAATGAGAACACGACTCCTCACACTCGCCTGCCTTTCGTGTGTCGCGCCTCTCGAGAGCTCCGACGCATCGGTTTCCGAGCACGCGCAGAGGGTCCACACGAAGGCCTTCGTCTTCGATGCCCACGTCCACATGATCAACCGCCAGCTCTCCCTGGGTGGCGACATCGGCGATCGTGCCCCGGACGGCCAGGTGGACCTCCCCCGCCTCAGGGAGGGTGGAGTGGATGCGCTCTTCTTCACGCTCTTCGTCACCGAGGAGTACTACCCCGGAAGACACGAGACCCGTCAGACGCTGCGGCTGCTGGATCTCGCCCTCGCGCAGATCGAGAAGAACTCGGACGTCATCGAGCTGGCCCTGAACGCCTCGGATGTCGAGCGCGTGGCGAGATCAGGCAAGATTGCCGCCGTTCTCGACCTGGAGGGAGGATTCGACCTCGACGGCGACTTGGGGGTCCTCCGGATGCTCCATCGGCTGGGCTTTCGCGTGCTCCAGCTCCCCGCCCACAACCACGCCAACGCCTTCGCCGACTCCTGCTGCGCGCCGAGCCGCTGGGGCGGGCTGAACGACCACGGCCGCGCCGTCGTCGGCGAGATGAACCGCCTGGGCATCGTCATCAACGTGTCCCACGCCTCCGACGAAACGCTCGAGCAGGCCATCGACGTGAGCACGGACCCCGTGGTCGCCACGCACCACGGCCTGCGCAGCTTCAACGACATCCCCCGGCTGATGCCGGAGAGGCTCTTGAAGAAGCTCGCCGGGAAGGGCGGCTTGATCGGCTTCCACATTGGCCACTCGTTCCACAGCCCGAGCTACCACTCCTGGCGCACGAAGCTCGCGGGACGCACCTTCTGGGACACGACGGACGTGGAGCGGAAGGTCGCGCAGATGTCGATGGCCGAGATCGACGCGTTGGAGGTCGAGAGGTACCCGATGGTCGGGCCAACGCCACCCGACGAGCTGTTGATGTCCGTTGACCAGTGGCTGGATGTCGTCGACCGGGCCATCGAGCTGGTGGGCGACGATCACGTGGTGCTCGGAACGGACTTCGACGGGGGGCCGACGCTGCCCCGGGGCATGCGGGATGTCCGAGATCTACCGCTCATCACGGAAGCCATGTTGCGGCGCGGCTACTCGGAAGAGCGCATCCGCAAGTTCCTGGGTGGCAACCTCCTCAGTGTTTTCCGGACGGTCACCGAGAACTGACTGTCGTTTCTACCGCTCGCAGTAGGCCTTCACGGCATCCATGTCCTTCTCGATGGCCTTCCGAACGAGGCCCTTCATCAGCGGGACGACGAGCTTCGGCAGCAGCTTGTGAGGCCGCGCATCCATCGTGAAGTCGAGGAGCGTCTTCCCCTCCACCGGCGAGACGACGAACACAGAGTCCCAGACAGTGCCGTCCGTGTCCGCAACCATCCGAACGCGCTCGTTCTCGACGTACTCCGTGACCTCCAGCTCGGTCGATCTCTCCTTGCCGTGCATCAGGCGGGTCTCACGGAATCGCGTCCCCACACCCGTGCGGACCTCCGACAGGAACACCACGTTGACGATATGAGGAACCGCCCTCGAGAAGTTCTTGATGTCGGCGATCGTTTCGAAGACACGGTCGACGGGAGCATCGATCGTGCGAGTGATGGTCGTTCGGGGCATTGCCGGTCCTCCCGTCCGCCGACCGCTCCCTGCCGCAGCCTCAGTCGATCTCGATGACCTTCACCGTTGACGGCGTGGGCGTCTCGGCGGCGACCTAGGCGATCGCCCCCGGGTTGGCTGCGACGAACTCGAGGACCGCGTCGTCCGACTCCTCGATGCCGGGGGGGGGGGGGGGGGGGGTCTTGCC
>CAUZDW010000016.1:0-85572 GCA_963578825.1 Vicinamibacteria bacterium
CTTGCGGTGTCTATCCAGAGCTGAACGGGACACCGCGTGGAATGTTTCGATCTTACGGAGTGACACACCGTTCGTGAGGTCTGCTTCGATGTCTGCGCGTGTTGCGGCAACGCATACGGTGCAGGCTTTCATTACGCTACCTCCATCAGTCGTTCGATCAGCTCATCCGGCTTCACGTTGAACGTCACACCTGATGGAAGAAGACGACTACCCCCGCTTACAGGAACGATGGCCGTGATCTTCGACACGTCGATGAAAACAGGTCCATTCTCACTCTCCACGCGAGTCAGTCCTGCTCTCTTCGCGAGGATGACGATCTTCTGTGCCTGCTTCTCTGCCTCTGCCTTTGCGCGGGCGTCTTCCAGTGTGGTCGTGTCGTCGTAGACTCCGTTGATCTCGTTACTCATGCGTGCCTCCCTCGATGCCCTTCCACCCCCTTTCGGGTTCCGAGCTTGGTTATTGTGTCTTCCATCTGCGATTTCTAGCTCTACTCATAGGCGTCAGATGATCTGGGTTCACACACCTACGCCACTGGCAGTCATCCCTATGGTCAAGAGATCCAGCCCCGCCGGAATTGGCCCCCTCAGCTTCTCCCAGACCGCCCTGTGCGCCATACCGCCGCTCCAGCGACCGTAACCGTCCTTCTTGAAGGTTCCGCCTAGCCACTCCCAGCAACCACTCTCGTGGACGGAGATCAGACGAGCCATCCTCGCGGGCAGCTTGGAGCTGATCTCTACTGAGATCTCTGGGCACAGCTCACGCCTCTGCCGCCATGTCTACTGGTAGATTCCCAGCTTCCTCGTACCGCACGAGCGCATCTGAGGGGAGCAACTCGGCCTGTAGGCAACTGGGGAGCTGTAGGGCCACGGGAACGCCCAGTAGGGTGGCTGGGCCTGTGACTGCCCCCCTGAGGCCGCTCTCGGGCTCTATGAAGCCGTCGCCGGGCTCCAGAGTGGCGAGGGTCACGAGGGGGCTCACACGACCCCCTCAGGCGGGGCTGTGGCTGCGGTCGAGCTGCGGCGACCCTTCTGGAGGAAGGCTTCGAGGTCGGAGACGAGGTATCCGACAGACGAGCGCTTGCCGCCCCCAAGGCGGGTGAACACTGGGCCTCTGCCCGAGGTGCGGAGCTTTGCGAGAGTCTTGGTTGCGAGACCGAGGGCTTCTGCGGCCTCCGACGGGGTTAGAACGAGCTTCACTTGAAATCTTTCTTTAAAAGGGGGGATCTCAATGCCCTGACAGGCTCCTTACCCCGATTGCTTGATCCGCATCAGCCCTGAATGGGCCGCACGGCTTACCATCCCCTCTATTTTACGCCACAAGGCCCCCAAGAGCCTCACCCGCACACCCTTACGGGAAGAAGGTTCCGTCTGGGTTCCGTGTCTCTTTTAAGATCTCTGTAACTGACTGAATTTAGGGCTATTTCAGACGGAATGGAAAGAGTATAACCGTCACTCCCCGGCCAGGAGGACCACGAAGGCCTTCTCGTCCACGACCCGGAGCTTCAGCTCACGAGCCTTGTCGGCCTTCGATCCCGGATCCCGGCCGACCACCACGACGGAGGTCTTCTTCGAGACCGACGAGGTCACGCGGCCTCCCCGCTCTTCGATCGCCGCCCGGGCGGCACCCCGGGTCATCGAGTCGAGCGTTCCCGTGACCACGAACTGCATCCCCTGGAACGCCCAGGACTCGGGAGAGGCCTCGGGCTCCTCGGTCTTCAAGCCCGCAGCCTTCAGCCGCGCGACGAGGCGACGGCTCGCCGGGTCGCGGAGCCAGTCATGGACGGACTGAGCGACCACCGGACCGATCTCGTGGAGCGTCTCGATCTCCTCGACCGGGGCGGCGGCAAGGGCAGCGATGCTCCGAAAGTGCCGTGCGAGGAGCATGGCTGCGCGTTCACCCACGAAACGGATCCCGAGACCGAAGAGCAGATGGCGCAGCTCGCGGGAGCGGCTCTTGTCGAGCGCCTCCAGGAGGTTCCGAGCCGACTTGTCGGCCATCCTCTCGAGGGCCTCCACCTGCTCCAGGCTCAGGTGATAGAGATCGGCGAAGTCGTGCACCAGGTCCTGCTCGACGAGCTGGCGGACCAGTGAGTCCCCGAGGCCCTCGATGTCCATGGCCTCGCGCCGGGCGAAGTGCTTGAGCCGCTCTTCCAGCTGTGCCGGGCACGACGCGTTCGGACAGCGGCGGTCCACCTCCCCTTCCGGGCGGACGGTCTTCGTCCCGCACACCGGGCAGGCCTCGGGTGGCTTCCACCGGCGCGCCCCTTTCGGACGGGCGTCTTCGACGACGCGCACGACCTTGGGGATCACCTCGCCGCCGCGCTCGATGAGGACGGTGTCTCTCACTCGGACGTCCTTGCGCGCCACCTCCTCCTCGTTGTGGAGGGTGGCGCGGCTCACGGTGGCCCCGGAGAGCGCCACCGGCTCCAGGATCGCCACGGGCGTGAGCTTCCCGGTCCGCCCGACCTGGACCTCGATGGCGCCCACGCGGGTTCGGGCCTGCTCTGCCGGGTACTTGAACGCGATGGCCCAGCGGGGGAACTTGGAGGTGAAGCCGAGCTCGTCCTGGAGAGCGAAGTCGTCGACCTTCACGACCACGCCGTCGATCTCGTACTCCAGCTCGTCCCGCCGGTCCTGCCACTCGCGACAGAACTCCAGGACCTGGGCGAGGCCACGGCAGCGACGAGACGTCGGGTTGGTGCGCAGCCCCCACGCCCGCATCCGCTCGAGGGCCTCCCACTGACTCGTGACGCCCGCCTCGGCGGCGTTTGCGATGGCATACAGCAAGACCTCGAGACCACGCCGTGCCACGACCCGGGCATCCAGGCTCTTCATGGTTCCGGAGGCGACGTTCCTGGGGTTTGCAAACGCGTCCCCTCCGGCCTCGACGCGTTCCTCGTTGATCGCCTCGAACCGCGAGCGCGGGAGGTAGACCTCGCCCCGGGCCTCGAGCGTCGCCGGGGGACTCGCCTCGTCCCTCAGGACGAGGGGGATCGCTCGGATGGCCCGGGCGTTGGCCGTCACATCGTCTCCCCGCACGCCGTCGCCCCGTGTCACCGCCCGCACCAGCCGGCCGGCCTCGTAGTGAAGGGCGATCGACAGCCCGTCGACCTTGAGCTCGGCGGTGTAGACGATCTCCTGCTCCCCGACGACGCGCAAGACACGCTCCTCGAACTCCCGGAGTTCGTCCTCGCTGTAGGTGTTGTCGAGGCTGAGCATCTTCACCCGATGGACGAACGTGGGAAACTCCGCCGTTGGAGTCTCCCCAACCCGCTGGGTGGGACTGTCGGACGTCACGAGCTCGGGAAAACGGGACTCGATATCCCTCAGCTCACGCTCGAGAGCGTCGTAGTCCCGATCGGAGATCTCGGGACTGCTGAGGACGTAGTAGAGATGCTCGTGGTGACGGATCTGCCGCCGCAGCTCCGCCACTCTCTTCTCTGCGGTGGTGCGCGTGCTCATGGGATCCGGCGGGACCGCGCCGTCAGTGGTCGCGGGCGAGGATGAAGCCGGGCAAGGCCTCGAGGGCGTCGCGATAGGGTGAGCGCTCGAAGACCATGAGGTCCTCCCGGGCCGCCTCGGCGTACTGCTCGGCAAGCTCTCGGGCCTTCTCGAGGGCCCCGTGATCGCGGGCGAGGCGAACGATCTCGTCCCGTGTGACCCGACGGAAGCCACGGTCCTCGAGGACGGCGCGCACCTTCTCCGCATCGGCAGCGGACGCTCGGCGAAGGAGGAAGATCATGGGCAACGTCACCTTCCCCTCGCGCAGATCGCTGGCGACTGGCTTCCCGAGGGTCTTCTCCTCAGCGGTGAAGTCCAGCAGGTCGTCCACCATCTGGAAGCACATGCCGAGGTTGAGGCCGTAGCTCGTGAGCGCCTGCTCCCGCTCGTCCCCGACCTCGCCGAGGAGAGCCCCGATCCGGGTGCAGGCGGCAAAAAGATCGGCTGTCTTGCGCCGGATCAGGTCGAGGTGGTCGTCCTCGGTGACCTCCATGTTGCCGTCGCGCTCGATCTCGAGGATCTCGCCCTCGATCATCCGCAGCGTGGTGTCCGACAGCAGCCTCAGGATCGGCAGGTTGTCCTGGGAGAGAGCCATGGCCATCGACTTGGTGTAGAGGAAGTCTCCAAGGAGCACGGTGGTGTCGTTTCCCCAGCGGCTGTTCACACTCCGCCGACCTCGACGCACCGTAGCCTCGTCGATGATGTCGTCGTGGAGAAGCGTCGCGGCGTGGATGAACTCCACGGTGGCCGCGAGCACGATGGCGCGCTCCCCCCGGCAGCCGCAGAGCCGACCCGCCAGCAGGAGAAGTGCCGGGCGCACGCGCTTGCCCCCGCCCTCGCGGATGTAGCGACCGATCTCGCTCACCAGGTGCACGTCCGAGCGAGCCTGCTCGGCGAAGAGGGCCTCGACCCGGATGAGGTCGTCCCCGACGAGCCGGACGATGCCCTGAAGATCGAGCGTTCTCGGACGGCCCACCGGATCTACCGATGCCACGCGCCTCTACCTGTAGTTCGTGAACTGCATGTCGATCCCGAGGTCGGTCTCTTTCAGCAGCTCGATGACGGCCTGAAGATCGTCGCGGTTCTTGCCGGTGACCCGGAGCTGATCGCCCTGGATCGCGGTCTGGACCTTGCGCTTCGACCCCTTCACGAGCCTGACGATCTCGCGGGCCTTCTCGGTGGGAATGCCGTTCTGGAGCTCCACCTTCTGGCGGGTCTTCCCACCGAGAGCTTGCTCCACGGTGCCGAAAGTGAGCGCCTTCAGCGGAACCCCCCGCTTGACCAGTCGGCCCTCGAGCACGTCCCGGACCGCCTTCAACTTGTAGTCGTCTTGGGCGGTGAGCACGATGGCCCCGTCCACGAGGTCCACCTTCGATCCGCTGCTCTTGAGATCGTATCGGGTCACGATCTCCTTGCCGGCCTGGGCGATGGCGTTGCGGACCTCCTGCATGTCCACAGTGCTCACGATGTCGAACGAGTTGTTGGCCATAGCGGTGCGGCTCTTCTCACGAGGCGAGAGAACGTCCGGGGAAGAAGCGACAGGTAAGGTGACGGATTCGTGACGTGTTGTCAAACCAGGTCGCACCAGACGCTCTCAGGACTTTCCGCCGCCCAGGGAGCGACGAAAGAGCCGCTCGTAGTTCCGTCGAGCGAGGTCGCCGACGGCCTCCGGCTCGACCCCGCGGAGGGCTGCTACCCGCCGCGCCACCTCCACGACGAACGCCGGCTCGTTGCGCTTGCCGCGGTGTGGAGGCGGTGCCAGGAAGGGAGCGTCGGTCTCGACGAGAAGCCGGTCGTCCGGGACCTCCCGTGCGACCTCCTGGATGATCTCGGAGCGGGGAAAGGCCACGATGCCGGAGAAGGAAATGCAAAAACCCAGGGCCAGAGCCCGTCTGGCCAGGTCCTTGCCCCCGGTGAAGCAGTGGATCACTCCCCCGACCTCCGACGCGCCCTCCTCCTCGAGGATCGCCGCGGTCTCCTCGTCGGCCTCGCGGGTGTGTACGACCACCGGCAGGCCGACCTCCCGGGCCAGGCGAATCTGCCGGCGCAGGGCCTCGCGCTGGGCGGGCCGGGGGGAGTGGTCGTAGTGGAAGTCCAGGCCGATCTCGCCGACCGCCACGATGCGACCCTCGCCGGCCAGCCCGCGGATCTGGTCGTACACCTGCTCGTCTGCGAGCCGTGCCTCGTGGGGGTGAACACCGGCGGTCACCGGCAGGTCGAGCCCGTCGGCCACGGCGAGGGCCCGCTCGAGGCCCTTGTTCTCATCGACTCCGCCGACGATCAGCATCTCCACGAGGCCGGCTGCTCGTGCTCGCTCGACGACCTCGTCGCGGTCTTCGTCAAAGTCGGCCAGGTCGATGTGGCAGTGGCTGTCGATCATCATTCCCCGTCGAGGACGTGCTGGATTCTTCCCCGGTTCGCCCTGAGGAGCCGCTCCTCCTCCTGGCTCGGCTGGGGCAGTGCGCTCATGAGCTCCCGCGTCTCTTCGACCATCTCGGCGGCCGCCTCGAGGGCCACGACTCCCTCGTGGTAGGCCTCCTCCCCCAGTTCCTGGCGCATGGACTGAAGCTCCGCCCGCTGTGCGGGCAGCTCTTCGCGCGCGACCTCGAGGCCCGCGAGGCCCTCTTCCCGCATGCGCAGGGCCTCGAGCCGGAGCAGCCCACGGAAGAAGGGCTCGGGCTCCAGGCCTCGGGCGCGACACCAGCCCACGTAGGATGGGTCGTTCACGATGACGCCGAAATCGTAGCGCCCGTCACGGAAAGCGCGCTCCACCACCTCGCCCGGATCGTCGTCTCCGTGGATCTCCTCGAGGGCGACGTAGTGCGTGAGAACGGCCTCGAGCTCGGGCTTTCCCACACGGACGTCCACCGTGTACTCGGCAAGCGCCGCGACGAAGGCGAAGACCCGGCTCCTCATGGCTTCGACGCCGTCGTCGTCTTCGATCTCAATCTCGACCGGCGGCGGCGTCGCCTGCGCGCGCAGATCCGTCGAGGCCGCGAGCAACGTCGCGATCGTCGCGAGTCCCCCGAGGAGCTCCAGGCGGCTCACTTCACCCGGGTCCCCGGCTCGACCTCGCTCTCGAAGCTCAACAGCACGGCCTTGTCTTCGACCGATCCTGCCAGGACCATGCCGTTCGACTCCACACCCATGAGCTTCGCCGGCTTCAGGTTTGCGACGAGCACGACCGTCTTTCCCACCAGGTCGCCGGGCTCGTGGGACTGGGCGATCCCCGCCACCACCTGACGGCTCTCCGAGCCGAGATCGACCTGTAGCTTGACCAGATTCTTCGAGCCCTCGATCTTCTCGGCGGCGGTGATTTTCGCAGCCCGCAGATCGATCCGGGCGAACTCGGCGATGTCGATGCGCTCACCGCCTTCGTCCTTCGCCGGGGGGGCGGGAGTCTCCGACACGGTGGTCTCCTTTCTCTTCTTCTTCTCTTTGCCCACACGGGGGAACAGCGGCGTGATGGCTCCGAGCGGGGCCCCGGGCTCGAGCCGACCCCACTCGAGGTCGTCCGGTCCAGGATCACGCTCTCCAAGACCGAGCATCTCGAAGATGCGGCCCGCCGCCCGGGGCATGACCGGCGACGTGAGGACGGCCACGAGTCGCACGGCCTCGAGAAGCCGGTACAGAAAGGCGTCGAGATCCGCGCGCCGATCGGGGTCTCTTGCCAGCTGCCACGGCTCCTCGGTGACTATGCGCTGGTTGAGCAGAGAGATCCAGGACCACACCTCCGCGAGGGCCCGGCTGTAGTCGATCGCTTCGTACAGGCCGAGGACGCGGTTGCGCCGACCGCTCTCGTAGGGCCAGGCGACGGCGGCATCGACCTGGAGCTCCGACTCGAGTCCTCGGTCGGCCCCTTCGGCCGGCGCGCCGGGCCTCGGGGGAACCTTCGCCTCGCAGTACTTCGAGACCATCGTCAGCGCCCGCGAGACCAAGTTGCCCAGGTCGTTCGCCAGGTCCGCGTTGTATCGGCCCACGAAAGCGGCGTCGGTGAAGTCCCAGTCCGACCCGTAGGGCGCTTCCCGGAGGAGGAAGTAGCGGGCGGCATCGGGCCCGAGCCGCCTGGCGAGCGCCACCGGGTCGATGACGTTGCCCGTCGTCTTCGACAGCTTCCGCGCGTCCTTGGTGATGAAGCCCTGAGCGAACTCCCGTGTGGGCACAGGAAGGCCGGCGGCGTGGAGGACGGCCGGCCAGTAGAGACAGTGGAAGCGGATGATGTCCTTGCCGATCAGGTGCAGCCGCTCGTCGGCTCCCTCCCAATAGCGGCGGTAGCTCTCGCCATCGTCGGCGAAGCCCAGGGCGGTGATGTAGTTGCTGAGGGCGTCGATCCACACGTAGAGCACGTGATCGGGCTCCTCGGGCACCGCGATCCCCCACTTCACCCGGGCGCGGCTCACGGAGAAATCCTTCAGTCCCTGGCGAATGAGGCCCAGGATCTCGTTCTTCCTCGACTCGGGTCGGATGAGCAGACGATCGGACACGATCTCGTCACGGAGCCAGCCTTCGTAGGCGGACAGGCGGAAGAAGAAGTTCTGCTCCTCTGTCCACTCGCATGGGAGCTCGTGGTCGGGGCAGACGTTGTCGGGCTGGACCAGCTCCTCTTCGTCCTTGAAGGCCTCGCACCGCGGGCAGTACCAGCCCGAGTAGGTCCCCTGGTAGACGGCCTCGCGTCCGTCGGGGGTCTTCGCCTGCCTGAGGCGCGCCCAGAGCTTCAGCACGCCCCGGCGGTGCTCGTCCTCCGTCGTGCGGATGAAGCGGTCGTACCGGACGTCGAGCTGCCCCCACAGGCTCCGAAAGGCCGCCGCGATCTCGTCGCAGTGCTGTTGCTCGGGGATCCCGCGCTCCCGGGCGATTCGCTCGATGTTCTGCCCGTGCTCGTCCGTTCCGGTCAGCAGGAAAACGTCGTGACCGGCCAGGCGCCGGGCCCGCGCCAGGGCGTCGGCCGCGACGGTCGTGTAGGCATGCCCTACGTGAGGCACGTCGTTCACGTAGTAGATGGGCGTCGAGATGAAGAAGGTCCGCTTGTCGCTCATTGCTGCTTTCCGCCGCCGCTGCGCCAGGCCGCCAGAGCCTCGGCGAGGACGTGCTTCACCGGCACCTTCTTGTCTTTGGCTGCACGCTGGCAGTCGTCGAACTCCGGCCAGGCGTTGTAGACCGTGTCACCCCGACGACCGATCTTGACACGGATCGGCCCGTAGGCCGTCTCCACCGTCGCGGTCTCGCGCTCGAGCACGGTGCGGTCGCACTCCTGCCGTCGCACGCCGAGCGTGGTCGTCTCGCGGAAGAGGAGCTCTTCGATCGCCTCCCGACGAGCCGGTGGGGCCAGCACGGTGACGAGAATGCCCGGGCGGCCCTTCTTCATCTGGACCGGGGTGAGATACGCGTCGAGGGCCCCCGCTCCGAGCAGGCCCTCCACCAGGGGCCCGAGCAGCTGGGGCGCCGCATCGTCGATTTCGGTCTCGAGGACGAGCACACGCTCTCCGCTCGCGGCCTCGATCTCGTCACCTCTGCTCTCCTCACCAACGATCAGACGCAGGACGTTCGGCCTTCCCTCCGTCTCCCGCGAGCCCGCGCCGTGACCCGTCTTCTCGATTCGGACCGAGGGAAGGGGGCCGTAGCCGGTGGCGTGGGCGGTCAGGAGAAGGGCGCCGGTGGGCGTCAACAGCTCCCCCTCGCCCGCGCCGTAGACGGGCACGCCCTCGACGAGCCGAGCCGTCGCCGGGGGAGGCACGGAGAACGTCCCGTGCGCCATGGTCACCGTTCCGGAGCCGACGTTCAGCGGTGAAGAGAAAAACCGCTCGGCACGGAGCCAGTCCAGCGCGATCACGCCCCCGACGATGTCGACGATCGAGTCGACGGCACCCACCTCGTGAAAATGCACCTTCTCGGGGGATGTCCCGTGGACCGCCGCCTCGGCCTCGGCCAGGCGGCGGAAGAGTGCGGCCGAGCGCTCCTTCACGCCGCCCGCCAGAGTGCTCCCGTCGATCAGTGCGAGGATGTCGCGGAGATGCCGATGCGCCGTGTCCGGTTGTCCGTTGTCGAGGCGGACGTCGACCTTCGTGGCGGCCAGGCCGGACCGGGAGACGCGACTCTCCTCGAGCCGGTACCCGGTGAGCGCCAGCTTGCCGAGCTCCCCACTCAACGTCTCCAGGGGAAGGCCCAGGTCCACCACCGCACCGAGGATCATGTCCCCCGCCGCTCCGCTGGCGGCGTCGAAGTAGACGAGGCGGCTCACAGGGCGCCCCTCTCCTTGAGGCTGACGAAGCGGCCCCTGCCGAGCACGACGTGATCCAGCACCTCGATCCCCATGAGCGTCCCCGCCTGCGCCAGGCGCCTGGTGAGAGCCAGGTCTTCGGCCGAGGGCTCCGGGTCGCCGGAGGGGTGGTTGTGGAAGAGCACCAGGGCCGCCGCGCGGGAGACCACGGCCTCCTGGAACACCTCGCGAGGGTGGACGAGGCTCGCCGTGAGGCACCCGACGGAGACGACCACCTCGCGGCGGAGCCGGTGTCGCACGTCGAGGGCGAGGAGCCCGAACGTCTCGATCGGACGGGCCGAATAGCGCGGAAGGAGGTGGCGCCCGATGGCCGCCGGGCTGTCGAGAACCGGCGCGTCTCCCCCGGGATCGGAGGCGATGCGGGCCCCCAGCTCGAGGCCAGCCAGCAGTCGGCTGGCTTTCGCTCGCCCGAGGCCACGGGCCCGCTCCAGCTCGTGGAGCGACCGGGAGGCCAGCGTGTGCACCCCGGATCCCAGGAGCTCGTCGGCCAGGTCCAGGGCCGAGCCCCCCGGCAAGCCGGTCCCGAGCAGCAGGCTCACCAGCTCCCGGCTGGACAGCGCCGGTGCCCCCAGCCGCGCGAGCCGCTCTCTCGGGCGTTCGTCCCGGGGCAGGTCCAGGACGCGCCGGGGAGCCGCGGGGTGTGTTGGAGCGACCTCACTCACGCTGCTTTCTCCCTTTGGTCGGGCCACGTCTCGTGCCTTCGCGGAATCCCGAAACAGCCCCAGCTTAACCCGCATTGTCGGGAGCTCGAGCCGGTCCAGGGGGAAAGTTCCGACATAATGGCACGGCCATGAGTCCTCCCGGGTCCAATGCGTCTCGCGTCCTCCACCCCGCTCTGGCCCTCACCGTCACCCTGGCCGGTGTCGCGGCGATGATGGTTGGAGCCGTGGCCCTGGCCAGGTCCGGCGCCCTGGGCCTGCGTGCGCAGATCGCCGCTGGGTCGGCGCTCCTGGCGCTTCCGACGATCGCGATCCTCCTCCTGCTCCGGCGCCACACGTGGCGGGAGACCCTGAGGCTGTCGTCGCCTGCCCCCCGGACCCTCGCCCTGTCCGCCCTCCTCGGCGGGGCGCTCTGGGTCCTGAGCATCGGGCTCATGGAGCTGCAGTCCCTGGCGCTGCCGCCGCCGCCCGAGTATCTCGAGGCCTTCCGAGCCATCCATCGCGCCCTCGCACCAGAGAACGCGTTTGACGCGCTGGTCTCGCTCACCGTGATCGCCATCGCACCAGGAGTCGGCGAGGAGATCGTGACCCGGGGGATCCTCCTGCCGTCGCTCGTCCGCCCTCTCGGCCGGGCGCTGGCGGTGCTGGCCTCGGCCTTCCTCTTCGCGGCCATGCACGCCGACCTGTATCGCTTCCTCTTCACCTTCACCATCGGGGCCTTCCTCGGAACCCTCCGGCTGCGGGCCGGGTCGCTCTGGCCGCCCATCGTCGCCCACGTCACCCTGAACACGCTCACTTTCGTCATCGCGCCCCTGGTCGACGACCCCTCGCAGACGATCTACGCACCCCAACCCGCTCTCGGCGTCGCCTGCCTCCTTGCGGGCATCGCGCTCACGCTGCCCCTGCTCAAGGCCTTTCGGCGCGCCGACCCCTCTCAGACCGACGGCCTCTGCTAAACTCGCTCGATGCGCCTGAAGACAGTCTCCTGGCTCCTGACGGCCGGGTTGGCCGTGGGGGTTCTGGCCCAGGCCTCCAACGCGGTCAGGGTCTTTCGCCGCACCTCGCCCCCTCCCAACGCAAGTACCTACCGCGACGGCGAGGTCATCGTCGTCTTCAGCAAGACGATCGAGCTCGACGAGGTCGAGCGCACGCTGCGCGCGGGTGGCGCGGTCGCGGCTCGGTCGGGGCAGATCGTCCGCCTGGCCCGGAGGTATCTGGTGACCCTGGAGCCGGGAATGACACTCCCGAAGGCCGTGGAGCAGTTCAACCAGATGGCCGGTGTCGACTACGCGGAGCCCAACGGGATCGTCCGCAAGTCGCAGGCCACGACCTTCGTACCCAACGACGAGTTCTTCGAGTTCCAGTGGAACATGAGCCTGATCGGCGCCGAGCGGACCTGGGCGATCCAGAAGGGCCAGGGCTCGGTGGGCGTCGCCGTGCTGGACACGGGAGTGGCCTACGAGGACTACGTCGATCCCGTGACGGGACAGGTCTTCGGCAAGGCTCCGGACTGGGGCAGCACCACCTTCCTGCCCGGATGGGATGCGGTCAACGAGGACTCCCATCCCAACGATGACGAGTGGCACGGCACCCACGTGTCCTCGACGATCGCCGAGGCGACCAACAACAGCGTGGGCCTGGCGGGCCTGGCGTTCCAATGCTCTCTCATGCCGGTGAAGGTCCTCGACCAGTTCGGCGAAGGGACCTTCTTCGACGTCGCGGAGGGAATCGACTACGCCGCCAGCTTCGAGCAGGCCGGGGAGCGACCGATCAAGGTCATCAACATGAGCTTCGGCGCCGACGCGGCGAGCGAAACGGTGACGCGAGCGCTGGACCGGGCCTATCAGAGCGGAGTGGTGCTGGTGGCGGCAGCGGGAAACAGCGGCGGGGAGGGCATCGACTTTCCGGCCCGGCTAGCCAACGTGATCGCCGCCGGAGCCGTCGATGCCCGGGGGGAGCGAGCGCCCTATTCGAGCACAGG
Source organism: Vicinamibacteria bacterium (assembly GCA_963578825.1). Classification (GTDB taxonomy): domain Bacteria; phylum Acidobacteriota; class Vicinamibacteria; order Fen-336; family Fen-336; genus JAJDNS01. Next base: position 12,418 of record CAUZDW010000016.1, read on the forward strand.
CCCGGAGCTCGATCTCCTGGGGCCCGGAGGAAACTGCAGCCGGGACGACGACAACGACGGCGAGTTCGACTGCGTGTTCCAGCAGATGCCGGATCCCGACTCGGTCATCCAGGGCATCCACACCAACTTCTGCCTGTGCGGCCTCGACGGGACCAGCATGGCCTCTCCTCACGTCGCCGCCGCCGCCGCCCTCCTCGTCTCCCAGGGGATCACCGATCCCGACTCTGTCCGTGCCGCCCTCGAGCAGACGGCGGACGGCACAGGGGCCAAGGGTCAGCGAAACGATCTCGAAGGCTACGGTCTCATCCAACCCGCGGCGGCGCTCAGCGGTCTCGGGTTCGACCAGGGGCCGGTCAACTAGGAGACCGCGATGACTTCCCAGACTCGCCTCCGCTGCGGCGCCGTGGCGCTCGCCTTGCTCACCGGCTCAGCCGGATCGGCCTCCGCGGGAGAGCTCGCGGCCGAGCTGCAGGCGGGCTACTTCTCCATGACGGCAACGAAGTCGGCCGAAGCGCTCTTCGACTCCTCGGGAGGCTTCATCTGGGGAGGGGCGGTCCGCTACTCGTTCGACCTGGGCGTCTACTTGAGCGGGAGCGTGCGGACGTTCTCCAAGACCGGGGAGCGAGTGTTCGTCGCCGGTCCGACCGAGCCGGTGAGCAAGCTGGGCTTCCCCCTCGATCTGAGAATCACACCGTACGTCCTCACCCTCGGATATCGCTTCCGCCAGGGAAGCCTCGTCGTGCCGTACGGGGGCATCGGCGCGGGCATCACGTCATTCCGCGAGGAGAGCTCGGTCGCGGGCATCGCCTACGACCGGAGCGAGACGAAGGCCGGCTTCAACTTGGTGGGCGGTGTGGAGGTCGGCAAGGGACGGTTCCGCTTCGGGGGCGAGGCGGGATGGTCGACCGTCCCGGACGCGGTGGGCGTCGCCGGCGTCTCGGAGGTCTACGGCGAGGACAACCTCGGCGGCTGGAGCGTCGTCGGCAAGCTGGTCATCGCCTTCGGAACGGGCCGGAAGGTCCCGGACGACCTGGGGCCCATTCCCTAGCCCACCTACTCCTGGCCGAGACCCATCTCTCTGAGGATCTGCTCGTTCTCCCGCCAGCCGGCGCGCACCTTCACGAAGAGCCCCAGGAAGACCTTGCTGGCCAGAAACTCCTCGATCTGCTTGCGAGCCTCGATGCCGACGGTCTTCAGCATCGAGCCCCCCTTCCCGATGAGGATCCCCTTCTGGCTGTCGCGCTCCACGAAGACGACGGCGTGGATGCGGACGAGGCCCTCCTCCTCCTTGAACGACTCGATGAGGACCCCGGAGGCGTAGGGAATCTCCTGGCGGGTGTGGTGGAGGATGCGCTCACGCACCATCTCGGCGACGAAGAACCGCTCGGGCTGGTCGGTGAGGTAGTCCTCCGGGTAGAGAGCCGGCCCCTCGGGCAGGGAGCGGAGGAGCACCTCTTCCAGGCGATCCACGTTGTCGCCCTTGAGAGCCGAGATCGGCACGATCTCGGAGAACTCCAGAAGATCCTTGTAGGCCTCGATCGCTGGGAGGATCTGCGGCCGCTTGAGCCGGTCGATCTTGTTGATCGCGAGAATCACAGGGCGCCCGGCCCTCGCGAGCACGTCGCGCACGAAGCGGTCTCCCGCTCCAGGGGGCTCCCCGGCCTCGACGAGCCACAGGACGATGTCGCCCTTCCCCACGCTGCGGACGGCCGTCTCCACCATGCGGCGATTCATCTGGTGCATGGGCTTGTGGATCCCGGGGGTGTCGAAGAGCACCAGCTGGGCCCCGGGGCGAGCCATGACGGCCAGGATGCGGTTGCGGGTCGTTTGCGGTTTGTTCGAGACGATGGCGACCTTCTGGCCCACCAGGCGGTTCACGAGAGTGGACTTCCCGACGTTGGGGCGCCCGACCACCGTCACGAAGCCGGCCCGAAACGGGGCGTCTGCGGCGTCGTCCGTCATGCGGGGTCCGGCACGGGAATCCGACGAAAGCGCGCGCGGTTGACGCGCTTGTCCTCGGCGTCGAGAACCTCGACCTCGAACCCCCGGTGACTCGTGCGCTCGCCCGCCCGTGGGATGCGCCCGAAGATCGAGGTCACGAGCCCTCCGACAGTCTCGATCCCCTCCTCCACGGAGAGCTCCGTCTCGAGCGCCTCCTCGAGCGTGTCGACTCCGACCCTGCAGTCGACGAGAACCGCCCCGTCGGCCTCGACCTCCAGCGGGGCCTGCTCGGCGTCGAACTCGTCCTGGATCTCGCCGACCAGCTCCTCGACGATGTCCTCCACCGAGACGATGCCCGCCGTCGCCCCGTACTCGTCGATCACGACGGCGAAGGTCACACGGCGCGCCTGCATCTCCCGGAGCAGCTCCGCGATGTGCTTCGTCTCGGGCACGAGCTGCGCGGGCCGGACGAGACCGCTCACCGGAGCGGCCGGCGCGCCCTCGTAGTCCAGGAGATCGCGCGTGTCCACGAGCCCCTGGATGTCGTCCAGGTTCTCGCCGTACACGGGAATGCGGCTGTACTTGGTGTCCCGCATGAGCTGGCGCAGGTCCCTGATCGAGGCCGAGCCGGCGATTGAGGCCACGTCGGCGCGGGGCGTCATCACCTCACGCACCAGCGTGCCCGAGAAGCGTCCGAGGGCTTCGGCCAGGCGGTTCTCGTCGGCCTCCTGCACCGGGGGAGGCGGCACCTCCGGGATGACGCGGGGACCCGTGTCCTCGTCGTCTTCGCCCTCCGGCGAGGTCCGCCGCCTCAGCCGGTCGATCACCGGAGCCACGAACCGAACCCAGGCATGGAAGACCGGCAGAAGGCGCAGGAACGCACGCTCCGGGTCGCGGCGCACCAGAATGTAGGGGATGCTCACCCGGAAGAGGAGCAGATAGGCCATCATCGCCGCGAAGGCGGCGAGCATCGCCCACTGGCCCACCAGGTCGTAGAGAAGCGATGTGACGAGAACCGTCATCCCCACGTGGGCCGTGTAGGTCCCCAGGTGGACGGGCATCAGCAGCCGCGGCGGATCTTCCAGAAAGGACGAGGCGAGCTCACCTTTCGCATCGTCGTGGTGCGTCACCTGCACGAGCCGCCTTCGCTTGAGCAGGTGGAAGGACGCCTCGACCGACGCCAGAAAGATCGAGAGCCCCGCGAGGAGGAGCAGGACCAGGGCCTCCAGCCAGATCATGCCTGCTCCCACAGCCTGCGTCGGAGCCGCCCCTCGAGGCGATCCATCGCTCCGTCGTCGGTCTCGTGGTCGTAGCCCAGAACGTGCAGGAAGCCGTGCAGCGCCAGGACGTCCAGCTCCCGGGGCAATCTGTGGCCCTGACGTCGAGCGTTGCGCTCGGCTGTCGGGACGCTGATCACCACGTCGCCCAGGCCCTCCTCGCCGCCCTCCCCGGGGAAGGAAAGGACGTCGGTGGGCCGGTCCTTGCCCCGGAACTGGCGGTTCAGCCGTCTGAGCAGGTGGTCTCCGGCCAGGACCACCGCGACCTCGCCCCCCACGCCCAGGTCGCGGCTGGCGCTGCGCAGCACCTTGCGAAGACGGGCGGCGTCGATGCGCCGGCGACGTTGGCGGTTCAGCACGACGACGTCCAGCTCGCGCCCTTGTTCCACGGCGCTACTGCTTTGGCGGTTTCTCACCGCTTCAGCCTTCGTAGGCCAGGATGATCGACTGCACGAGGCGATGGCGCACCACGTCCTTCTCGTCGAAGTACTGGAACGCGATCCCCTCGACTCCGGAGAGGACCGAGATGGCCTCGACGAGGCCGGAGAGCCGGCCGGACGGCAGGTCGATCTGTGTGATGTCGCCTGTCACGACCACCTTGGACCCGGGCCCCACGCGGGTCAGCACCATCTTCATCTGCTCCGCGGTGGTGTTCTGTGCCTCGTCGATGATGACGAAGGCATCCGAAAGGGTGCGGCCCCGCATGAACGCGATGGGCGCGACCTCGATCTGATTGCGCTCGAACAGGCGCTCGACCTTCTCGAAATCCAGGAGGTCGTAGAGCGAGTCGTAGAGCGGCCTCAGGTACGGATCGACCTTCTGCTGAAGGTCGCCCGGGAGGAAGCCGAGCTTCTCCCCTGCCTCGACCGCCGGTCGGGCCAGGATGACGCGGCTCACCTTCTTGTCCAGGAGTGACGCTATGGCCTGGGCGACCGCCAGGTAGGTCTTGCCCGTCCCGGCGGGGCCGATCCCGAACACCATGTCGTGGCCCTGGATCCGCTCGAGATAGCGGCGCTGGTTGAGGCTCCGCGGCACCACGACCTTCTTGCCGCTCCGGACCGCAGCGTCGAACAGGTAGTCCTTGAGCCGCGCCTCACCGTCCTCGCTCAGCAGATCGGCCGCCAGGCGCACGTCCGCTGCTCCCACCGAGTAGCCGTCCTTCACGAGGTCGCTCAGCTGCTCCAGCGCCCGGCGGGCTAGGAGGGTCCCCTTCTCTTCGCCCTCGATCGTGAGCTCGGGGCCGTTGCCGCGGATGCGGACCTTGAAGCGCTCTTCGAGAAGGCGCAGGTTCTCGTCGTTGGTCCCAAAGAGGGATTCAGCCCCACGTTCCGGCACAGAGACGCGGGTCATGGATGGGTTTGGAAAGTGTTCAAGGGGCGTCTTGGCGGGTCCTTCGCCATCCCACAAAGCCTAGCACAACGCGCCAAAGCCCGGACGATTCAGACAAATGCGCCTGGGCAGTCGTGCGGGGTCACTTCTTCATGGCGATGACGCCCAGCTCCCGAAGCTGCTCGTCACGGACCGGTGAGGGAGCCCCCGACATGAGGTCGGTGGCGCTGGCAGTCTTGGGGAATGCAATCACTTCCCGGATCGAGTCCTCACCGCAGAGGATGGACACGATCCGGTCGAGACCGAGGGCGATCCCGCCGTGCGGCGGAGTGCCGTGCTGGAGCGCCTCGAGGAAGAATCCGAACCGCTCGCGGGCCTCCTCCTCCGAGAGCGAGAGCAGCTTGAAGATCCGCGCCTGCAGTCCGGAATCGTGGATTCGCACGCTCCCGCCGCCTACCTCGGTGCCGTTCAGCACGATGTCGTACGCCTTGGCCCGGACGCTACCCGGGTCGGTGTCCAGCAGCGGGATGTCCTCGTCCACGGGGGACGTGAACGGGTGGTGCAGGCTCGCAAAGCGCTTCTCGTTCTTGTCGTACTCGAACAGCGGGAAGCCGGTGACCCAGAGGAAACGGTAGGCCTTCTCGTCGATGAGCTTCAACTCCCGCCCCATGGCGAGACGGAGGATGCCCATGGCCATGGCCACCGGCTCCGGGGCGTCCAGGCCGACGAGGAGGACGTCGCCCTTCTCGGCGCCGGCCTTGTCGAGCATGCGCCGGGCCACCTCTTCGCTGGCCCCCTTCTTCACCAGGTTGGCAATGGCCTCGTCCGTCGCCTTGAGCGTGAAGAGGTTCCGCTTGCTCCCTCGAGAGTCGGGCACGATGCGCCCGAGCCAGACCTCTTCGTTGATCTTCCGAAGACGCATCCCCGAGAGCCCGCCGGCCGCCGGGATCGCGATCGCGCGGGCCCGGGCCCCCTCCTCGATCAGGCCGGGGAAGTTCAGGAGGCCGAGGGTCGACATCTCCTCGCTCACGTCGCCTATGGGCATCTCGAAGCGCAGGTCGGGCTTGTCCGAGCCGTAGCGCTCCATCGCCTCGGCGTACTGCATCCGGGGGAACGGCCGGGGCACGTCCACGCCGAGGAGCCCGACGAGCCGCTGGAAGAGCGGCTCCATGAGGTTGTAGACGGTCTCCTCCGTGGCGAAGGAGGCCTCGACGTCGATCTGCGTGAACTCGGGCTGCCGATCCGCCCGCAGGTCCTCGTCACGGAAGCAGCGCACGATCTGGAAGTAGCGGTCGAAGCCCGAGATCATCAGGAGCTGCTTGAACAGCTGCGGCGACTGAGGCAGGGCATAGTAGCTGCCGTGGTGGACCCGCGAGGGAACGAGATAGTCGCGGGCGCCTTCCGGTGTCGACTTGGACAGCATGGGCGTCTCGATCTCGAGGAAGCCCTGCTCGTCCATGTGGCGACGAACCTCCATCGTCACCTTGTGACGCAGCGTGATGTTCTTCTGCATCTCCGGGCGGCGGAGGTCGAGGTAGCGGTACTTCAGGCGAACGTCCTCGCTGGTGTCGATGTCGTCTTCGATGGGAAAGACCGGAGTCCGGGCCTCGTTGAGGATCCGGATCTCCCGAGCCAGCACCTCGATCTGCCCCGTGGGGAGGGCGGGGTTCACCGTGTCGGCGGAGCGCTGGGTCACCTCTCCGACGACGGCGAGCACGTACTCCGAGCGCACGTCGTCGGCCGAGGCGTGAGCCGTCTCGGAGACCTCCGGTCGGGCCACGACCTGGCTGATCCCCTCGCGATCGCGCAAGTCAATGAAGATGACGCCCCCGAGGTCCCGGCGTGTCGCCGCCCACCCCATGAGGGTCACCGTCTGCCCCACGTGCTCGGGCCGCAGGACCCCGCAGTAGTGCGTGCGGACCAGCTCGCCCAGGCTCTCAGCCATTCGTCTTCTCCTTGAGGTGCTCGAGGATCTTCGCCTCGGGCACGTCCTGCTGCTCCGAGCGCGCCATGTCCCGCACGGTCCAGACGCCCCGCGCCTGCTCGTCCTCGCCGAGGATCGCCACGTAGCGGGCACCGAGCTTGTCGGCCTGTTTCATCCGCGACCTGAAGCTGCGGCCCGTGGGATCGAGAAGGACTCGGACGCCCGCCCGCCTGAGATCCCGCTGCAGCACGAGGGCCGCGTCCAGGGCGCCCTCTGCGAGGGGAGCGACGAAGACGTCGCACCGGCTCTGCGCCTCGCGGGCCGGCAGAAGGAGCGCCAGCCGCTCCAGGCCCACGGCGAATCCCGTTCCGGCCACGTCGGGACCGCCCAGGTCACGAACGAGCCCGTCGTACCGCCCGCCGCCGAGGATGCTGTTCTGCGCCCCCAGCTCCCCGCTCAGCACCTCGAACGTCGTGCGCACGTAGTAGTCGAGGCCCCGCACGAGCCGATGGTTCAGGCGGTAGGAGATACCCAGGAGGTCGAGCTGTCTTCTCACTTCCCCGAAGTGGTCCCGACACTCCTCGCAGAGGTGGTCGACGATCTTCGGCAGGCTGTCGATGATCGCCTGGTCCCCGGGCACCTTGCAGTCGAGCACACGCAGCGGGTTCGTCTCGGCTCGACGCTGGCAGTCGCCGCACATCTCCGAAAGGCGGTCGCGCAGCGCACCCCGCAGCGCCTCGACATAGGCGGGACGGCAGCTCCCGTCCCCGACCGAGTTCAGGACCAGCTCGTGCTCTTTCACGCCGCAGGCCTCGACGTAGGCGATGGCGACCTCGATCATCTCGGCGTCGATGGTCGGACTCGTCAGGCCGAAGGCCTCGACGTCCAGCTGGTGAAACTGGCGGTAGCGTCCCTTCTGTGGCCTCTCCCGGCGGAACATCGGCCCGAGCGAGTAGACCTTCAGGGCCGGATCGGTGTTCATCAGGTTGTGCTCGATAACGGCACGCACGATCCCGGCGGTGGCCTCCGGCCGGAGCGTCAGCGATGTGCCGTCCCGGTCGTCGAAGGTGTACATCTCCTTGGAGACGATGTCGGTCTCGGCCCCCAGCCCACGGGCAAAAAGCTCCGTCTCCTCGAACACCGGCGTCCGGATCTCCCTGTAGCCGTACCGCTCCATCAGGTCCTGCGCCGCCCGCTCCAGGGCCTGCCAGGCCGGGATCTCGTCGGGAAGGATGTCCCGGGTGCCGCGCACAGCCCTGATCTTCACCGCTGCTCTTCCTCCGAAAAGGGGCAGTCTAGCAGAGGCTCGGGGAATCGCCATGCGCCGGACGCAACCCGTATCCTGAGGAGCTCCGACGTGGACTGGCGACGAAGGATCTCCCGATAGCGGTACTGGGAGATTCCCTTCGCGCCTGGACCACGGCTGCGCTCAGGGCAGACTTCGGGCCACGCCCTCGGATGATGGCCCTCAGAATGACGATCCCGACGGGGTCGCTCATTCGGGCTTCCGAAACACCAGCACCATCTCCGCGCCCAGGATCTCACGGACGGCTTCGAGGGTGAGGCCGCGCGCCTGGACGGCGTCCACTAGGCGGCTGCGGGCGTACCGGGCGAGGGGCGGTGTTCCTTCGGCCCCCGGGACGATTCGGGAGTAGAGCGCACCGAGGAAACGCCAGCGTCGTCGTCCGTAGTCCGGAGTGGCCAGAATGAGACGGCCGCCGGGGGCAAGGACGCGCGCCCATTCGCCAAGGGCGTTCTCGCCTGGTGGGACCAGCTCGATGAGCTGGGAGCTCACGACACAGGAAAACGCTCCGTCGGCGAAGGGGAGCCGGAGCGAGGACGCCTGGACGAGATGGCGTCCGAAGCGGCGCGAGCGGCGGAGCTTCCCCTGCAGAATGTCCAGGCCCACGCTGCCGGCGGGCAGCGTCCCCAGGAGTCGGCTCGAGCCGCATCCCAGGTCCAGCGTCGGCCCCTGGACGAACTCCCCGATGAGTCGGTGCCTCCGGCGCTGCCAGTAGCGCTGGGGAAAGTGCCGGCTGTCGAAGGCCCGGTCCTCGTAGTCGGCCGCCTTCACGTCGTGGCGGGTGGCCCAGAGGCGCCGGAAGGTCCTGAGGTAAGCTACGCCGAACGGGATGACACGAGCGTTGGAGGAGCCGTGGACCCGAGGCTCGTAGCGGAACGGAATCTCCTTCACCCGCCACCCGTTTGTGTATGCTCTTATGACGATCTCGGGGAGCACGTCGAAGTCCCGGGCTCGCACGTCGTCCATGGCCAGGGCGCTCTTGCGGTAGAGCCGAAAGCCGCTGGACAGATCCCGAAGAGGCACTCCGAGTCCGAACGCGAAGAAGCGGTTCAGCGCCCGGCTCAGCAACGCCCGAAACACCGGCATCCGGGCGCTGCCGCCTTCGACGTAGCGCGAGGCGATCAGGACCTCGGCCTCGTCCCGGTGCCGCCAGAGGTCGGTCGTGAAGGTCGGTGGATGAGACAGGTCCGCGTCCATCGTCAGGATGTAGCGGCCCCGCGCCTGCCCGAATCCGGTGCGCAGCGCTCCCCCGTAGCCCGGATCGCGCTGCCGCTCGACCGCGGCCACTCCCCGAGCAGCCTCCAGGGTCTCGGGGTCGTCCTCCCGCACCACCACCAGGATCTCGCTCGAGACGCCGATCTCGTCGAGGATGCTCCGAAGCTGCGGGAGAAGACCCCGAAGGTTCGGCCCCTCGTTGTGAGCGGGAATGACGACGCTCAGGTCCGGGTCGCTCGACACGCCGAAGAGCCTACACGATGGGGGTCGGGTCTTGCGTTTGTGCGTCGTGACGAAGTAGAGCTTCAAGAAGCACGATGCAAGACCCGACCCCGCCGTTGGGCTTGCGTGGCAGTGGCCCCTCGATGATCATTCGAGCGTGAGCTCGATCCGCCTCAGGGACATCGCGCTGGGAGCGGTCCTCTCCGTCGGCATCCTGGGCATCAACGTCTGGACAGTGTCGTCGCGGCTCGGCTTCCTGCACAAGGCCAAGCAGGTCAAAGAAACCGACCAGTGGCGCTACATCGAGATGGCCCGGGACCCCGATCGGACCAAGCGCCTCTCCCGCGAGAGCACGTACTGCTGGCGCGTCTTCGTGCCGACGACGGCTCGGATGCTCATGCGCTCCGGCCTGAGCCTCAACCTCTCCTTCTGGCTGATCACGAACGCCTTCCTCTTCGGCTTCCTCATCGTCACGTGGATCTATCTCCGCGCTCTGGGGTTCGAGACCCCCTATCGCGTGGCGGGTCTGGTGCTCCTGGGGCTGACCCAGGGGGCGGTGCGCTGGTACGAGTACCAGTACTGGACGACAGACCCCCCGAGCCTCTTCTTCATCGCCCTCTCCATCCTGATGATCCACCGGGGCTGGCACACCGCGCTCTACCTGCCCAGCGCCGTCGCGGCGCTGGTGCGGGAAAGCCAGGTCGTCATCTTTCCCTACTACTTCATCTACCTGCTCCGGCGCGGGGCCTCGTTCTTCGAGGCGACGTGGCGCAGCGGCTCCATCGCCATCGTGCCCGTCATGATCTGGGTCGCCCTCCGAATCCTCATCGTCGCGGACCACCCCGACAGCATGGTCGCGGACCTCATCGACACGATGGGTTTCCGTATCCGCCACATCGTGGACCAGCCCTACGTCTTCACCGTTGGAGTCTGGGGCGTCCTGTTCCCGCTTCTTCTTCTGTTTCCCCCCCGGATCCCAGGCCTCGTGCGCCGTCACCCCGAGGACGCCTTCATGGTCATCTTCTTCGCGGCGCTCTGCGCCCTGGCCAACAACACGGAGCGGGAGCTGGGATACGCGCTGCCGGCGGTGCTGCCAGCGGCCCTCTACTTCCTGAGGAGCTTCGTCAAGGAGACGCGGCTTCCCCTGGCCCCCGTGCTGGCCGCCGCCGTCTTCATGCAGGTGCTCTTCTACTTCGAGCAGCGTTGGGGCCGACCGGGCATGAGCATGTATCAACCCACCAGCCTGCGCCTCGCCGCGGCGATGATCGTCTTCTGGATCGGCGCCCAGGTCACGCTGCGACGAAGGCGTGCCCCGAAGCCGCCGGCTCAGTAGCCGCGGACCGCCGGGAAGTCCTCCCGGCGATAGTCGCGGCAGGACGGCCCTTCGCTCACCGGTCCCGAGCAGAGGATCCGCTTCTCGCACAACGCGTCGCGGATCGCGTGGGCGGCGATTCGGTGTCCCATCGGGTTCGGGTGGACGACATCCACCCGGACGTCCCGAAAGCCGTACGCGCTGTAGCATTCGAAGAGGTCGACGCCCAGCAGACCGGACTCCTCCGCCGCCTCCAGGACAGCCTGGTGCAGCCCGTGGTGGGGATAGCGCTCCCACTTGCCGTTGAAGACGGGAAAGGCGACGACGACGCCCTCGATGTCGTGCGAGGCGAGGATGGCCCGCAGAACTGCGAACTTTCCCAGGAAGGCCTTCTTCTGCTCGCTCACCACCTGCTCGTAGAGCGGCCCGGAGAAAGGATTGCGGGCGCGAACAAAGCGCCGGCGAGCCACGGCCTCGGCCAGACGGTACTCGACCCAGGCGAAGAAGTCCGAGCGTGAGAGAGCGCCCTCCCGGAGACGCCCGAACAGCGTGCTCCGGCGCGTCGCCCGGTCCTGCACGAGACCCAGCTCGTACGAGAAGATCCCCTCGAGGTCGTTCAGGCAGAAAGCGACGACGACCACGTCGGGCTGGTACACGAGGGCGCGAGAGCGGAGGGTCTCGATCTCCTGGTCGAGGTTGTACCCGGGCACGCCGAAGCTCAACACCTCGACCGGACCGTCCCCGCCCACCTCGCCGAGCATCGACTGGAGCTGGGCGGCAAAGGCGTCCTCCTCCGCCACCCAGTAGCCAAAGGCGATCGAGTCGCCCAGGACGATCACGCGCCGCACCCCGTCCGGCTTCTCGATGGGCACATCCGGGCCTCGGAACCCCGCCGGGTTCACCCGGTACTCGACCTCGGCCTGGACGTTCGAGTCCGGGCGCAGCTCGAACCGCAGCCGAGGGTTCGAGCTCTTCCTCACCGTGGCCCGGCTGATCTGCACCGTGCCCACGGACACCCGTGAGAGGCGAAAGCCCACCTCGAGAACGACCAGGGTGACGAGAATGCTGCCGACCACGAGGGCCAGCGTTCCGAGCACGCGGCGAGTCATGAGAAGGGGGGAAGGATATCACCGGTGTTCAGCTGCGAGGCGTGACCCAGCAGGTGGTCGCGATTTGCGACCACCTCGCCGATAACAGTCATTCCGAGCCCGCCAACTCGAGCGTCGGGCGAGGAATCTGTCGATAGCCGTCGAAGACGACCAGCCTCTCGACTGGGTCCATTGACCCCTTCCGCGGCGATCGGCTATCGTCCCCGAGTCATCGTCTCACTCGTCGAAAGGATCCTCCCGTGCGCAGCGACTACGGCTTCAATGACACCCGACAGGTCCCTCCACCGGTCAACGATCCGGTGCGGTCCTATGAGCCTGGCTCGGCCGAAAAGGTCGCGCTGAAGGCCCGCCTTCAGACGATGGCCGCCGAGAGGATCGACATCCCGCTCATCATCGGCGGTAAGGACGTCACCACCGACGACGTCGCCCAGGCGGTGATGCCCCACGACCACGGCCAGGTCCTGGCCGACTGGCACCGGGCTTCGGGCAAGCACGTGCTCCAGGCCGTCGAAGCGGCGGCCGAAGCGCGCCACGACTGGGCCCGGTGGCCCTGGGAGGATCGGGCGGCGGTCTTCCTCAAAGCGGCGGAGCTCCTGGCCACGACCTGGCGCGACACCGTCAACGCCGCGACGATGCTCGGCCAGCCGAAGACCGTCTTCCAGTCCGAGATCGACGCCGCGTGCGAGCTGATCGACTTCTGGCGGTTCAATGCACAGTTCGCGCAGGACCTGTACGCGGAGCAGCCGCTGTCGACCTCGGCGATGTGGAACCAGGTCGAGTACCGCCCGCTCGAGGGGTTCGTCTTCGCCCTGACGCCGTTCAACTTCGCCTCGATCGCGGGGAACCTGCCCACGGCGCCAGCACTCATGGGCAACACCGTCGTGTGGAAGCCCGCCTCGGGCGCGATCCCGAGCGCCTACGCCATCATGCGGCTCCTCGAAGCGGCAGGTCTGCCGCCCGGCGTCATCAACTTCGTCCCCGGCCGCGGGGCGGAGGTGACCGAAGCGATCCTCCCCCGCCCCGACCTTGCGGGCGTGCACTTCACGGGCTCCACCGCAGTCTTCGACTCCATGTGGGAGACGATCGGCGGCAACATGTCCCGCTACCGCTCCTACCCGAGGATCGTGGGCGAGACGGGGGGCAAGGACTTCATCGTGGCCCACCCCTCGGCGGATCCCCAGGCCCTGGCGGTGGCCGTCATCCGCGGCGGGTACGAGTACCAGGGACAGAAGTGCTCCGCCGCGAGCCGCATCTACGTGCCGCGGTCGATCTGGAACGACGTGCGGGACCGCATCGTCGGGATGATCCAGGATATCAAGATGGGCGATGTCCAGGACTTCAGGAACTTCATGGGTGCCGTGATCGACAAGAAGTCCTTCGACAACATCTCCGGCTACCTCGCCGACGCGAAGAAGAACGCGAAGATCCTGGCCGGTGGCGGCGCCGACGGGAAGAACGGCTATTTCGTCGAGCCGACCCTCGTCGAGGCCAGCGAGCCGGGCTACCGCCTCCTCTGCGAGGAGATCTTCGGCCCCGTCGTCACCGCGTATGTCTACGAGGACGCGAAGTGGGAGGAGACGCTCAAGGTGGTCGACGAGACCTCCCCCTACGCCCTTACCGGCGCCGTCTTCTCCCAGGACCGCGAGGGCCTTCGCCAGGCCGCCCTGGCGCTGCGCAACGCAGCCGGCAACTTCTACTTCAACGACAAGCCGACAGCCGCCGTCGTGGGACAGCAGCCCTTCGGCGGAGCCCGGGGCTCGGGCACCAACGACAAAGCCGGCTCCAAGCTCAACCTCGTGAGGTGGGTCAGCGCCCGGACACTGAAGGAAGCCTTCGGGGGGGGGGGGGGGCCGCCCCCCCCCCCGCCCGCCGACGCCCGGACACTGAAGGAAACCTTCACCCCCCCCCCCCCCCCCGACTACCGCTACCCCTTCATGGAAGAGAAGTGACCGGCGTCATCGTGAGCTGCGCCCGTCATCCTGAGGAGCCTCACCTGGGGCGCGCGACGAAGGATCTCCCGATAGCGGCAGGAGTGAGTCGGGTGGTCGTCAACAGATTCCTCGTCGCACGTCCAACGTGGGCTCCTCTGAATGACTGCGCGACGGCCTAAAACTCCGCCGCGAGCGCTTCCAGGAAAAACCCGACGTCGGTCACCAGACCGATGGCCTGCATTGTGCCGCGGTTCGAGAGCTTGATCGGCACCGACTCCGTCATGTCCACACAGACCGTACGCACACGCGCCGGGAGCAGGTTCCCCACGGCGATCGAGTGCAGCGCCGTGGCAAGCATGAGGCAGACCCCCGCCCCCTCGAGCGCCTCGACGTACGCCCCCTGAGCCGCAACGACGTCGGTGATCGTGTCGGCAAGCGGCCCGTCGTCCCGGATCGACCCCGCCAGCACGAAGGGCGTCCCCTTCTTCACGGCCTCGTACATCACCCCGGAGCTCACCACCCCGGACTCCACGGCCGCCTTGATGCTCCCCGCACGGTTCACCGCGTTGATGGCGTAGAGGTGGTTTCGGCTCCCCCCCTCCACGGCCCGACCGCTCATCTGACACACCCCAAGGCTCGTCTGCAGGATCGCCTTCTCGAGGTCGTGCACCGCAAAGGCGTTGCCAGTCAAGATCACGTCCACCCACCCCTCGCGGACGAGCTGAGCCAGGTGAACGCCCCCGCCGGAGTGGACGATGGCCGGCCCCGCCACCACCACGATCTTCTCGCCGGCCTCCCGCACCCGCTTCATCTCGCGGGCGGCGCCCGCCACGGCGATCGACTTGTTCACCTCCGCCGAGACATCGTTGGCCATGAAGCCAAAGACCGAGTAGTCGCGGCTCCGCTCGGGTGGGTGGACACGGATGCCGGCCCCTCGAAGCGCCACCGGCTCGCCCTTCTTCACCTTGCCCTGCTTCACGCAGACCGGCTCGCCCTTGCGGAGAACGAGAGCGCAGTCCATCTTCTGATTCGCCACCGACCGCCACTTTCCGTCGAGGCGCACCCAGGTGTCGAAGTTCGCGGTGGAGTAGAACTCGTCGGGGAGGATCCCGTCCCTCTCTGCCGGCCCGAAGGCGCAGTCGCTGGGACCGCTCTCCGACACCGCCCCGATGTAGCGCAGCCCCTCGAGGATCGACTCGAGGGCCTCCGGGTCCTGGGCCCGGATCTCGATCCGGGCGAACGACGCCTCGTCATTGGTGCGCCCGACCCGAAACTCCAGCACCTCGAACTCACCGTGGCCCTCCACCACGCGGTCGAAGACCCGGCGCATGATGTCCGAGTCGATCAGGTGTCCCTCGAGGACGACCGTGTCGTGAACCATGGGCGACATTTCGGAATCCCTACAGCCGGGGCAGGGTGAGCCCCGCCTGGCCCTGGTACTTCCCCTTCTTGTCGGCGTAGGAGGTCTCGCACGGCTCGTCGCTCTGGAAGAAAAGCATCTGAGCGATCCCCTCCCCCGCGTAGATCCGCGCCGGGAGCGGCGTCGTGTTCGAGACCTCGAGCGTGACGATCCCCTCCCACTCCGGCTCCAGCGGCGTCACGTTCACGATGATCCCGCAGCGCGCATACGTCGACTTGCCCAGACAGACGACGATCACGTCGCGGGGAATCTTGAAGTGCTCGACGGTCCGCGCCAGCGCGAAGGAGTTGGGCGGGATGATGCACTGCTCGCCCTCGAAATCCACGAACGACCGGGGGTCGAAGTTCTTGGGATCGACCACCATGTGATTGATGTTCGTGAAGATCTTGAACTCGTGGGCAATGCGCACGTCGTAGCCGTACGACGACAGCCCATAGGAGATCACCCCTCCCCGGACCTGTTTCTCCGAGAACGGCTCGATCATCCCGTGCTCTGTCGCCATTTGACGGATCCACTTGTCGGACTTGACCGCCATCCCGCCTCCTCTTGCTGTTTCGGCTGGCTGCGTAGGATTTCACGAAGGAGGCGGTGGGGCAAGCGGCTCCAACGCGCCGGATCCGCGCCGATCGCCAGTGGGCGCCCGACGCGATGTTCGAAATAGGCTCTCGAACCTCAAGTGATCTCTCCAGCAACTGTTTCCGGAGTCTGCTGAGTGTCGCGTCATCAACTCGGGGCGCCCCGAGTTGATCGGCTTGGGCAACGACCAGACCAACTGTCTCAGCGAGCGCTGGGGACAGGTCTCAGGATCACCTTGGGGAACGAGTTTGCGGCTACTTGGGGGATTCTTCGTCGCACGTCCGAAGGGAAGCTCCTCAGAATGACGGGGACGGGGGAGGGGGGGGGGGCCGGGGCCTGCTAGTCGCGGAGCTGGATGGCGGGGAAGAAGTAGGCGATCTCGACGCGGGCGGTGTCGGGGGCGTCCGAGCCGTGGATGGCGTTGGCCTCGATGGAGGCGGCGAAGTCCTTGCGGATGGTGCCCGGGTCCGCCTTGGCGGGGTCGGTCGCTCCCATGAGGGTGCGGAGCTCGGCGATGGCGTTCTTTCGCTCGAGAACCATGGGGATGCACGGGCCCGACGACATGAAGGTGCAGAGGTCTCCGAAGAAGGGCCGCTCGCGGTGGATGGCGTAGAAGCCCTCGGCTTCGGGGCGGGTGAGGTGGCGCATCTGCAGCGCCACGATCCGGAAGCCGGCCTTCTCGAGACGGGACAGGATCGCCCCGGCGTGGCCCGCAAGGACGGCGTCGGGCTTGATGATGGAGAACGTGCGCTCACTCAAGAGAACTCCTTGGTGTCTGCTAGTTCTTCTTCAGGGCCTCGGCCATGACGGTCCCGATGTTGGCCGGAGACGTGACGACCCGAATCCCGGCGGCCTCCATGGCCTTCATCTTCTCGGCAGCGGTGCCCTTGCCGCCGGCGATGATGGCGCCGGCGTGGCCCATGCGGCGACCCGGGGGGGCGGTCTGGCCCGCGATGAACCCCACGACGGGCTTCTTCACGTGCTCCTTGACGTATTCGGCGGCGTCTTCCTCGGCGCTGCCGCCGATCTCGCCGATCATGACGATGGCCTCGGTGGCCGGGTCTTCATTAAAGAGCTTCAGGGAGTCGGTGTGGTTCGTCCCGATGATGGGGTCTCCGCCGATGCCGATGCAGCTCGACTGACCAATACCGAGGGCGGTGAGCTGATGCACGGCCTCGTAGGTGAGCGTGCCGCTGCGGCTCACGACACCGACCGGTCCGCCCATGTGGATGTGGCCTGGCAGGATGCCGACCTTGCACTTCTCGCCGGGGGAAATGATCCCGGGGCAGTTTGGTCCGATGAGCCGCGACTTGCGATCCTTCAGGAACGCCCAGACCTTGACCATGTCCAGGGTCGGGATGCCCTCGGTGATGCACACGATGACCGCGATCCCGGCGTCGGCGGCCTCCATGATGGCGTCGGCGGCTCCTCCCGGCGGGACGAAGATGACGCTGCAGTTGGCGCCTGTTTTATCCACCGCTTCGGAGACGCTGTCGAAGAGAGGGAAACCCTCGAGGGTCGTGCCGCCCTTGCCGGGCTTCGTCCCACCGACGACGGTGGTGCCGTAGTCGCGGCAGCCGATGGCGTGGAAGGTCCCGTGCTTGCCCATGCCCTGAACGAGCAGGCGCGTGTCCCGGCCGACGAGGATGCTCATCGTGCACCTCCCGCAGCCTGGACAACTTGATTTGCCGCCTCTCCCATGCCGTCGGCGGTGTCGAAGCTGAGGCCGGACTCCTTGAGCATTCTCTTGCCTGGCTCCTCGTTGTTGCCCTTCATGCGGACCACGACCGGCACCTTGACGCCGAGATCCCGCACCGCGGCAATCACACCCTCGGCCAGGATGTCGCAGCGGAGAATGCCGCCGAAGATGTTGATGAGGACCGCCTTCACGTCGGTGTCGGCGAGGAGGATGCGGAAGGCGTTCTTGATCTGGTCGGCATTGGCGCCGCCGCCGACGTCGAGGAAGTTGGCGGGGCTGCCACCGGAGAGCTTGATGATGTCCATGGTGGCCATGGCGAGGCCGGCGCCGTTCACCATGCAGCCGACGTTTCCGCCGTCGAGCTTGATGTAGTTGAGGTCGAACTTCGAGGCCTCGACCTCGAGGGGCTCCTCTTCCTCGACGTCGCGCAGCTCCACCAGCGCGGGGTGACGGAAAAGCGCGCTGTCGTCGAGGGTCACCTTGGCGTCGAGAGCGATGAGCTCGCCCGCCTTCGTCACCAGCAGCGGATTGATCTCGACGAGAGACGCGTCGACACCTTCGAAGGCCTCGAAGAGAGACGTCATGAAGGGGACGGCCTGAGCGGCGAGCGCCCCCGACAGGCCCAGGCCGAAGGCGAGCTGCCGGGCCTGGTACGGCTGGAAGCCCACGGCGAGGTCGACGTGCTCCTTCAGGATGGCGCTCGGATCCTTCGCGGCCACCTCCTCGATCTCCATCCCACCCTGAGCCGAGGCCATGACGACGGGCAGGCTGGTGGCCCGGTCGACCAGGACGGCGAGGTACATCTCCCTTGCGCCGGAGAGATCCATGCCCTCCTCGATGAGCAGCCGCTTCACCACGCGGCCCTCGGGGCCGGTCTGGTGCGTCTTCAGCGTCATCCCCAGGATGGACTTGGCGATCCCCTTGCACTCGTCCAGGCTCTTGGCGAGCTTGACGCCTCCGCCCTTGCCGCGGCCTCCCGCGTGAATCTGGGCCTTCACCACCACCGGAAAGCCGAGACCCTTCGCCACCTCCGCCGCCTCGTCGACGGTGTAGGCCACCTTCCCCTTCGGCACGGGGACACCGTACTGGGCGAGGACCGCCTTGCCCTGGTATTCGTGGATCTTCACGCGCGGATCTCCTGCGGGACGGGATGCCCCGGGCGACTCACTTGCCCTTGATCCCCAGCAGCTCGACCTCGAAGATGAGCGTGGACCCGCCGGGGATGCCGGGCCGGCCGGCGACGCCGTAGGCAATCTCCGAGGGGCACACGAGCCGGGCCGTCTCGCCCACCTTCATCTTCTGCACACCCTCGGTCCAGCAGGGGATGACCCCGTTGAGAGGGAACTCGATGGGCTCGCCCCGATCGCGGGAGCTGTCGAATACGTTCCCGTCCGGGAACGTCCCGTGATAGTGGACCTTCACGGTGTCGGTCGCCGTGGGGCTGGGCCCATCACCGGCCTGCACCGTACGGTAGACGAGGCCCGACTCCGAGAGCTGGGCGCCCTCTTCGGCGGCAGCCGTTTCGAGGTAGCCGCCGGCCTTGTCCTTCTCCTCGGCGGCGCCGGCGGCGGCGCGGGCCTGCAGGAACTCATTGATCTGGTCGCCGTACTCCTTGATCGAGACATTCCCCTCCCCGCCACGGGCGGTGGCGGCGATGCCTTCGAGCATCACCTCGAGCTCCGCCTCGCTGAGGCGAAGGGGCTTCACGATGTTCTTTCCGTACTGCGCGCCAATAGCGTAGACGATCTTGTCGTCCTCGCTCCTCGCAGCGCGCCCAGCCTGGCTCGGCTCGCTGGCCTCGGGCGTCTCCTCCGTCGGGTTGCAGCCCCAGGCGAGCACCGCCATGCCGAGCAGCAGAGCACCGATGGTCTTGTTCATCTGGATCGTCCTGGCCTTTCCGCCCCGCTCGCGTCTCTCGTCGCGGCCCGAGCTCTCGTCCGAAACACCGATGCTATCCCGGCGCCGCTCGGCGAGGCAAACCAGGGACTACAATCACTACGATCAAAGATGCGCGTCGCGGGAAAGGAGGACGCCGTGGCACGGACCGGAGGGGCGGGCCGCACCTGGCCGTTCATTGCCGGGACTTTCGCCGGGCTCGTCGCCGGGGCCGCGGTCGCATGGCTCGCCACGGGCCGGCGCCGCACGCTCGACAGGCGGCTGGTCCGGGCGCTCAGCCACGGCCACCGGGCCCCGGGCCTCGTGGTGGTGCCGGGCGTCATGGGCAGCCAGCTCCTGCGCCCCGACGGAAGCGTGGCGTGGCTCAACCTCGGCAACGCCCTCGGGCACCACGACCTCAGCCTTCCCCGGAAGCTCCCCTTCGCCAAGAGCCGCGACGACCTGCGCCCGGGCCCTCTCGTGGGCACGGACGCGGTGTTGCCCCGCGCCTTCGGGTTTACCGAGTACGCGGACCTCGTGGAGCTCCTCGAGGGGGCCGGCTTTGAACCCGGCCTGCGATCGGCAGGACTCCGATACACGATCTTCTCCTACGACTGGCGGCGCGACCTCGTGGAGAGCGCACGCCGGCTGGGCCGAAGGCTCGACTCTCTGGCCGAAGCCCGCGAAGATCCCGAGGCCCGCTTCCATCTGCTCGGCCACAGCATGGGCGGCCTCGTCGTCCGGTACTACCTGCGCTACGGGGGCGCGGAGCCCCGGAAGGGCGCACCCGTCACCTGGGCCGGGGCCCGCCGAGTGGCGAGCGCGGTGCTGGTCGCCACGCCGAACGGCGGGTCTCTCCCCGCCCTCGACGCCATCTTGAGCGGATCGCGGGTGGGTCTGTCCTACACGACGCTGGCCGCGAGTGTCGTGGCGCGCATGCCCTCGGTCTACCAGCTTCTTCCTCCGGTCGGCACCCACGTCCTCCTCGACTCCAAGGGGATCCCCGTGGATGCGGACCTTCACGAGCCCGCCACCTGGAAGCGGTTCGGGTGGGGCCCCTTCGGCCCCACCATGGACAGGCGGCTCGCCCCGGAACGCACCTTTGCAAAGGCCGCGCTGGGTCGCGCCCGTGCGTTTCACGACGCGCTCGCCCGCCCGCCCGAGCAGCCGTGTCCCGTCCCGGTGACCCTCGTGGGAGGCGATTGCCTGCCGACTCTCGCCCGGGCCGTCGTCGACGAGGGCTCCCCGGGGCAGCCGCCGCGATTCGAAGCCGACTCCGAAGCAGAGCAAGACCTCATGTTCGAGGCGGGCGACGGCCGCGTCACCCGGGCCAGCAGCCTCGCCGCACACCTTCCCGGGGCCTGCGACGCGGAGGCAAAGTGCGGGATTCCCGAGACCAGCCGAGTCTTTTTCGGCGGAGCCGATCACCACGGGCTCTACGCCGACCCCGCGTTCCAGAGCCTCATCCTGAGGCTGCTGCTGAAGCCAGGGGCCGGGACGAAGCCCGTCGCACCGCCGCCCCACGCGAACTGAGAAATTGCGGCGCGGCGACCGGGCCGACTAGAATCGTCCGAGACACGGGTTTTCTCGGTGATGCAGCCGCCTGCATCGACCATCCCTGGAGAACAGATGCATCGCGAAGCGACCTTCCTTGGCTCCTCGATCGGCAAGAAGGTGGTGATGGCCACGACCGGGCTCGTCCTGTTCGGGTTCGTCGTGGGCCACATGGTCGGCAACCTTCAGGTCTTCCTGGGCGCACAGGCCCTCAACGAGTACGCCGAGCTCCTCCGCCACTTCCTCCACGGCCAGGGGATCTGGATCGCCCGGTCCGGTCTGCTGGTGGCCGTGGCCCTGCACATCTGGGCCGCCACCACTCTCACGATCTCGAACTGGTCGGCCCGACCGGAGGGGTACCGGGAGTGGCAGGCCCGCGAGTCGACCTACGCCTCGCGGACGATGGTGTGGAGCGGACCGATCCTCGCCGTCTTCATCCTGTATCACCTCGCGCATTTCACCACCGGCGCCGCCCACCCCGACTTCGTGGCGAGCGACGTCTATCGAAACCTCGTGCTGGGATTTCAGAACCCGTTCGCCTCGGCCTTCTACATTCTGTCGATGCTGGCGCTGGGCCTGCACATGTACCACGGCGCCTGGAGCATGCTCCAGACCCTGGGCCTGAGCCACGACCGGTGGAACCCCTGGCGCCGCGTCTTCGCCGGGGCCGTGACCGGCCTCGTCGTCGTCGGCAACATCTCGATCCCGGTGGCCGTTCTCACGGGCTTCGTCCACCTCTAGGAAGGACACCATGGATCTCAAGGCCAACATCCCCTCCGGACCCATCGACAAGAAGTGGGAGAAGCACCGCTTCGACATGAAGCTGGTCAACCCGGCCAACAAGAGAAAGTACAACGTGATCGTGGTGGGCAGCGGGCTGGCCGGCGGCGCCGGAGCGGCATCCATGGCGGAGCTCGGCTACAACGTCAAGGTCTTCTGCTATCAGGACAGTCCCCGCCGGGCCCACTCCATCGCCGCCCAGGGTGGCATCAACGCGGCAAAGAACTACCAGAACGACGGCGACAGCGTCTTCCGCCTCTTCTTCGACACGGTCAAGGGCGGCGACTTCCGGGCTCGGGAGGCCAACGTTCACCGCCTCGCCGAGCTCTCGTCCAACATCATCGACCAATGCGTGGCCCAGGGCGTGCCCTTCGCCAGGGAGTACGGCGGCACCCTGGACAACCGCTCGTTCGGCGGAGCCCTCGTCTCCCGGACCTTCTACGCTCGGGGCCAGACCGGGCAGCAGCTGCTCCTCGGTGCGTACCAGGCCTTGATGCGACAGGTCGGGCTGGGCAAGGTGGAGATGTTCAGCCGCCACGAGATGCTGGACATCGTCCTGATCGACGGCCGCGCCCGGGGCATCGTGGTCCGCGACATGGTCACGGGGGAGTTCCAGACACACCTCGCCGACGCGGTGGTTCTGGCCACGGGCGGCTACGGCAACGTCTTCTATCTCGCCACATACGCCAAGGGGTGCAACGCCACCGCGGCGTGGCGGGCGTACAAGAAGGGCGCCGCATTCGCCAACCCCTGCTACACGCAGATCCACCCCACGTGCATCCCGGTCCACGGCGAGTACCAGAGCAAGCTCACACTCATGAGCGAGTCGCTCCGGAACGACGGGCGGATCTGGGTCCCGAAGAAGGCCGACGACACCCGCGCCCCCGGCCAGATCCCCGAGGAAGAGCGCTACTACTACCTCGAGCGCATCTACCCCACGTTCGGCAACCTCGCACCGCGCGACGTCTCCTCGCGGGCCGCCAAGCGCGTCTGCGACGAGGGGCACGGAGTCGGCCCCGGAAAGCGCGGCGTCTACCTCGACTTCGCCGACGCCATCGGCCGCCTCGGCCAGGACACGATCCGAGAGAAGTACGGCAACCTCTTCGAGATGTACGAGCGCATCACCGCCGAGGACCCCTACAAGGTCCCGATGCGCATCTACCCGGCCAGCCACTACACCATGGGCGGCCTCTGGGTGGACTACAACCTCATGAGCACGATCCCCGGACTCCACGTGATCGGAGAGGCCAACTTCTCCGACCACGGCGCCAACCGCCTGGGGGCGTCGGCTCTCATGCAGGGGCTCGCCGACGGGTACTTCGTGATTCCCTACACCATCGGCAACTACCTCGCTTCGAACAGGTTCGAAAAGGTCGACGACAGTCACCCGGAGGTTCGGGCGGCGGTAGCGTCCATCGAGGAGAAGACGAAGACGCTGCTCTCCATCAAGGGCAAGAGGACCGTCACCGAATTCCACCGGGAGCTCGGGCGGCTCATGTGGGAGCACTGCGGGATGGCCCGGAACAAGGCGGGCCTCGAAGAGGCTCTCCAGAAGATTCCGGCGCTCCGGGAGGAGTTCTGGCAGAACGTGACCATCCCCGGCGGCGGCGCGGAGCTCAATCAGTCCCTGGAGATGGCCGGACGGGTCGGCGACTTCCTGGAGCTCGGGGAGCTCATGTGCCTCGACGCCCTGGAGCGGGAGGAGTCCTGCGGGGCCCACTTCCGCGAGGAGCACCAGACCGAGGACGGCGAGGCCCTGCGCGACGACGGGCGGTTTGCCCACGTCGCCGCGTGGGAGTACACGGGCCAGGGGCAGAAGCCCGTTCGAAACGTGGAGAGTCTCGAGTTCGAGTACGTCCCCCTCCAGGCGCGGAGCTACAAATGAGCGGCAAGAGCATGAGGCTGACCCTGAACGTCTGGCGGCAGAAGAACACTTCCGCTCCGGGCCGATTCGTGACCTACGACGCGACGAACGTGAGCCCCGACATGTCCTTCCTCGAGATGCTGGACGTCCTCAACGAGGAGCTCACCCGGCGGGGCGAGGATCCCATCGCGTTCGACCACGACTGCCGCGAGGGCATCTGCGGCACCTGCAGCATCATGGTCAACGGCGGCGCCCACGGCCCGCGGCCCCTCACGACGGCCTGCCAGCTCCACATGCGGAGCTTCCACCACGGGCAGACGCTGACGATCGAGCCCTGGAGGGCGAAGGCCTTTCCGGTGCTCAAGGACCTCGTGGTGGACCGCTCCGCCTTCGACCGCATCATCGGCTCCGGCGGATTCGTATCGGTCTCCACCGGCAGCGCCCCCGACGGCAACGCCATCCCCATCTCCAAGAAGAACGCGGATCTGGCGATGGACGCCGCCTCCTGCATCGGGTGCGGGGCCTGCGTGGCTGCGTGCCCCAACGCCTCCGCCATGCTCTTCACCGGGGCCAAGGTCGCCCAGCTCTCGCTGCTCCCCCAGGGCCAACCGGAGCGCCCCGCCCGGGTGCGTCGGATGGTGGCCGCCATGGACGAAGCCGGGTTCGGCAACTGCACGAACCACGGGGAGTGCGAAGCCGTGTGCCCCAAGGGCATCCCCATCGACGTGATCGCACGGATGAACCGCGACTACCTCAGGGCCAGCCTGTTCGGGTCAAAGGACTAGGAGACAGCGCGGGCTCAGGCCCCGTGGGCCACGGTGGCCAGCGCCTCGGGCTTCAGGAGGCGGATCGTCCGTCCCTCGAGCTCGACGAGCCCCTCCTTGCGAAAGCCGGTGAGCGTCAGGTTCACTGACTCACGGGTCACTCCGAATCAGGTCGGCGAGGTCCGCCTGGCTGAGCCGCAGGGGCAGCAGGACACCATGGTCGTCGCGGACGCCGTGATCGCGACCCAGGTCGAGGAGAGTCTGGGCGAGTCGAGCCGCAGTCCCCTTGAAGAGCAGGCTCTCGATGCGGTTTCGGAACGTCTTGAGCCGGAAGCCGATGAGCTTCGTCACGCGAAAGGTGAGATCCGGGAACGTGCGGAGAATCTCCAGGAAGTCCTTGCGAGTGATGATGCAGATGAGCGCGTCGTCGTAGGCCTCGGCCATGTGGTCGCGGGGCGCGTCGTCGAGGACCGCCTCTTCCTCGAAGACCTCGCCCTTGCGGAGCAGCGCCAGAATCACCTCGTGACCGTCCTCGGGCAAAGCCGAGATCTTCACAACGCCGCGCTTCAGGAGGTAGATGCGGTCGCCCGGCTCACCGGGAAGGTAGAGCACCTCCTTGCGGCGAATCTCGCGCATGACGGTGCGCTCCTGCACGAACTTCATTTGCTCCGGCGTCATCGACCGGAAGAGGTCGATGTTGGTGAGATACCAGAGCTTGCTGCGGGTGCCCATTGCCGCCTCTCAACAACCAGGATGGGCCGGAGTCGTCGGAGCGGGGGGCGGCGGCGTCTCGGTCCTCAGCCCGTGAACAGCTCCGTGTTGGCGTTGAAGACAGCCCAGGCAAACCACATGGCCGAATACGTCGCCACCTGCGGAATCCTCGCGCCCGACAGGGGCCCGCCCGCGGCCAGCCCGTCCAGCGTCCATTCGCTTCCCGTCTCCACGTCGCGGAGAGTGAACGGGAAGCCGCTGCCTGCCGCCTCGAACGTCAATGTCTCGCCACCCGCACGCCGGTCGAAGGCCAGCGCCATCTCCGCCTCGGCGTCGTAGACGATCACCACCGGCCGCCCGCCCACGACATCGTTGACGACGGAGCGCTGGCCGAGCTCTCCGTAGGGGTAGGCCCTGGTGACGCCGCCCTCGATGACACCGATGACGAGCTCCTTCATGGGGCGTCGGGGGTCGATGGTGGATTGGGGGAAGAGCAGCTGGTTGTTGCCGAGCCGATCGTAGTCCCCGTAGGGATACTGGCCATAGTTGCGAGAGAAGCCGGTGGTGAAGCTCACGACCGTCGTCTCGGGATGGAGAGCCTTCCAGGCCGCCCAGGTGGACTGGACGACCGGCTTCAACGCAGGCTCGGTTCCCCGCAGGTTGCCGCACACGCTCTGCGCCTTCATCTGAGACCACAAGCTGTCGGTGGCACGGTCGAACAGCACGAGGTTGTTGTCGAAGAGGAGCTCGGAGACTCCGAAGTTCGCGGTCTGCCCGGTGATCCGCGGCTCGTAGACCATCCCGCTGCCCGTCAACGGGCAGTAGCTGACGGTGATCGGAACCCCGCCAAGCTCATCGTTGACGATCTCGTGCCACCAGAGAACGTTGTGGGGATAGGCTCGGGCCTCTCCGCCCTCGATGACGCCCAGCACCAACGCACCCGATGCGAGAAAGCTGTCTCCCTCCGACGCGCTCACGAACACCGGGTTGGTCAGGGCCGGGATGCCGTCGCGTCCAGGACCGCCGCTGACGAGCTCCGAGCGGGGAATCAGGCACGAGTCCGGGTCGTTCGAGTTGACGAAGTCGCTCGCCCCGTCGCTGCCCCCCCCGCCGCAATCCGCGCCGAGGGCGAACGTGAGGCCCAATACGGTGAGCCCCGCGATCCTGTCCATGGACACCTCCTGGTTCAGCCAAGGGTAGCGCGCCGCCTCGCAGCGGCGGTGTGAGGTCTCCAACAGAACCGTCCGCTTCTATCGAGTACCTTGGAAAGTAATGAGGCACCCGTCCATAGAACG
Organism: Vicinamibacteria bacterium; assembly: GCA_963578825.1. Lineage (GTDB taxonomy): Bacteria > Acidobacteriota > Vicinamibacteria > Fen-336 > Fen-336 > JAJDNS01. The sequence goes on from CAUZDW010000016.1 coordinate 38,519, forward strand.
GCCCGGCATCGCGACGCCCACATTCAATTGGATGATCGGCGCCCTCGCCCTTTTCCTCATGAGCGCCCTGCCGGCCCTCGTCGAGGCCGGCGCCTGGGTGCTGCCAAGGGGCCGGGCGAACATCCAGGTGGCCTTCCTCCACCAGGACACGACGGAGCGGTACTTCCTCGACGGGGAACGCATCCCGTACTTCTTCGAAGGACACAATCGCACCTCCGCCTTCTACATCGACGGGCGCTACGGCATCACCGATCGTTTCGAAGGCGTCGTGCAAGTGCCGTTCTTTCTTCTCCGATTCGACGATCTCTCCGACAACCGCCGCTCGAATGGGCTCGGCGACGTGCGCGCCGGTCTCCGATACAACCTGATCAGGGCCTCACCAGTCGCAACGTTCGACGTCCGAGTCAAATTCCAGACCGGCACATTCGTCAACGATGCCGAGGTGGTTCCTGTCGGCGAGGGGCAGTGGGACCTCGATCTCGCGGTGGAGCTGGCGCACTCGTTCTGGCTCCGCCCCTTCTACGTCAACGGCCGGGCCGGGTATCGCTTCCGCGGCCCGAACGACGAGAGCGGGATCGACTTCGGGGACGAGCTGTTCTGGCTGGTCGAGGGCGGGTACACGGTCAACCAGCGCATCGGGCTCAAGGTGGTGAGCCGTGGCCTCCACGGAAAGAAGGGGTCCAGCTTCGGCATCCCCATCGAGACCCTCAAGCGGGAGGCCGTCTACGTGGCGCCGGGCCTGGTGATCCAGATCAACCCGTCGTGGTTCGTGGAGGTCGCGGTCCCGTTCACGGTCGCCGGCCGCAACTGGCCCGCAGGCCCGGTGTTCACTCTCAAGCTGACGACGGCGTTCTGAGCCGCTCTCAGTCGTCCGGGGGCGGCGGCGCCCGTGGCGCCCTCCTGCCTCTCCCTGGCTCTCCCCGCCGGCGCGCCTGGGCGGCGTCGATCTCTCATCTAGTCGAGGTACCATACCTAGTCTTGCCTGATGCTCGCGTGATCGACCTCGTCGCCGCCGCGCGCCCGAACTTCATGAAGATCGCTCCGGTCCTGCGGGCGATGGAAGCTTCCGGGTGTGGGCTCTCGGCCCGCATCGTGCACACCGGGCAGCACTACGACGAGGGGATGTCGGACGTCTTTTTCCGGGACCTCGGCATCCGCGAGCCGGACGTGCACCTCGGTGTGGGGTCAGGGACGCACGGAGTCCAGACCGGGCGCGTGCTCGCCGCCTACGAGGGCCACCTTCTGTCGGCATCTCCACGTCCGGCGGTCACAGTCGTGGTGGGGGACGTGAACTCCACCATGGCATGCGCCCTGGCCGCGGTGAAGCTCGAAGTTCCTGTGGCTCATGTCGAGGCAGGCCTCCGCTCGTTCGACCGGTCGATGCCGGAGGAGATCAATCGCCTCGTGACAGATGCGGTGGCGGAGCTACTGCTGGTGAGCGAGCCGGCGGGAGAGGAGAACCTCCGGAAGGAGGGCATCGCGGACGGCAGGATCGTATACGTCGGAAACGTGATGATCGACACGCTGATGGCGGAGCTGCCAGCGGCGAAGGCCTTGGGTGCGCCAAGCGCCCGGGGGCTGGACGAGGGCTCGTACGCCTACGTGACGCTGCACCGCCCGTCGAACGTGGACGAGCCGGCGCGGCTCGTCGAGGTGCTCTCCCTCCTGGAGGCCGCGGCCTCGCGGCTGCCCGTGGCCTTTCCGGTCCACCCTCGTACGCGGGCCCGCCTGGAGGCGGCGGGGCTGTGGTCGCGCGCCTCTCGGGCCGCTGGCCTGCGGCTTTTCGAGCCGCTGAGCTACCGGGAGGCGCTTGGGCTCATGGCCTCGGCGCGGTTCGTCCTCACCGACTCGGGAGGCATCCAGGAGGAGACGACGGTCCTCGGCGTGCCGTGCCTGACGCTCCGGCCAAACACCGAGCGGCCGGTGACGGTGAGCCAGGGGACGAACACGGTGATCGGGGAGGACACCTCCCGGGCTCTGGCGTTCGTCGAAGAGATCCTGGCCGGGCGCTACAAGCCGGGGCAGCCTATCGCGGGTTGGGACGGCCACGCCGCCGAGCGCGTGGTCGCGGCGCTCGTGGAGCGCTACGGAAGCTGACTCTCGTGCAGCACGTGCCCAGCCACTCCTCGCTCAACCCTCCGCGACTACAAGGTCCGAGACGGATTCAGCCTTCTGGCGCAGTTACGGCCGTCGTCTGTTCCGTCAAGGAGTAGTCCAGGACCATCGACTGCAGCAGGCGGAGCACGAGCGGTCGATCTCCAGCCATAGCGGCGGCTTCAAGGTGTGTGAGGTTGTCCGCGAATCCTGGCGGAGGCGCCGTCGCCTCCAGCACCCGGATCTTCGCGACGACCTCTTTACTGTTGCGCAGCTCCTCTTCCGAGGCGAGTCTCTCGTCCAGCTTCTCCCCGGCGCGGAGGCCCGTGAAGACGATCGCCACGTCCTTGTCCGGGATTTGGCCGGAGAGAGTGATCATGTGGCGAGCAATGTCGAGGATCAGGATGGGCTCCCCCATGTCGAGCAGGCACAACTCCCCGTAGTCATTGAGCCCGGCCCTCAAGACCAGTTCCACCGCCTCCCGGATGGTCATCAGATAACGCCGACACTCGGGGTGGGTGACGGTGACCGGCCCGCCGCGGGCGATCTGGGTTTTGAACAGGGGCACGACGCTTCCGGCGGTCCCGAGCACGTTGCCGAACCGCACCGCCGTGCGCTTCAGGGGAGAGCGGCCTTCCCGCCCCTGCAGCATCAGCTCGGTCACACGCTTGCTCGCCCCCATGGCGCTCGAGGGTTGAACCGCCTTGTCGGTCGAGATGAGCACAAAGCGCTCTGCTCCGACCTCCTCGGCCATTTCGAGAACGTGCCGCGTGCCGATGATGTTGTTCTTGACTGCCTCCTCCGGTGCGAGTTCCATGAGAGGAACCTGCTTGTGGGCGGCGGCATGGAATACATACGCCGGTGAATGGTCCCGCCCGAGTTGCATGATGCGGTGGCGCTCGCGGATATCGGCGACTTCGACTTCAACCCTCTGGGCGGGGTGGCTCGCTTCCAGCTCGCGCCAGAGCAGATAGAGGTCGTTCTCGTTGATGTCGGAGAGAACCAGGCGGCCGGGCCGATAGGCCACGAGCTGCCGCGCGATCTCGCCGCCGATCGAACCCGCCGCCCCCGTGACGAACACCGAGCGCCCCTCGACGATGGCCCGGAGCTCCTCGGGGTCGAACGACGTCGACTCCCGCGACAGCAGGTCCTCGGGGGCGAGATCGCGCAGGAGGATTGGACTGATACGCGAGTGCAGGTACGAGAAAGACACCGGCAGGTTCTTGTACCTTAGCTTCATGTCAGCGCACAGCGACAGCACGTCGCGGATACGCGACGCCGGCAGCGTGGGCTTGGTGAGGAGCAACTCCTCCACCTGCCGGCGGCTTACGAGGGTGGGCAGGTCATCGATTCCGCCGAGCACCGGCCGTCCCCCGATCGTCGTGCCCCACTTGCTGCGGTCGTCGTCGACCAGGCCCACCACGCGGTAGCCGTGGTCGTCGCTGCGCAGAAGGTCGCGGAGGAGCAGCTCGCCGGTGCTTCCCGCGCCGACGATGATGGCACGGGTCCGTGGCCCTGCCTGCGCGCGTCTTTTCTCGACGACCCACGGTCGAACCGCGCGCAGGAAGAAGCGGAGCGCGCCGAAGAAGGCGGTCGTGATCAGGAACTCGAGGAGGACGACCGACCGCGGAGGCCCCACCACGCCGAGGAACAGCGGTATAACGAAAAACACCAGGCTCCCCACGACCCCGGCCTGCAGCAGCCGGACCGCCTCCGCCAGCCCTGCCAGATGGAAAGACCAGCGGTGCAACCCCAAGGCGGCGATCGACGCCATGCGGACGACCACCAGGAGCGGCAGGAACTGGCGGAGTTGCACCAGATAGTCAGGAGGGATGCCGTCCGGGTCGAAGCGGATGACGTATGCCGCGCTGAGGCCGAGCGCCGCGATCGCTCCGTCGGCGGCAAGAAGGAGCCACTGACGCCCCGCTCCGAGGAGCCACGAGTTCCTGGGCTGCTCGTGCGTCATGACGTTGTCGCTCGTCGTGCGAGAGCGAGCTCGCCGGCGAAAAGAGCAGCCCCGAGGGCGATCCCCGCCCAGCACCAGCGCACGTCCGTCGAGCGCCATGCGAGAAGGGCGACGAGAGTCATCATGACGGAGCCGAGGCCGATCAGTGCCGAGACCCGCGGGTGGCTCCAGCCACCGATGACAAGAAGCTGGTACAGGTGCTCCCGGTGGGCCTGGTGGATCCGGGCGCCCCGGAGCAAACGACGCACGAGCGTGAACGCGGCATCCGCGAGAAACAGCCAGAGCGAGAAGGCGACGAAGAGCACCGCCGAAGGGCGCAGCTCGGCGGGGGCCAGAAACGGTGCTGCCGCGAAGCAGAATCCGAGGGTGCCGCTGCCGACGTCGCCCAGAAAGACCCGCGCTGGGGACCAGTTGTGGAGAAGGAAGCCCACGCAGCCGCCCGCGAGCGCGGCCGTGAGGGCGCTGGAGAACGGCGCCCACGCGGCGGCGGCGATGCCCGCGCCCGTCACCACTCCCTGAAGGCTGGCCAGACCGTCGATCCCATCGAGGAAGTTATAGAAATTCACCACCGCCACGATCCAGAGGATGGCAATCGTCCCACCAAACATCCCGATCTCCAAGTCGAGCGGCGGAGGCAACGGGATCCGGGCGAGCCCGCCCGTGTGCCACACGAGGAGGGACGCAGCCAGCACCTGGAAGGCCAGGCGGATTGGTGGGGAAACGCCCCTCCGGTCGTCCCAGAGCCCCACCCCACCCACGAGAACCGCCCCGGCGGCCACAGCGAGCGCCGCATTAGACCAGAGGACAGGGACCAGGGCGACACCGACGCCCGCGGCCAGGAGCAGCACGAGCCCGCCCCCACGCGCGACGACGCCGGTGTGGGAGGAGCGGGAGTTGGGCCGATCGACGAGACCCCGAGATGACGCCAGCCGACGGAAGGCGGGAGTGCCCACTGCGGTCAACAGGAAGGCTACCGACGCGGCCATTACGAGGTTTGATGGGGTCATGCGAGCAGTTCGTCCAGGGCGGCGGGGCCATTATGCCCGGTTCCGGCCTGGAAGCCTCTGCGGGCTAACGGACGACACCCTCTCGACGCAGCTGCGCCACCTCTGTCGTCAGCCCGTCGCGCCATCCTCGAGGCTCGTAACCCCAATCTCGCCGGGCCGCCTCGTAGTCGAAACTCTTGTCTTCGGCCAGCCGGAGGACTTGCTCGCTCGACACTCGCGGGGGCAGGCCCAGCCGATGCCAGACTCCCGTCACCCAGGCCAGCGGCCGGAGCGGAAGCGACACGAGTAGAGGGCGACGCCCGAGCAGATGGGCCACGTGCTGCACGACCTCGCGAAGCGTCGCCGGGCTGGCTCCGGGGAGGTTGTACTCGCGGCGGACAGCCGCAGGGCACAGCAAGGCATCCACCGCTGCCCTTCCCAGGTCCTCCACGTGGACGGGCTGGATCAGGGCTTGCCCTCCGCCTGGGAGAGGAACGATCGGTGAGCGGGCCACGAAGCGGATGAGGCGTGCCATGTTCCGGTCGCCGCCGTCTCCGTAGATCATGGTCGGGCGTAGGATCGTCCAGTCGCCGGTCATGCTGCGGATGCACTCCTCGGCGGCGAGGCGCACTCGTTTCGTCCGAGCCGGCAAGCGCGTGAACACGGCGGTAGAGGAGAAGAACACCGCCCGGCGCACCCCTGAGGCCTCGACCGCGGCCAGGAGCGTGTCCGCATGCCCGAATCCGAGAGAGGCCACGTGCACGAAGGCATCGGCCCCGCCGAGGAGCCGGGCGAGGCGATCCGGGACGCTCATGTCGCCCTCGACGACGCTCACCTGCTCGGGCAGAGCGGGTCGGTCGGGTGGGTGGCGGACCAGAGCCGTGACCTCGCAGCCGCGCCGGAGTAACTCGGCCACGATGCGACCGCCGGTGAATCCGGTAGCGCCGGTGACCGCGACCCTCACGCTGCCCCGGTCGCTGCGCCCACTTCGGTCAGCGGCGTGAGCAGAAGGCAGGCGCCCAAGTGTCAGCCTTCCTGGGGATCGGCTGCGGCCGCCTGGGCCACGGCCTGCTGGAATGAGGGGCGAATGCGAGCCGCCCCGTAATCCCGTGCCGCCAGGGCCTGAGACCGCCTGCCGAGCTGCTCGCGGTAGTGGGTTTCCGAGCTGAGCCGGCGTATCGCGCTCTTGAGCTCGGCGGGATCGCGGCGCGTGACAACGTGCGCCCAGCCGTCGTTCTTGGCCAGCCTGATCTGTGCCGCCTCGATGGGCCCGTAGGCCAGGATCGGCGTGCCAGAGATCAGGTACGCCGGGATCTTCGTCGGAAGGGACAGCCGCGTATAGGCCACGCTCCGCGGATCGAAGTCCAATGCCAGCACCAGGACATCAGCTCCCGACAGCAGCCGTGCCATGGCCTCCCGCTCCTCGGGGACGCGAGCCACCTTGATGCCCGGGGCCTCGAGAGTCCGCGCGTTGGCCTCGGCATCACCCGGTGGCGTGTACAACGCGAGCTCCACGTCCGTGCCTTCTTGGCGGAGTTCCGAGATGACGTGGGCGATGTCCCTGAGGCCACCGAGCTGTGCGTTCGTCAGCACAGACCCGCTGTAGAGAAGCCGGGTCTTGGCGCCCGGGAGCCAGCTTCGACGCGACTGAGGCAGCCAGTCTCCGAGGTCGAGCGCGTTGTGAAAGGTCACGAACGGCTGCTCATAGCGTTGCTCGTACTCCAAGCGCATCGGCTCGCAAATAGCCATCCGGAGCGCGCAGCCCTTCAGGAGCGTCCTGAGCTCACGATCGGCCTGAGCCTGCCACAGCCCTCCTAGCCATCCGCCGGCGTAGAGCGTCGTGGGCCAGTCGTCCATCATGTGAACGACCAGCCTCGCCCCGGTGGCGGCGATCAGCTTTCGAGCCATACGGATAAAACCCAACGACCCCAGCAGCGTGTAGATCACCTCGGGTTCGAAGTCATGAACAAAGCCCTGGAGCTCGGGTGACATGTGGGCGCGGTCCCGAAGGCCTTGGCGTGAGAAGACGCGGTCAATGCTTGCGCGCGCCCACCGGGCCACGTGTTCTCGATGGCTCAGTGCGCCCCCGAGCCCACTGAGGGGCGCGGGCTCAGACAGAGGTTTCTTGGCGGCGCCGGCATGGTGGAACGCATCTGCGAGCCGACAGAGGGGCCAGGCCCAACCCAGCTCCTCACGGCGTAGTCCGTAGAGCTGCTGGCAGATAGTAATGTCGGGGGGCATGACCTCGGCATGAACCGCGGCGATCTTGTCGCTTGGCCAGCCTCTAAACAGGTTGGAGAGCATGATCCCGCCGCCTGAGTAGGGATTGAAGACGCTCGAGCTGAGCAGGAGTAGGCGGGGGAAGCCAGGTGTTCCCTTCATGTGCGTCTTGCGCTCCACGCGGAGCGGAAGCCGGTGCATCGCTCCTCCACGCGACCTGACCGTCTCATGCGCTGGCCTCACGGAGAGTTCTGTTCACGAGGGCCTCGAAGTCCCCTCTGGCCGCCTCGGGTGAGAAACACTTCTCGTACGTGGCTCTGGCGTTGCCCCGTAGGTGCCAGGTGAGAGCCGTGTCCGTGAAGCACCGCTCGATGGCGTCGACCAGCTCTTGAGGCGTCCTCCCCACTAGACAGTTGTGCTCGTGTCGCAGCTCAGGAATTGTGCGCGTGACGGCCGTGTGTACCACGATCACGGCGCCGACGCACAGCGCCGTACGAACCCGGGCGCTGTATCCAAAGGGCAATGTGTTGGCGACCAGGATGACGTCCGCGGCACGCAGCTCGGGCTCAACATCGGCAATGTGCCCCCTGAGAAAGACACGCGGATGCCTGGCCAGCTTCGCCACCCGCCTCTGGAGCGCTGTCCCACCGAGTAGGTGAACCGAGTATTTGTCGCCGAATCTCGCGTCCAGAAGGCCCAGGAGGCGGTCCTGCAGGAGAATAAAAGCCGACGTCGACTGGGTCCCTGCCAGTTTGCCGACACAAACGATCCGATTGCCCTCCTTCTTCGGTGTCGCCAGGGGACGGTTCGTCAGGATGTCGGGTGTCGGCGAGCGGTATCGTGAGCACTCCCTTCCCAGCAGACGCGTGTAGTGACGGCTCTGCGTGATGTCGGTGCAAGTCACGTGTGTTGCCCAGCCCGCAATCTGTAGCTCGAACCGCCGGAGGAACCAGTAGTGGACGGGCAGCTGGAGCAGGAGCTTGAGTTTGCCGACAAGGTTGGCGCTCGACAGATTCATAAGAAGGGTCTGATACAGGTAGTTCAGCCGCGGTGGCTGGGTGATCACGAACAAGAGTGGCGTGTTCCGGACCTGCCGCAAAGCGGGCAGCGCTAGATGAGAATAAGCGATGACGATCTCTGGCTTGATGCGGTTTACCAGGTCCTTCAGCGCTGGGGCGTATCGGGCAACGGGGAACCAACCCTCGAGAGAGAGCTGCCTCGTCAGCCGCCCTATCAACGTCTTGCGTCTCGGCACAGGCTCCTCGATGCGAACGAACTCGACACCCTCAAGATACGAATCCTGGCCGGGTGCCCCTGCCAGCTCGTCCTTGGAGTTGCTCAAGACTGCGAGGGTCACGTGAAGGCCCATTTCCTTGAGCAGGGTCACGTTCACCTTCATGAAGATACCAGCTCCACCGTTGGAGCTTGAGGCCCACGAGTGGGCGATGAAGACTGCCCTCTTCATCCGTCGAACGTTCCCTGAACGGTCCTCCGCCGAGTCGGCAGCGGCTTTCAACTTGCCGGTCCGCGCGCACGAGACATGAGTCGACTGAGGAGCGAGGCCGTCTGGCGCACCAGGCTCTTCAAGATGCCGTTCCGACGGGCACGACGGAGCTTCCGGATGTTCCTCGAGAGTATTTCCTCGCTGAGCGAGCGGGCCTCGAGCGCGGCAGTGCGCTCATCGTGACGGAAAATCGCAAATTCACTGCCGTTGGAGGCAATGCAAGAGAAGCCGAACGATGCCATAAAAAGCCTGAGGGAGTCGACGAAGAAGTACCACTTGTGCGGGAAGGAGACCTCGTCCCGCAGTCCCCGAGCCCGCGCACCACTGACGATTCGGTCCAGAAAAGGCAGCTCGATGATGGCAATCCCGTTTTTTCGATCGAGGGTGGCGAGAAACGCGCGTGTTGTTGCGGTGAGGTCGATCCAGTGCTCCATTGTATGGCAAGAATAGGCGACGTCGACAACCAGGTCCGCCTCGAACGCCCTATAGCCGTGCTCTACTGCAAAGCGAGTTCGCTCTGGGTTCAGGTCGTAGACGAAGATCTCGTTGTCCTCTTTGAACATCTCCAGGCGGCCGCCGGTGCCTCCCCCGTAGTCGACGATGCGAAGCGGCCGCCCGGCTTTCTCGCGAGCTTCCGCCAGGAATTCGGCGAACAAGTGGGCCCGCGTTGCCGACTGGACGGCTACGTAGCGGTCCTCTAGGCTCTGGCCCTGGTCGAAGTACGCGCGAGGATAGACGTCCGTGTAGTAGGTGACGCCGTCCTCCGCCGATATGTATGGATCGAGACGTATCGTGCCGCAGCTTCGGCAGATGACGGTGTCAAGCCAGAAGTCGAACCGATCCTTTTGCAAGAGCGGTTGGTCGTCCCTGGCATTACACCAGCAGGGATACGATCGATACGCGAACCCCTCCGGCGGTCGGTGCAACACTTTCATCTGATCTAACAAGCCCGTGATATAGTGTCGGGTCCAGCCCGGCGAAAGCACCACAGAAAACCGATTTCCCCGCAGGTCGGTCGGCGAGTAGAGCACGCCTGCTCAGAAGGGTCAAGCCTCCTCGGCCGGAGCCGGTAGTAGCTCCGGGTAGCCTCTCAGGTCCGCAGTCCTGGAGAGGCTCGGGACGCACGGATGCCGATTTGCGGCCAGCTGGCGGTGGCCGAATACAATGGTTTCAGCGAGGCCACGCGGATTGCCCGAATGAAGCTTCTGACCTGCATATTCACGTACAACCGACCGCTTTTACTGGCGAACTGCGTGAACTCCGTTGAGAAGTACTTCCCTTGGGGCGAGCGGCTCGTTCTGGATGACGGGAGCGAGGATCCAGCGGTGAGCGAAATCCTCGATCATCTGGCGCGGCGAGATCGATGGACGTGCAGGAGCCTTCGGAGGGACGGAATCCGTGAGCAGAATCGTCGGCTCGGGGGCTTCTACCAGAACATGGCCTATGCGATCTCATTCGCCCTGGAGAACGGGTACGACTTCTGCTTCTTCCTGGAAGATGATGGGCAGCTCTGCTGGCTCGACGAGACGTACCCGGAACAACTGATGAAGCTCTTCGACGAGTGCCCGGACGCGGTCCAGGCTTCACCCCTCTTCCTTAGTCGCCTGGATGGTGCAGCAAACCTCGAGTATGTCGAAGACATTGGCGCCTACAGAACGCCCCGCGGGTTTAATACGACAGGTGTCCTGAATCTGAAGATCGTGCGTCAGACACAGGGGTTTCGCTTCATCGATGGCACCTCTTCCGAGGACATCCCTAGCGAAAGCTACTTGCCGGCGAACTCACGATTGTGGCTCGAGCGGGGCTACCGCCTCTACTGGCAGCGGGCTCCGCTCGTGGCACGCATCATGTGGCTGGTGAGGCGGCCCAGTCTGAAGGATCCACTGGCGAAACTGAATCCTCTCAATTGGCTGGAGGGTGAGAAACAGCTGCTGCGACCGTTGTCGCGCGACGAGATCGGAAAGCTACGGACACATAGGGGGAGGCACTATCCCTGTCAGGAGTACTTTTTTGATGGACGAGACGCCGACTGTGTGGTTCCGCTCAGTCGCTATGCGGGTGAGAGGGGGTACTACTACCGCAGGTGTCGAAGCGCGTACACGAACGAGAAGGCTCGGAGTGGCGGACCGCTCGAAGTCTCGGTTGTGAACACGTTGGAAGCTAGCCGCCTTCAACCGCTGCCATCTCATATTGCCTGGGGCCGGCAAGAGGCCGCGATCGACGGGGAGCGCTTGGCTGTGAGAATGCGGCGCCATTTGCCAGGCTGGGTCAAGCTCGCTCTCAAGCCTCTGGCCATCTGGCTGGATTGGTCTGGCCTGGGTGAGCCCTATGGCTTCCTCTGCCGCATCCTCATGAGGCGCAGGCTCATGCAAGAGATCCCAGCCTTTTGGGATTCGTCCGATGGGGTTCCCGACCGCACACAAACATGATGCAGACCTGGCCCCCGAGTCTACGCCACACGAAGCGCGAGTGTAACTGTCACGTCGTGTTCCGGCCGAAGCGCCGGAAGCTGGCGATTCGCGCGGGCCTAAGACATCGGCTTGGAGAGCTGTCTCAGGCCTGAACGAGCGCCGCAATCTTGCGCCGCGGACGCTTTTCGGGTATTGGTAATCTGAACGTCGGTTGGAGATCAAGGCCTTCCTGCTTTCGATTCAAGGCGGCATACGCGCATGAAGATCATTGTGTTAGGTGGAGACGGCTTCTGCGGGTGGCCTACGGCCCTGCATCTCTCTGCCGCAGGCCACGAAGTCGTCATTGTCGACAATCTGTCCCGGCGCAACATAGACAACGAGCTCGAGGTCAGCTCCCTGACCCCGATCACTCCGTTAGGGGCTCGACTGAGCGCATGGCGAGAGGTATCGGGCAAGCAGGTCGACTTCTTAAAGTTCAATATCTCGCAGCACTATCACAGGCTCCTCAGCCTGTTCGGAGACTTCAAGCCAGACGCGGTCGTCCATCTCGCGGAGCAGCGTGCCGCGCCGTATTCCATGAAGTCGTCCTGGCACAAACGGTACACCGTCGACAACAACATCAACGCAACGAACAACGTCCTGGCAGCCATCGTCGAGTCCGGGGGCGACATCCACCTCGTTCACCTCGGGACCATGGGTGTGTACGGATACGGGACGTCCGGCACAAAGATCCCCGAAGGATACCTTCGCGTGAAGATCGACACGGAGGATGGCGAGACGGTCACTCAGGAGATCCTCCACCCTGCCTACCCGGGAAGCATCTATCACATGACCAAGACCCAGGATCAGCTCCTTTTCGCGTTCTACAACAGGAACGACAAGGTCAGGGTCACCGATCTTCATCAGGGTGTCGTCTGGGGGACCCAGACATCTGAGACGGCGCAGGATGAGAGGCTGATCAACCGTTTCGACTACGACGGTGACTACGGTACGGTGCTGAATCGGTTCCTGATGCAGGCCGCGGTAAAATACCCGCTGACGGTTCACGGCACCGGCGGCCAGACACGGGCCTTCATTCACATCCAGGACACGGTCCGCTGCATCCAGCTCGCCTGCGAGAAGCCCCCGGCTCGAGGAGAGCGCGTTCGCATCCTCAATCAGATGACGGAGACTCACCGGGTGCGCGAGCTCGCGGCGATGATCGCTGACATGACCGGCGCCACGATCGAAAAAGTCAAGAACCCGAGGAAAGAAGCAGACGAGAACGAGCTCCGGGTCGAGAACCGGCAGCTGCTCGATCTGGGCCTCGAGCCGATCCTCCTCCACGACGGACTCATGACGGAGATCATCGATATCGCTCGAAAGTACGCGGACCGGTGCGACCGGACGAAGATCCCCTGCACCTCCCTCTGGGTTCGGGAAGAAGGAGAGCGCCTGGGTCAGTCACGGGCGAAGAAGGCGGAAGTGGCGTCTCCCTAGAAGCGCTTCCTTGAGTGCTCCCGCCAGAGCCCGGGGCGACTTGTTGAAGCGGTCGACGGAGGGGAGATGGTCGGGCGCTTCGGCAGCCAGCTGCCGCTGGGCGCGTCGCAGCAGCGCCACGTAGGGCTCATAGATCGATCGCTTGACGGACCGCGGCATCTTCCAGCTGGCCGCGTAGAGATCGACGAGTCGAGGATGAAGCACCTTCAGGCCCTGGAAGTGGTAAAGGGCCAGCGCATGCCCGTCGACGAAGGACAGTCCCTTCTCTGTAACGATCCGACGCCCGGCAATGTTCCAGGGCGCCGCGTTGACTCCGATGTCGGAGGCGTCCTGGATTCCGTAGTGATCGGCGCCCATCTGGTCGAAGATTTTCTGATCGAAAGTCTCTCCCCTCCTCTCGTGAAGGTCTGGGCGTGCGAGGCACGCGTGGAGCCACCAGTCCAGGACGGCGAGGGTCTCCGGGGACCGACGAAAGGCCGCGAATCCGCCATTGCGAGTACCGATTTGTGACTCCCAATGCTTGAAGTCGGCCGTGAAGTGGTGGGGAGTGAGCAGGCCGAACACCCGCGGATCGGCCGGGAAGACATGGACGGGGTCAGAGAAAAAGGCCATGTCTGCGTCGAGGTAGACCGCCCAGGTGATGGTCGGTTGGCTGGCAAGGAGGTTGCCAACCACCAAGGGCTTGCAGCTCCAACAGAATTCGGGGACACGCAAGCGGACCCGAGCCGCCTCCAACCGCTCCGACACGAAATCTTCAGCCGCAACGATATGAGCCCGCTCCAGGTGAAGCTGTTGGAGTGTTTCAGCCGCTGCGGCGTCGACGCAGAAGAAGTGGAACGTGCCGCTCCTCACGTGCGAGGCGAAGGAATAGTAGAGTGCCAGTGCTCGAAGAATGTAACCGGAGTCCAGAACGGTCCCGTAGGCAACGCTGGCTCCGCCGTGGGCAGCTCGAGAGCTCATTTCTGCGTCCCGTCGCTCGTTAGCTCTTTCTGAGGTAGGCGACGTGGGTGTGACCTGAAAGCCGATCGCCTGCGAACGGAAAGGCGAGGGCTGCGAACGTCCTGAATGCGATGCGCAGCGGGGCCCGCCCAACTCGTCGCAGTCCGGTGAGATCCGAGCACAGCTGCTCGGATCGTTCCGAAACCCAGGTCGCGAAAAGCTGATGACTCAGCGGCTCTCGGCGATACGCGGCGAACTCCAGGTGGAACCGCTGAGCGACCCACTCGAGAGCCGTTCGGGGCCAAAGCGTGACGTGATGGGGAGGTTGGTTGAGGAAATTGAGCCGAAGATCAGCGAGCGGCCCGTCCTGGTTCGGCACTGACAGCACCAGCCACCCGCCGGGCGCAATCAGGTTGATGAGCCTATCCAGGACTGTTTGTGGATCAGCCAGGTGCTCGAGTACCTGGAACGCTGTCACGCAATCGAATTGGCCGTCTCCGTCTTCCGGCAGCTCCTCTCGCACGTCCAGACCCTGCCCGAGGCAGGCGATCACCGCGTCGGGATTGAACTCGACGCCCACGGCCGTCGGGATCACGTGGCGAGCAGCGCTCAAGAAACGCCCCCGGCCGCATCCAAACTCGAGGAGTTTCCCGATGCCCCTGCCGGACAGGAACTGAAGGACGTCGATGAACTCCCATTTCACGCCCGGGTAGTACCAGTTCTGGGCGGCGAGGGATGCGTAGAGGAACGGTTTCCCGACCACCATTGGCGAGTAGGAGTGCACACCGCAGTGAACGCACTGATGTTGGGAGAACTCCAGAGGCCAGGGCGAATACTCTGTATCCAGGTCGACGCCGATCCGGCTCCAGTAGGATGAGATCGGTGCCGTCGGCAGGGTTCGGACCTCGAACCAGCCTCTGCCCCCGCAAAGCGGACACCGACGAAGGTGCTCTCTGGTCATTGGGGACGCGCCGTTTCGCGGTCCTCCGATCCTTGCGAATGTGCCGCGAGCCATCTCCATGTCTCGGCAAGCCCGGTCTCGAGCGAGGTACTAGGCACGAACTGCAAGTGGTCGCGGGCTCGCGAGATGTCTGAGTACGTGTGCTTGATCTCGCCTTGTCGAAACGGCAGATATTCAACCTCGAAAGGATAGCCAGGGCCCACCGTCTTGCGAATCAGCCCTATCAGGGCGTTCACGCTCGTCCCAACGCCGCTGCCAAGCTGAAAGCAGCTTCCCTTGGGAGCGACCTTGAAGGCCCGCCAGATGACCGCGCAAAGGTCTTCTACGTACACGAAATCGCGCGTCTGTGATCCATCGCCGAACACTGAGAGCGCGCGGCGTCGAAGAATCTGCTTCAGGAAGTGCGCGATGACGCTGCCTTTGCGGTGGGAGCGGGGGCCATAGACATTGGAGAAGCGCAGGCTCACCGTCCGCATACCGTAGGAGCCCGCGAAGGCGCTGCAGTACCCCTCCCCAGCCAGCTTGGCTGCTCCGTACGGGGAGACGGGTCTCGGCGGCATGTTCTCGTGAACCGGGGGAGTGACCTCCCCGAGGATCGCTCCACCCGTGGAGGCGAACACAAATCGCTGGATTCCGTGCTCAGCGACGGCCCTGAGCAACCGGAACGTGCCCTCCACGTTGATACTGAAGTCGGTCTCGGGCTCCTCGACCGACGCGATCACCCTGGTGTGCGCGGCCAGGTGAATGACGCCATCGACACCCTCGAGGGCTCGATTGACGTCGACGGTGTCCCGGACATCACCTCGGATGATGTCGACGGCGAAACCCTCGAGGAGCTCCGGGGTGCTTGCCGAGAAGTCGTCCAGAACTGCAACGCTGACGTCCGGAAGGCGGGACAGGTAGTCGACCAGGTTCGAGCCGATGAAGCCCGCGCCGCCGGTGACGAGTACCCTCATTCGAAGGCGGCGGCGAGCGCCCAAACGCAGCCTGGCAGCAGGTGCCCCTGGGCCGCGCCGTCTTGTGGATCAGCCTCGTGCACAGCGATCAACGAGCTTCCTTCTTCGTGGTTTTGGAGCTGCGGCCCCGGCGAGCTTGGCATCATCCCGCCCCGGAGGCTTCAATGTCAAGATAGTCGGCTTCGTCGGAGGCGATCCACGTCGCCAGCTGCTGCGTGTCCCGCGCCGCCTCGAACTCCGTAAAGGTGCTGACCCGCGGCTCCAGGTTGGTCGCCAAAGGGTGAACCACGTCTTCAATAGCCATCTTGACCATCTCGAATGTGGTCGCGCGCCAGGGGCGCAGGTTGAACAGGGTGTGGGCGAACTGCTGGGCCAGCCGCGTCCTTTCGGCACCCAGGGGGGGCTGCTTCTCCAGGCTGGCGAGCCTGCTCAGGTAATCCGCCGCGGACACGGAGTCTATCGTAAAGCCCAGCCCGGAGTACCGGCCGGTCCCGGCAGTGACCACCGGGACGCCGTGGCAGGCCATCTCGATGCCGATGGTGCCTCGGACGGTAACGCAGTAGTCGGTCAGCGGGAAGAACGAGTACGTCGAGATATCAGTATCTGGCAGCACTATCTTGACGTGGGGAGGCAGCGCCCCAACTGCGCTGCGCATCGCGAGGACATCCCGGAGCTCCCCCGAGAAGCGTTCGTGTTGGAGCTTCCAGACCAGATCGGGATGGAGCTTGATGATCCAATTCAGTCGAGGGTTGGCACAGGCCGCCTTGACAGTTTCACAGAGCCACGTCTCGTAATCGTCGAACAGCCCTTCGCCGTAGAAGAAGGTCGCGTCCCACAAGACGTGCGAGAACACAGTTGCTGTCTTCTTGCGGGGGTCGAGGTCGAGCTGCTTCCTGACCACGTCGGAACCCTTGATGGACTTCCCCTGATGAAGAAACTTTCGGTTGAACCACGTTCCGGAAACGTAGCTCTCTGCAAGGTCTTGCATCAGAGCCGCGTCCTGTCTCTCATCCCAGCCGATCGTCCGAGCCCGAGACCAGCTTTTAGGGCTGAGGGAAAACGGATGTTGGTGCCGACCCTCGTATCTAAAGCGCTTGAAGACGTATGAATCCATTCTCTGGGAGCCAACGTACTGGATCACCGGAATGTCCCGCGCGAGGGCAACCCCGACGACCTCTGCGGCCGGAGACAGCCCCTTCTCGAGAAGAAGCAGCACGCTCGGACGCATCTCATCGAGCAGCGCCTCCGCCGCTCGCACATTGTGCTGAGCGCGCCGTAGATCGGCGCCGATCTCCTGACGTGTCTCCGAAGCCTCGATGTCGAGGCGATTGAACTTGTTTCGAGTCAAGCAGTTCGACAGGGCTACGCGACCAATGTCGACTCGGCGATAGGACAGGGCAATCAGCTCCTGCACAGACCGCCCGAGTCGTTCGAACTCGGAGACCCCGGGAGCGTCAGGCGGAGGTTTCTTCGCTAGCTGGAAACGTCTGAGGTAGTGGTGAGGCATGGGGCCGAAGAGCCCATGGTATCGGGGTCCCCAGGGGTCGTGGCCCAGCTCGAGAAAGTGTGGCGTGAGACCCGCGAGGCGCGTCACCAGGGAAAGGACCCCTTCGAGCTTGCGTCCGAAGGCGGTCGTCATGCTGCAAACAAAGAGGGCGCGTCGGTCCGGATCGCCCGTCGGAGCGCCCTCACTCATTCGCCGGAAGGCCCCCCCGGCCCGCTGGTAGTCCTCTCGAAGCGCTGTGTTCAATGCACGATCGGTGGCGTCGAAGCTTGTGCGCACCACCTGCCAGCCGCGGTGAGCGTACTGATCCAGACCAAGCCGACGAAGCACGGCTGCGATCCGTTCTCGCACCTCGGCTACTCTCCTCTCGCCGTCGGCGTGGGCTTCAACTCACGGCCTCCGCTACCCGGGAGTCGAGATGTGCTGACTGCAGCCGAGTTAGCGATCACCCGTCTCCCACGGCCGCTGTGCGAGCCAGTACTCCGCGAGGGCCAGGTCCTCGGGGTCATCCACATCCAGAGACTCGCTGGCACTCATCTCGAGGGCCCGAACGACGTCACCGTACAACTTGTCTTCCAGCAGAAGCTCCGTACGGACAGCGAGTACGGCGGGGCCGTTCCTCGCGAAGAGGGCTGGCTTGTCCTGCCGTCGGAGCACGAGAGGTCCTTCGGCTACGGGTTTCAGCCTTCCCTCCTCGTCTTGGACGAGCAGCGAGCCTGGCTCGAACTGATGCGGGACACGAACCACGCTGACGACGGTCTCGGCCCCGGTTTCGCCGAGGACGTCCACCGCACGGTCGATGTGCTCCGCGCGGCGAAGGGGCGAGGTGGGCTGCAGCAGGACCACGGCGTCGGCGCCCCAGCCGTCCGCCGCGCACGCCTCGACTGCGTGACGCATGACGACGACCATGGGTGTCGTGTCGCCGGAAATGTCCGACGGGCGTACGAATGGCACCTCGATGCCGAGGTCCCCTGCGGTTGCGGCGATCTCCGGATCATCGGTGCTCACGATGACCCGGGTCAGGCGTTTGCTCCGCCGCGCCGCCTCACACGAGTAGGCGATGAGCGGCCGACCCGCCAGCGCAGCCAAGTTCTTCCTGGGTATGCCCTTGGACCCGCCGCGAGCCGGGATCAGGCCAAGGACGTTCATCAGTACGTGATCCGTTTCTCGAGTCGCCAGGTGCCTGTCGCGAGCACATCGGCGATCCGCTTCCCCGCGTGGCCATCTCCGTATATTGGCTCTGAGGGGTAGGGGCCGTGCTCGATCTGTTGGGCCACTGCCTCCGCGATAGCGGTCTCATTGTGGTCCATGTCCATGACATTGCGCCCACGCTGACGGCCACATTGCCGGTTGCCGAGGTTGACGGCTGGTGTACCGATGAAGGCGCCTTCGCGGATGGCGCTGCTCGAGTTGCCGACGATGCAGGCCGTGGAGCGCATCAGCTCGATGTAGACCTCGGGGGGGAGGTTCTTGAAAAAATGGATCTTCGAATCGTCGTGATGCTCCCGAAATTTCCGGATGCCGCGGGCAACGTCCTCGGACCCGGCGTCGGCATTCGGCCACAGCCCGATCGTCGGCATCCCGAGGCCCTCGATCGCCGACAGCGTCGCGCTGATCTGCTGCTCCCCCTGGCCATATTCCGTCGTAACCGGATGCTGCGACACCAGTAGAAACGGCTGGGCCAGGTCGAAGGCTCCTCCAACGCCCTCGGCGAACAGGTCGGGACCCAGGCCGTTGCGACTCGCCTCGAGGACCTCGGCCACGAGATCGATCCGGGGACAGCCGACCTGGTGGACGTCCTCGGGTCGCTCCCCCAGACGGATGATGCGCTCCCGTGCGTCGTTGCAGGCGGGGAAATGGAGATGCGCGAACTTCGTAACGGCGTGTCGGATGCTTTCGTCGATGTTGCCGGAGACCTCGCCGCCCATGGTGTGGGCCAGCGCGATGTTCATGTAGGTGGCAGCCAGTGTGGTGGCCATCGTTTCGAAGCGGTCGCCCACGGTGAGGACGACGTCCGGACGAAGCGTCTCGAAGGCCGTCGGCAGCTCCAGCAGGGCTAGTCCCGTGGATTTCGCCATGGTGGCCGGGGTTTCGCCTTCGATCAGCATATAAATGCAGGCGTCCGGAGCGAAGCCGTCGCGCTCCAGCACATGGACGGCTGAGCCATATCGGTCCAGGAGCGCCGAGGCGCAAGCCACCACCTGTAGCTCCAGATGCGGATGGGCCTTGATGGCGCGCAGTGCCGACTTGATGCTGCCGTAGTTGGCCCGGCTGCCGACGACGACGCAGACCTTCTTCACGTCACTCGCTCTCCACCAGATCGGATGGCTCGAGCAGAGTATTCGCCGGCAGATCACGCCGAGCCCGCCGCCCCACGACGTCTTCGATATCGGCCGCCGAGATACCCGTTCCTGGCTTCCTGCTCGCCAACATCTGCCTCGTCAGGGGGGCTCCCGCGGGCACCAACACCGTGGTCACGATGCTCTTCTCGAAGACCTTCTTCATGTTCTGGAGATGGCTGATGTCGCTCTTGTCGACGACGGTATCTCGCATTTCTTCGATTGCCCGAATACCGCTTACGAGATCGGTCATCTCGGGCAGCTCCATCGAGTGTTGAGCGTCGCTCCCGTACATCTTCCTGCTGAAGGTCATGTGCCTCTCCACCACCGAGGCGCCAAGCGCCACGGCGGCCAGGCTCGCATACGACGTGAGCGTGTGGTCCGAGAGCCCAACCGGCAGACCATAGCGGTCCTTCATCCCCAGCATGACGTTCAGGCCAACTCGCTCGTACGGGCAGGGGTACTCGGAGGTGCACTGGAGGAGGGTCAACTGCGAATGGTGGCGTCGTATTGCGGCGACGGCGCGGTCCAGCTCTTCCCAGGTGCTCATTCCTGACGACAGCAGTATGGGTTTGTCCAACTGGGCGATCTTCTCCAGCAGCGGAAGGTTCGTCACCTCCCCCGAGGGGATCTTGTAGCGGAGGAGCCCGATCCGCTCCAGCAGATCCACCGCCTCCTCCGAGAACGGTGAGGAGAGAAAGAGCACGCCTCGCTCTTCGCAGTGCGATTTTATGCGTGACCATTGCTCAAGAGAAAAAGCGGTGCGCTCAAAGTAGGCGGCGCGCTCCTCGCCGTCGAAGTAGGGTGGGTTGGGGGCCGCGGGAAGCGTTTCGGCACTGGCGATGTGGGTCTGAAACTTCACCGCATCAACTCCGCACTGGGCGGCAGCGTCCACGAGACGGAGGGCGTTCCCGAAGCTTCCGTCGTGAACGGAACCGACCTCGGCGATGACGAAAGTCCGCATTCGCTAGGCCAGAAACCGAAAGGAGAGGCTGAACAGCCAGCCGGTGGCCCTGAAGAGCCCCAGCCCCCATCCCAAACGGACGAGCGGCGGCTGGAAGAGCTTGAAGCCGGGATGGATCGCCCAGGCGAGACGGTGCCGCACGCTGTCGGAGAGCACCATGACTCCCAGGCTGGAGTGTGACAACGCTCCCTGGGCGCTCTTCGCACAGAAGCGGTCCTCGGCGGATTTGAGCTCGCGCCAGGCGCTGCCAGGGTTGTCGAGGGACTCCTCGTAGTAGAGCGGCTCGGGAGCGAGACCCTCGACGTAGGGTGTGGCGGGTTGGCGCGGGCCGAGGTTGTGCAACGCTATCGCGGTCACGGAGCCTTGGGCGGCAGCAGCGGACATCAGCGCCAGAGCCCAGAACCCCTTCGGCCCATCCGCCAGGAGGGCGGTTCGCCGCGGAGCCTCCTGCCGAACGAGCTGTCCGATCAGGGTGTTGGCGTCGCCCCGAAGCAGATGGAGCTCGGGATAGACGGCAAGCCTTTCGCGGCAGCGGGCGGCCCGATCCGCGTCCTGCTCATAGTCGATCGAAAAGACCCGGACGCCTCGCCGCCGGGCGTATTCGCCCAGAATCGCTGTGGAAAATCCATCCTGTCGGCCCGACTCGATGACGGAGGCCACGTTGGATTGCTCGCAGCGAGCGAGAAAAAAGACCATCTCCGAGGGATAGATGGCTCCTTGAACCCACTCTTCCACCCAGCCCTTGGAAAGGGCGATCCGCGCCCAGTACTCCGCCCTCCCAACGAGTCCGCCAGAGGCCCCATTTTCAATCTCCCCGCTCGTCCTTGCCTGTGTCAACCTGGCGCTCCGGCGAATCGTCGGGCTCGGAGCAGTCGAGCCCGCTCTGCCTCGCCCCTGAGGATAGTAGCCAGTAGATCCATGGGCAAGCAGCGGGACTCTGGTGTCCGGGCCGGACAGACGGATCCTGCCGGACGTGTCCGGGGGATCGCGGGTCACTGTGGCTCCTCACCCAGCTCCCAGTGGAGTCCTTGCTCGCGCAGGAGCGTGCCGAACACGCCACCGGCCCGAGTGAGCTCCGTGATCGTTCCCGCCTCTACGATGGCGCCCTCTTGCATGACGGCAATCAGATCGCAGTTGCGCAGGGTTGACAGGCGATGGGCGATCATCACGCTCGTCACCTGCTCCGGGAGGTTGTCGATGGAAGCCTGTACGCTCTTCTCGGCGATGCTGTCGAGGGAGCTCGTAGCTTCGTCGAAGATGATGACGCTACGCTGGTTTGCGAGTGCTCTCGCGATGGCGACCCGTTGACGCTGCCCGCCCGACAGGCGCACGCCACGGTCTCCAACGACGGTATCGAAGCCTCCCGGAAGCTCCTCGATGAAGTCGAGAATCATTGCGGAGCGAGCTGCCTCGCACAGATCCTCGTAGGGAAGGGCTTCGTTCCCAAACCGGATGTTCTCCGCGAGTGTTCCGTTCAGGAGGAACGAATCCTGGGGCACGACCGCGAAGAGGCTGCGCCAACCGGAGAGGCTGAACTCACGCTGTGGGATTCCGTCCAGTAGGATCTCGCCTTGGGTCGGGTCGAGTACTCGAAGAAGGAGATCCACGAGCGTACTCTTTCCCGAGCCCGACACCCCTGTGATGCCGATTTGCTGCCCACGAGCGACGGAGAGATTGATGCCCTGCAGAGCGAATCCATCCGCCCGTGAGTAGGCGAAGCCCACATCTCGGAACTCGAGCCGTTCCTCCAGCACTGCTGTCGTTCGAGATCCTTGTGGGATGGACCGATGGTGCTGGCTGCGGAGAAAGGCCAGTAGGTCGCGGGACGTCGGGAGAGTGACTGAGATGGCGGCACGGATGTTCAGGAGCGCGCTGGCATGCCCCGTCATGCGCAGGAGTATGTAGAAGAACGTCAAGTAGGCGACGCTCACCGAGCGGTCGCCGGGAACCAGCCAGCCGAAGAGCAGCAGAATCACGGCGGCCATTCCCAGCGCTGCAGCTTCGTTGAGGGATGGGCCCAGGCCCAACAGGATGTACTTACGGCGCACGATCGCGTTGACCTCGAGAAAGGCCGCACGAATGCGCTGGCTGAAGAAATCCTCGCGGGAGAACAGCCGGATGGTCTTGTAGCCCTGGAGAGCCTCCAGGGAGTGGAAGTTCAGCTGTTTGACGGCCTCCTTGAAGCGCCGCCCGATCCGCTCCTGCATCCGAAAGAGAACCCGCATCGCCAGTCCGACCGCCGCGAACAACACCAGAGAGAGAACGGTCATCTTCACGCTTAGCGACAGCGAGAGCGCCAGAAGAGCCAGGAGGCCGAAGGCCTTGGGGAGCGGCGTGATGGCCTGGTTGATCATCTCCCCGACGTTGTTGCTGTGGGGTCCGATGTATGTGTGCAGATCCGCCGATCTGTATGCCTGGAACGCGAGAAGGTCCATGTGGAACATCTCTGTGAGCAGGGCTTCCTTGATCGCGGCGTTCACGCGGATGTGAAGCGCGGTGACAGTCAGGGAGTAGAGAAAACGCACAGTGAAGGTGACGATCGCCACCAGGATCATCGCGGCCGCGAGCATCGGGATCTCCCGGCCTGCGGCCAACTTCTCCCACGCCTGCTGCCATGCTCCAAGCACCCCCTCAACTGGGACTGCTTGTCCCGGCCCGGCGAGCGAGCTCACCAGGGCGATCACGAGCCCGACCGAGAGAACATCGACTCCCGCTACGAAGGATGCCAGAACCACGAGGGGTAGCACGAGCAACCGCTGGCCTTTCAGGAAGGCCAGCGCCACCGATCCAAGTCCGAGCTTGCTGCCTTTGCTGCCGCTACTCAGAGAAGCTCCCACTGCCAGGTCCGCCACGCGCCACCGCCACCAATCCGAATTCCGCGGCAGTGTACCGCGACTCTCTCAACGTAGCCCAGCTCTAAACCCCGTGCGTCCAGGAGGCCGGGCTCACTATTCCCCGCTCGCTCCGCCCTCGCCGGCGATCGGCTTGATGCCCTGCACCACCAGGAACCACCCGACCCGGTCGGGCACGACCGCTGAGAACGCGCGCGGCAGGTAGAACGACCGGGTCAAGCGTATGTCGTACAGGGTCACGACCGTGGTGACGGAGAGCCTCTCGAGGCCGGGGAACAATCGCCCGGCCTCCTCGATGCTGAAAGCGCGGGTCCCCGGGCTTTCCATGTGGTGCGCGATCACGTCGGAGAAGCTCCGCCAGGGCTTCCCGCGCAGCAACGCGTTCAGGATCCAGCATTGCAGACCCACGAGCGAGTGCCGGTGGTACACCATGACGCAGACCTCGCCTCCCGGCCGGGTGACGCGGACGATCTCCGCCGCAGCCCGGGCGGGGTCGGGGGTGTGGTGGATCACTCCCCAGGAGTACACGAAATCAAAGGAGCCGTCGGTGAAGGGGAGACTCTCCGCGTCGGCGCGTCGCACCTCCGCCTCGAGTCCTTCGAGGGTCAGGCGCTGCCTCGCGAGCTCCACGCCGTGCTCCGTGAGGTCGACCCCAGTCAACCGTGCCCCGGCTCGGGCGAAGCGGACGAAGTCGGTCCCGACTCCGACCCCGACCTCGAGCACGCGCTGTCCCCGCCGCTTTCCGAAGCGGGCAAAGCGCCCGATGAAGGGCTCGCGCTCGATCCGGTCGAACTCGATCCGGTCGAAGAAGGCCCGCGACCCTTCTACGGCTCCGATGTCTCGTGTGCCGCAGGGTGTTTTTTCCCAGAAGGACTTCACCGAGGTCTTGAGCGCGTCGTCCTCGTGACTTGCCACGGCGAGCCTCAATCGTTGGTCGGGGCCGTGTGGCTCGCCTCGCCCCCCACCGCCCGTTCTGCGCACCAGGTCGCCCGCCAACCATCCTCCGCCGTCACCAGCAAGTCTCCCTCGCCGCGCAACGACCGGTACACGTTCTCCAGCTGCTCGCGTTGCCCCTTTTCGAGCGTTCTCGTACGGAGCCCCGGGCCCGCGGTGCCGTAGATGTCGAGTCGGCGGAAGTCGTCCATGACGAAGGTCGTCCCCCCGGCAAAGACCTCGAGCCTCTCCTTGCCCGCGCCGGTGGATCCGGCGGCGGTGTAGATGAGCGTGCCCACGGAGCCGTCGGCAAAGCGGAGGGTCACGACCGCCTCATTGCGGGCCGGAGTCTGAGGCCCCACCGCGCGGACCTCGACGACCTCCTCGTCCGCCAGGAAGGCCAGGAGATCGAAAAAATGCACACCCTCTCCGAGGAGCCGCCCGCCACCCTCCCGGGGGTCGAGGAGCCAATGCTCTGGAGGCAACGGCCCCGCGTCCACCCGATAGACCATGGCCTTCGGCCCGGCGATGGGCCGGAGGCACTCCCTGAGTCGTTGGATGTGGGGTGAGAAGCGGCGGTTGAACCCCACGGTGAGGAGCGCCCCCTGCGCCCGCACGAGGTCTGCGAGCTCGCGACCCTCCGCGGCAGTGAGGGTCATCGGTTTCTCCACGAACACGGCCTTTCCTGCCTCGACCGCGGCCCGGGCCAGCGCGTAGTGCTGGTCGTGGCGGGTCGCAATGTACACGAGGCGCACCGAGGCGTCGGCGAGCAGCTCCCGGTAGTCGGTGGTGCCCCTGGCGAAACCGTCCCGCTCGACGGCGGATCGAACCGTGAGGGGGTTCCGGGCACAGGCCACGGCGAGCGAGAAACCGTCGTGTTTCCGAAGAAGCGGAAGGAGTGTGCCCCGGAAGTAGCCTCCACAGCCGATCACGCCCACTGCGATCGCTTCCGCGCGCGGGCTCGGTGCGGCACGCCGGATCCCGTACCATCTTCCCGGTGTGGTCTCGAGCTCGGTGTCCTCCGTGGAGTAGTCGAGCAGGACTCCAATCGGCCGCTCTTCGGAGACGAGGGCTTCGTAGGCGACCGGCGCATCCTCTACGGCATGGCGGGAGTCGATCAGGGGTTTCACTCTGAGCGTCCCGTCCGCCATGAGCCGCAGGACCTCCCCGAGGTTGCGCCCCTCGGTCCAGCGCACGTAGGCGAGGGGATAGTCGTGGCCCTTCTCCTCGTACTCCGGGTCGTAGCGGCCCGGACCGTACGAGGTCGAGATCAGGAAATCGATCTCCTTTTTGTAGATCCGATCGCGCTGGATACGGATCGGCACGTCGCCGACCAGGACGACCCGAGCCTTGCGGCGGCAGGCCTCGAAGGCCTGGTTGAGCAGGCCGGGATTGCCGCCGGCAGCGGTCACGATAACCGCGTCGGCCCCACGACCTTCGGTCCGCTCGAGCACGCCGGCCGCCAGGTCACGCTCGCCCGCCGCGAATCCCACTCCAAGCCCGAGCGAGAGAGCCCTCTCCAGTCGGTCCGGCCGCAGATCGACCCCGATGGCCACGGCGCCGGAGGCGCGGAGAAGCTGACACGTGATCTGTCCCAGGAGGCCAAGTCCGAGAACCAGTACCCGCTCCCCCAGCGTCGGGGCGCACCGACGCACGCCGTGAAGAGCGATGGCACCGAGGGTAGTGAACGCCCCCTCTTCGAGCGACACTCCCTCGGGCAGCCGGGCCACCAGGTTCTGGGGGACCACGTTCATGGCCGCGTGGTTGGCGTAACCCGCACCCGCGCACGCGACCCGGTCTCCGGGCCGAAAATGCTCCACCTCTGGCGCGACCGCCACGACTGTCCCGGAGCAGGAGTAGCCCAGGGGCTGCTCGGACGAGAGCCGCGCCTTGACGAGGGCGGCCGTGCTCTCGAGCCCCTGGCTCGACACCCGCTGGAACACCTTGCGCACGAGCTGAGGGTTCCGCAGTGCCTTGAGGAGCAACCCCTCTCGCCGGCCGCCGCTCCCCAGTGACGCGCTCTCTGTGCCGGGGCTGATCAGGGAGTGGTGGGTCCGCACCAGTACAGTTCCCGGACGGAGACCTGGCTCCGGAACATCCAGGACATGCACCTCGCCCGCACTG
The DNA here is from genome assembly GCA_963578825.1 of Vicinamibacteria bacterium. Classification (GTDB taxonomy): domain Bacteria; phylum Acidobacteriota; class Vicinamibacteria; order Fen-336; family Fen-336; genus JAJDNS01. Next base: position 64,751 of record CAUZDW010000016.1, read on the forward strand.
ACTGCCACCTGCCGCACCGCTCCTCCTTGGGTCTCGTGATTCTGACACGCTCGACCAGAACGGCCGAGCGCCGGCCCGCTCCCGGTATTCCTGGCTCGCTAGCCGGGGGAGGACATCGCCGGTGCGATTCGCACGCGAAGGCTCGTGTGCACGGTCCCCTCCCTCACCCAGCACAGCCGCACGATCGGCACCGCGATCCCGTAGCGAGGAGACGCTCGACCCTCGCCGACGTCCAACCTCCAGGCCGTCACCGACTCCCAGTCGAGGGTGAACTGCCGACGGGCGAAGGAGAGGCTCAGCTTCCCCTCATCGACCTGCGCGACAGACACTCCGGGGGCGAGATGGAGCGGGATCTCGAAGCGGTGGTGGTCCTCACCCTCGAAGGCATCGAGAATCTCGAGACGATGGCGTCGGTGATCCAGGGTGAGCGTGCGCACCGGTCTCACCGCCGATGGCAACCGGTGATAGCCGGAGTGGCTGCCGACGAAGACGTCTCGCTCGGCACCCGTCTCGAAGCGCCGCAGTTCGGGGACGGCGTCGTACTCGAGGCTCCAGGGGAGATCCGGGTCCAGACGGTTCATCTCCTCTCCATCGACGATGGGGCTGTTGTGGGCCTGCGAGGAGCGGAAACGATGCCTCTCGGCGAGCGAGGCGGTGTAGAGGAAGCACCCGCAGTCGGTCACGAGGTGGACCCCGTCGAGGACGGCATCGAAAGACAGGCAGTCGTTGTGGCCGTGCCCTCCTCGCCCGGCCAGGCCCACCGGACCGCAGTCGATGAAGACGTGGTCGGTTTCGTTCCTCATGACGAAGAACCCGCCGTCCGCAAAGGCCGCCGAACCGGGAAGGATCGGAGAGGTAGGCAGGCGAGCCGCGGCCTCCGGCCCCAGTAGCCAGCACACCTCGCTCCGCGGGCCGGAGAAGGCCTCGATCAGGTCCGGTACCAAGAAAGGAAGGCCCACCAGCCCCGCGAGGTACCTGTGGTCGGTGGTCGCCTGGCCACCAAGGGGAAGCGCCCGCGCGTCGTCGGCGTCCCCCCAGAGAGGCGACGTCCCGTCGATGCGGCAATAGGAGACGGCAAAGCGCGCCATGGCCCCGAGGCGGTCTGAGTATTCGGACGGGACCTCGAGACCGAGGGCGCGCCGATAGAGAGCGGGGACTAGGAAGAGCTCGAGGACGAACCTGTGGTAGGCCAGCGAGGCCTCGAAGTCCACCCCGTCCTCGCAGGCCTGGCGCGGCAGCTCCGCGCGGAGAAACGACCACCCGATCTCGTGCCACCGCTCCGGGTCTCTCCCCCGGCCGAAGAAGAGCCCCGCTACCGCAAGAGCGGCCACATTTGCGGTGTGGTGGTTGCCGTTGACCAACGGGGAGTGTTCGATGTACCGCTCGGTGAAATCGCCGTGAAGGAAGAGACCGCAGAGAAAACGCTCTCGGAAGCCAGGATCGCCCCAGGCCCGACTCCCCTGAAACACATGGAACAGCCACGTCCAGCTCAGAACGCGCATCGCCGCCTCCATGGTGGAGGCCCAGTTGATGGACTGCGCGTAGGGGTTGTCGGTGATCCAGTCGTCGAGCAGGCGTCGAGCCGCCTCGGCGTACTCCTCGCGGCCAGTGAGGAGATAAGCCTGCCCGACTGGAACGAGCCACTGCAGGCGGGACAGCTCCCACGGCACCTTGACGTCGCTGGAGTCGGGGTAGACGAGTCGCAGGTCGCGGACGAAGCGCCGCGGCCATGTCCGGCCGCTCTTGAAGTCCCTGCTCCACTCGATGGATGCTCCCAGCTCCACGCTGCCGGAGCCGAGAAGGTCCACTCGGTGCGCCACCGCATCCTTAGCCGCGGCCAGGATCCGTTCGGTGTCGCCCGGGCAGCACGCCTCGAGGGTCGGGGGATCCAGGCGTGAGGTGTGGGCGTAGAACGGGCGAGCCGCCAGGTGTTCCCACAGCTCCGTGAGGCTTGTCGAGCCCGTGCCGCGCAGGAGCGCCTCCCTGGCGAAGCGCCGGGCCCGACGGGGAGCGATGAAGCGGTCCGCCTCGACCGCCGCCTCCCGAGCCAGCCTCCTGACGAGCGTGCCCACGGGGGCGCGGAGAGCCCACCGCGCAGCCTGGAGCAAACGGCGGTGCTTCACGGGCGGGCCACCGCCGCTAGCTGGTTCTCACCCGCCCTAGCGGGGGGGTGGGGCGGCGCAGGCAGCGTCGCAAGGCTGTCCCTGATCGCCTCCACGTGGCGAGACCAGGTGTAGCGAGCCAGGGCCTCCTTCCGCGCGGCGGCCCCGAGCATTCGGCGGGCATCCGGGGCGCCCGCCAGATAGAGGATGGCCTGCGCCAGCTCCTCGGCCGACCCGGGGGTGATGAGGAATCCGCGGCTCCGCTCGAGCGAAGAGGACGACGGGGGCATTCCGTCCCGTCCCACGTGGTGCGATCCCTCCAGCACCTCTCCGATCTGCTCGAGGTCCGAGGCCAGGATCGCTCGCTCCATGGCCATGTATTCGAACAGCTTGGTCGGTGAGCCGAAGAAGCGGGTGCCATCCGGGTTGGGCACGTGGGGCGAGACCAGGATGTCCGAGGCGGCGAGGTAGCGGGGGCCCTCGCGCTGGGGGACAAGACCCACGAGGTGGTAGAGGTCGCTCGGAATCGCCCGCAGGATCTCCCGGACCCGTGGCAGGAGCTGACCGTCTCCCACGAAGAGGAAACGTAACCCCGCTGCCCGGATTCGGGCCTCCTCCGCCGAGGCCAGATGCCGTATGCACTCGGCGAAAACGGTCACACCGTGCCACGGCCCAAAGGTGCCCAGGAAGGTGCAGACGAGGGCCTCGGGCGGGATCCCCCATCGCGCACGCAGCTCCCGCTGGTCAGCGACGCTGAAACGCCCGGGGTCGAACACCAGGGGATCGATGCAATTCGGGTACAGAACGACTCTCTCGGGCTCGACGCCGCGTCCCAACAGCTCTTCTCGGAGCACGGCCGAGACCACCACTATGCGGTGTGCATGGCGGAGGTTGGCCCTCTCGATGTCGAGAGCCAGCTCGCGGAAGCGAGGTGGGGTACCCCACTTCTCCGCCGCCCAGACCTCGGAGCCGTTGTACTCGAGGACAAAGGGTAGGCCGAGCCGTCGAGAGAGCGCTACCCCGGCGAAGTTCGCGAGGCAGTTCCGCTGGTAGATCACGTCGGGGCGATCCCGTTCAAGCGCTGCCAGGACCTCGGGCAGGAAGACACGTTGGAAGGCCTGATGGCCGGTGTCGAGCGGCAGTCCGGTCACCTGACGGCAGGGCACACGGACCACGCCCACTCGCTCGTCGAGCATGGGCAAGGCCTCCACCGCGTAGACAGTGGTGGGGCACCCCAGGCGCACGAGCCCGTTGACCACCCCGGCGATGTGACCGACCGAGCCCCCGGCCTGTACCCCGAACCAGAGATTCGTCTTGAGGTAGGCGAGGCGAGGCCGGCGAGGAGGTCGCGCGATCGGGACCCGCTCCCGGCGCAGCAGGGCCGACACCTCGCGCCGGGCCGCGCCGACGGCGGCCAGGCCTCGGACCGAGCCCCAGAGAATGCGCAGCGGCTCCACTGTTCGCACGGAGAGGGGCGAACGACGGTAGCGCCGGCCCTCGAAATCCGTCACTACCAGCCGTCGGGCACGGGTGAGCCCCGCCACGACAAGCAGCAGCGGCAAGAGCGGTTGATAGTCGTGGTCGCTCACGGCGAGCCACAGCTCTTCGGCCCGGATCTCCCGTAGCGCCCGCAGGAGCCCGAGGGGTGTCAGTCGCTTGAACTCGGTCGCCGAGCAGGTCCCGGTGAAGGACGAGCCAATCAGATGCTCCAACCGCTCCCTCAATTCGGTCGAGAGGGGGTACAGCGAGAGAAGCCAGCGCGATTCGCTCACTTTGTCGCCGTGACGGTCACATACCACCCCCACCGCCGTCCCAGGCGCTCCAGCCGACGGCGCGCGGCCCCGGATGTGGGCGGAGCCGGGGGCAGGCAGTGGGGCAGGTCGATGTGGTCGGTCCGGATGCGGGCTTCAGAGAATGTGGAGAAAAGCCGTCGGCACTCGCTCCGGCTGTAGACCTTGACCAGAGGGACAGCGTCCGAGCCCGGTGCGCGGTGCTCGATTTCGGCGAGAATCCGGCGATACCCCGGGTTGACCAGCCTCCCGCGGAGCACGCCCCGTACGAGGATCGTCCGGACCCAAAAGAAAGCCGAGTGGCGGTGATAGAGACCGACGATGGCGACGCCTGAGGGGCGCAGCACGCGGTGGACTTCGCTGACCGCCGCGTTTGTGTCAGGAGTGTGGTGGAGAACGCCAAAAGAGTACACCACGTCGAACGAGGCGTCGGGAAAGGGGAGCCTCTCGGCATCCGAATGGACGGGTCGCGTCACCAGCCCCTCGTGGGAGAAGCGCTGCCGTGTGAGCTCCAGGTGACGTCGGGCGAGATCGAGAGCGAACATCCGGGCACCCGCGCGGGCGAACTGGGCGTGGTCGGTGCCGAGGCCGGGCCCAATCTCGAGCACGCGTTTGCCGGCGTAGGCACCGAAGCCCATCGCCTCCCGCATCCACGGGGCGTAGATGTCGTAGCGCTCGGACTCGATCCTGGCGAAAAATTCCGGGCTCCCCGGGACGAGTCCCTCGGCTGTGACGGCCCCGCAGGGATCCCCATCCCATTGCTTCTGGCTCTCGGCTTTGTAGTCGCGTTTCATGGCGGACAACCGCGCGATTGTGGCACGGCGGCACATCGCTCGCCAGGAGCCGCGGTGGACACATGGCGGAGCCTGGGCTACAACCCAGAGAATGTGCGGCATCGTCGGTTGGGTTTCGTCGTCCCGTTCTCGCCCCGTGGACGGCGATCGTCTCGCCCGGATGCGAGACGAGATGGCCCACCGCGGCCCGGACGGGGCCGGGCTGTGGCTCTCGCCTGACCGGTCGGCTGGCCTCGGCTTCCGCCGCCTCGCCATCGTGGACCTGGCGCCCTCGGCCAACCAGCCCATGCCCAACGAGGATGGCACCGTCCAGGTGGTCTTCAACGGGGAGATCTACAACCACATCCAGCTCCGCCGTGAGCTGGAGGGCCGAGGCCACCGCTTCCGAACCGACCACTCCGACACCGAGACCATCGTTCATGGATACGAAGAGTGGGGCAGCGCAGTGGTCGAGAAGCTCGACGGCATGTTCGCCATCGGCATCTGGGACGAGCGCACCCGCCGGCTCTTCCTGGCCCGAGACCGGGTCGGGATCAAGCCTCTCTACTTCGCCTGGACACCCAACGCCTTCCTCTTCGGCTCCGAGATCAAGGCACTGCTGCGTCACCCCGACCTCACCGCCGACCTCGAAGATCTCGCCGCTTACCACTACCTCTCGTTCCTCACGACCCCCGCCCCTCTCACCATGTTCCGGGGTGTCTTCAAGCTGCCGGCGGGTCATCGGGCCTTCCTCTCCAGGGAGCTTGCGCTCAAGGCCGAGCGCTACTGGGACGCGTTACCCGGGCAGGGCGAGGACGCAGCCGAGCTTCTAGAGCTGTCGGCACCAGCACGGCAGGACTTCGCCAGCCGGCGGATCCGGGAGCTCTTCGAGTCCGCCGTCGAGAAGCGGCTCATGTCGGACGTGCCGTTCGGAGTCCTGCTCTCGGGGGGCATCGACTCCTCCGCCAACGTGGCTGTCATGAGTCGCAAGCTCGCCCAGCCCGTCCGGACCTTCACCGTGGGCTTCTCGGACCACGAGCATCTGAACGAGCTGCAGTGGGCGCGGCGGGTGGCGGAGCACTTCAAGACCGACCACCGGGAGGTCCTGGTCGACGAGCGCGCGATGAAGGAGTACTTGCCTTCCCTCATCTACTCCCAGGACGAGCCGATCGCGGATTGGGTCTGCATTCCTCTCTATTTCGTCTCCAAGCTCGTCCGGGATAGCGGCACGACCGTCGTGCAGGTAGGCGAGGGCAGCGACGAGCAGTTCTGCGGATACCGGTCGTACATGGCCTATCTGGACATGTATCGGCGCTACTGGCGGCCGTTCTCCCGGCTGCCGCGAAGCGTGCGGCGCGGAATGGGCCGGGTTGCAGTCGGGCTCACACGTTGGCACGATCGGCACGACGCGTACCTCGATATCGTGGCTCGGGCGGGTTTCGACCGAGAGCCGTTCTGGAGCGGAGCCACCGTTTTTCCGGAGTCCCGCAAGACGCGTCTGGTCGACCGCAGCCGGCTCCAGGCGCTTCGGGTGCCACCGGCGCTGCGCGATTCTGGCCTTCTCCCTCCTTCCTTCGCCCGCGCGGACAGCTACGAGGTCCCCCGCTCTTTCTTCGACCGGATCGACGCCGAGGCGCCGGGTGGGGACATGCTCACCCGCATGACCTACTCGGAGTTCAAGCTCCGGCTCCCTGAGCTTCTGCTGATGCGCGTGGACAAGATCGGCATGTCGACCTCCATCGAACCAAGAGTCCCCTTCCTCGACCACGAGCTCGTCGAGTTCACCATGAACCTGTCCCAGGAGACCAAGGTCGGCCGTGGAGGGGCCAAGGAGCTACTGAAGCACTCGCTACGGGGCGTGCTCCCCGACGACGTGATCGACCGACCCAAGATGGGATTCGGCGCGCCGATGGTGGAGTGGTTGCGGGGCGATTTCGGACGCGATGTCCAGGCGAAGCTGGAGACATCGAAGTTCTTCGAGCGCTTCCCCGCGAATCGCCAGGGAGTCCTGAGCATGCTCCGCCGGCATCGGGAGGGAAAGGCCGATTTCGGCCTCTATGTCTGGACCTTCTACAACGTCGTGGCGTGGTTCGACCATTGGATCGACGGTGAAGTCGGGGCGTGAAGCGCCCGCTCGGCCCGGGGAGTGCGGATCCAGCGAGCCACGCTCTCGGCCCGGCAAAGGCTCGACCGAAGGCCAGGGGGACGCCTCAAGTCGAGGATAGCCGTGCCTCGGCGCGGGCCTTCCGGCGGACCAGCACGAGTACCCCGGCGAACAGACACACATAGGTCCCGGAAAGGGCCGCCGCCCCGACCGCACCCAGAGGCGGGATGAGAACCGTGCTCGCCGCGACAACCAGGGCGGCCGCCCCCGCCCACAGCCCCACCAGTGACCAGGGGAACCCGACGGCGGCGAGGTACTGCGACGCCACCGAAATCAAGCCCAGGAAGAAGACACCGGGCAGGGACCAGAGGAACACCGGGACCGAGGGGGAGAATTCCCGTCCAAACAGGAGGGGGAGCAGGTACGGGCTCACCAAAGCCGCCAGGAGGCACAGTGCTGTCTGCAGGCCGGCAGCCGCCACCAACGCCTGGCGTGCTACGAGCCGCCGGCGATCGCTTCGCACGAGCGCCGGGAACAGGACCAGGGCGAGAGCGGCGGGAATCGTGGTCATGACATCCCCGATCTGTGCGGCCACGGAGAGGAACCCACTTCCGTTGCTCCGCGCTCGTGGCCCAGCAGAAAGACGTTCGCGCGCAGGACGATGAACGCCAGTGCCGATGCGGCGTAGATGCGCAGGCCGTACTGCAGCGCCTCGACGAACAGGGAGCGATCGACTGGTGCGAGACGGCCTCCTCGTCGCCAGAGCGCGTTGAGTTACAGGGCGGCGCCCAGGACGAAACCGCCCACGGTAGCGGAGAGGAAGACGAGTGGATCGGCCCGCGAAGCCAGAGCCACCATGACCAGGAGGAGAACCCCGCGCGAGAGCAGATCGCAGCGGTTGAGGGTGTCGAAACGTCCCAGGCCCGCCAGGAGTCCGGAGGCGAGAATCGTAAAGAGAGCGGGCGCCACTCCGATCAGTGCTACGGCCCCGAGGCCTCCCTCCAGAGCGGGGAAGAAACCGGCCGCAAGAAGAGAGCCGAGGACGGCCGCGAGAACGGCCCCCGCGCCCGCGGAGTACCAGAAGCTGTTGGCCACCAGACCGCGGAGGGCGTCCTCTCGTCGCGACAGCTGGTACGTGTTGCTCGAGTGGAACCCCAGGGTGGCGAGCTGGGCGCCGAGAGTCATGAGGGTGACGCCCAGGAAGTACTGTCCGCGCCCCTCGGGGCCGAGCACGCGTGCCGTCAGCACTCCGGTCGCAAGCGAGAAGGCTGCGAGCATGAGCCGCGTGCCCGCCGTCGCCACGAACGCCCTCAGGAGGAGCAAATCGTCACGCTCCCCGATCGTCTTCGCCACTGGCGGGTGTGGTGGCGTAGACGTAGAAGGCCGCGGCTGCCCGAGAAAATCGGGCTCCAAGAGCAGCATTGAGCCGCATCGCCGGGGTCAACCCGGTGAAGGCCAGGTTCGAGAACGGTCCGCACACGAGCACCCCTCCTGTCGCAGCGCGGACCTTGAACCCGTGCGCCTCCAGGAGCGCGCAGATCGACGCGAGGGTAAAGCGCTGCACGTGGGGCGAAGGGGAGAGCGTCGAGGGATGCATCTCGGGTGGGACGCGAAGGAGGACCTTCTTCAGACGGGGGATGATCCTGGTCAGGAATGCCCAGTCGAGCAGCCGACCGAGGCGGGCGCGATACCAGAGGAAGCTCTCCAACTCGAACCAGCCATACCCGTTGGGAACCGTTACCAGCAACTTCCCCCCCGGCTTCAGGTGCTCCCGCATCTCATCCATGACCGCCGACAGGACAGGTTTCGGGAGATGCTCCAGAACCTCGGAGGCGATGATGACGTCCGGCCTGGCCGGCAGCTCGGACAGCCGGCCCTGCCGGAGGATCGTCTCGTCGAGGCCCTCTGCCCGCAGGCGTCCCCGACCGTACTTCAGACTCGGCTCGTGCTCATCGAGCCCAAGCACACGGTAGCCAAGCCGAGCCAGCGGAAGGGTCACCATGACCCCGGTGCCGCATCCGAAGTCGACGATCGTGTCGTCCGGTCGCAGGTGGCGAACGATCCAACGAATCCGCTTCTGCGAGCCATAGACGTTCTCAGGAAGCAATGGCGTCTCGGCGGCCTGGTGCGCCATCAGAGCCCCCGCTGTACGGGTCTCGTGGCACCGACCGCAACGTCATGGCCAGCCACAGGGGACCCGAGACGATCATGGTGCCCAGTAGGTCCGGCTGGACACTCGTGAACAGCTGTCCAACGGCCAAGGTCAACAGAGCCAGAAAAACACCCAGAGGCGGAACCGGTGAAGAGTCACTGGCCTGAGGCGGGCGGAAGGAGAGTCTCGCGAGTCGGTAAAGCGACATAATCCAGAACCCGACGAAGAACAGGACCCCGGGCACGCCGGTGTTGTTCAGCGCGTCGAGGTACGTGTTGTGGACGCCAAAACCTTGCGGCATCCCCATTGCCCGGCCAAAACCGCCCAGGCCGCGGCCGAACAGCAGACGACGCCAGCCCGAGGCCGCCCGCTCCCACCCGTCCGCCGGCCCGAACCGCCCGAATGGGTCCTGCTCCTCGAGGTCCGGTAGCTTCTCCTCCTTCGGGTGTGGGGAGGGGGTATGCCTGGGATGTGTACCTGCGACCGAGCTGTGCGGAGAAACACGCGGCTTCAAACCGAGTGCGCTCCGCCAGGGTCGTGACTTCAGACGGCACCTTCCGAATCCAGTAGTCCTGGAGGCGGCCCGCACGGTGGCCTTGAGGATACAACCCTGTGTGAAACGAGACAGTCGACGGATAGGTCCAGGGTGCTGCGGCCCGTGCGTTGTGAAAGTAGAAGCCGGCAGTGCCGAGCTCGTCCAGAAACGGCGTCAGCTCGTCCGTGGATCCGTGGATGCCCAGCCGATCCGCCCGCAGTTGGTCAATCAGGACGAGGACGACGCTCGGCCGCTCACTGCGCGGGCTCGCTCCAGGGCACCCGGCGGCGACGAGGGCGGCAATACACGGCCTTCTGGTCATTGGATGTGCCCTGACTGCCGATCCCCGAGCGACTGCCACTGTAACACGTCCGGGCTCCTCCGAGCGTTCTCGAGCCTCCGTCCAACCGACACCGCGTTCCTCCGTCCTCGCGCCTGGGTCGGTTCGCCATTTCGAGAGCGACGACACGCGCCACACACTGACGCCGGCGGCATCGCAGTGTCAGATGAATGCGATCGGCGCGCTCTGATGGACCTCGGTTAGACTCCCTTGTCATGCGCACAGACCTCGTGGCAGGTCTTCTCCTCGCCGTGCTGGCCGCTGCGGTTGGATGGCAATACGAGAGGACCTTCCAGGGCCATCAGCATTTCTACCAGCAGTACTATGCCCCCGCTGTCCTGGAAGCATGCGGTCAGGGCTTCCGCGACGTACGCCAGCACGAGGCGCCGGCGCTGGACGACTTCCTCGCGTTGAGAAAGGACAGCCTTCCCTGCGCCGCCCTACCGGCGCGGCTGGCGACCGTCGACCCGTCCGAGTACCAACTCGTTTACCGCTACCTGTTGGGATCCGCGGCCATGATCTGGCGGGTGCGAGGCGTGAGCTGGGACAATCTTGGTCCACTCTTTGCGCTTCTCTACGGATTGAGCGCGGGAGCCGCCTACGGGATATTCCGACTCGGATCCGGACGGATCTGGGCCGTCGTCTTCACGATCCTGTTCGTCTTCGCCGCGCCCCAGCTCCGGATGCTCCCTCAGCTCCGGGACTACTCGAAGGCCCCGTTCTTCCTACTGCTCCTGCTCGCGCTCGGGTTGATGCTCCAATCGCGTCCGTCGACCCGCCGCCTGGCAGTCCTTGGCGCCCTCGCCGGGGCTGTTGTTGGTGTGGGCACTTGTTTCCGTCGCGACCTCCTGATCTGCGTGCCGTTCGTGGTCCTGACAGTGTCCTGCTTTCTCTCGGGAGGTCCGCTTCGGAACCTCAGGGCTCGAGCTGTTGGGCTCGCCTCTTTCACTGCACTTCTCCTTCTCACGGCGTGGCCTGCGCTCTCCACGATCGCTGAGGGATACAACACCGCACACCTCACAATCCTCGGTCTCATGAGGCACTTTGACGAACCTCTCGGGATTGAGCGGTCGCTGTATGATCTTGGTCACTTCTATGACGACGGCTTCGTCGGAGATCTCGTCAATAGCTACGCGGTGCGTATAGGATTGCACGTGGAGGGCTTGCACCGCCTTCCGCTTGCCGCCGGCCCCTACGACCGTGCGGGCATGTCGCTTCTCCAGACGGTGTTCCACGCGTTCCCGGCGGATGCCGTTGTTCGAGCCTACGCGGCGGCCATGGGATCGTTGGACAGCGCGTTCCAGCCTGCCGGTCAGATCCAGACCTCGAGCGTGCTGATCCGCTCCCTCGTTGGGGCACGGCACACCCTCCTCGCGCCACTCAACGTTCCGGGTCTCGGTGTGGCCATCAGCGCGGTGGCCATTGTGGGGCTCATGGGGGCCGCACCGAGGAAGGGCCTTTTCGCGGGCGCCGCCGTTCTCTACTTCGCCGGTTACCCATCTCTCATGTTCCAGGAGCGCCACTTCTTTCACATCCAAGTCATTCCCTACTGGGCACTTGGTGTCGTACTGAGCCAGGCGGCTGCGGCCTTCTGGGCCCTTTACCGGGGCCATTGGAGCGTGGAACGTTGGCGCCGTGTCGGCCGGGCGGCGGCAAGAGGGCTGCTCCTCTTCACCGCGAGCATCCTCTTCCTGGTTCTGGCGCTCGAAGCGACCCGCTTGTGGCAGCAGCGACGCGTCTCTGAGCTGATCCAACGGTTGCTCGGGGCCCCTCTGGAAGTCGTCTCCACGACCACGACGCCCTTGGGAAGGCATCGGGTCCTGATCGGCGTTCCGCCTCCCGCCGAGACGGACGACACGCCGGGTGTCCGGACACAGTACCTGGTGCTCGCGCTCGACGACACGGCGTGCGAGGGGCCGCTGTCGGTGCGCTACGTGTACGAGGCACCGGCCCCGGTGCCCAAGTGGACCGAGACCAGGGCCATTCCGCTGTCCCGGGAAGGGCAAACCAGGGTCTATATTCCGGTGTATGAGACGGGGAGGGCCGACGGGCGGCGACGGCGTTTCCGCGGCTTCAAGCTCGAGGCGCGACAGGCTAGCTGCGTGGTTGGCGTGTGGCGCGTTCACGGTCTGGAGGAAGTGCCGCTCTTGCTGAACCTCTATGTGCCACAGGACTGGGAGCGGCATCCGCTCTATCAGCAGATGGGGAGGAGGCTCCTCCCATGACGAGCCGCGTGTCTCCGACATCGCAGTTCTCCTGGCGGAGCCGGGCGGCTCCCTGGGGCGATGCCCTTGGTCACCCGGCCACGGCTCTTCACAGTGTCGTGAGCACCTCGAGGTAGCGTGCAGCTAGCATCTTCCGGTCGTACCATTCAGCTACGAAAGGCCGTCCGCGGCCGGCGAGTGTCTCGCGCCGAGCGGCGTCGGCGTGCAGCTGTGAGATCGACTCCGCCAGGAGCCCTGGATCCTCCGGAGGAATGACCAGAGCCGCTCCGGACTCCTCCAGGATCCGCGCGGCCTCACCCTCGACGGAGGCGATGATGGGCTGTCCGCACGCGAGGATCTCAAACATCTTCGAGGGGATGAACGCGCGGAAGAGGGGAACGCGCCGCAGCGGGACCAGGCACACGTCGGCGCTGCGGTAGAGGGCGGGCACCTCCTGTCGGGGCACGGCGGGCAAGAACGAGACGTTCGCGAGCCCGCGTTGCCGCGCGTCCTCGACGAGCCGGCCCTTCTCCGCACCCTCGCCCACGAACAGGAAATGGACGGCGGAATCGTCTTGCAGTCGCTCCGCGGCGTCGAGCACCCGCGCGAGCGCGTGGCTGATGCCATGGGCGCCGCAGTAGAGCACCACGAAGCGTCCGGTGAGCTCGAGCCGCGCCAGCAGCTTCGCGTCCGGGGGGCCTGGCTCGAACGCCTCGAGGTCCACGCCATTCGGGATAAAGTGGATCTTCGCCTTCTCGATGCCGCGCCCCTCGATGTTCTCGGCGAATCCCCGCGTGACCGTCACCACGGCGGCGCTCCGCCGATAGAGGAAGATCTCGAGCCCCTCCAGCGATCGGAGGACGAATCGGTTCTTGAGCACGCCGAGCTCGGCGAATATGGCCGGCCAGAGATCGCGCACCTCGAAAACGAAAGGCGCACCCAACCGCAGCGAGAGGAGCCAAGCCGCAACGACGGAGAACAGGGTGGGAGAGCTGCCGATCAGCACGTCGACGCCGCGGAGGGGGGCATGGCCATGCCACACGGCCTGGGTCATGAAGAACAGATGCCCGAGGGTGCGCCGGACGAAGCCCTGATTGGGCGTGGCGTAGGTCGGGCAACGGATGATGCTGATACCGTCCTTCTGCTCGACGAGGACGCCGCGGCGCCGATAGGATTCGGGGATGACCCCGGTGGGGTGGTTCGGGAAGTTGGTGACGACACGAACCTCGTGACCCAGGGCGACCCACTCGCGCCCAAGCTCCAGCAAGCGCGCGCTGGGGGCCCCGGGCTCGGGCCAGAAATAGTGGCTGAGGATTCCTATCTTCACCGCTGAAGGGTCCTCGGCCAGCGGGGCACTGTGTGCTCCCCCACCGTGGCTCCGTCCGGCCCGATGCTCAGCGGCACGTCGCGATCCGCGAGGGCATAACCGAACTCTGGCGTCCGCCCTCTTTGGAGGGCGATGACCTCGCAGGGGAGCCTCTGGCCAAAACGCGGGGCATAGAACCCCTGCTCCTTGGAGAGCTCCCCGCCAAACGCACGAAACGTGAGCTTTCGGTCGCCGGCAACGACGGTGGCTTCGACCGGCCCGTCAACGGACACCGTCACGCCGGGTGCGAAACGGATCCGGGAGACGGCCTCGTGCTCGCGCGCCGAGTGGACCGTGTCCCAGACGAGGAGGACTGCGGGCCGCAGAAAACAGATCTCCCGCTCGTGGCGAGGGCGTCCGGGAAGGCGGCGGTAGGCGTCGTGCCAGCCAGCCGCGTGCAGACCCTCCGGCGTCAGCTCCACGCGGACGTCGCGGGGGCGGCCTCGGCGGCCGACGCGGAAGGCACCGAAAAACTCGCACTGGTCTTGACCGTCCAGCTCGACCGTGTTGTGGGCACGGGTCGAACGCACCCATTCCCTCTCCGGTCCCTCTTCGTAGGTTGAGGTCCCGCCGTCAACAACGAGCCTCTCGCCATCTCGGCTCAGCTCGAACGAGAAGATGTCACCGTGCGCATGAGCGGGGACGTAATCGGGCCCGATCGGGCCGGCGTCGAGAAGGAATGCGTCCCGGCTATCGCTCCAGACGTGGTAGCCGGTCTCGGGGAAGGTTCGCCTCTCGTCCGAGGGCGACAGCCCCAGAAGGTCGGCGTAGGCCAGGAGGTCCTCGGGAGAGGGAGCGATCTCGATGGCGCTGTCGTTGAAAAGGGCGATGCCTCCGTCGGGGTGGCGGAGCTGCCGCGCATAGGCGAGCAGAGAGGGCAGGCGCGCCGAGAGAGTCTCCCGGAGGGGGCCCGAGCGGAGCACGGCGAAGAGGTCAAGAAGCCCATGGAGGAGGATCCCGTGGTACATCGGCGAACGCTCGAAGTGACCGCCGTCCGACAGGAACTGCTCGGAAAACTCCGTGTCGAGGATTTTCCCGCCGATCTTGCGCCAGCGCTCCACCTGTCGTCCGGAGAAGCATTCGGCCAGGAAGCAAAGCGTGAGGCCGTTTTCGAGAAGATGGTTGCCTCCAAGGTGGACCTCGATCGTGTCGGCGAGGCAGTCGGCCTGCGCCGCGATCGAAGCAAGAGCGCGATCCAGATCTGAAGGAGGCCAGGCCTCGGTCTCGAGCAGGCTCTTCGTCCAGTTCCTCAGCCGCAACGACAACGTGTACGGCATCCAGGCCGGGCTCCCGGTGCGGGGCGGGCAGCGGGCGATCCAATCCCGCACGAGGGCGGCGCGGTGTAGCGGAGCAAGGAAGGGCAGGTAGGCGAAGTAGTGCAGGTTGAAGAGCCACAAAAGAGGGGCCGGCGGGTGCCAGTCGGGGGGATCGCCGACGGCGAATGTCCGGCCAACCGCTGTGAAGCGCCCGTCCTGGAAGGAGCAGCCTCCCGCGTGATGGAGGAACGCGATCCTCGTCGTCGAGAGGGTCAGGTCGCTCTCACGCCCGAAGCTGTACCGCTCGAGCCTCCGGAACCGGCGGTACGAGCGGTGCGCGACGTTCAACAGGGCCCGGCGAGGGCCCAGATGAGCCACCGCCGCCGCGAGACGGACCAGTCTCCTCATGGGGTCACGGAATGGATGAAGATTCCGAGGCGCCTCCAGTCGTCGCCTCCCGACGTCTCAGCGGGGACGAAGGGCGGTGAGACGCGCACTGAGATTCTCTTGAATCCCGGCACCGCGGGTAGCGGCAGCACGCTCTCCCGCACCCGTCCAGAGACAGCCGGCGATCTCTCCACCAGGGCTCCGTCCACGTAGAACGACACCTCGGCCGTGTAGTCGCGCACCGCCTGGTCTCCCGTGTGCCACCGAACGATGGCCGTGGGAGCGGTGGTGTCGACCACGAAGGTCGCTTCTGGACGAGTCCACAGCCCGCCCGCCTCGGGTGGCTCCATGCCCATCACCAGACGCCACCGAAGACGCCGCCACTGGTCCTCTACCGCCAGGGAGGAACGGGACATCACTTGCCCGACGATGCCGAGCACGATGGAGCCCACGACCAGCGCCGCCGCCGCCGAGCTCGAAACCCGGGCATGGGCACGCGGGCCACCGGGATCGGAGCCGGCGCCCTCACGCGCGGCCATTCCGACGATCAGCCAGAAGAAGACGAGTGCCTCCGAGTTGTACAAGGACGGTCCGAGCTGTAGCGCTCCCCCCAAGGCGAGCAGGCTGACGGCGAGATCGGCCGAACCCACGCGCCATCGCCCCCGCCACGCGGACGTCGCCGCAGACACGAACAAGTAGATGAAGACGAGGACGAGGGCGAGCATCGCCGGCACACCCAGCTCGACCCCGGTATTGAGGAACTGGTTGGGCGCGTACGAGGTCAGCAGATACTGCTCGGCCAGCTCCAGCTCGGGCATGAGCAACGCCCGCTGCTTGCTAGCCTCCGCCAGGTACAGTCCGGCGCCGACTCCCGAGAGCGGGTACTCTCCCATCACCCGAAAAATCAGGGGGTAGCTTCTGAGGCGCGTCTCGAAGAGGACCCCGTACAGCCCGTAGTCTCGGACACCCATCCTGAGCCGACCGAGCGCGTTCCCCTCATCAGGGGGTGTGACCAGATACGTCACCGCGCCCACAGACAGGAGCGTCACGACCCCGGCCAGCGAAAGGGAAGCGGCAATACGTCGCCGTGCGCGAAAGAGCTGCGGAACGTGGACACTGATCCAGAGCAACGTGACGACAAATATGGCCACCAGGGCGGTGCGGCTCCCGCTCGCACTCGCCGAATGCACCAACATAAGAACGCTGCCCACCGTCAACACCGCCCGGACACCGCGAGACGACCCCCATACCGGCAGGAGCAGATACAGGGCCAGAGCCACGTCGCCGAGCGCGTAGCAGAAGGACGTCACACCGTTGAGCCGGCCCATTGGTGCGAACCCGTGAGGAAGCAGGAATGTCTCGTCCGCATACGTCTGCCAGACCAGCGCGGCGAAGTTGATCAGGAGCACCACGAAGACGGCGACGCTGAGTCTTTCTCGCCGGATCCTCTCAGAGCGAGCGTATTCGTACAGCCCGAACCAGACGAACATCGCGGTGGCGCCGATCGTGGCGCGGATGACGGCTTCCTCGGAGGAGAAGCCGAGGGAGTTGAACGGGTAGTAGCGATAGGCAAAGCCCGGCGCCGGCGTGAAGGAGCGGATACGGACGAGCGTGAATGCCAGCGAGACCAGCGACCAGACGGCCACCGACAGGAGCGCAAACCCCGGGATGTCGAGGGAAGGACCTTGTTCCTTCCGGCGCACCCGGTCGAGCACGTAGAGGCCGACAGACAAAGCGATGAGGCTCAGACCCAGGTCGAGGGTGTAGCCACGGTGGTGCGTCTTCGCCCACCCCAGAAGGAGCGCCGCGAATCCGGCAACGAGGGGCGCGTGCTGGGGCCGGCGCACAGAGAAGGCCCCGACGCCAACGAACGCGACCGACCACAGAACGAGCTCGCCGAGCCCGCGCCCCAGGGACTGAACCAGTAGCACCGAAGAAAGCGCAATGGCCAGGGAGCCGTAGGCGAAAAAGATCAGGCGAGGCAGCTGGAAGGTGAGGTCTGTCATCCGGACGGGTGTCTCTGTCCCCGGGGGCCCACCTTGGGGATATTGGCACAGACCCGGGCGAAAACGGAAGTTGCGGCCAGAGGACTCCCATCCCTTCCTTGACTCCCGACATGCGTTCCAGGCATAGCTCTCCGCTGGATGCTGTAGCCCACGGAGCGCAGAGCGTGAACGGCCAGGCCACTGATCTAGGACAGTTCCCGCGCTTGTTGAGCCTGTACCGAAGGCATCCATGGCTTCTTCGCACGCCCTTACGACAAGTGCAGCGGCTCTTCTTCCCGCGCCACACTGTCCTTGATCCCACCTCCTTTTACCCGCGCGCGATGGCTCTCGTCGGCCTCGTCCCCCAGCAACCTCTCGAGCGGTACCGCGAAGAGATCCAATCCGACGGCCCCTTGTGCGACCGCTACTGTAGTGCTGTTGAGTCCGGCCGCATCGCGCGCAAGTACCGTTGCTATGCGGACCGCCTGGCCAACACGGCCAACCTCGTGGTTTTCTACGCGCTCGTTCGCGAAACCCGCCCCTCCGTCGTTGTGGAGACGGGCACCGCCACCGGCTCGATGACGAGCTGGATCCTGGCAGCCCTCAGGGCCAACGGCCACGGGAGGCTGATCTCCATCGATCTTCCACCCATCGAAGGACGACTCCAAATGGGCGTCACAGTCGCGCCAGACGATGTGGGCTTCCTGATTCCCCCCGCGTATCGCGACCGGTGGGAGTACATCCAGGCTGATGCCAAGGTGATGCTGCCGCGCGTTCTCGTGGACAACCCCGTTGACATGTTTGTCCACGACAGTCTGCATACGCGGACGCACATGTTGTTCGAGTACAATGTCGCCCGCTGCCTGATGCGCCCGCACGGCGTGCTGGTGTCAGACGACATTCTCTGGAACCGAGCCTTCTTCGATTTCGTAGTCTCACACCGGCTCGCGTCGCTGGGCTGCATCACCAACCCCAACCTGGGGTTCACCTGCAACCGCTTCGACGACTTCGAGCTCGGTGTGGGCACGGCGGTTGTACAGCCACCCGATGCTCGCTCGGTTGCGGCCACATAGCCGGCTGCTGAATCACACTGATCGTGGACTCTTCGACAGCGGCGTCAGGGTTCCCATACAACCCCGCGTCTGCGACCCCGGGCTCGTCGCCCTCGCCCAGAGGTTGAGCCCGAGCTCGAAGCGTCCGACCTCGACGAGTGGGTCCGGGAAGCCGGCTCGCACGAGAACGGTCCGGAGCTTCCCGGGGTCGTACACGTCCTGATGCTCCTCGTGGTGCTCACGGCTCGTGATCCGCAGGGCCGAGAGCAGATGGAGCAGGGTCTCTCCCTGGGCGGACGGCAGGGTGAACACGGCCACGCCACCGTCGCGCAGCACGCGGTACACCTCTCGCACCACGAAGAGGGTGGCTTCGGGGGCCAGGTGCTCGACGAGGGCGAGGAGGGCCACCACGTCAAAATGCCGACCCGGGTAGGGTATCCCCCCGGTCACGACGTCGTGCTGGCGCACTTCGATCCCGGGCGGCGCGGCACCGCTCGGCGAACGGCGGTCGAGCCCGTCCTTCTCGCGGAACCGGGTGCGAGCGAGAAACGCCGGCCAGGTGCCACAGCCCACATCGAGGATCCGGCCGGAGCGAAGCCCTGCCGGGATGAGGCACTCGGCCTGCCGGTGACGCAGGCGAGCCAGGAGCGGTGAGAGCAGTCCCGGGGAGGCGATGCCCTCCGCGATGTCGGTCATGGCCCCGATGCTTCCCGACAGACGAGCGAGGGGGGCAACACAAGGTAGACGCCGAGCCCGCGCTCGGGCGCGTTCGGGGGATGGTAGAGCGGGGCCACGTGCAGGCTGAGTCGATCACTGGTGGCCACGGGAAGCTCCAATCGGTCGCGGCTCTCTCCCGGTGCCAGCGAGAGAGTCATCTCCGTCGCGGACGTGCTCAGCGTGACGGTCCTCTCGAGCGGCGTCGGGTTTTCGAGATGGAGCGGCATCGTTGCCCGCGGCCAGTTGTCGAACCGCACCATGGCGCGGCGCCGGGTCCAGCCGGTCGGATGCAGCCCCCAGGAGTGAAGGCATACGGCCTCCGGCGCCCGCCCTGAGCGGAGCGGCCGAACGATGCCTCTTCTGCGCTGCGTTCCGGCGAAGCGTAGCGTCGCGTCCCCAAGAGGGACTTCGAGGAGGGCTGGCTCGAGGACCAGGGCGTCGCAGCCGGAGGTGTCCAGGAAACCTCGCACGCTTCCCGCCTCGCGGAGCCAGGCAGCCGGGGTGAACGACAGGTGGTGTGGCACGCGCCCGCGGAGGAAGAAGCCTATTGGGCCGTTGCCTTCCATCGGGCCGAGGCAGAGCTTGAGGGGAGTCGGCCCTGCAACGTCGAGCAAGCGGCGGGCTTCCTCGCGCTCGAGGCGGGTCCTTCGCGGCAGCTCGCGTAGCGACGGAAGGCCGTTCTCCGGGCTCGCCAGGGGGACCAGTACCGCCATGAAGGCCTGCACTCCCACCGCCGCGACTGCAAAGGCCTTCGCGCCCGCCCGGGGGCGGCGGCCCGGGGCGGTGAGGGCACGCACGGCGAGGGCGGCGAGCGGCGGTGCCACGAGGACGAAGTAGCGGTACTTGTGGGACGTCCATGCCTGGAACAGGCAAAACACGAGGAGGAAGGCCGCGACGGAAGCCAGGAGCGCCACGGCCAGCCGGTCTCCGGGGGCGGGCGCCCGGCGTCGGAGACCGGCGAGGGCCCGCAGGCCGCCCACGGCGGCGAGGGTCGCGGCCAGGACGCCCATCGACAGGAAGTCCTCGTGCCACGGGTGATCTCGCATCGCCTGCAAGGCCGCCTCGAAGCGGCTCGCGAATCCCGGGAACGGAGGCCTCACCGACCCGAGCCGCATGATTTCCTTGGCACCGGCCTCGAAGGCGGCGGTCACGGGTCCGCGGACGAACGGAGGATTCGACGTGGGCTCCAGCAGCTGCCAGGCGTAGGCGAGTCCGTTCACACCCGCGAAGTGGAGGCGAGACGACTGGGGCTGGACGTGCACCTGCCCGATGGCCCCGGGGGGGCTGAATGGCGTCCCGTAGTGGAGCAGGTTCAGGGCGTAAGCCGCTCCCCCGAGCGGCAGGGCCACGAGCCCGGCCAGGAGTACCCCCCGGAGAACCGCCCGCAGCGACGTCCGTGCGAGCACGGCTGCGGCTGCCAGCAGGAGAAGAAGACCGGGAGCCCAGTAGAACATCGTGCCCTTGGCTCCCACGGCCAGGCCGAGCGCGGCTCCGGCGAGGGCCCAGTCCGCCCGGCGCCCCGACCGCAGGGAGATGAGCATGAACACCAGGAAGGCCGCGGCGCAGCCGGAGGTGTAGAGATCAGTCTGAGCAGTGAGGAGCTGAGCGCATACGTTCGGCATGCCCAGGAGGAGGACGACCGAAGCAAGCGCCGCAACGCGCGAGAGTCCGAGCTCCAGCGTCAGGCGGTAGGTGGCCGCGCCCGCAAGCACGCCACCGACGAGCTGGGGAAGCTCGACGAGCGGGAAGCCATGGCGGAAGAAGCCCACGACCCAGAGCATGACCAGGTCGGCGCCGAAGGTGACATAGTTCACCCGCGCGTCGCCGAGGTCGAACGCGGCGATGTGGCCGAGACGGCCCTCCTGGAGCCACCAGGCGATCCGCGGGAGTCGATACCCGAGCGTGTCCCCGTTGAGAGGGGGACTGAGGGCCGCGAGCACCGCGGTCGAGCCGAGCACGCCAAAAACGACCAGAGAGAGGAAGCGCTCGGGTCGCGACGCGGCCGGGCCGACTACGCGCGCTATGCCTCGAGCGACGTCGCCTACGGATTGTGCGCTGA
>CAUZDW010000017.1:0-78461 GCA_963578825.1 Vicinamibacteria bacterium
GACCTCGCGCGAAAGCTCATGCGCTACATAAAGCGCTACAACCTCCAGCCCAAGCCGATCAAGTGGAGCTACTCCGATCCCTCCCACAGAATCAATATCTACGGTTCCGATTCAGTCGTTACGGGCAACTAGGTTTCGCGTCGGCGGCCTGAGGCCAGCGAGGAGGGAGAAGTGAAGATCCTCGTCATCGACATCGGTGGAAACAGCGTCAAGCTCCTGGCGAGCGGTCATCGCGTGCCGCGGAAGGTCCCCTCCGGGCCCGATCTCACGCCGGCCCGCATGATGGCCGGTATCAAGAAAGCGATTCCCGACTGGAAGTGGGACGTGGTGACCATCGGGTACCCGGGCTCGGTGAGAGGCGGTCTGCCGGTCTTGGAGCCCAAGAACCTCGGGAGGGGCTGGATCCGCTACAACTACCGGCGCGCCTTCGGCAAGCCGGTTCGCATCATCAACGACGCAGCCATGCAGGCACTCGGGAGCTACAAGGGCGGCCGCATGCTCTTCCTCGGGCTCGGGACGGGTCTCGGTGGTGCCCTCGTCCTGGAAGGCCTGGTCCAACCCCTCGAGATTGCCCACCTCTCGTACCGCGACGGGCTCACCTACGAGGGGTTCCTCGGCAAGCGAGGACAGAGCCGAGTGGGCAAGAAGCAATGGCGCAAGACGGTCGGCGAGATCGTCGGCGCCCTGTACGAGGCCTTCCAGGTGGACGAGGTCGTGCTGGGTGGCGGCAACGCAAAGCAGCTCAAGGGGCTCCCTCCGCACGCGCGACTGGGCGACAACAACAACGCCTTCGCCGGCGGCTTTCGACTTTGGAAGGACCCCTTGGCCGGGAAGCGGAGCCGCCGTCCGATGCGGAAGTAGACCTCGAAGGACGCCGCCGCACCCTGCGCCCTGGACCGGCTCGGCGGCTGCCCGCTGAGAGCCGACGTCTCTGGAAGCGGTTGCGGGAAGAAGCCTGACGTCAAGCCCGCGTGCTAACCTAGCGCCCCTGGTGCGGGTTGGCCGCGCCGCCCCTCGCTCGCATGTTCCTGCCCATCTCCGACGCACCGAACCCGCGTGGGGTGGCGTTTGCGACGTGGGCCCTCATCGCCCTCAACGTCGCGGCGTTTCTCCTGATCAACGTCCCCCTCGGGCAGCAGCGGGCGGACGTGAGCGACCCGGAGTTCCAGGCGTACGTCGAGTTCCTGTCGCAGCGCGTCCAGGGCCAGGCGAGCCTCACTGAGATCGCCCGCCAGACCACCGCCTACGACCTGTTCGTCTTCAAGCACGGATACCGGCCGGCGCAGGGGTCGATCGCGGATCTCTTGTTTGCCATGTTCCTGCACGGGGGCTTCATGCACCTGTTCGGCAACATGCTGTTCCTGTGGATTTACGGCGACAACGTCGAGCACCGCCTCGGTTCGGCGCCGTTCGTGTTCTGGTACCTCCTGACCGGGGTGGCGGCGACGCTCTTCCACGCGGCCGTCTTCTCGTCGTCGGACGTTCCGTTGGTCGGTGCCTCGGGAGCCATCTCGGGCGTCCTGGGGTTCTACTTCATCTGGTTTCCACGGAACACGGTGCGTGTGCTCGCCTTCCTGCCCCCGTTCCTGATGCAGGTCTTCCAGATCCCGGCTCGATTCGTCCTGGGTGTCTACCTCTTCCTCGACAACGTCGTTCCGTTCTTCCTTGCGGGGGAGGGCGGGGTCGCCTACGGGGCGCACATCGGCGGCTTCTTGGCCGGTGGAGCGGTGGCCTGGGTGATGGACCGTCGCGGAGCGAAGGCTCGGCCCCGCGACATCGGGGCGCCACAGGTGACGCCCATCGGGGGACGGTCGGTCCACGAGGCCCTCGCTCGCGGCCAGTACGGCGAGGCGGCCTCGGAGTACTTCGCACTGCCCGCGGCAGCGGCACGAGGAGCCGTTTCGCCGGACGAGGCGGTGACGCTCGGCGCGTGGCTGCGCAAGAACGGACACGCGGACGCGGCGCTGGTTCTGCTGCGGCGCGTGGTGCGGGACACGCCCCGGGGGAAGGGCCTCGCGGAGGTGTACGCTGAAGCGGGCTTCATCCTGCTCGAGGACAAGCGCGAGGCGACCGCAGCCTACCAGTACCTCCTGACCGCCCTCGAGCTGGGTCCGAAGCCGGAGACCGCCGCGGAGATCCGCCGCGAGCTCGCCGCCATCGAGGGCCTGCAGAAGCGCGACGTGGGCCGGCTCCGCTCACCCCCGCGGTAGCCCGATCAGGCTCCCGAGGCGATCGACCCAAGGGCCGTGATGAGCAGCCCCCGGGCCCCATCCTGTATCCCGGGCTGCTGGCTCTCGCGCGGTCCGGCCACGTTGAGGATTGAGATCCCCGCTTGTTTTGCCCACTCCGTGATCCTCATCGGGTCCTGGTCCCGCGTGAGGTCCAGGATCAGGACCGGCCGTCCCTGGCCACGGGCGAGGGAGATCGTGAGGCCCGTTCCGCCACTCGGCCGGCCCCGTGTGAGAACGAGTGTGCCGTCGGAGTCCCGCACGTTCCGTTCGGTTCGCTGCCGGTAGTCCGCGCTCGGGGTCTCCCGGAGCGGATAGCGCGGATCGATCGGGCCGTCCTCGGCCAGCCGCCCCCGGGGACACCAGCCGCCACAGGGCAGACCCAGGGCCAGCGCCGCATCGAGGGCGGCACGGTCCACCCCGGCCTGACCTCCGGAGACGAGTCGTTGGATCACGGTCTGCTATTGTGCCCCTGCTTCCGGACACACGAGGCCATGTCACACGAAGCCATCTCACACGAAGAGTTCATGCGTCGGGCCCTCGCCGAGGCCCGCCGGGCCAGAGAGGCCGGAGAGGTGCCGGTCGGGTCGGTCGTCGTCTCGGCCGGCAAGGTGATCGGAGCCGGCTTCAACCAGCCCATCGGCACCCTCGATCCCACAGCCCACGCCGAGATCGTGGCGCTGCGGGCCGCGGCCCGAGCCCAGGGCAACTACCGCCTGAGCGGGGCGTCACTCTACGCCACCGTCGAGCCCTGCCTCATGTGCCTGGGCGCCATCGTTCACGCCCGAATCGCCACCGTCATCTACGGTGTCCGGGACCCCAAGGGCGGGGCCATCCAATCGATCCTCGACCCGAGCACCCTGGCCCTCAACCACCGCTTCGAGGCGGAGGAGGGCGTCCTCGCCGATGAGTGCCGCGACCTCCTCCAGGCGTTTTTCCGGCAGAAGCGAGCCTCGGCCAGCGACTGATCCCTCCGCGCAACCCCAGGCGGTTGAGGTAGAATTGGCGATTGTCTCGCCCTGTGAGGAGGAAAACGGAGAGGTGCGAGAGTGGTTGAATCGGGCGGTCTCGAAAACCGCTGTGCCTTACAAGGTACCGTGGGTTCGAATCCCACCCTCTCCGCCACTCGCCCACAGGACGCGGCTCGAACCACGGAGAGATGCGAGAGTGGTTGAATCGGCGTGACTGGAAATCACGTGTAGGGGTAACCCCTCTACCGAGGGTTCGAATCCCTCTCTCTCCGCCACATCAGTAGCTTACGGGCCTCGGCCTGAGTCCCCGGAAGCGTCCGCCTAGCAAAGCGATGGAGCTGACAGTCCAAAGTGTCGCTCCCCTTGCAAGAGAAGAACAAGGGTCGAGGCAGATCCACCGAAATCGAAGTGCCTATGTCCTAGCGGCGCGCGGCGAAGTCGGCGAGGGCGTGATTGAGCGGCTGCAGGGCAGCGAACGAGGTTCGGTAGACGCCGTCGAACAGATCGTCATAGACCTCCGTCCAGGCTGGGTCGGGCTCGACCGTCTGGCGCGCCGCCGCGAGCGGCGCCAGCGCCGCCTCGAGACTGCCGAACACACCAGCGGCAAGGCCGGCGAGGACCGCCGCACCGACGCTCGTGCCCTCCTGGTGTGCCGGCAAGATCAAGGGGCGGCCGTAGAGGCTTGCCTTGATCTTCAGCAACAGCTCGTTCTGGACGTTCCCGCCGATCACCCGGATGTCCTGGACCGGCGCCGCCCCGGGCAAGGACAGCATGCCCTCGAGGCCAAGCCGCGCCTCGCAGGCCAGCCCTTCGAGCAGCGCTCGAAACAGGGCGCCGCGATTGGCGTCCGCGGTCAGGCCAAGGAACGCACCGCGGGCTCTTGCGTCTGGGTTCGGCATGGCACTGCGGCGAAGATGCGGCGTGAAGCACAGACCGCCACTGCCCGGCGGGTGCGCCTCGGCTTCGGTGATCAGCGTGGCGTGGGCGGCGCCCTCGGCGAAGGTGCGCCGGAACCACTCGATCGCCCCG
Organism: Vicinamibacteria bacterium; assembly: GCA_963578825.1. GTDB lineage: Bacteria > Acidobacteriota > Vicinamibacteria > Fen-336 > Fen-336 > JAJDNS01. Next base: position 4,229 of record CAUZDW010000017.1, read on the forward strand.
CCGGAGAAATACATGCCGCCCATCAGGTAGAAGAACGGGTCCTTGATGGCCACGGCTCCCTGGCCGTAGCCACGCGACAGCACCAGCGGATCGAACTGGGGCGCCCCGGTCGGCAGGTAGAGCGCCTCCGCCGTGCCCATCGAATCGAGCAGGGTGCCCGGCCGCACGGCGCCTGCCGCGATGGCACCGCACACATGATCGTGGCCTCCGGTGCCGACGGCGACCCCCGGCGGCAGGCCGAGCTCGGCCGCGACGTCCCGTCGCACCGTGCCGATAGCCACCCCACTTGCCGTGAGTGGCGCCAACATTGATGGCTCGATATCGACGGCGGCGAGGATCTCCTCCGACCACTCACGACGCCCGAGATCGAGCGCCAGGGTGCGCGAGGCCAGCGAGTAGTCGGTCGCCGCCTCGCCCGAGAGGCGAAACGCGATCCAATCGGCGATGTTGAGCCAACGCACCGTGGCGGCGAACGCCTCGGGCGCGTTGGCCCTGAGCCACAGCAGCTTGCACAGGCCGTACTCCGGCTCAGCGCGCATGCCGGTAATCTCGAAAATCCGCTGCTCCCCCAACTGCTCCCGCATGTGGCGCGCTTCGGCGGCGGCGCGCCCGTCGAACCACGCGATGGCGTTGTGCGTGGGCCGGCCGTTCGCGTCGATCGGCACCGCGGATTCGCCGACGCTGGCGACAGCGATTCCGGCGATCGGCGCGCCAGCCGGCGCCGCGGCAACGACCTGACTCAACGTCGTCGCGGCGGCTTGCCACAGGGCTTCCGGCTCATAATCGACTTGGCCGTTCGCCCGTTTGAGGGACGGCGTCGGCACGGCGGCGCGCGCCACCTCGTTGTAGCGCGCGTCGAACACGAGTGCGCGGACGCTGCCGGTGCCGACGTCGAGGCCGATCAGCAGCGGCGGTTCAGTGTTCTTTTCGCTCAACTAGCGAGGGCGTCAGCGACCAACGCGTGGTCGTGGATGACTGCACGCAACGCCCGCATGACGCGCGCCGGGTCCGGGTTCTGCCAGATGTTGCGGCCGAACACGACGCCGCGGCCACCCGCGGTTACGGAGCCGTGGACGACCTCTAGCGCCGCTTCGAGCGTATCCATCTTCGCCCCGCCGGCGATCAGCACCGGCGCCGGACAGCCGGCCGTCACTTTGCCGAATGTCTCGGGGCTGCCAGTGTAGTAGGTCTTCACGAAGTCGGCGCCGAGTTCGAACGCGATGCGGGACGCCGACGCCATGGCGTCGGCGTCCATGGGGTCGGGAATACCCGGGCAGGGGCACGGCAGGGCTTCGACCATCACCGGCAGGCCATCCGCCGCGCATTCGCTCACCACTCGGCCGACGATCTCGAACGTGGTCGTTTCAACCGGCGCGCCCATGAACGCCATGAGGCAAACACCGTCGACGCCGAGCCGACGCGCGTCTTCGATTGAGTGGTAGAGCTTCCACTCCTCGGCTTTCAGCCATTCGGCGGCAAACACGCTTGGCCCGCCGTCGAGACGCAGAAACGTCGGGATGCGGCCGATCAAGCGGTCGCCATAGTGCTTGACGACGCCGTAGGACGTCATGATCGCATCGGCCCCGTCGAGGATCTTGTCGAGGACCGCGCCGGGATCTTCCAGCCCGGGTGTGACGCCAAGGGTCTGCGCGTGGTCCATGGCGACGACCAGCGCTTTGTCCCCCAGTTTCAGTCTTGCCATCGGATCTCTCCTGCCGGCACGCCCTTCGAGCTTCTCTCAGCCAGCCCGGCGCACCCCGCGAGCCGCCCGTTTGACTCATTAATTCGATCTCGATTATAAGGGCCCATTGTTGGCTACTCTACCGCAGCCGCAGCGGCTATGCCGGCGAGATCGGCCACTATCTCAGCGTACGGCGGGGCAACCCCTGCCGCGGCGCCGCGCCCAGCTGTCTTGAGACGTACGCCTCGGTTGACACGACGTTTGACCGCGGGGGCACAGCGGCCAGTCGGCTCGGCAGATGAGGATGGGCAATGAACAGGCCTCTTTCCAGGATGCTCGGTGCGGCCGCCCTGGCAGGCGTCGCTGTGACGGGGCTGGGCAGCACGGACGCTGCAGCTCAGGACAAGCTCCGGATCGCGCTGATCCCTGGCCTGACGACCGACGTGTTTTACATCACGATGCGCAAGGGTGCCCAGGCAGCGGCCGATAACCTGGGTGTCGAGTTGATCTTCCAGGGCGCGCCAGAGTTCAACCCGACTTCGCTGGTTCCGGCGAGTCCTGGCGAAGTGTGCTCGCAAGCCCTCGATGTCCTTGACGCTAGAGGTGTGCATTGGGAGCGTGGTTGTGGCTGCTACCACGCTGCTACCCATTCACCCGGCCTGAGCGGGCCTCAGCCGTGTCGTCCTCATCGTCGGTCTCGTCGTCATAGCAAGTTAGGTGGGGTGGGGTCGTGTCAGGTAGAGGAGGCTTCGATCTGGAAATCACGTGTAGGGGTAACCCCTCTACCGAGGGTTCGAATCCCTCTCTCTCCGCCACCATTGCCGCATAAGTGCATGAATATACAGCAAGTATGTTGCGTCGATGGCTGCACATACCGCATTTCATCCCACATTCTGAAAAGCTTGCGGCGCCTGCCGATCCTCCCGCTCTTTGGGCTTCCCCTCGGTGGGAAAGACTCCTCTGAGCGCCTCTGTTAGCCTCAGGAGCCACGCAGGCGGGATCTACTCCGTGGTCAGTCTGGCAGGACCCCACGCTGCTGCCGCCACGCAGCCACGCGCAAGGCGGTCTCGCCGCCGGCCTCTCAGAGTTGCGCCGTCAACAGCTCCCAGACGATCAGCGCGGCGTGGTCGTCCAGCGTGCTCCATCCCAGCAGTTTGCCGGTCCTGGGAGCACCGGGGGGCGCTCGCTCCGCACCACCCCCGAGATGGCTGGCGTCACCGACAAGCTTTGGGAAAGGTCTGATATGGTCGCGCTGTTGGACTAACAAACGAGAGCCGAACCGAGACAAGGGGGACCACGATGGAAGCTCAAATCGACCAAGATAAGCTCATAGCGATGCGGAATCTCTTGAACGAAGGTGGATTTACGCGATTTCATCGTATTGAAGGGCTCGAACACCCTTTCAACGCGTACTACGAAGCGCGTCCCTAGAGTAATTGGCGTCCCGGCCGGGACGGAAAGGACGGCGGCGGCCCGCTCTCGCCTCGTTTCCTCGGAGAAGCTCCCATGCTTCCATCTGGCCCGCCGAGAGCGGGCGAGGCCCTCGGGCGTGCGCGGTCCGGTGCTGCGGCCTCCGTGCATACGACAGCGTCGCTTCCCACGGATAGCCGGGGCTAGGCAGGCTCTACCGCTCCGCGTGCGAGCGCCGCAGCGGGGAGCCGTCGAGGGGTCGCCGGAGGGGTTGCCCTTGAGTAGGTGCCCGCGCCGGGAGTTCATGGGATCAACCCGACCCAAACGCTCGCCGGAACGCCGCCGTGATCCTACGCGCTGACCTCGCGTCCTCCCGGGCAAACCGGCGCATCGTGGCTTGACGCTCCTCGAGAGTAGACGGCCGCATCGCCCGCTCTCTGGCCCGCGCCTCGAGCACCTCGCGGGAGTAGCGGCCATGCTTCCACCTCGAGCGCCGGCTTCTCTCGAGGCCCTCGGCGGTTCTCGGCCCCGTGGACAAGCCTCCATGCAACCTGCACCGGCGCCGGCCCCTCCTGCGAGTAGCCCGCGGGCCGGGAGAGCTTCAACACGAGGTTCATCATGTCCTCGGGCTTGCTGTGGCCGCGGGCACTGACTGCTTCGACTCGTCCGCGGAATCCTTGTCCCGCGTTGCAGTGCTCTCGTAGCAGCACGACTTGACGGTCCTGCCGGCAAGCGGGCAGTAGAGCTGACCGCCCCGCTGGATGCAACAGCAGCTCTCAGCAGCTTCCTCGGCCGCCCAGACCGGCGCCACCAATAGGGTAGCCACGAGGGCCATCAATACACGTCTTCGCATGATCACCTCGATCCTCTAGCGCAGCGCGACGACGGTGTCAGGGAGTAGGTCAGGACAAGCCGATAGGGCCTCAGGGGCTCGAAGCGCTGAGCGAAAGCGGCGCCCGAGATCTCCAGCAGTACGAAGGCGAGCGGCACAAGGCAGCACGCCGAGGCCAGGACACCGCCCACGACCGAGCCCGCGAGCGCTGCCGCTCTCCGCTTCATCCGCGCCTCTCCTCTTTCACGGCGCTGCCTGCGAGGTCCAGGACAACCGGACAGCGCCGCGCTTCGGACGCGGCGCGCTCGCAGCTCTCGAGGTTGCTCGCCAGCTCCTTGCGGAAAACAGCGAGCTCGGCGAGCTTCTCGTCCACGGCCTCGATTCGTGCGCGGAGGCGGGTCGCCACGCGCCCGCACTGCTCGGGCGTCTTGAGCTCCCGCACGCGCAGCAGCTCGCGCACGTCTTCGAGCGTCAGCCCCATCGCCTGCGCCCGCCTGACGAACCGGACGCGTGCGGCGTCGTCCTCGCCATACAGCCGATACCCGGAAGGCGACCGCCGAGCGCGTGGAAGCAGCCGTTCCCGCTCGTAGAATCGCAACGTGTCCCGCGACACATCGCATTTCTGTGCCAGCTCGCCGATCCTGAGTCCTTCCATCATTCGTCCCATACTCACCATAAACCCTAGACTCGGGTCCAAGGTCAAGAGTGCGATGCGTCAAAGGACGTGTCTGGAGACGTCGACGGCTTCCTGGCCAACTACGACGTCTAGGCTGGCTGAATCGGCGAGGCCCGCATCCGGCCACCCCAGTCTTTGCTGGGCATTTCGCGACTGTTCCTGCCCGACCTCCTCGTAGAAATCGAAGCCACCGCCGCGGAGTGAGCCGGGGGTCGCTCGATAATGATGTAGTCTACGGAAAGGGTCGGTCGCACGTGGATCCCGGCCCTGCGCAACGCGAGCCGCCGAACCCCGCCAGGCCCGGAAGGGAGCAACGGTTAGGCGTGTCTCGAGTGTGCCGCAGACCGTCGGGGTTCACGTGGGGCCGGCCCGCTCCGATTCCTCCGGAAAGCCCTTGAGTTACAAAGTCCTCGCGCTCAAGTATCGACCGGCGACCTTCGATGAAGTCGTCGGGCAGATGACCGTCATCCGCACGCTCCAAAACGCCATCGAGCGCGACCGGATCGGGCACGCTTTCTTGCTCTCCGGAGCGCGGGGGGTGGGGAAGACCACCACCGCCCGCATCCTCGCCAAGGCGCTCAACTGCTCTCGTGGAGACGTCGCGACGGCCGAGCCCTGTGGCGAATGCGACTCGTGCCTGGAGATCGCCGCGGGCAAGTCCCTCGACGTCCAGGAGATCGACGGGGCCTCCAACAACAGCGTCGAGCAAGTCCGCGAGCTGCGCGAGAGCGCGCGCTACAGCCCGGCCCGGGATCGTTTCAAGATCTGGATCATCGACGAGGTCCACATGTTGACGACCGGGGCCTTCAACGCTCTGCTGAAGACGCTCGAGGAGCCGCCGCCGAGGGTCAAGTTCGTCTTCGCGACCACCGAGTACCACAAGATCCCGGAGACGATCCTCTCCCGCTGCCAGCAGTACGACTTCCGGTTGATCCCGGCCCGGGAGCTCCTGGCTCACCTGCGGACGATCGCCGACCGGGAGGGCATCGATGTGGGCGACGCCGCGCTGGCCCAGGTCGCCCGAGCCGCCGAGGGCAGCGTCCGCGACGCGCTGTCGCTGTTCGACCAGGTGCTGGCCTTCACCGGCGACACGGTGAAGGACGAAGAGGTGGCGGGTCTGCTCGGCCTGGTGGACCGCGAGCTGCTGCACCGGGCTTCCGGGGCCATCGAGTCGGGCGACAGCCTCGCCGTGCTCGATCTGGTGGAGAGCCTGGCCGACTACGGCGCCGACTATCGAAACTTCGTCCGCGAGCTGGTCCTGCACCTGCGGGAGATCCTGCTGGTGAAGCTGGCCCCCGAGGGCAGCGCGCTCCTGAACGCGATCCTGCCCGAGGAGCGCGAGCGCCTTCAGGAGCGGTCCACGGCCTTCTCCGAGGAGGACCTGCTCCGGGGGATCGACATGCTGACCCGGGCCGAGGGCGAGTTGCGCCAGAGCCCGGATCCCCGCGTGGCCCTCGAGCTGGCGCTCCTGAAGCTCGTCCAGCTGCGCCGACTCCTGCCGTTCACGGAGCTCGTGGCACGGGTGGAGCGGCTCGCCGGCGGCGCCCCTGCCCTGCCGCCGGCCCGATCGGGAGCCCGGGTCGAAACGCCCCCTCGTGCGAAGTCGCGGCCTGCATCCGGTGAGCGAGCCGCTGCACGCCCGGCTGCCGCCCCTCGTCCCGCGCCCGCCGAGCCGGTCCCCGAATCCCCTGCACCGCTCGACACAGAGGCGACTCACTCGGCCGAGGCTCTCCTGGAGAAGATGAGGGGCCTTTGCGAGTCGCGACCGACGCTCGGCCAGCCCTTGCGCGGTGCGCAGGCGCGCCTCGAGGGCAAGACTCTCACGCTCACGGTCTCTCCCGACTTCGTCACCATGGCGTCGATGCACGCTGACGAGTATCGCGCTCTCGCAAAAACGGAGACAGGGAAGGCGATCCAGGTGGAGTTCGAGGCCGGTGCGGCCACCAGCGAGGAGCCCGAGGCGGCGCCCTCCGAGGAGGAGACTCGCCGAAAGAGGCTGCGCGAGGAGGCGGAGAAAGAACCGGCAGTTCAAGAAGCGCTCGACCTCTTCGACGGGCGCGTGGTGGACGTGAGGGAGGCCAAGGCCTCCAGGGAGGACGTGTGAACCCCTTCGGTGATCCCCGCAAGATGATGAAGCAGCTCCAGCAGGCGCAGGAGCGCATCCAGGCCGAGATCGCGGCGCTGAAAGTCGAGGCCGCGTCCGGGGGCGGCATGGTCAAGGTCGAAGTGGACGGCCAGAAGCAGCTCCTTCGCCTCACCATCGACCCCGAGGTCGTGAACAAGGACGACGTGGAGATGCTTCAGGATCTCGTGCTGGCTGCGGTCAACGAGGCCAGTCGCAAGGTCGACGAAGCCATCCAGGAGAAGGTCGGCGGCCTGGCGGGCGGGATGAACATCCCCGGGCTGTAGGAAGCACACAGACATGCAGAGTCTGGAAGTGGCCCTGGCCGGTTGCCGGAGCAAGGGATAGGGGTGTCACTCTGAGCGCGGCCGTCTCGGGGGGAGCGCGAAGCATCTCTCCGTCAGCTCAACGGAGAGATGCTTCGTCGCACGCGCAGAGTCGAAGCTCCTCAGCATGACGCGTCGCGTCTCCAGACCGGCGGGAACGACGTAGCCCCATGGACTACCCGGCACCCGTCTCGCGGCTGATCGACGAGCTCCGGAAGCTCCCTGGCATCGGGCCGAAGTCGGCTCAGCGGATCGTCTTTCATCTGATGCGGGGCTCTCGTGACGATGCCACGCGGCTCTCCGAGGCCGTGGGGACGCTCCTGGACGGGATCAGGACCTGCGCGCGCTGTCACGCGATCACCGATCAGGAGGTCTGCGCGATCTGCTCGGACCCCGCCAGGAGCGGGACGATCCTCTGCGTCGTGGAGGAGCCGCACGACCTGCTCGCGATCGAGAGAACCCGGGATTTCAAGGGCCGCTACCACGTCCTGCACGGGGCCCTGTCTCCCCTGCAGGGAATCGGGCCCGACGAGCTCCGTCTCGCGAGTCTCCTGGAGCGGGTGCGCGAAGGGGGTGTGGACGAGGTGATCCTGGCCACGAGCCCCACCGTGGAGGGGGAGGCCACAGCGGTCTACCTCGCCCGGCTCCTGAAGCCTTTCGGGGTTCGGGTCACCCGCATCGCCATGGGCGTCCCGGTCGGGTCCGACCTCGAGTGGGCGGACGAGGTCACCATGGCCAAGTCACTGGAAGGTCGACGGGAGTACTAGCTCGCCCCCCTTCCCGGGGTCTGAAAACAAAGGGATTGCGGGCTACCCTTATGCGTTCTCGCGGGGCCCGTTTGCTCACTATTGCAGCCGTCTGACAGGAGACGGGCCTGTCCGCAGAGGAGAATCACGGCATGGCCGCGCCCGACATCGTGATGTACGAGGAGGAGTTCAACCTCATCAAGAAGGTGATCTCCAAGCTCCGGGTGGACGCCAACGCCAAGGTCGTCTTCCTCGTCGACAAGAACGGTCAGCAGATTGCCGCCGAAGGCGAGATCGAGAACCTGGGCACCACGTCCCTGGCCTCTCTCACCGCGGGCAACGTGGCGGCCACCGACGGCCTGGCAAAGCTGATCGGCGAGAAGGAGTTCTCGATCCTCTTCCACGAGGGCGAGCGCGACAACATCCACATCTCGATCGTCGCCCAGCGCGTGATCCTCGTCGTGATCTTCGACGCGCGTTCCTCCCTGGGTCTGGTTCGGCTCCGAGTCAAGAAGGCCTCGGGTGAGCTCGCCACCGTCTTCCACAACATCAGGGACAAGGTCGAGAAGGAGCGGGAGGCGGCAGGTACGGCGTTCGAAAGCCCCTTTGCCGAGATCACCGACGACGACATCGACAGCTTGTTCAGCGAGTAGCCCTGGCGCACGATGACGTTCATCAACTACGCCTCTCGCGAGATCAACTGCAAGATCGTCTACTACGGCCCTGGTCTGTGTGGGAAGACCACGAATCTCCAGTACATCTATGAGAAGACGAACCCGAACGCCAAGGGCAAGCTGATCTCGCTGGCCACGGAGACCGATCGGACGCTCTTCTTCGACTTCCTGCCCCTCGAGCTCGGCACGGTTCGCGGTTGCAAGACCCGCTTCCACCTCGACACGGTCTCGGGCCAGGTGTTCTACGACGCCAGCCGGAAGCTCATACTCAAGGGCGTGGATGGTGTGATCTTCGTGGCCGACAGCCAGGTCGAGCGGATGGATGCGAACGTCGAGGCGATCGAGAACCTCGACGCCAACCTCAAGGCGCAGGGGTACGATCTCCTGGCCATCCCCTACGTGCTCCAGCTCAACAAGCGCGATCTCCCCAACATTGCCCCCAAGGAGGAGATGATCGTCGCCCTGAATCGGAAGCAGGAGCCCGTCTTCGAAGCGTGTGCCGCCACCGGGCAGGGGGTTTTCGAGACGCTCAAGGGCGTCGCCAAGCTCGTCCTGCAGGAGCTCACGAAGACCGCTTAGGGGCGGGGTTTGACGCCCCCGGCCGGGGCTTCCTATAATCCATGTTTGCCGTAGGGGCGGCCCTTTCCTCAGTAGCTCAATGGTAGAGCACCCGGCTGTTAACCGGGGGGTTGTAGGTTCGAGTCCTACCTGAGGAGCCAGCCTTTCGAGGCCGGCTCCTCAGAGCTGAGAGTGCCCTGACGAGAGTGTCTGCCGCTCTCACCGCATGGTCGAGCCCGAAGCTTATACTCCCTCCGTATGGCGATCTTCCAATCCGACCAGAAAGCCCTGCTGAAGAGGCTGGCCGACAAGGGCTATGGCAGCTCACAGGAGCGCGACCAGCTCCTGGCGCAGCTGGGACAGCTGCAGGGTCTTGGGGCCGCGGACGTGGTCTGGATGCTCTTCCGCCCGGACCGGGCGTATCGTGACGCGGGCGTCGGGATCCTGAAGCGCCTCAAGGATCCCCAGACGGCGGATGTGGTCCTGGCCGAGCGCAAGAACAAGCCCGAGCCCGCGATCCGCTCGGCGGCCGCGACTCTGTTCTCCCTGGGCATCCCAGGCACCGAACAGCGGCTTGCCAAGATGCTCGGCACGGCCAAGCCCGAGGTGCAGGAGGTCGTCCGGCGGCTCATCCTCGAGGCCCCGGTCACGCCTGCCCTCGAGCCGGTGCTCTGGCAGCTGGCGCTTTCCGGTGCGCCGGAATCCCGCGGTGCTTTCGTGGCCCGCCTCGCCACCGTGACGATGGATGCCCGGACCTTGCCGCACTGGCACCGCCTGGCTCGGGACCCGGACAAGGGCATCCAGGACAAGGCTCTCCTCGTGGTGGCACAGCACGACCCGAGAGGCTCGGTGGACCTGCTCGTCGAGCAGCTTCCCCTGGTCGACTACGCCACCCAGCAGCATCTGGTGAAGGCGCTGACCGCCGCCGCCGCCGGCCAGGGGCCGGAGTTTGCCGATCGCCTGCTGCCGCTCATCGCCGCAGGGGAGGCGGGGACGCGCTCGGCCGTCCTCAATATCCTCGTGGGCATGCCGGACCGCAAGGCGGTGATCAAGCGATTCCTCGTCTTCTCCAAGACGCTGGCGGGCTGGGCACGGGACCGTGCCCTGGAGTCGATGGCCGCCTTCGGCGACGACCTGCTCGAGCCGACGGTGGAGCTGCTCCACGATCCCGACGACGAGATCCGGGCCTCGGCGCTGCAGGTCGCCACGTCCTTCGACGACCCGCGGATCATCCCGGCCACGATGGAGCTGCTGAAGGACCCCGACTGGTGGATCCGGATCACCGCAGCCGAGACTCTGGGGCGCCTCAAGGCTCCGCAGGCCGTGTCGGCCCTCGTCGAAGCCCTGAAGGACTCCGAGACGCGCTGGAGTGCCGTGGAGGCACTCGGCAGGATCGGAGACGTGAAGGCGGCCCCTGCTCTCAGCGAGCTGCTCCAGGATCCTGCTCCGGAGGTGCGTATCGAGGTCATCCAGGCGCTGGGCCAGTTCGACCACCCCCAGATGCTCCAGTTCGTCAAGAACGTCGCCAAGAACGACGAGTCCCGTGCAGTGCGCACCCGGGCCCTGGAGCTGGCCCAGGAGATGGCCGAGCGTGCGCACCAGCCCCTCGCCGATGCGGACGAGCTCAAGAAGGCTGCGTACGCGGCGAGGGCCGGCCAGGACCAGCCGAAGATCCACGCGCTCCTCGTCGCCACGCGCAACACGGGGGCCTCCGATCTGCACGTCTCGGTCGGCCAACCACCCGTCCTCCGCCTGGCCGCCGATCTCGTCCGCGCCCAGGGCGAGCCGTTCACCGTAAAACAGACCGAGGGGCTGCTCCGCGAGATCCTGAGCGACGAGCAGCAGGAGACTCTGGACCGGACACACCAGGTGGACTTCTGTCACTTAGTGCCCAACGCGGGCCGCTATCGCGGCAACGTGTTCGTGGATCAGAAGGGGCTGAACGCCGTCTTCCGGGTCATCCCGGAGCGGCCGCCGACGATCGCCGACGTCGGGCTGCCGCCTCAGCTGGCCGAGATTGCCGACTACCACCAGGGACTCGTGATCGTTTGCGGCCCGTCCGGGTCGGGCAAATCGACGACGGTGGCGGCGCTCGTGAACCTCGTCAACGAGACCCGTCACGACCACGTCATCACCATGGAGGACCCGGTGGAGTTCGTCCACCCGTTCAAGAACTGCCTGATCAACCAGCGCGAGGTGGGCACGGATACGAAGTCGTTTGCCCGGGCTCTTCGGGCAGCGCTCCGCGAAGACCCCGACGTCATCGTCATCGGGGAGCTCCGCGACAACGAGAGCGTCTCGCTGGCTCTCACCGCTGCTGAAACCGGCCACATCGTCCTGGGCACGCTCAACTCGACGTCGGCCGCGAAGGCCGTCGACCGGCTCATCTCCTCCTTTCCGGTCAACGAGCAGGGGCAGGTCCGGGCTGGCCTTTCCGAGTCGTTCAAGTACGTGATCGCCCAGCGGCTCCTGCCGGCGAAGGAGAAGAGGAAGCAGGTGGCGGTCTTCGAGGTGCTCAAGAACACGCTTGCAGTGGCCAACCTGATCCGCGACCAGAAGACGTTCCAGATCCCCTCGGCGATGCAGATCGGGCGCTCTCAAGGGATGCAGACTTTCGACGAGGCTCTCAGGAACCTCTACTCCTCCGGGCGCATCACCGGGGAGGTCGCCTATCGGACCGCCCTGAAGAAAGAGGACTTCGAGTCCTACGTCTCCCGTGAGTTCATCGAAGGGAGGAGCGCGTGAGCGAGGACGGCAACGCCGCTTCGACTTCGACAGTGACGCCCAAAATCGACCGCTTCCTGAGGCTGATGGCGAGCCGGGGCGCCTCGGACTTTCACCTCACCGTGGGGCGCCCTCCAATGCTTCGCGTGAGCGGGGGCATGGAGCCCATCCGCTACCGCACCCTCCTCGAAGTGGACTACGCCGACCTCGTCCAGCCCATCATGACGGTCCGTCTCTGGGAGGAGTTTCAAGAAACCGGCGATGTCGACTTCGCGTACGAGGTCCCGGGGCTGGCCCGGTACCGGGTGAACCTCTTCCGGCAGCAGCGGGGCTCGGGGGCGGTCTTCCGGATCATCCCTACGACGATCATGACCCTCGACCAGCTCGGCCTTCCCCCACAGGTCCGCCGTCTCGCCGAGATCGAGAGCGGCCTGGTCCTGGTCACCGGACCCACTGGCTCGGGCAAGTCCACCTCGCTCGCCGCGGTCATCGACCTCATCAACGAGACGCGCAACATGCACATCATCACGATCGAGGACCCGATCGAGTTTGTCCATCCCAACAAGAAGTGCCTGATCCACCAGAGAGAGATCGGGACCCACGCCGCGAGCTTCTCCGATGCCCTCAGGGCCGCCGGGCGAGAGGACTCGGACCTGATCCTCGTGGGCGAGATGCGCGATCTCGAAACGATTCAGATGGCGCTAACCGCGGCCGAGAAGGGCACGATCGTCTTCGGGACGCTGCACACGAACAACGCCGCCAAGACCATCGACCGCATCATCAGTGTCTTTCCTGCCGACGAGCAAGAGGGAGTCCGGAACGTCCTTGGCGACACCCTGAGGTGCGTGGTCGCCCAGCAGCTGATCGCGAAGCACGGGGGCGGACGAGTGGCCGCCATGGAGATCCTCTTCTGCTCCCCGGCGACCGGCAACATGATCCGCGAGGGCAAGACGTCCCAGATCACCTCCTCCATCCAGACCGGGATGAAAGAGGGCATGATCGATATGGACTCCTCGATCCGGAAGCTCTACGACGAAGGCGTCATCGGTGCTCGTGCCGCCCTCGACAAGGCCATCGACAAGTCGTCGTTCAAGGACCTGCTGGAGAAGCCGGCATCCCCGCCGCCGGCTGGAGCCTGAGGGGACGGGTCCGGGCGAAGCTCCTCGTCCCGAGCTGGCTCGTCCGTTCCAGGGCCGCAGCCGATGAGCCGGGGGACGAGGTCGCATTCGGCCTGCACGACGAAGTCGCCGACGCTGGGACCCGTGCAGAAGCCTGCATCGAGTCCCTGCGCTCCGTGGGACTCCGAAACGATCCGCAAACGCGTCGGATGCCAGGCGCGGGCCTCGCGGTGCCTCCCGAAGACGAGCGACTGACGGTGGAAGATGGGCCGCACGTGCTTGGGCACGCTCATGGGAAAATCGATCGACAGGCGGCCGGCCACGCAGCGGAGAAAGCCATCCTCCGCCGAGGACAGCGACGATTCCGCGGGCCGGGCCAAGGACGCAAGACCCGCCCACCGTGACGCCATCGGGTACTGCATGTGGTGCAGGACGGCTGCCTGGCCCGCCCAGGACAGTGCGGTCAGGGCCACGACGACCGCCGCCCGCACCGGCCGTTGCCCGGGGAGCGTCACCGCAGCGAAGACGAGCGCCGCCACGACGGCCGCCTGCAGGGTGGCGATTCGTGGCGACCACAGCATCATGTTGAACAGGGCGATAGCCGAGGACCCGACCAGAACGATCAGGATCGGTGGGACGGCCACCGCGAAGAGCGCGACTCCCTTGAGGAGACGTCGTCCCAGCGGGAGGAGCATGAGGAGCGACATCGCCGCATAGATCTCGAACGCGTCGCGAATTCGGTAGACGCGCGCTTCCGGCCCCTGCCCGCTCACGGCCCGCGCCACCCGCCGCATCGCCCTCCCGGCGCGCCCCATGAATGTCTGCTGTGTCCCGGAGTAGTGCTCGCTCATGACGCCCAGGAGCGCCATCCCGGCCAGAAAGACCACGGCCAAAACAAGGAGCACCCCGACTCCCGAGCGAAGCGCTCGCCAGGCCTCTTCCTTCGACGTGTGTCGAAGGGCGCCCACACGCCACGCCGTGTGGGCCAGCACGATGGCCGCGCACACGATGGCACCGTCCTCCTTGACGAGCACGATGGCCCCTGCGACCACCACCCCGCGCCAGCTCCAGCCGCCGATCAGCTCGACTGCCAGCAGCAGGGCCAGCGGCGGGTAGAGAAGCTCCGGATGAAAGCCCATCTGGATGTCGTCGAAGACGTAGAACGGTACCGGTCCCAGGACGCCGGCGAGGACCATCAAGCGGGCGGGGAAGTCGAGGACGGCGCTCGAGGCAACCCGCAGGACAGCGGCCGCGTGAACCAGAACGAGCCCCAGGATGAGGCCGTAGGCACCGAAAGCGATGGTCAGCGGAGCGAACGCGAGGAGTCCGTAGAAGTTGTGGATGGCCCCGTGAAAGCCGAAGGCGTTGTCGTGGAGGACTCCGCCCGCGTAGAGCCAGCTCTTGGTCATCTCGAGAAACGCGAAGAGGTCGGTGGTGTAGTAGCTCAGATTGCGGAAGAGGAGCGCCTTGTTGAGCCCGGCAATCAGCACCACCAGGAGACCCAGGCCGGCCAGTGCCGGGCTCCACGGGTGGCGTCCCGTTTCGATGGCGTGGCCTCCGGGTCCCGGAGAAGACATCGGGGCATGGTTGCGGGAATCCGGGGATCGGGTCAACACGGTCAACTAGCCCGGGAGCAGGCGGTCCACCTCTTCGGCCAGGGCCAGCGACGACGTGAGCCCCGGAGAGTCGATTCCGATGAGGTTGACCAGCCCGGGAAGGCCCCGTCCGGCCTCGTCGGCAATGATGAAGTCACGGAAACCGTCGCCGGGGGCCTGGAGCTTGGCCCGGATCCCGGCGAGGTCGGGCGAGAGGTCGGCGTCGGAGACGTCGGGCACGAGGCGCCGCACTGCAGCCCCGAAATCGGCTCGCTTCGCGTCGTCCACGGTGTAGTCGCGCCGGCGATCCGGCAGGTGCTCCGCATCCGGGCCGAACCGCAGCCGCCCGTCCAGACCGAGCACGGCGTGAACGCCCAGGCTCGCGTGGTCCGGAAGGGGATAGACGAGGCGCGAGAGAAGACCTGCCTTCGCACCGCTCACGGCGAAATAGCTCCCCTTCCACCAGTGGACGCGATAGCCGGCTTCCTCCACGTCGATGCCGGCAAGAGCGGCCACCGTGTCCGATTCGAGTCCGGCCGCGTTCACCACCCGTTCGCTCGTGAAGGCCTCGGTGCCCTCGGGCGTACGGATGGTCAGCCGATAGTCGTGATCGCGTCGCTCGAGTGCCACGAGCTCCGCCCGGGTCTGGACGATGGCGCCCCCGGCCCGCGCCTCCTGGAGGAACGCGTCCATGAGGCCGTGGGCGCTCACGATCCCGGTGCTGGGCGAGAGGAGCCCCGCGGTGGCCGACACATGGGGCTCGAGACGCTGGCACTCGTCCGCGGAGAGCCTCCCGAGCTCGACGCCGTTGGCGCAGCCGAGGGCGTGGAGTCGTTCGAGCCCGGGCTCCTCCTCGGCCGTCACGGCCACCACGAGCTTGCCCATGCGGCGGCAGGCGATCCCCAGCCGCTCGCACGCCTCGTAGAGGAGGTGGTTGCCCCGCACGCATAGGCGCGTCTTCAGGCTGTCGGTCGGGTAGTAGAAGCCGGCGTGGATCACCTCGCTGTTGCGGCTCGAGGCCTCGGTGCCGTGTCGCTCGTGCCGCTCGAGCAGGACCGTTCCGGGGAGCCGCTTCGCCAGGCGCGCAGCAACCCCGAGGCCGACGACACCTGCGCCCACGATGGTGAGAGGGGAGTCGGCCATGGGCCGATCATACCCGCGGCCCGCGGCGTCTCCGCTACAATGCGCCCGATGTCCCCGCTCCTTCTCCTCTTCGCGGTCCTCCGGCTCGGGCAGCAGGCCCTGGAGGCTGCGCTGTCCGCTCTGAATCGCGGCTTTGCCATCGACCCGGCGCGACTCGCCGAGGCCGGGCGTGCCCTCGGGATCGCCGTCGACGAGCTCGCCAAGGCGGTGGCCTACTCCGGCGACCGCTACCGCTTCGGTCGACTCTACGGCTGGACCGAGGTCCTGGGAGGGCTGGCGTTCATTGCGCTCGGGGGTCTCGGGCTCGTCGAAGAGGGAGCAAAAGGCGTGGCCAGCCTGCTGGGCCTCGGCTCCATCGCCACGGGCCTGGCGTTTTTCGGGATAGCCGGAGCCCTGACGTCCATCCTCGAGCTGCCGTTCAACCTCTACGAGACCTTCGTGATCGAGGAACGCCACGGCTTCAACCGCCAGACCCTCCGCGGCTTTGCTCTCGACCTCGTGAAGGGTGTGGCCCTCGGGATGGCACTGGGAGGCCCGGTGCTGGCGGCGATTCTCTGGATCATGGAGCAGATGGGACCCACCTGGTGGGTGTGGGCCTGGGCGCTGACGACGGGTTTCAGTGTCTTTGCCGCCTGGATCTACCCGTCATTGCTGGCGCCCCTCTTCAACAAGTTCACCCCGCTCCAGGACGGCGAGCTGAAGGACGCGATTCTGGATCTCGCCCGCGGCGTGGGCTTCCGAGCCGGGGGCTTGTTGGTGATGGACGCCTCGCGGCGCACCTCTCACGGGAACGCCTACTTCACCGGTCTATTCGGACAGAAGCGCATCGTCCTCTTCGACACGCTGCTCGAGGCGATGGACACCCGCGAGGTGGTCGCGGTCCTGGCTCACGAGCTGGGCCACTTCAAGCTGCATCACGTGCGGTGGGCGATCGTCCGCAGCGTGGCGACCAGCGGGCTCGTCTTCTACGCGCTCAGCCTCTGCCTGCCTCTCGAGCCGTTTTACTCGGCCTTCTTCCTGGAGAGGACGGCCTACGGTGCGCTCGCCGTCTTCGGCCTCTGGGTCGGCCTGGTGAGCTTCCTCCTCCAGCCTCTGGGCAACGCCCTCTCGCGTCGCCACGAGTTCGCGGCGGATGCCTTCGCTCTTGGAAACGGCGCTACCGCTTTCGAGCTGGGAACGGCACTCCGGAAGCTGCGCGAGAAGAGCCGGCTTCTTCCGCTCTCGCACCCCCTCTACTCGCGTGTCTACCACTCCCATCCGCCCCTCGTCGAGCGACTCCGGGTGATGGGGGCGCTCGACGCCAGCTGAGCAGGGGCCGCTCCGCCCGCCCTCACTCGACCAGCGGGACCCTCATCGTGATATCGAGCCGCATGATCGCGTCCAGCTTGCTCTCGATCTGGAAGAAGCGGATGGCCTTTCGCCCAGGCAACACCTTCCGGACCTTGCCAGCGAACTTCTCGTGCGTCTCCAGGTCCTCCCGCTCGATGGAGAGCCACTCCTGGAAGAACGCGTCCGCCTTGACGTCGTTCATCTGATCGACGTTGGCGGCGTAGGCCTCGATCAGCCCTGCCATCCGGTCCGCCACCGCGTCCGCCGCCTCGCGATACTCGGCGTAGACGGGCCAGAAGGCCTTGGCCTCGGACGCCGTCAGCGGCATGTTCGCCTCGACGATCGCCTTGCGGTCCTCGCGGATCTCTGCCTGGAGCCCTCGGAGCTCCTCCCAGGCCTCGACGCTCATCTCCTGCGCTTGGCTCGCGGTGCCGGGCAGGAAAAGGGCCACCACCAGGCCCGCAACCAGACTTCGTCTCATCGACATCAGGAACCTCCTGGCTCACAAGGAAACGGTGGCCCGGTCTAGCCCAAACCACGCTCTACGGGTGCTGGAGGGGCGACCCTTCGCGCCCGTCGTCGCGCGAGTCGACGATCGGGCTGATGTACCGTTTCGCCAGGAACCGTCTGTCGTCCTCTCAAATCGGAAAAGTCGTCTCGAAATACGGGAGGGCCTCCGGGCCGATGTTCCGATGATGGAAAGCCGGCCAGATGGCCCGCAGGGACGCGGTGATCCCTTCCCGCACCTCGGCGGCGGCACCGGCTTCGGCGTCCGCGGGCAGCCCCTCGAGGGCAGCGGCTTCGAGGACGCTCACAACATAGGCGAGCAGGTTGTCCCCATACCACTCGTAGGGCGTCGAGAGGGAGTAGTCGCCCACCACGCCCTCGCGGGCGAACGACGGGTGCTCGAGGTAGTCTTCTGGCTCGCCGAGCTCCTCGTAGATGGCGTTCAACCATCCCTCCCACTCATCCGGTGTCTTTCCGTCGAGGAGGAACTCCGGCTCCGACATGCCGGTGTAGAGGAAGCGGGGCATCGGCGTCAGGCCTTCGAACCGGCCGTCGTAGTACTCGTTCGTCGTCCAGCCGAAGCGGGCGACAGCCTCGGTGAATCTCGGGACGGGGAAGTCGGTGCGGCCGTTCTCGAGGCCGGGCCGGGCGGCGTCCCAGTCGAGCGCCATGTGGAAGCTGTGGCCCATCTCGTGGACCAGGAGCCCGAGGAGGCCCAGATCGTCCTCGACGGCGCGTCCGGGGTCGTACACCGTGAGCGACTGAGTCTGCGAAAAGACCTGGGCGCTCGTGTCGTCCTCGGCGACCTCCGCGAGGAGGGCGTTGAGGAGCGCCGTCTTCTCGACGGCAACCGTCCTCAGCGTGGGGAGGACGGCGTTTCTTTCGAAGGGGACACGGAAGACCCGCCGCACGGTGTCGTCGACCGCCTGCGCCAACGGGAGATCGAACTCGGCGTTCTTTTCGACGAGGATGATCTCGTGGTCGCGAAAGAGGCCGAGCTGGATCCGGGCGAGCTCGGGGTCCCGCCCGAGATTCCCCCAGTCGAGGTGATCGGGGATCCCGTCGCCGTCCCGGTCGCGCACCGCAAGGGCTTTGAGATTGTCGCGAACACCGTAGAGCTCGTCGAGGAGGTCGAGTGCTTCGGACTCGACACCCTCCCTCATCTCCCGAAAGCGCGCGAGCTCGGCACCCCGTGGCATTTCGACCTTCAGCGCTCTTCGATCGCCGGGCGCGTGCGAACGGTAGTAGACGTAACGCAGCGACGCGATTTGCTGCGCGTGCAGGAGAGGGTGGTTGACTCCCTGCGCGCGAAGCTCCGCGAGACTCTCGAGGAGCCGCTGTCGCTCGGGCGTCTGTGCCGACGCCGGCATGGCGGCGAAGCCGACGCAAACGGCGGCCACACATGCCGCCGCGGCCGTGCCCCGGAACTGCGCTCTCCGCTTCCTGGTCATCGGGCAACTCTGACTCCTGGTCGTGGCCAGGGCAAGAAGAAACTCTCGATCGCGATCCCGACGTCGGCTAAGCTCGGGACGCCACCTGACAGACTAGGAGAGGAGTCGTCGTGAAACTCATCGTCGCCCTCATTGCCGTGACGGCGCTTGCGACCGTCGTACCGCCTCTGCCCGCGAGCCAGAAAGCCGCGCAGCAGTCGGCCTCGGGGCCGCTGGCGGTCCTGTGCGGTCAGCTCATCGATGGGAGGGGCGAATCGCCGCTCCGGGACGCCGCGGTCCTTATTGAAGGCGAGAGGATCACAGTCGTTGGTCCGCGGAGCCTGGTTCCCGACGGCGTCCGGGTGGTGGACCTGGGCCCGGCGACCTGCATGCCGGGGTTGATCGACGCCCATGTCCACACGCTGATCGCCACCGACGACTACCAGGTGGATCACCTGCGCCGCTCGTCCGCCTACAAGGCGCTTCGGGGGCAGAACGTCGTGCGGAGGCTGCTCGACGCCGGTTGGACCAGCATCCGTGTCGCCGGCGACGCCGACGTCTTCTACGCCCACCTGGAGGTGAAGAAGGCCATCGAGGAAGGGCTCATTGCTGGTCCGCGAATGTGCGGAGCGGGTCACTACCTGTCCATTACAGGAGGGGGAGGCGACATCAACTTCTTTGGGCCCGAGCACGCGCTCGCCGCCGACGGCCTGGTCGTCGACGGCGTCGAAGAGATCAGGAAGGCCGTGCGAACCGAGGTCAAGTTCGGGAGCGACTGGATCAAGGTCCTGGCCAGCGGAGCGTTCATGTCCGTCGGGGACGATCCGACCCGGGCCCACTTCAGCCCGGAGGAGCTTCGGACCCTGGTCGAGGAGGCCGATCGCCTGGGCGTGCCTGTCATGGCTCATGCGGACTCGAACGCAGGCATCATCCAGGCGCTCCAGGCGGGCGTTCGATCGATCGAGCACGGCACCTTCATCGATGACGCGGCGATCGCTCTCTTCAAGGAGCGCGGGGCCTTCCTGGTGCCCACTCTGTACGTCTGGGAGTTCTTCCTGGCCGAAGAGGCCGACAGCGCGGCACAAAAGAAAATGGTGGAGCTCGCGCGCCGGTACCGCGCGGAGTACCACGAGGGACTCGGCAAGGCGATCCGGGCCGGGGTGAAAATCGGGCTCGGAACGGACTACGTGGGCTGGCCGGTGGAGCAGAGCGCCAGAGAGTTTGCGCTCCAGGTCGAGGTCGGAAGGACGCCCATGGAGGCCATACAGGCCGCCACCCAGGTGAACTCCGAGCTTCTCGGATGGGACGACAGGCTGGGGACGCTGGAGCCGGGAAAGCTGGCCGACCTGGTGGCCGTGCCGGGTGACCCGTTGAGCGACATCTCTGAGATGGAGAGGGTGTCGTTCGTCATGCTCGGGGGCCGGATCATCCGTCGAGACTAGTCTTCGGGATCGAACGCCCCGCGGAGCCGCACAGCGGCAGGAAGAGGGCGGGGCTCGCGGCGAAGGCCACCGACCAAGCCCTTGACCCCGGGCCGCGGCTCCGCGTGTAATGATCGTTCCAAAGAGCGGAGGACGAAGCGCCATGTACAAGGTGGTCCTGCTGAGGCACGGCGAGAGCGAGTGGAATCTGGCCAACCGTTTCACGGGCTGGACGGACGTCGATCTCACCCCCAAAGGCGTCGAGGAGGCGGGCGCGGCGGGACAGCTGCTGCAGGACGGGGGCTACGTCTTCGACGTGGCGCACACGTCCGTCCTCAAGCGCGCCATTCGGACGCTCTGGATCACCCTCCAGACGATGGACCTGATGTGGATCCCGGTGAAGATCTCGTGGCGTCTCAACGAGCGCCACTACGGCGCGCTTCAGGGTCTGAACAAGGCGGAGACCGCGAAGAAATTCGGGGCAGATCAAGTCCATATCTGGCGCCGGAGCTACTCCACCCCTCCCCCGGCCCTCGAGCCCGACGACCAGCGCTTTCCAGGGCGTGACCCGCGGTACGCCAACCTCACCAAGGACGTCCTTCCACTCGCCGAGGCCCTCGACCACACCGTGAAGCGCTTCCTGCCGTACTGGCACGACTCGATCGGTCCCGACATCAAGGCGGGCAAGCGAGTCGTGATCGCAGCTCACGGCAACAGCCTGCGCGCCCTGGTGAAGCACCTCGACAACGTCTCCGAGGACGACATCGTCGGGCTCAACATCCCCACGGGCATCCCTCTCGTCTACGAGCTCGACGAGGAGCTGCAGGCGATCAAGAGCTACTACCTCGGTGACCCGGAGGCCGCGAAAAGGGCCGCCGAAGCCGTGGCGCAGCAGGCCTCGAAGGGCTGAGCGACGACGTGACGACCAGCGTCGAGGCCCAGGCGCCGAAGAAGCGGTCTCGTCCGGTTCGAATCGCCATCGGAGCGCTCGTCTCGGTCGTCGTCGTTGCCGGTGCTGCGGCCCTCTGGGTCGGCTGGGCACTGAAGGCGAGCCTGCCCCGGCTCGAGGGAGAGCTCCCGCTGGCCGGCCTCGCCGAGCCTGTGCGGGTCGAGCGCGACGCCCGCGGGGTTCCCGTCGTGCGCGGGTGGAGCCGGCTGGACGTCGCCCGAGCCACCGGCTTTCTCCACGCGCAGGAGCGCTTCTTCCAGATGGACTTGCTCCGCCGCCGGGCCGCCGGTGAGCTGTCGGAGATCTTCGGCGAGTTTGCCCTCGAGATGGACCGCGAAGTGCGGCCGCTTCGACTCCGCCGTGCGGCTCATCGAGCCATGGCGTCCGTCAGTCGACAAGAGCGGGCGATGCTGGATGCGTACACCGAGGGCGTGAACGCGGGCCTCCAGACATTGGGCGCGATGCCCTTCGAGTACCGGATGCTCCGGGTGGAGCCGCAGCCGTGGCTGCCGGCGGATACGGGTCTGTGCGTGATGGCGATGTTCCTCACCCTGCAGCAGGGGCAGGCCGAGCGGGAATCGACGCTCGGCCTCATGCACGACCTTCTCCCACCAGAGCTCGTCGAGTTCCTGGTCCCTCGGGGCACCGAGTGGGACGCGCCCCTCGAAGGCGCCCCCTTCGCCCAACCGGCGATGCCCGGCCCCGAGGTGCTCGACCTGCGCCTCGAACAGTCGCGTCCCCTGGCCCGGATCTCACCTGGCGTGCCGCCGGGAGCCCTGGGCCCGCTGCACGTCGAAGACGCCGACCACGCGCTCGTCCACGGCAGCAACAACTGGGCGGTGGCCGGGACGCACACCGCCCACGGGGGAGCGCTCCTCGCCAACGACATGCATCTCGGTCTCGACGTTCCGAACATCTGGTACCGGGCGTCGCTGGTTTTCCCTGCGCCAGAGGGCGAGCGACGGATCACGGGCGTGATGCTGCCGGGTGTGCCCTTCGTCGTCGTGGGCAGCAACGGGCATGTGGCCTGGGGGTTCACCAACAGCCACGGCGACTGGTCCGACCTCATCGTGCTCGAGACCGACCCCGACGACCCCGGGGAGTACCTCACCCCGGAGGGACCACGCGCCTTCGAGCGGGCGACGGAGACGATTCGCATCCGCGGCGGCGAGGAGGAGCCTCTCGAGGTGCTCTCGACGATCTGGGGCCCGGTCGTGGACGAGGACCATCGGGCACGCCGACGTGCGCTCCGATGGGTGCCCCTCCTCGAGGGCGGGCTGGACACGGCTTTCTCCATGATGGAGTCCGCACGGAACGTCGACGAGGCCCTCGCCCTCGCCGCCGAGGTCGGCATTCCGCATCAGAATCTCGTGTGCGCCGACTCCTCCGGTCACATCGGCTGGACGATCGTCGGCCGAATCCCGCGCCGGGTCGGTTTCGACGGCCGGCTGCCGGGCTCGTGGGCCGACGGTTCCCGAGGCTGGGACGGCTGGCTCGACGTGGAGGAGTACCCGAGGATCGTCGATCCCCCGAGCGGGCGGATCTGGACCGCGAACGCCCGGGTGGTGAGCGGTGAGAGGCTGGACACCATCGGCTTCGGCGGGTACGCCCTCGGGGCCCGGGCCAGGCAGATCAGAGATGACCTGATGGACATCGACGCGGCCAGCGAGACGGACATGCTCAGCGTGCAGCTCGACGACAGGGCCGTTTTCCTCGAGCGGTGGCGTGATCTGATTCTCGATGTTCTCGACGCGGAAACGACCGGAGGCCATCCCGAGCGAGCCGAGGCACGGCGATGGGTCGACGCCTGGGGCGGCCGCGCCCGCGTCGACTCCATCGGCTACCGGCTCGTTCGTGCGTTCCGAAACCAGGTGGCCCGCGCCAGCCTCGAGCCGCTCGTCGCCCCGTGTCGAAAAGCGGACGAGCGGTTCGACGGCATCGGGCAGGCGACCCGGCAGTGGGAGGGACCGCTGTGGGCCCTCGTGACGGAGCGGCCGCTGCACCTCCTGGCCCCGCGCTACCACAGCTGGCAGGCGCTCTTCGTGGCGGCGTTCGACGAGATCCTCGACGAGATCCTCGGAGAGAAAGAAGGAGGCCTGGCGGAACGGACGTGGGGTGAGCACAACACGGTCCTCATCCGCCACCCCATCTCCTACGGCGCGCCCGCGCTCCGACGCTGGCTCGACATGCCCCGCGAAGCGCTCCCCGGGGACACCCACATGCCACGTGTTCAGACTCCTCGTTCCGGGGCCTCCGAGCGCCTGGCGGTGTCGCCGGGGCGGGAGGAGGAGGGTTACTTCCACATGCCGGGCGGCCAGAGTGGACACCCCCTCTCCCCGCACTACGGCGACGGTCACGGAGCCTGGGCTCGTGGCGAACCCGCCCCCTTCCTTCCCGGACCGCCCGCCCACGTGCTGACCCTGCTGCCCTCGCGCTAGCGCGAGGCTGCGAGGGAAACGGGATGGTGTCTGACGAAGGAGACGGCAACTACAGGCCGCTCACTCGACGATGACGATGTCCGTCCCACCCCGGCCGAACGTTTCCGGGGCGTACATCTCCTCGGCCTTCGGCGGGGGGACCACGAAGGTCCCGACGGTCGTGGCCCGGGCGACGTAGCGGTAGGTGTGGACGCCCTCCCACAGCAGTGAGGAGAAAGCCTCGACCCGCTCGTCGCGCAGGTTCTGGTGCTCGAACCACGGCCGGCTCCACCACCACCAGCGACCGGGAGAGCTAGGGCCGCCCAGGCCGGGCGCGCCGTACGGCGTGACCTCGTCCCCCCCCGGCGCCGGCGTCTCGGCCAGGGCCAGCCGAGCGAGGCCGGTCGAGTCGGTGCGGACGGTCTTGCCGGGCTCGAGAGACACCTCGATGTCTTCGAGAGGGCTACCGTCGGCGAGCGCGGTGGCCCACGCGAGAAGGCGGTGACCGTCTGCGAAGGCGTCGAGGCCGATGTGTGTGGCCTGCACCCAGGTGCGCGCCGCCTGGTGGCGGTCGTTCTTCTTCGGCTTCAGCGGCTCGACGACGAGGACGATCTGACCGAGGCCTCCCTCGAGGGCGGGCGACAGGTCGAGACGTGTCTCGACGAGCTCGTCCTCCTCGCCTTCGGTCTGCACGGTGGTGTCGAGAACCCGGCGGCCCGGGGGCTGTGCTTTCGCGTCTTGCCAGATCCTCTGACGATAGGCGTGCCACGCCGCCCAGTCACCCGGCCCCACAGCCCGCGCCCGCATGCGCAAGCCCGGGTGGTTGACGGAGTAGACGGCGAACCGCCCGGCGCCCCCGGGGTCGAGGACGACGAACTCTCCGCCGGGGGCGAAGAGGGCCGTGTCGGCCGGACCCACGTCGAAGCTCAGCGCGGGCCCCGCTTCGAGGGTCTGCCCGAAGGCGTCGCGGATCTCGGGCGACTGGCTGACCCGATAGCTCGTGCGGCCCTTTTTCGAGCCCTGGAGGAGAACGGTGCTGCCCCCGACCGCCGCCTTCAGCCCGGGTACGGGAGGATCCACACGGACCATCTCCTCGCGGAACGCCCTGGCGTCCACGGGGTTCGTGAGCTCGATCCGCCACGGGTCCTGCGGTGAGCACCCACGCCCACCCCAGCCGCACTCGTGCTTTTCCACTCGGAAGGGCCCGTGGGTGCGGAAGCTGCTTGTCTGGGGCTCCTCGGTGACCCGGGGTCCTTCGGCGGAGGGCACACCGGGACCCACCGTCACGGTGACCGCGGAGTCGGGGGGCAGGGCTTTCTGTGTCCGGAAGGCGAGCCATCGACCGTCCTCCGCCTGCGCCGCCAGCCCGGAGACCTCCCTGTCCGCGTCGACCTCTTTCGGGGTGGCCGGCCTCAGCGGGACATCGCGGTCCTGCGCGCGCACGCGAACGGTGGCCAGCACCGCCGCCCGGTCGATCGCCTGATCGAAGGCGGCGAAGAGGAGCGTGTCGAGCGGCTCCGGACCGCCCTCGGGGTGGATGGCGACGACCCGCGGGGGAGGCGTGGAGAAGCTCCACGAGACGCTGCTCTCGAGCGAGGCGCCGCTCTCCGCGCGTGTGCCGCGCCGGACTTCGACGCGCGGTACTCCGTGGCCATCGGAAAGCGCCCTTCCGGCTCGAAGAGGAGCGTGCGCGTCCCGACCCAGCGCCACTCGCCCGGCGGCTGCGGCGAGAGGCGCACCGGTGGGGTCTCGCGCGCCAGCGCCTCGTGCGAGGACACCGCCACCATCGGCGCGGAGAGCGTGACCGAGAGGTGGGGGGCCAGGGCGGCCTCGCCCTCCGGCGCGTGGCGAAGGACCTCGACCGGCCCGGCCTCTTCCCCGGGCGCTCTCTCCGGCGCCTGTGGTGGAGGGAACGCCGTAAGCACCGTCTCGCCGGTGCGCGGCGGAGGAAGGGAGCCCTCGCGCAGTGCGAACGGCTGCTCCCGGAGCTCCCCGGTCTGCTTCCAGGGCGGCATCCGGTCGAGGACGAGCTGCGTGTCGGCCGCGTCCAGGTGAGAGGCGGTGGGCCGGGCGATATGGAGCGGTCCCTCGACGGTGTCGGCGCCTTCGTTCAGGCGGAACCGCAGGCCCTCGGGCTCCTCGGCCAGTGCTGGCTTCTCAGAGCTCACCGTGGCCCCCCTGCTCGGAGCATCCGACGCTCCGACAACCGTGGTCATCAGAAGCAGTCCCAGGGCCCCGACGCGCGTGCTGTTCATGGCGGATCTCTCCCACACGTGGAGGATACCGGAGGAGGGGGTCGGCTATTCCCCCTGTCCCGTCAAGGAGTGGCTTCGAACGGAAGGGCGGCGCCGAGCTTGCGGGCCACGCGGTCCCGGATCCAGCTCGCGTCCCACCATTCGGTGGGATTCACGGGCAGACCGCGGATGAGGGTCGTGAAGTGAAGGTGGTCCCCGCCGGCGAGACCCGTCGCTCCAGTCCGCCCGACCGTCGCTCCCCGCTCGACCTCCCGGCCCTCCGCCACCTCGATCGAGGAGAGGTGGGCGTAGAGGCTCATCAGGCCGTAGCCGTGATCGATCACCACCGTGTTTCCGTAGATGCCGAAGTACCGGCCCAGCCGCACGACACCGCTGTTCGCGGCGGGCACCGCAGCGTGTGCGATCGAGGCGAGGTCGTAGCCGAGGTGAGTCTGCTCGTCCACCGTGCGTCCCTCGTAGGTGTACGTCCGTTGATCGGCGAACGAGGACATCACCTGGGCGCCCGGCAGGGACACGAAGGGCTCCGTCCAGAGGAAGGCCGGGGAGGAGCCCCGGCCCAGCTCCACCAGCTCCGCGCCGTTTTGTCGACGGAGGTCTCCGTTGATCTGAAGGTAGCTCTCCAGAAGATCGCCGCGGTCCGTGAGCTCCGGGGTCCGACGCTGGATCTCGGGCACCACCCGGGCCATGAAGGAGTCCGAGAGGCCGATGCGGTCGCTGGCCGGAGGCTTCGGGAAGAAGCGGTCCAGGAAGGCCTGCTCGGCCAGGTTGCCGACGTCGTCCTCGGCCACGAGGCGCACCTGCGCGTCGTCGCCGAGATCCCATGGAAGGCCGAAGAGGCAGAGGCGATCGCCCGGCCCCCCCTTCGGCAGGGGGCTGCCCGGGAAAAACCACTGGCCTGCCTGCACGCCGTCCCGTGCCGTGGTGTCGCCGACCCGGTACACGACGACCCCGGCGCCTCCCTGTGTGGCGTAGTTCTGGATCGAGAGCACGGAGAGCTCGGGGGGCACGAGCCGCACGGGGATGGTGATCTCCCGGATCACCGGATCGGGCTGCAGCAGCCAGGTGGGCTCGCGTCTGCCGATCGCGCGCAAGACGGCTTCCCCGGGCTGCAGGTCCGGCACGGCCTCGCGACCGACCTCCGCGTGGATCTCGTCGTGCTCGGTCCTCTCGCCCCAGAACGCCCAGGGCGGCCGCGTGCGGTAGCTGCGCTCCTCGATCACGTGCGTCCGGTCTCCCTGCACGAGCTCGAGAGAGACGCTGCTGAGCCCGCGCCCGGAGGCGGAGGCCGTGATGACCACGGTCGAGCGCACCCCGATGGCGGGCAGCGACTCGATGTGGAGAGCGGGAGGGGCTCCTGCTCGGAAAGTGAGGAGGAAGGCCACGATTAGACCCAGGCCGACAGCGGCAAGAGCGAGGATCTTCAAGACGTTCTTCATCGAGCCCCCGGGAAAGCGGAAAACAACCGCGTCTCGATCTTACGACGACCCGCGGGGCCCCGTGTGGCCTCCCCCGGGAATGCCACCGGGCCGGCCCCTGTAGCTCCTCTGGAGGAGGGTCTTCGCACTTGCAGCGGCGGGCCGACCGCCGTCCACTTGCGTGGACGCTAAGTTGCGAGGGCTCTAGGGAATATGGGTAGCGAAGAACCCGACGAAGCGGACACGGATCAGTTCTCGGCCACCGAGGTCTTGCCTCAGAAGACCCGCAGGCCCTTCTACAAGGATCCGCTCAGCATTCTCGGTTGGGGGATTGCCCTGGGTGCCATCATCGGCTACTGGTACTACTTCGTAAAGCCGCACGTGCCGGAGCCCGGAGAGCAGGTCGCACGGATCACGGCACTCGCCGGCGAGGTGCGTCTGAAGCCCAACGAGCAGGAGATCTGGAACCCCGCAAGGCTTCAGGACGCCTTGCACGTGGGCGACGTCGTTCAGACCGAGCCTCGTTCCGGCGCCGCGATCTCGTTCAACTCCGGCAGCGTGGTGCGCGTCCGTCCGGACAGCATCGCCTACCTCGGGGGCTCGCCCGAGCAGTCGACCGCCGCCTGGCGCGTCGAGGCCGGCCGGGTGAACTTCACGGTGGGGGACCAGGTCACCCAGATCGTGACCCCCACGGCCCAGAGGAACGCCTCGAGACGATGGCTGAGGCCGGTCGTCTGCGCCGCATCATCATTCACACGTTGCCCTTTCGTGTCGGTCGCCGCCAGGGGCTCGAGCTCACCCTTCCTGCCGACGCCGTCTCGAAGAGCCACGCCGAGATCTATGGCGCGGGATCGGGTCTAAGCCTCCGGGGCCTGGGCAGCAAGAACGGGACCTTCGTCAATCGCAGGCGGATCGAGAGTGCCGCGCTCCACGAGGAAGACATCGTCCACTTCGCCGATTTCGAGTTCCGTGTGGGCCGGATCGACGAGTCCGAGACCGGTCCGATGGCGGTCTACGAAGAGCGACCCACCACCGTGGTGCCCGCGAGCCGGGAGCTGTCCCACCACTTCGAGAAGGGCACCCGCGAGATGCGCGAGCTGCTCCGGGACAAGCTCGTGACGATGGTGTTTCAGCCCATCGTCCTTCTCCCCCTGGGCACGGTGGCCGCGTACGAGGCGCTCGGGCGAGGCCGTCACCCCGCGCTGCCCGAGAGCCCGCTCGATCTCTTCCGCATCGCCGAGGACATTGGCGCCGAGGCCGAGCTCAGCCGGCTCTTTCGGCGCACCGCCGTCGAGCTCGCCGCAGAGCGCGACGATCTGCCGACGATCTTCCTCAACACGCATCCGATCGAGCTCGTGCGTCCGGGCCTCCTCGAGTCTCTCGAGGAGCTGCGAAAGATGGCCCCCCAGCTCGATCTCGCCCTCGAGATCCACGAGAGCGTCCTGACGCGCCCGGAGGGCCATCGCCGAGCTGCGGGCGCTGCTCCCCGAACGCAACATCGCCCTGGTCTACGACGACTTCGGCGCCGGCCGGTCGCGCCGCCTCGAGCTCGCCGAGGCCCCGCCCCACTACTTGAAGTTCGACCGCAGCTTCATTTCCGGCCTCGATCCGGCTTCCAACACCGGGAAGATGCTGAGGTCGCTCCTGTCCCTGGCCAACGAGCTCCTGGTCAAGACCGTCGCCGAGGGCGTCGAGACACCCGCCGAAGCCGCCGCCTGTTCCGACATCGGCTTCACTCACGCCCAGGGCTTCAACATCGGCCGCCCCCGCCCCCTCGAGTCCCCCTCTAACTCAAGAAGAACTGCAGACAGCGCACGAGCGTCTCTTTCAGCTCGCGACGGTTCACCACTATGTCGAGCATGCCGTGCTCGAGCAGGAACTCCGAGCGCTGGAACCCCGGGGGCAGCTTCTGCCGTATGGTCTGCTCGATGACCCGCGGTCCGGCGAACCCGATGAGCGCCTGCGGCTCGGCGATGTTGAGATCGCCCAGCATGGCGTACGAGGCGGTGACGCCTCCGGTCGTGGGGTCCGTTAGGACGCTCAGGAAGGCCAGTCGTTCTTCGTGCATCCGCGCCAGGGCGGCCGCGATCTTGGCCATCTGCATGAGCGAGAGCGTACCCTCCATCATGCGGGCGCCACCCGAGCAGGAGACGACGACGAGGGGCAGTCGCTCTTCGACTGCCCGCTCGATCGATCGCGTCACCTTCTCGCCGACGACGACGCCCATCGATCCGCCGATGAAGGCGTACTCCATGGCCGCGATGACCGTCCGTCGCCCACCCATCTCGCCCACGGCGGAAACGACGGCATCATAGGAGTCGGTCTTCGCCTTGCCCGCGCGCAGCCGGTCCGCGTAGGGCCGCTTGTCGTTGAACTCCAGCGGGTCGGAGCTCACAAGTCCGCGATCGAACTCCTCCCAGGCCCCGTCGAAGAGCATGTTCAGCCGCTCGCGCGCTCCGATACGGAAATGGAAAGCGCATTTCGGGCAGACCGACAGGTTCTTGAGGACGTCCTTGCGATAGAGGATCTCCTTGCAGCTGCCGCACTTCACCCAGAGCCCTTCGGGCACACGGCTCTCCGCCGGTCGGGGCGCGAGGGAGGGGGATTGACGTCGGAACCAGGCCAAGGCGCTACTCCTCCTGATCCTCCGCATCCTCCGCCGGACCGAGGTCGTTCTCGATCCCGAGCATCCGGCACGCCCCGTCGTAGATCTGCCGGGCTGCGTTCTTCCGGGCCTGGAGATCCGCGAGGCGCTCCTTGACCTTGGCCAGCTCCTCCTCGATCTGCTCGTTCAGCTCGTCGATCTGCGTGCGAGTGACTTCGAGAGTCTGCTTGTAGACCTTCGTCTGTTCGTCGGTGAGCCCCATCGCCGGCGCCTCCTCAATCGATGCCAAACCGCTTCAGCAGCACGTCCAGCGAGAAGCTGTCCGAGTCGTTGTCGCCTCCCGACTCGACCGCGCTCGCCGCCTCGCTCCCCTCCCGCTCTTCTCTGTCGTACAGCAGCTCGAGGAAGCGGGCGAGGTCTCGTGTGGTCACCGGCGGCCGCTCGCGGAGGATCTTCTCAATCCCCCGCTGCATCTGGCCGGCATCCTGGTACCTTTCTTCCGGGTTTCGGGCCAGCGCCTTCATGATCACACGATCGAGGGCCTCGGGCACGCGAGAATTCACCTGGCGCGCCGGCGTGATCACGCACTTGCGGACCAGCTCGAGGATCGTCGCCTCCGAGTCCGCGCCCGCGAAGGGCTTGTGCTCCGAGACCATCTCGTAGAGCACCAGGCCCAGCGAGAACACGTCGCTGCGGTGATCGATCGTGCGACCCCAGGCCTGCTCGGGGCTCATGTAGAGGAGCTTGCCGCGCAGGGCTCCACGCTCCGTCTTGGAAGCCTTGGTCGCCGCCTTGGCGATGCCGAAATCGGCGAGCTTCACATTGCCTTCGAAGGCGATCAGGATGTTCTGGGGGCTGACGTCGCGGTGCACGATCTCCATGGGCTGGCCCCGCTCGTCCTTCTTGCGGTGCGCGTACTCGAGAGCGGAGCACACCTGGCTGATGACCCGCAGGCTGAGATCGAGGGGCATGCGCAGGCCCTTGTTCCGGGTGCGCTTCACGATGGATCGCAGGTCGTGCCCGTGCACGTACTCCATGGCGATGTAGTAGCTCGTGTCGATCTTTCCCAGGTCGAAGATCTGGACGATGTTCGGGTGGGTGAGGCCGGCCACCATCTTGGCCTCGTCCACGAACATCGTCAGGAACTCCTTGTTCTCAGAGAGGTGGGGACGGATGCGTTTCAACGCGACGATCTTCTCGAAACCCTCGACCCCGCTGCGCTTGGCCTTGAAGACCTCGGCCATGCCGCCGACGGCGACACGATCGAGAAGGCGATAGGGGCCGAGGGAGTCGTCTCTCCACGATTCGGCTCGACCAGGCGGCGCCGAATCCTCCAGTACCCTTTGATCCGCTTCGCTGGGCGGCTCGTCGAAGGCGCGCTCGGCGACCGCGGCGAGGTGGACACCCGGACCCAGGGCGATCTTGGGCGGCGTGATGATGAACTTCGCGCCGGTGTTCTCGTGGGCCGGAGGCCTCCGCGCCTGCTCGTCGTCATCGACCGGCGCTGCAGGTCTCATTCGCCGGAACGGGGCCTCCTCGAGGACCGGCGCGCTCCGAGTGCTCTTCGTCCCGGTCCCCGGGTGCGGCGGGGCGTCGACCAGGTGTCCGAAGAGATCCTCGGATGTGGCGAGGCCGTCGTCCTCCTCGTCCGGCGGCACGGGGGCGTCCTTTGGTTTGCGTTCTTTCATGGCCCAGCCCGCTGCCGCTTCTGAATAGGATAGTCAGGCGTCTTCTTTAGGTCAACGAAGAGTGGGACTTACGCTGAGTCACGACGTCGAAACGGGCCCCGGCCGGTTCGCCAGAGTCCAGTCCGGCTCCTGGGGTTGTCGGAGGCCCCGCGAGCCGCCCGCCTCGCGTATCCAACAGAGTTCGCGGAGGATACCACGACGCCGGATGCTATAATCCCGGTCCTCCCCTGGGGGCTGGCAGCCAGCCGGGAGGCCATGAGCTCCGAATGGATCTTCTGTTCAGCCTTCTGGATCACCCGCTCGTGCTCTGGGCCATTGGCCTGGGGGTCCTGTTCTTCATCTACAGGGCCGTCGCTCCCCATCTCAAGCTGAACGTCCCCGGCGGCAATCTCGGCGACGATCTGGCGGACAAGGTTCTCGGCTCACGATGGAAGGAGAGAAAGCTCGAGCGCGAGGTGGAGCGCCTCAAGAAGCAGGGCAACTACCTCGCCGCCGGCCAGGTCCTGGAGGACGCGAAGCGGCTCTCGGAGGCGGCGGAGGTTTATCTCGAGGGCCAGGAGTTTTACGCGGCAGCCGGGATGTACGAGAAGCTGGGCCGTTCCGAGCGAGCGGCCGAGTTCTATCTCCAGGCCGGCGACTACAAGAAGGGGGCGGCCCTTTTCACTTCCGCGGGGAAGCCGGCCCGGGCGGCGGCCCTCTTTCTGGAGAAGGGAAACAATCTGGAGGCGGCGCGCCTGTTTGGGCTGGCAGGAGAGTGGGGAAAAGCGGCCGAGCTGTACGAGAAGGGGGGGGTATCCCCTTCGGGCAGCCGAGGGCTGGGCCAAGGTGGGCGAGACCCTGAAGGCCGCCGAGGCCTATGCGAAGCACTTCTCGGAGAACGTCTCCTTCGGCTCGACCTACTCCTCGGCCTCGGGCCCCGGGTCCAGGGAGGCCAAGAGCGCGCTCCTCGCCGGGCAGCTGTTCGAGAAAGCGGGGAAGCCCGATCGCGCGGTCGAGATCTTCGGCAAGGGGGGCCATCACCGGGAATGCGCGGGTGCGTTTCTTCGGCTCGGGCAGCTGGCCAAGGCCGCCGAGGCGTTCCTCCGCGCCGAGGACAACGAGCAGGCGGCCATCGCCTACGAAAAGGCAGGCGAGGCGATCCCCGCCGCCAACCTCCGGGGGGAGGTGGCCTTCAAGGCGGATCGCGTTCCCGAAGCCGCGGCCTGGTTCGTCAAGAGGCAGGATACCTGCGTGCCGCCGAGCTGTACGAGTCCGTGGACCTGCTTGCGGAGGCGGCCGGCGCCTACGAAGCGGGGGAGAGCTGGGCCGCGGCGGGAGGCGTCTATCTGCGGGCCGGGCTAAAGGACCGTGGCGCTGCCGCCTACGAGAAGGGCGGTGAGTACGAGACGGCGGCCAAGCTGTACGAGGAGCTCGAAAACAAGGCGAAGGCCGCGGAGCTTTTCGGTCGCGCCGGGTTTACGTTCAAGAGCGGCGAGGCGGCCGCCGAGGCCGGCGAGCGGGAGAAGGCGATCGCCCTCCTCCAGCGCGTTCAGGCCGGAGACGAGAACTACCGGGCGGCCACCGAGCTCCTGGCCCGGCTCTTCATCGACACGGGGATGCCGGCGCTGGCGCAAGAACGTCTCCAGAAGGTCATCGGCGGCGAGCCCGTCTCGGCGGCCAACCTCGACCTCTACTACTGGTTGGCGCGCACTCACGAGTCCACCGGCTCGGCCCAGGACGCAGTGGCTCTGTACAAGAAGATCCAGGCCGAGGACCTGAGCTACCGGGACGTTCAGGCGCGGGTGAGCCATCTTCAGGGAGGCGCACCTCCACCCGCGCCTGCCGCGCCCGCCCCGCCGTCCCCAGCACCCGGGGCCCCGCCCCCACCGGTCGCCGCCGGCGCGGCTCCGGCTCCACCGGCCGCGGCCGCGCCCGCTCCTTCTCCGCCGGCTGGAGCACCGGCGGCTCGCCCGCCGCGATTCGTCCCCAAGGAAGAGATTGGACGTGGCCCACTCGGGGTGCTCTATCGGGGTGAAGATGCCGCCGACGGTCGCAGCGTCGTCATCCGGGTGTTGCCGCCGGAGATGGTCAAAGACCGGGAGGTGCTCACGGCCACGGTGAACGACCTCAAGGCCGCTTCCGCGATCTCGCATCCGAACCTCGTGAAGGTCATCGCCTACATGGAGCTGCGCGGCCAGCGCTGCGTGGTGAGTGAATACGTTCAGGGCCGGAACTTTCAGGAGCTGGTCCAGTCCGGCCGCCGCGCCTCCTTCCAGCAGGTGCACGCCCTCGGACGGATCGTCGGGCAGGCGCTCTCGGTGGCGCACGGCAAGGGCCTCGTCCACGGCTCGATCCAGCCGTCGAACACCATGGTGGCCTCGGGCGTGATCAAGGTTGCCGACCTCGGCCTGGGTCGCCTGGCCCGCACCCTGGCTCCGAGCCCGAGCTATCGGCCGCCGGAGGGGGACCACGACGCCGGGGGCGACCTCTACGCTCTGGCGGCGGTGATGTACCACCTGCTCACCGGGACACACCCGAGCTCGCAGCCTCAGGGCGTCGGCCTGCCCCTGCCCTCGCAGCTGGCCCCAGGCGTGCCCGAGTCCATGGACAAGCTGCTCCTCCGGGGTCTCCATCCGAGGCCCGATCTTCGGCCGACCGACGCGGAGTGGTTTCTGCGCGAGCTCCGCGAGATGGTGAAGATCGGGTGAGCTGCCCCCTCTGCCGGCAGCGCAAGGGCAAGCGTGCCTGCCCCGCGAAGGGAGCCGGCATCTGCTCTCAATGCTGTGGCACGAAGCGGCTCGTCGAGATCGAGTGCCCGTCCGACTGCGTGTATCTGACGGGGGCCCACGCGCACGGCTGGGAGGGCCGCGCGGCGGATCGCGAGCGGGACGAGCGGCGCCTGGGCCCGCACGTGGCCCGTCTCACGGAGAGGCAGCTGCACCTCGTGCTCCTGGCCCTGGCCGGCATCAATGGGATTCGGGGCCGCAGGAGCGATCTCGACGATGCGATCCTGCTCGAGGCGGTCGTCGCTCTACGCAAGACCGTCGAGACGCGCGAGCGGGGAGTCCTCTACGAGCACCCTGCCACCGACGCTCGAGCACAGGAGCTCGTCCAGGAGCTCTCCGGCATGTTCGAGGCGCGGGACGGCGAAGGAGGAGTGCATCGCCCCTCCGACCGTGACCTCGCAGCGGCGTTGCGCGGGCTCGAAGGGGCCCTCGCCGCCACGGCTGGTGAGAAAGAAGGGCCGCGAGTCTTCTTGGACACCGCGACCCGGCTGGTGGGACGTCTCGGGGGCAGGCCCACCAATCGTCCCCGCCCCCTGATCGTCGAGCCCTAGAGAAAGAGCTCCAAGAACAATGAGCTTCGCAGGAGATCTTCACACCTTCGATATCTTCGACTTGCTTGCCTGGATCCAGGGACGCAGGCGTTCGGGGACCCTTTTGATGACGCGGCTCTCCACGAAGAAGCGCTTGGCGTTTCGCGACGGCTTCCTCGACTGGTCGACCTGCAACGACCCCCGGGAAACGATCGGGCAAGCGCTGGTGCGAGAGAAGCTGATCACCGAAGAGGCACTCTTCACGGCGCTGCTGAAGCAGGAGACGGACCGCCGCCGCCTCGGCGAGATACTGATCGGCGAGAAGCTACTCACGGAGCAGCAGCTGATGAAGACGCTGCGCGGCAACGCCGAAGCCCACCTCTACGATCTGTTCCTCTGGGACGATGGACGCTTCGACTTCGACGACTCGTCCCCGTCAAACGAGTCTCCCTCCGATCTGCGAATCGACCTCAGGACGCTTCTCGAAGAAGGTCGACACCGTCGCGAACGCTGGCAGGAGCTGCGCAAGCGTTTCCCCACCGGCGAGATGACGTTCAAGGTCCTGGGGGACGCCGAGCAGGTCGCCAACCCCGCCAGAAAGCAGCTGGTGAGACTCGCATCCGAAGGGAAGACCTTGGCCGCGATCAGTCTCGAGGCGCGTCGCTCGCAGTACGACACCGCGCTCCACATCGCTGGTCTGTGCGACGAGGGTCTCTTGGCCGTAGAGAACATCGAAGCCGGCGTGGCCGAGACAGACCCGGTCGCGCTGATCGAGGCTCTCCTGGCAGGCGCGGAGATGCGACTCAAGGAAGGCCGCTTCGACTCCTCCCTCGAGGCCTACGAGCGCGTCCTCGCCCTCGACGGAGTGAACCAGCCCGCGAAGAAGGGCCTCCTTGCGGTCGTGGATGTGCGGCGCAAGGCCAAGGTCGCCGATGCGATTCCACTCGACAAGATCCCTGTCCTGCGCCTCGGGGCGATGGCGCTCGCCAACGAGAGCTTCGATCCCCAGGAGGGGTTCGTGCTTTCCCGTGTCAACGGGCAGTGGGACATCCGCTCGATCCTGAAGCTTTGTCCCATTCCGGAGACTGGCGCTCTCGTGATCTTCACACGCCTGCTCGAGCACAAGGTGATCGATCTGCGCTGAGAGAAGGAAGCATGAGCGAAGAAGGGTTCTCGAAGGTTCATCTCGGTCGGGCGGCCAGCGACAGGCCGGGGCGCGACCCCGTGTGCGGCATGCTCGTCGACCGCGCCCATCCCCC
This sequence comes from Vicinamibacteria bacterium, assembly GCA_963578825.1. Lineage (GTDB taxonomy): Bacteria > Acidobacteriota > Vicinamibacteria > Fen-336 > Fen-336 > JAJDNS01. The sequence goes on from CAUZDW010000017.1 coordinate 40,404, forward strand.
GGGCGGATCCTTCGAGCGTGCCGGCGAGACCTGGTTCTTCTGCAACCCGACCTGCCGAGAGAAGTTCATCGCAAACCCCGAGCGGTTCCTCGAGGCGTCGCCCGAGCCCGAGCCGGCGCCCCCGGTCGCCGAGGGTGAGAGCGTCGAATGGATCTGCCCGATGGACCCAGAGGTCCTGGAGACGAAGCCGGGCCCCTGTCCCATCTGCGGCATGGCGCTCGAGCCGCGGGTCGTCACCGCGGCCGACGGGACGAGCCCCGAGCTCGAGGACATGACCCGGCGCCTCCGGGTCGCCACCATCTTGACCGCTCCGCTCCTCGCCGTTGCCATGGGCGCCATGGTGCCCGCGCTCGGGGTTCACCGGCTGCTGTCCCCGGGTTTCCTGGCCTGGCTCGAGCTCTTCCTGGCCACCCCCGTCGTGCTGTGGGCTGGCTGGCCGTTCTTCCAGAGGATGTGGGCCAGCGTGCGGACAGGCCGACTCAACATGTTCACCCTCATCGGCATCGGAACAGGGGTGGCGTGGCTGTACAGCGTGGTCGCGGTGCTCGCGCCGGATCTCTTCCCCGGGTCCTTCCGTGGTCACGGCGGTACCGTCGATCGCTACTTCGAGTCCGCTGCGGTCATCGTGGCCCTCGTCCTCTTCGGCCAGGTTCTGGAGCTGCGGGCCCGGCATCGAACGAGCGGCGCCATCCGGGCGCTTCTCGGGCTCGCCCCCAAGACCGCCAGACGCCTCGCCGACGACGGGAGCGAGGCGGACGTGCCCCTCGAGCACGTGCAGCCGGCGGACCGTCTCCGCGTCCGGCCCGGAGAGACGGTGCCGGTCGACGGGATCGTCCTCGAGGGAGCCAGCGCCGTCGACGAGTCGATGGTCACCGGCGAGCCGGTGCCGGCGGAGAAGGGTCCAGGCGACCCGGTGACCGGCGCCACCCTCAACGGGACGGGTGGCTTCGTGATGAAGGCGCAGCGGGTGGGGCGCGACACGCTTCTCGCCCACATCGTGCAGCTCGTGGCCGAGGCTCAGAGGAGCCGGGCCCCGATGCAACGCCTTGCCGACACCGTGGCCGCCTGGTTCGTCCCCGCAGTCCTGGGCATCGCCGCACTCGCCTTCTTCGTCTGGAGTGCCCTCGGTCCCGAGCCCCGGTTCGTCTATGCCCTCGTTGCAGCCATATCCGTTCTGATCATCGCGTGCCCATGTGCCCTCGGCCTCGCCACGCCGATGTCCATCATGGTGGGCGTGGGGCGCGGGGCGAGCGCGGGGGTCCTGATCCGCGACGCCGAAGCCCTCGAAACGCTGGCCGCCGTCGACACGCTCGTGCTCGACAAGACAGGCACGCTCACCGAAGGCCGGCCACGCCTCGAGACTGTGATCGACCTGGAGGGAGACGGGGAAGACGCGGCGCTCGCCCTAGCCGCGAGCCTCGAGAGGGGGAGTGAACACCCGCTGGCCAGGGCCATCGTCGGCGCGGCGGAGAAGCGGGGCCTCACTCTCGAGCCGGTGACGGGCTTTCACTCCGCCACCGGCCGGGGTGTGAGCGGCACCGTGCGCGACCGCGCGCTCGCGCTGGGAAACCGGGCGCACTTCGACGAGCTCGGCATCGACGCGACCCTGCTCGAGGAGCAGGCGAAGAGCGAGCGCCAGGAGGGGAGGACCGTCGTCTTCCTCGCGGTCGACGGCCGCCCACGGGCGCTTCTGTCCGTGGCCGATCCCATCAAGGACACAACACCCGAAGCCATCCGAGCGCTCCGCGACGAGGGGCTCGAGATCAACCTGCTGACCGGGGACAGCCGCACAGCGGCCGAAGCGGTGGCGCGCACCCTGGGGATCACGCGGGTCGAGGCCGAGGTGCTGCCCGACCGCAAGGAGGAGGTCGTCCGCCGCCTCCAATCGGAGGGTCGGGTCGTGGCCATGGCCGGCGACGGCATCAATGATGCCCCTGCCCTGGCGGCGGCGAGCGTCGGAATCGCGATGGGCACCGGTACGGACGTGGCCATGCAGAGTGCCGGCGTCACCCTCGTGAAGGGGGACCTGCGGGGCATCGTTCGCGCCCGCCGCCTGTCGCGAGCCACGGTGAGCAACATCCGGCAGAATCTCTTCTGGGCCTTCTTCTACAACGCTCTCGGGATCCCCATTGCCGCCGGCGTGCTGTATCCCTGGCTCGGCTGGCTGCTGTCGCCCATGCTGGCTGCCGCCGCCATGAGCCTGAGCTCGGTCACCGTCATCACGAACGCCCTCAGGCTTCGGCGTGTCGAGCTTTAGCCAGCGGCGACTCGGGCGCGCAGTCGCCTCGGCAGCAGTACCATGGAGGCGCTCGCCCGCGCCGACGCGACACCTCTCGCCGGCGAAACGCGGCTGAACGAGGCACGGCGTGCGATTTTCGTACTGGCTGATCGGCATCTCAATCGGGTTCGTGATTCTCGAGCGACTGGTCCCCTGGCGGAACGGGCAGAGGCTCTTCCGTCCGGGCTGGCTGCGAGACGTGGGTTTCCTCGCCTTGAACGGGCATTTTTTCTCGCTCCTGACCGCCGGCCTCACCGGCTGGGTGGCCCTGCAGGCGACCCGGCTGCTCCAGGACGCCGGGGTGACCCTCCAGGGGTCACCCGTTCCGGGATGGCCCCCCTGGTCCCAGTTCCTCGTGTTTTTCGTGCTGGCGGACCTCATCCAATGGACCGTGCACAACATGCTCCACCGGGTGCCCGTCCTCTGGGCGTTCCACAAGGTGCACCACTCGATCCACACCATGGATTTCATCGGGAACTTCCGATTTCACTGGATGGAGATCCTCGTCTACAAGACCGCCCAGTGGCTCCCCCTCGTCCTACTCGGCGCCGCTCCCGGGGTCACCTTCTGGGTCTTTGTCTTCACCACGTTCTGGGGCGACCTCAACCATGCCAACTTGAACGTCAGCCTCGGCCCCCTGGGCTACGTCTTCAACAGCCCTCGGATGCACCTGTGGCATCACGACGCCTCCGACGAAGGGGGCACGGCCAAGAACTTCGGCATCGTTCTCTCGTGCTGGGACTTCCTGTTTGGAACCGCGTTCTGGCCACGGGATCGGAGCCCCGAGCGGCTCGGCTACCCCGATGATGAGTCGATGCCGGAGGGCTTCCTCGGCCAGGTCGCGTGGCCGCTCGCGCGCCGGCGGGTCTGAACGTCTGACCGGGGAAGCGCCATGACGGGGGTCGTCTCCGGCTCGCCTCCGTCGCGGCTCGAGCGCCTCGCCGATCTGGCTCCGGCGCTCGGCCTGCTTCTCTTTCATCTCGCGCTCCTCCCGGGCTACGGCGTCTTCCGCGACGAGCTGTACTACATGGCCTGCGGGCGACACCCCGCCTGGGGCTACGTGGACCACCCACCCCTCGTGGGGTGGGTGGTCTGGGCGGTCCGGCAGCTCGCCGGTGACTCTCACCTTGCCTTGCGCGTCGTGGCAGCCCTCGCCGCTGCCGCGACCGTCTTCGTCACGGCGCGCATCGCGAAGGAGCTCGGGGGCGGTCCTTTCGCGCGCTTTCTCGCCGGCCTCGCCCTGGCCGTCCTGCCCATCTCCCTGGCCCTCGGCAGCGTCTACTCGATGAACGTGTTCGACCTGTTCTTCTGGGCCATCCTCTTCTGGATCGTCGTGCGGCTCCTTTCGGGCGGGGACGAGCGGCTGTGGCTCGTCTTTGGCCTGGTCGCGGGCGTCGGCCTTCTGAACAAGATCAGCGTCTTCTTCCTGGGCTTCGGCCTCGTGGTCGGGCTGGTGCTCGGGCGTCGATGGGACGTCTTCCGTACGCGCTGGCTCTGGATCGGCGCCGCGCTCGCCGCGCTCGTCTTTCTTCCGCACATCGTCTGGCAGCACGGCCACGACTGGCCGACCCTCGAGTTCATGGCGAACGCACGCCGAGACAAGATGATCTCGCTCCCGATCCCGGCCTTCCTGGTGCAGACGATCCAGCAGACCGTCGTCGCCTCCTGGCTCTGGATCCTGGGTCTGGGCTGGCTCCTCCTGGCCCGCGGGGCGGTGCCCTTCCGCACCCTGGGCTTCCTTTTTCTCGCCGTCGTCGCCGTCCTCGCCCTCACCGGGGGCAAGCCCTACTACCTGGCCGCCGCCTATGGTGCACCACTTGCCGCCGGTGCCGTGGCCCTCGAGCGGGCAACTGCAGGGGCGACCCGGTGGGCGCGCCCGGTCCTCGCTGCCCTCGTCCTCGCCGGCGGCCTTCTTCTGTCTCCTTTCGGCCGCCCCGTCCTCGCGGTCGACACTTACGTGCGCTACGGGGCAGTCCTTGGGATCGGTCCGTCGACCGACGAGCGCAAGGAGGTTGGACGTCTTTCCCAGTTCTACGCCGACATGCACGGCTGGCGGGAGATGGCAGAAACGGTGTCCGGCGTCGTGCGTGCCCTTCCCGCGGAGGAGCGGGCCGAGGCCTGCATCTTCGCTGGGAACTACGGCGAGGCCGGCGCCATGGAGTACTTCGGTCCCGCCCTGGCGCTGCCACCAACCCTGTCGGCGCACAACAGCTATTGGCTCTGGGGGCCCGGCCGTTGCACGGGTGAGGTGCTCCTCGTCCTCGGCGTGGCGCGGGAGCGCATCGACGAGCTCTTCGAGACGGTGGAGCTGGGCGCGACGGTCACGTGCCTCAACTGCATGCCCTACGAGTCCGACCTTCCGATCTGGATCGGGAGGGGGTTGAAGGGGTCACTTCCGGAGCTCTGGCCCGAGGCCCGTCACTTCCAGTAGGCACACCGCGGGGGGAGTCCGCCACCCTGGGCGACCCCTCCTACGCGGACGAGAGCCCGAGCAGCGTCTCCACCTCGGCCTCCGCGCGCTCGGCGAGGGCCCGGGCCGCGCTCTCGGTGGAGGCCTCCGCGATCACACGGACGATCGGCTCCGTGTTGGAGGGACGCACGATGTACCAGCCCTCCGAGGTCCGCACCTTGACCCCGTCCCGCAGGTCAGGCGAGCGATCGGCCCACGCCTCGCGGGCTCTCTCGATCAACACCCGCGCCCGGTCGACGGGGCAGTGGCGCTGGAGCTTCACGACCCGAAAGCCGTCGTACGGTGCGGCCAGCTCGGCGACCGATCGCCCGGTCTCCGACAACCGGTGCAGGATGAGGGCCATCCCGACGAGGCTGTCCCGGGCGAAGTTGACCCTCGGGTAGAGGACGCCGCCGTTGCCCTCGCCGCCGATCACCGCACCCGAGCGGCGCATGCCCTCGGCCACGTGCGCCTCGCCGATCCGGGTGCGGGTGACTTCGGCGCCGTAGCGCGACGCCATGGCCTCCACGGCGTCGGTGGTGGCCAGGTTCGCCACCACCGGCCCCGGCGTGTGGGCGAGGACCTGTTCGGCGGCGAGGACGAGGGTCAGCTCCTCGCCGATCGGCTGCCCCTGGGCATCGACGACGGCGAGCCGATCGCCGTCCATGTCCTGGGCGAAGCCCACGTCGGCGCCGTTTTTCCGAACCGCGTCGCCGAGCGCGCCGAGGTTCTCGGGGATGGGCTCGGCGGGCCGCGGGAAACGACCGTCCGCGGTCGTGTGGATGGCCACGGCCTTCGCGCCGATCGCCTCGACCAACCGCGATGCTGCCACGCACGCTGCCCCGCCTCCGGGGTCGACGGCCACCACGAGCCCTTTTCCGCCTTTCGGCAGCGGGCCGATGCCCTCGACGACCGCCCGGACGTGTCGCTCGACGGCGTCCTCGATCCGCTCGGGGGACCGCTGCGTGGATCCGGGCACCTTCGCGTACTGCCCCTGGTGGTAGATGTCGAGCAGCTCCCGCCCTCGCGCCGGCCCCAGGAAGAGGCCGTCCCCGCCGACGAACTTGAGGGCGTTCCATTCGGGAGGGTTGTGGCTCGCCGTGATGGCGATGCCACCCCTGGCGCCAAGCTGTCGCACGAGAAGCTGGACGGTGGGCGTGGGGCAGACCCCGAGATCGCTCACGCGGCACCCGCTGGAGACCAGCCCTGCCACCACCGCCTGGCGCACCATCTCGCCCGACGTGCGCGGGTCGCGCCCGATGACCACTCGGCCGCCGCCCACGTATGTTCCGAAGGCCTGGGCGAAGCGCGCCACCATCTCCGGGGTGAGGGAGTCTCCGACCACGCCTCGGACGCCGGAGATGCTGATCTTCAGGGTCGGGATGGCCTTCATGCCTTGAGCCTCTCCCGGGCCCAGTCCAGAAGCTCCTGCGCGCGGGACGCGTCTTCCGCCTCGGCGATGATGCGGACGAGCGACTGCGTGTTCGAGGCTCGGACGTGGACCCATCCATCCGGCCACGAGAGCTTCACTCCGTCGGTGTGATCCGCCGTGACCCCCTCCAGGGCGCTCACGGCCTCGCGGAACTCCGCCAGGGCGGAGTAGAGGAGGCTGGGGGGCACCGGGATCGCGATCTTGCGCACCGCGAGGGTGGGAAGTGCGGCGACGAGCTGCGAGAGGGCTCGCTTCCGGCTCGCCATGTGTCCGAGCAGGAGCCCGATCGTGGCCGCGGAGTCGTGTGTCGCGTGGACGGTCGGCACCGCGACGCCGCCGTTGCCCTCGCCCCCCACGACCGCGTGGTGCTCGACGATGGCTTGCGAGACGTAGGCTTGGCCCACCGGCGTCCGGACCACCCTCGCGCCGTGAGCGGCGGCCACCCGCTCCACCAGCCCGGTGGTGGAGACGTTCGTCACGACCGGTCCCACGTTGCGGGAGAGCGCCGCCTCGACGGCGAGGGGCAGGGTCAGCTCCTCCGAGAGCGGCTGAGCGGTCTCGTCCACGAGGCTCATTCGCTCACCGTCGGCGTCGAGGACGAGACCCAGGTCCGCCTTGCCCGCGCGAACCACGGCCCGAGCCTGCGAGGCGGTGGCGATCGACGGCTCGGGCAGCCGGGGAAAGGGAAGCGACGGATCGTCGTTGATCGGCAGCACCTCGCAGCCCAGAGCGGTGAGCCAGCGCGGGACGAGGACGGCGCAGGAGCCGTTTCCGCAGTCGACGGCCACGCGAAGGCGGCGTGCCCCGATGGCCTCGGTCTCGAACGCCGCGGTGAGGACCTCGAGGTGATGAGAGACCGCGTCCTCGTGTGCGACCGCCGTGGCGAGGCGGTCCCAGCCGGCTCTTTCCACCGCACCCTGATGGAAGACGTCGAGCAGCTCCTCGCCCTGGACGGCGCTCAGGTAGAGCCCGTCTCCCCGAACGAACTTGAGGGCGTTCCACTCCGGCGGGTTGTGGCCGCCGGTGATCGAGACGCCCCCGCTCGCCCCGAGCCACGGCACGGCGAGCTGGAGGCTCGGCGTGGGACAGACGCCGAGATCCACGACCTCGCACCCCACGGACATGAGCCCGGCCGTCACCGCCGCCTGCACCATCGGGCCGGACGGCCGCGGGTCGCGACACACCAGCACCCGGCCGCCGTCCAGGTACGCGCCAAACGCCTCGGCAAAGCGCACCACCAGGTCCGGCGTCAGCGTTTGTCCGACGACGCCCCGCACCCCGGTGATCCCGATCTTGAGAGGTTCCACTTTCCGGACCGATTGCCCCGCGCATGGTCCGCTCCGGGACGCCGCACGTCAAGGGCCCGTGTCCCGCGTTCGCCGCTTGCACTGGGGAGGCCGCGCCTCCTAGAGTGGCACGATGTTCCGCGCCCGCCGTTGCACGCGCCTTCTTCTCATGTCGATCCTCGTTGCTGCTGGCTGCACCGGTCCGCCCCTCGAGTCCGGGGCGCAGAGCTACCTGCTCGAGGGCACCGTCGTCGAGGTGGACCCTGCCAACCGCAAGATCACCATCAACCACACGGAGATCCCGGGTTTCATGCCCGCCATGATCATGCCCTTCGCCGTGCGCAGGGAGGACGCCGCGCTCCTCGACATCGTCTCTCCCGGAGACGAGGTGACGGCCCGGCTCGTCGTCCCCGACACGCGCTACTGGCTCGAGGCGCTCGTCGTCGTCAAGCCGGGCACGCCGGATCCGTCCGCGACGGCGCGACCCCTGTTGCACGGCCTGCACCCGGGGGAGGCGCTGCCCGAGGTGGCCCTCGTGAACCAGGCGGGCGATGCCGTGCGTCTCTCGGACTACCGGGGGCGCGCCCTGGCGCTCACCTTCATCTTCACGCGGTGCCCTCTTCCCGACTTCTGTCCGCGCATGATGAACCGCTTTGCGGAGGTCCACGACGCGCTCGTGGACGATGAGGAGCTGCTCTCTCGCACTCACCTGTTGACGGTCAGCTTCGACACCGAGCACGACACGCCCGAGGTGCTCCTCGCGTACGGCAAGCCTTTCCAGAAGACGGCCCCTCCCTTTTCCCATTGGGAGCTCGCCGGCGGGACAAACGAGGCCGTACGGACCCTGGCAGGCGCCCTTGCCCTGGATTACGACGAAGAAGAGGGATCCTTCGCCCACAACCTGCGCACGGCGGTCATCGACCCGGAGGGGAATCTCCACAGGCTCTACAGGGGCAACGAGTGGACGGCGGAAGAGCTGCTTCTTGATCTTCGCGCTGCCGCCGGAGAAGAAGGCCAGGGGGAAGGGGCATGACTCCACCGACGGCTGGCAGGCGACGCTCAGGCACATCGCTCTCGAAGGGCGGGTCTTTGTTTTGGCTTGCAACCAGTTCGTCACCCGTGCCGACTACCCGGAGGATTTCGAGCTGAAGGACGCCCTGGCCGCGGCCCCTGAGGTGCTCTCTCGGGGCGGCAGCGCCATCGTGGCGCCGAACGGCGACTACCTGGCCGAGCCTCTCTACGGCCGTGAAGGGATCCTGACCGCCGATCTCGACCTCGGCCTCGTCACCGAGGGGCGCCAGCTTCTCGACGTGAGCGGCCACTACTCGCACCCCGACACGCTGTGGCTTGGGACATCCATGCCATCGGACCGACCCTCGTCTTCGCCCTCGCCCCCGGCCACGACAGGCGGGCACAGCTCATGAGCCTGGAGAGCCTCCGATGATCCGCAAGGGCTTGCTCGGCCTCGTCGCCGCGACCCTCGTCTCGTGCTCGTCGTCCGAGACGCGTCCCAACATCCTCTGGATCACCGCCGAGGACATGAGCCCCAACCTGGGGAGCTGGGGCGACTCCTATGCCCGGACCCCGCACCTCGACCGCCTCGCGGAGGAGAGCGTCCGGTACACGAGCGTTTTCGCCACGGCCCCCGTTTGCTCGCCGGCCCGCTCCACGCTGATCACCGGTCTCTACGCCACCAGCCTCGGGACCCAGCGCCTGCGGTCTCTGTTTCCGATCCCGGCTCACGTCAAGGGCTTCCCCTCGTACCTTCGCGAGGCGGGCTACTACGCGACGAACAACGTCAAGACCGACTACAACACCGGCCACGAAGCCCGCCTGATCGCGGAGTCGTGGAACGAGAGCAGCCCCTCGGCGCACTGGCGGGGCCGGGCCGCAGGGCAGCCCTTCTTCGCGGTCTTCAACGACATGACGACGCACCAGTCCCGCTCGATGTCGTGGAGCTACGAGGAGTTCCAGGAGCGCGTCCAGAGCCGGCTCGATCCCGGCGAGATCCACGACCCCGACGAGGCGCCGGTGCCCCCCTACTATCCGGACACCCCCGTGGTGCGCCAGACGCTGGCCCGCTACTACGACTGCGTCACCGTTATGGACAAGAACGTGGGCCGGATCCTGGCCGAGCTCGCCGAGGACGGCCTGGAGGACGACACCATCGTCTTCTTCTACTCCGACCACGGAGCCGGGCTCCCGCGGCACAAGCGGGTCCTCTACGACTCGGGAGCCCACGTGCCGCTCCTCATCCGCTTCCCGGAGAAGTACAAGCATCTCGCTCCCGTCGCGCCCGGGGGGACGACGAACCGCCTCGTCAGCTTCGTCGACCTGCCGCCCACCATCCTGAGCCTGCTGGGTCTCGACATCCCCGACGCGATGCAAGGGAAGCCTTTTCTCGGCTCGCAGGCCGGCGAGCCGAGAGAGTACGTCTTCGGTGCCCGCGACCGGATCGACGAGGCCTACGATCTGGCGCGGTCCGTCCGGAGCCAGGAGTACCTCTACGTGCGGACGTACATGCCTCACCTCGGATACAACCAGCCGACTGCCTTCTCCGACACCGCCGCGATCCGCAACGAGATCGAGCGCCTGGCCGCCCGGGGGAGGCTCGAGGGGGCGCAGCTCGGCTACGCGGCGCCGACCCGGCCCCGGGAGGAGCTCTATGCGGTGCGCGACGACCCGCAGCAGCTGCGCAACCTCGTCTATTCGGACGAGCACTGGGGCGCCCTCTCGACCATGCGAAAGGAGCTGACCCGCTGGATCCGCCGCACCCACGACGTGGGCTTCCTTCCCGAGGCCGAGGCGTGGGCGCGGATCGGGAATCGCACACCATTCGAGATTGCCCGGGACGCCGAGGCGTATCCCCAGGCGCGGATCACCGCTGCCGCGGCCCTTGTTGGGCGCGAGGACGCTCTCGAGGAGCAGGCCGAGCTTCTGCAGGACCCCGATCCGGCAGTGCGCTATTGGGCGGCGGTGGGCCTGCGAGCCTCGGTACGCTCGTCACACCGGTCGAACAATGCGCTGACCGCGGCCCTCGAAGACGACTCGGCAGTCGTGCGCATCGCCGCCGCCGACGCGTTGGCCCATCATGGCGACCCGGGGCCGGCGCTCAAGGTGCTGACGAAGGAGCTCCAGAATGAAGATCTGGACGTCGCCCTCCTCGCCTGCCGCACCATCGAGCTCCTGGGCGACGACGCTCGCTCCGCCCGTCGCGCAATGAGAGCGGCGACGACCCGCTTCGCCGAGGTCGAAGGCGACCGGGCCATGTTCATCCGTTTCTCGAGCGGCGCCTTCCTGGATCGTCTCGGTCGCTGAGTCCAGATCACCTGGCGCGATACGTCTTCGAATAGCCGTTGCGGCTGTTCGTGATCGTGTACGAGCCGTCCGAACGAACCCGAGCGTGGAGCCAGTGGGCCTGGCAACCTTCGGTGTCGGCGACGTTGGCGGTGAGGCGCTCGTCCGTGTTGTGGTCGTCGTCGTTCTCGACGGCTCGGTGCACCTGCCACAGGTCTTCGAGGCCGGGCGACGCCATCACGGTCTCGACCGCCTCGATCCCGGCCCCCTTGGTCGGCCCGTTGTTCATCACCGCCACCGCTGGCTCGAGCGCCCACATCTGCTGCGGGACCACGTCGTCACGGACGCCGTGGTGAGTGACCTGATAGAGGTCGATCTTGCCCAGTAGGTTCACCGGACAGGCCATCTGGCCCTGGAAGTTCCAGGAGAGGTCCCCGAGATTGACGAACCGGAAGTCGCCCACTTCCAGCAGGTATCCGATGCTCTTGCCATTCTCGCCCTCGTCTTCGGGGTGCGGCACGAAGTCCTCGCAGAGAGGATTCGCCCCGCCACCTGCCAGTGGCTCGGCGAGGAACCGGCTGTGCGCAGCCACGATGATCAGCTCGACACCCCGAAGCGGCAGCGTCTCTCCCGGTGTCACGATGCGGCGCCGTTCGCCGACGGTCGCCAGGTAGCCTTCCCACAGCTCGCGGCCGCGGCCGCTGTCTTTCTGCACGCTGTCCCCGTGGTCGAGAAACTGACCGATCTCCATCCGCCTGGCCAGTGCGGCAAGGCCGCCTGCGTGGTCGCGATGGAAGTGGGAGGTGATGAGGTAGTCGATCCTCTCGACGCCCGCCACCTCCGCCACAAGCTCGATCCGTTTCGCATCGCGGTCGTCGAATCCCGCCCATCCGGAGTCCATGAGAACGGTCTCGCCTGCCTCGGTCACCACCAGGGTCGCCGCACCCCCTTCCACGTCGATCCAATAGATGTCTGCCGAGTCGGCCTCGCCGGTGGCTGGAAGGGACACGGCCAGGGCCGCGACGAGAAGAGTGAGCTTCGAGCACAGTTTCATGACACGGGGACCCTCAGTCAGCCAGATGCTCGCGGGTCAGGTTTCTCGGCCCTGACTCCGTGACGACGACGTTGTCCTCCACTCGAACGCCACCCAGGGGAGTGAGGGCATCGATCGTGTCCCAGTCGAAGGAAGACGCGTCCGATCCGCTGCGGAACGCCCGGAGCAGCATGGGGATGAAGTAGAGGCCCGGTTCGATGGTGAAGGCGTGGCCCGGCTCGATGGTCCGCGTGTTTCGAAGGTACGGGTACTCTTTGGGCGGCGGCGCCGGCGTCCCCCCGGGATCGGACTGCTTGCCCGCCACGTCGTGCACCTGGATGCCGAGATGATGGCCGATACCGTGGGGGAAGAAGGGGTGGGTGAGCCCCTTCTCGAAGGCTTCGTCGGCGCCCACCTTCACCAGGCCGTGCTCGCTCAGGATTCGCGCGATGCCTCGGTGGCCCTCGACGTGGATCTCGAGGTACGGGCGACCCGGGACGCTCGCGTCCGCAAGGTCCCGCTCGAGGGCGTCCATGGAGCGAATGATCGCGGCCAGGCGAGGATCGCACGAGAGGGCGGCCGTCGTCCTCGTGATGTCCGAGGCGTAGTGGTGCACCTGGGCACCGGCGTCCAGAAGCAGGACCTGGCCGCCGCCCACGGTCCGCTTGCTCTCGTAGTGAAGCGTCGCCCCCTTGTCGTCGAGAGCCACGATGGTGGTGTACGGCAGCGCCGCCTCGGTCGTGCCCACCGCCTGCACGAAGGCCTGGTGGATCTCGAGCTCCGAGGCGCCGCCGGCGAAGGCCTCGCGACCGGCGCGGTGTCCGCGGGCGCCCAGGACCGTGGCCTCCTCGAGGGCCTGGATCTCGTACTCGTCCTTGTAGCTGCGCAGCCAGTCGAGGTGCGAGACGAGCTCCTTCGGATTCGTGGCGAGCCCGGCCGCAGTGGCACGGTCCGTCTCGTTTCCCACGTAGGCGGCCCGCTTGGGCTGGCCCAGGCATTCCCAGACTGTATCGAGGGTCCCCGCCTCCTCGAGGTCGAACGCCGGCAGCCAGAAGGCCTCCGTCACCCCGCCCTGCTCGTACCAGTAGTCTTCAGGCGCGAAGCGGATGACCCGCGGTCGCCGTCCCGGGACGATGTGCAGCAAGTGGTGCGGGCCGGTCAGGGGGCACCAGTGAGCGAAGTGGGGGATGGGCTCGAAGGGCGCGTCCCGGTCGTCGGCGAAATAGGTGAAGGGCGCGCCGCTCGAGACGACGAGAGAGTCGAGGCCCGTCTCGCCGAGGATCTTCTCCGTCTCCTGCTGTAGACGGTCCACGTGCTTTGCGAACAGACCCTCGAGTTCCATCGGTGTCGCCTTTCCGGGAGGGACTCCTCTCCTCCGATAATCGAGATGCCATCATACCGGCACGGACCGTTCAGGAACCCGGGCGGCGCTCCAGCCACACGGCCATCAAGTCCATGACTTGCCCTCCTGGGTTCTCGAGAGCGTCGAGCGTCAGGCGCGTCCGGCCGCGAGGGAGGGATAGGGCGCCGAGAGCGAAACGACCCCACTCCATCTCGTACACCTCCTGGCGGGGGACCCGGTCCGGGGAGGGGAGTTGCCGGAAGGGCGTCCCCGGGACGCTCCCCTCCACGGCGTCGCCGGTTCCGGCGGAGACACGGACGCGGGCCCCGGCTTCGTCCTCCGGACAGAGGAACTGGACGATGACCTCGAACTCGCCCGCCTCCACGACGTCGACTTCCCAGGCGATGGTGCCAGCGGTGCTCGTCCACTCGGTGAGCCAGTCGTTGGCCCAGCCCCGGCCCTGTTTGAACGCGGGACCTCCTTCGAAATACGCCTGTGTGGCAGGGAGCATCACAGGGTTTTCCTCGCCGTGACCCACAGGTATGGGGAAGCGCTCGAATCCTCGTTGAGTCACGTCGACGAACCAATCGTCGTACTCGCCTGAGAGACGCGCCACGAGATCCGGTTGTTCCGCCGCGAGGTCGTGGCTCTCTCCGGGGTCATTTGTCATGTCGTAGAGCTCCCATCCGTCGCCTTCGTTGACGGCACGGTGGCTCTGGGTGCGCACGGCCCCAGGGAAGCGCTCCACACCGCCACCGCGGAAGCGGTGGCTGAAGAGTGTCCGATCGGGCCACGGCGCTCCGTCGCCTTCCAGGAGAGGGCGCAGGTTCTGTCCGTCGAGCGCCAGCTCCTCGGGCAGCGCGACGCCCGCGAGATCCAGAAGCGTGGGGAGAAGGTCCACCGCCGACGCGATCTCGGCCACCTCGCCCGGCGGGAGGTGGCCGGGCCAGCGAATGAAGCAGGGCACCCGCACCCCACCCTCGTGCACGCTTCCCTTTCTTCCGCGCATCCCTCCGTTGAAGCGCCGGCCATTCGGCCCGTTGTCACCGAAGAAGACCACTATCGTGTCGTTCGCCACGCCGGCGGCGTCGAGTCCGTCGAGCAGCCGGCCCACGTTGTCGTCGAGGTTCTCGGTCATCGCGTAGGAGGCCGCGGTCCGGTCGTCGAGATCCCGTGCCTTCACCCGATCGAAGTAGGCGTCCGGAACCTGGAAGGGCGAGTGGGGCGTGTTGTACGCGACATAGAGGAAGAAGGGCCGCGTGTGTTCCTCTTCGAGTACCGCCAGTGCCTCTTCCGTCAGGACGTCGGCGATGTAGCCCTTCGTCTTCACGGGCTCCGTACCCCGCAGGAGCCATGTGTCGAAATAGTTGTTCCAGTGCCCCCGGCGGAAGCCGAAGAACGTCTCGAAGCCCTGGCCCTCGGGGGAGTGGGGGTAGTGCTCTCCGTTGTGCCATTTGCCGACCATCGCTGTGCGGTATCCCGCTTCGCGCAGGATCTCCGCAAGGGTCGTTGCCTCGGCGCGCAGCGTCTCCTGGCCCCTCGTCACTCCGAAGACCCCGCCGCGGAGCGAGTCGCGCCCGGTCAGGAAGGCGGCTCGCGTGGGGGCGCAGACCGGGCTGACGTAGAAGCGGTCGAGGCTCGAGCCGGAATGGGCCAGGGCGTCGAGGCGGGGCGTCTTCAGATCCGGGTTGCCGTGCAGGCTCAGATCGCCCCATCCCTGGTCGTCGGTCAGGATCACCAGCAGGTTGGGTCGGACGACCGCGGGCCCGGTCTGACAGGCCCCGAGAGCCACAGCCAAAGCCACAGGAACGGCCGCCAAGCCTGATGCAGCAGGCCAGTGTCGCATGGCGCCCGACCCTATCACGGCCGTGGCGGCCGGGACTCAGCTCGCGGGTTCGATCCGGTAGATCTCACCGTCGTAGTCGACGGTGTAGGCCTCGCCCTGGGCGTCGGTGCCGAAGCTCGAGATCCGGTCGATGCCCCCGATGCTCTCCGACCAATCACGGGCTTCGGTGGCCTCTCCGCCAGCCAGGCGGAAGGAGCGCACGAAGGCCGTACAGAAGTCGCCGTAGAAGTACGTCCCCACGAGGTCCGGCATCCGGCACCCCGAGTAGACGACGCCGCCCGTCACCGAACAGCCCTCGCTGTGCGGGTAATCGAGAACGGGCAGCCTGAGCCCGGTCCTGTCGCAGCCGCTCGAGGGGCTGAAGCAGTCCAGGCCCTCCATCACGTTCCACCCGTAGTTCTCCCCACCACCCTCCGAGGCGAGCCCGACGTCGATCTCCTCGCGGCGCCGCTGGCCCACGTCGCCGATGTAGAGATTGCCGGTGGCGGGATCGAACGCGACTCGGTAGGGGTTGCGGAGGCCATGGGCCCAGATCTCCGGCAGGACTCCAGGCATGGAGAGAAAGGGGTTGTCGGCGGGGATGGCGTACGGCGCCCCCGTGTCCACGTCGATTCTCAGGATCTTCCCGAGGAGCGTGTCGAGGGCCTGTCCATTCCCCAGGGGATCGCCCCCCGAGCCTCCGTCGCCCAGCGCGATGTAGAGATGACCGTCGCTGCCGAAGGCGACACTCCCGCCGTTGTGGTTCGAGAAGGGCTGGGGAACGACGAGAAGGACACGCTCGCTGGCGGGGCTGGCCGCATCGGCCGAGTCGGCCGTGAACTCGGCGATGTGTGTGTCGCCCGAGGGATTCGTGTAGTTCACGTAGAACCGCCCGTTCGAGGCGAATCCCGGGTGGAACGCCAGGCCGAGGAGGCCTCGCTCGCCTCCCGCGCTCAGGCGCCCGGAGATGTCGATGAAGGGCGCGGCCTGGATCTGGCCGTTTCGGATGATCCGGATGCGTCCTCCCTGCTCGACCACGTAGAGACGCTCCACGTCGCCGGCCACCGACTGCAGGTCCAGGGGAAAGCTGAAGCCCGAGGCGACGAGCCGCACCCCGAGCGTCGGGATCCCGGAGACGGGCGCTCCCGCTGCGCACGACCCCGACGGTGGCGGCGTGGGATCGGGCGTGGGCGACGTTCCTCCGTCCCCCCCCGCAGCCCCAGAGCGCCGCCGCCACCGCGCACACGACCACGCGACCGACCCTCGTCATTTCTGCTCGAGGAGGGCCGGGACCTCGCCCGCAAGGTACTTCGGTAGCTCCGAGGCAGAGAACTGAAGTCCCACATAGAAAGGTCCGAACTCGCCGTACCAGACCGTGGCCTCGTCGAATCGCAGCTCGTAGATGAGCTCCTTGAAGACTCGCGGGTCGTCGGCAAAGAGGTCGACGCCCCACTCCCAGTCGTCGAATCCGATGGCGCCCGAGATGATCTGGTTCACCCGCCCGGCGTAGCCGCGTCCGATTCTCCCGTGCTCGCGCATCATCCGAGCCCGCTCGGCGAAGGGCTCCCCGTACCAGTTCTTCGCCTCGCCCCGGCGCTTGTTCATCGGGTAGAAGCAGACGTGGCGCCGCGCCGGCACGTCCAGCCACAGCCGACCCCCGACGCGGTTCTCCTGCTCCTTCATCTCGGTGCCCAGCGCTGCTGTGAACTCTTCGGTCCCGGGCTTCAGACCCCGCTCGGCTAGCCCGGCATGAATGCGCCCCGTCATCTCGTACATCCCGAGCTCCACCACGGAGACGAAGGACGTCGTGGCCTCCAGAAACGGCGCGATCGGGAGCCGCGCCACGGCGAGCTGGGCCGCTTGCAGCGCTTCGAAGTCCCTGCGGAAGTGGAGGAGCAGGAGGTCGCCCTTGTGCCCCAGCAGGGTCACCGGCGCGCTGGTGCCCTCCTTGCCCTGCTGCATCGCGGCCAGGATGCTGGCGGTCTCGGAGGCCCGGGTCGTGCGCTCTGACTCGGGCAAGGCGTCCCATTCGGTCCAGCGGACGCGGAACATCTGATGCAGTACGCTCCATCCGTCGAGGGTCTCGGGGACCCGGGGGTCAGGCATCTCGGCGGCCTCCCTGAAGTGACATCCCTCTTCATTTTATCCAGCCTTTGCGTACCGCTGCGTCAAGGGCTGGATTTTGGCCTCCCTTTCGGCGAAGAATCTGAGTTGAGGCAGCCGTGGGACGCCTCCATTTGTCGGCCGTCGAGATTCCCCCGGTCCGCGACGTCGCGGGCCTCGTGGCCTTCGCTGTGCTCTGCTTCGGAGCATCGCTCCTCGGTGGAAGGGTCGCCAGCACGGCTTTCGCCGATTGGTACACGGCTCTCGCCAAGCCGGACTGGACTCCCCCGGGCTGGGTCTTCGGGCCGGTCTGGACGGTCCTCTATGCCCTGATGGCCACCGCCGGATGGATGGTCTGGCGCGAGGGTCACGCACGGGTTCCCGTGCTGCTCTTCTTCCTTCAGCTGGCGCTCAACGCCGTCTGGCCCTGGATCTTCTTTGGTCTCAAACGGCTGGACTGGGCGTTCTACGACATCGTCGCGATGACGGTGGCGACTCTGGCCACCATCGTGGCGTTCTATCCGGTGAGGCGTCGCGCGGCACTCCTGCTCGTTCCGTACTTCGTCTGGATTCTCTTCGCCGGGTCGCTGAGCCTGGCCGTCTGGCGCCTCAACAGCCCATGACAGCTCGCAGGATCCTCTGTGCCGCAGCGTCCCTCAGCCTCGTCGTGGCGACCGCCCAGGCGGCCGAGGTGCGGGGACGGGTTCTCGTGGACGGCCGACCGGCGGCCGGGATCGCCGTGGCGATCCTCCCGTTCGAAGACGGCTTCGAGAGGTCCCGCCGGGAGGCACGAGGCGAAGACGAGCCGCGGCCGCTTGCCGAGGGGCTGACCGGAAAGGGCGGCTCTTTCCGGATTGCACTCGCGACGTCCGGGTCGACCGGCGCCATGCCGGTCCGCGTCGAGTTCTCGGGCGGTGGGAGCGCTCCCCACCGTCTGGGGAAGCTGGTCGATGCGAGCGGAGAGGATCTTGGCGACGTCCGCCTGGCCCCGGCCGCCGCCCTGGCAGGCCGCGTCGTGGACGCCCGCGGTGGACCCGTCGTCGACGCGACGGTGAGGCTCTGGGCCGGTCGAGGCGGTCGCCCGGGTGACCGCCTCACCGCTGTCGAGCCCGTGCCGCAAGTAACCTCCACCGGTCCCGATGGCACCTTTCGATTCGACGCTGCGTCGGACATCGGGAACAGGATCCGGATCTAGGCCCTCGGCCTGGCCACCGTCGAGAGGAGCAGAGTGCGCGGCGGCGCTCTCGTGCGACCCGTGACCCTCGCCCTCGGTCGCGTTCTCCGCGGGTCGGTGACGCTTCCGGATCGTCGGACCTCCGCCGGCGGAGCCGTCGTTCGCTTCGAGGGCCAGTCGACCACCCGATGGCACGAGGTCCGCTCCGACGGCTCGTTCTTCATCGAAGGTGTCCCCGCCAGGGAGAGCGGCCAGATCCTCGCCGACGGCGGGGGAATGGGCCGGGCAGCGGCGCCTGTCGGTGCGGGGACGATCGAACCGATGCAGGTCGTCCTTGCCAGCAATGCCGTCCTGACCGGCCGGGTCGTCGCGGCCGACTCCGGACGTCCGATCGCCGGGATCCGAGTGACAGCGAGAGCCGGCGACGGAGCGGCATTCGTGGCCCGGTCGGGCCGAGACGGTCGTTACGGCATGGTGGGGCTTCCGCCTCGGTCCTATGGGATCGAGGTCGACGACAAGCGGTTCGTTCGGTGGGTGCGCCTGGTCGACGTGTCTCCGGGACAGGCCGGGACTCAGGACATCCCACTCGTGCCCGGGGCGACGCTCGTCGGCCGCGTCGTGAGCGAAGAGGGCCTGCCCGTGCCGAACGCGACCATCCAGGTGTCGCGGGGCGGCGCCGGAGGGGTGCGTGACTTCTCGCGCCGGATCAGGCACCAGGCCGATGTCGTGCGTTCCGAAGCCGACGGACGCTTCGACGTGACTCGCCTCGAGCCGGGTGACGGCCAACGCCTCGACGTCTGGCACGAGGACTACGAGCCCCGCAGCCTCGGGGGCATCGACCTGGCGCCGGATGCCACCACCGCGGGGGTGCGAGTCGTCCTTCGGGTGGGGCTCGAGCTCAAAGGATTCGTCAAGGATGAAGAGGGCCGTCCGATCTCGGAGGTGGAGGTCGAGCTGCGGCGGCCCCGTTCTTTCCGCGGCCGCCGGGGCGGGATATTCGTGACGATGATGGGGCCTGGCAGCCGGCCTCGGCGGAAGACGACCGCCGACGGACGCTTCACCTTCCGCGGCCTGATGGCCGGCGACTACACGCTCACCGCGAGCCGCCCCGGCTATGGGCGGGTGATCCTCGATCCCGTGAAGCTCACCGACGACGGCAACTCGGAGCCTGTCCAACTCGTACTGGCTCCCGGCGCCACGATCAGCGGCTTTCTTCGAGACGGCGTCGGGGACGGGGCGGCCGGCTGGTTTGTGACCGCCCGCCCTGCCGGGCAGGGTAGCGGGGCAGTCGGTCTGCGCCTCGACGAACCCACTGGCCCGGATGGTGCGTTCCTGATCGAGGGGCTGGCCGAGGGTGAGGTCTACGACCTCTAGGTCATCGGGCCCACCGGGCTCGGACCGCGACATCCCGACGTGACCGCACCCACCGACGACCTCGAGATCACCGTGAAAGGCCATGGGCAGATCCGCGGACGCGTCTCCCAGACCGAGAATGGCCAGGCCCTCGTCGATTTCGAGGTGAGCTACCGGCCCGCGTCCCGGGACGGTGTCCATTTCTTCTTCGGTGGTCCCGGCGGCGGTGGGCCCAACGACCCGAGGTCGTTCCATGCCGAGGATGGGGCCTTCGTCCTGGAGAACGTGCCGCCGGGCACCTGGACCGTCGAGGCGAGAGCCGACGGCTTCCAGGCCGGCACGGCGTCGGGCGTCGTGTTGGAGGAGGGCGGCAGCACCGAAGTGGTCGAGATCGGCCTTTCGAAGGGTGGAACGATCGTAGGGCACGTTGTCGAGACCCAGAGCGGCCGCCCGATTCTCGACGCCACGGTCCACGCGGAGCTGTCGGGTGGGGGAGGGCGACGCATGCCTCGCCTGATGGGCGGGGGAAACACCGAGGCCATGACGGATGCCGACGGGCAGTACGAGATCACGGGCCTCACGCCGGGCACCTGGGCCGTCACCGCCTCCCACCCCGAGTGGAGCGAGGCCTCTGTCACTGTCGAGCTCGAGGACGCGCCGACCACAGCCGACCTGCGTCTCGGCACCGGGGGGGCCATCGAAGGGGTCGTGCTCGCCGCCGGTCGGCCGGTGGCGGGAGCCGAGGTCAGCCTGGCCGAGGCAGGCGAGGCCGGCTTGCGCGGCTTTGGCAGTGGCCAGGGGAGCCTCACCGGCGAGGATGGCCGCTTCCGGTTCGAGCGACTCTCCCCCGGCCGTTACACCTTGTACTCGTCGCTCCGGAGCCAATCGAGCGATCCGGTCGAGGCCGTGGTCACCGGCGACGCCAGCCAGGACGTCACGCTGATCCTCGACGAGGGGCCATCATCCGCGGGACCGTCTCTGGCCTCCCCGATTCGGAGCTCGCCGGTGTCTCGATCACCGCGAACGGGCCCGACGGATACTTCGCGTCCTCCCGATCCGGCGCCGACGCCGCGTTCGAGCTCACCGGGGTGCCCGAGGGGACCATCTCTCTTCGGGCCACCGCCGGCAACTTCCTCGACTCCACCCGCACGGCGAACGCGACGGTCACGATCGGGCCCGGGCAGGCCGACGCCCATGCGGAGGTCGTCTTCGAGGTGGGGCTTCGGGTCGAGGGCCGCGTCAGCCGGAGCGGGGAGCCCGTGGTCGACGCGTTCGTGAACGCCGTGCCGAAGTCCGGGGGCGGGCGCGCCAGCGCGCGAACCGACGAGACGGGGGCCTACGCCCTGGAGGGCATGCAGCAGGGGAGTTACGCCTTCTTCGTTTCCGCCGCGAACGGGTCACCCGTGCAGAAGAGCGTGACTCTCACGGACGACTCCACCGTGGACATCGAGATTCCACTGGCGCGTCTTGCCGGGGTCGTCGTCGAGACGGGAACGGCCCGGCCCCTCGGAGACGTGAGCGTGCGTCTCGAGGAAGGAGGCGGAGGATTTCGGTTCGGCAACCAAGTGTCTTCGGACAGCGCCGGCCGCTTCGCCCTCGAGGATCTCGACCCCCGGGCGTTCCAGATCACCTTTCAGAAGCCGGCCTACGAGACCGAGACTCGGGAGGTGATGGCAAGCGAAGACAGTGAGATCCGGGTCGAGTTGCGCCGCGGCGAGGGTCTGGGCCTCGTGGCTCGCGACGGGATGTTCGGCACGCCGCTCCGGGGTCTCATGGTGCGCCTCGTCGACGGAGGCGGCGTCGCCGTCTTCAGCGGAACCGTGCCCCTGGACAGCCAGGGGCGTGGTGAGATCCCGTCGGTGAAGCCCGGCAGCTACGAGCTGCGGGCCTCCTCGTCCGGCTACGCCCCGCTCGTCCGCCCGGGCATCATGGTCCCCTCCTCGGAGGTGTCTGTCGCCTTCACTCCGGGCGGAACCCTCGAGGTTCAAGCCGGGCGCGAGACCCTCGCCCTGCCACAGCCCCAGGGTCGGCTCTATCGGGTCGACGGGAGGCCCTACCTTCCTTCGATCTTCTCGACGGACGGCTTCATTCCCATCAGGGGTCCGGTGCGCCGCCTCGAGAACGTCGCCCCCGGCCGCTACGTCTTCGCGGTCGAGGGCGGAGCCCGGCAAGAGGTCGAAATTCGCGAGGGTGGACTCGCGATCGTGACGCTGCCGTAGGGCGGCCAGTCATTCAGAAGGCCGCTATCGGGAGATGCTTCGTCGCACGCGCAGAGTCGAGGCTCCGCTGCATGACTCAGAGCCCTGGCGCTACGCGAAGAGCGGCTTCAGGTACGCGAGGCTGTCCTCCGCCCAACGGGCCTCCTTCACCACCGTCTTCTCCGGAGAGCTCTCGGGCGGCGTCCACAGCTCGAGGATGGCGCTCTGGCAGCGGCCGTGACGTCGCACCTCCTCGAGTAGCCGCGGGATGTCCAGCATTCCCTGGCCCGCCGGGGCGCCCTCGACGACGAAGCCCATCATGTGCGAGACCCGTCGCACCGTGAAGTCCTTCACGTGCAGGTTCAGGGTCCACGGGGCCAGGGTGTCGACCACGTCACGGACGGCCTCGCCTGCTCCCATCGAGTTCACCGAGTCGAGGCAGATGCCGACCTGATCCTCGTCCGTCCCCTTCACGATCTCCCGGAACTCCGCCGCCACGAGTCGGTCGTGGTTCTCGATGGCAATCTTGACTCCGGCCTCCCGCAGCCGCGGCAGCGCCTCGCGAACTATCGTCACCACCTCGTCGACTGTCGGCTCGAAGCCTGGCCCGTCGATCACGAAGCGCAGGACGTGGGAGCCGAAGAAGGCGGCGACGTCGATGAGGGTGGCGAGATGCTCGGGCGTCATCCGGCGCGCCCCGACCTCGATCGCCACCCTGCGACTCTCGGCCAGCTCGAGAAGCCCGTGACGCTCCTCGGTCGAGAGTTGCTTCAGCGGCAGGTTGTCGGCGATCTGCACGCATCGCAGCCCCGCCGCGTTCGCCGCCTTGACGAGGTCGGCCGCACTCATCCGAGTCTCCGGCAGGTGATCGGGAACTCCGACGGCCCAGGTGTACGTGTAGGTCCCGATGCCGAGGCGCATGATCCACCTCCCTTCCGGCGCGGACGTCCAGAGCGTCGCCGGATTCTCTCACGGGACCTGGACAATCTCAGCGGTGCGCTCGATGGTCTCCCACCAGCGGGTGGTGGCCGTGACGCCGAGCGCCTTTTCCACCGTGTGGCTCGGAAAGACGAAGCTGCCGGGGCGCCGCTGCCAGAGGCCGAGGGCGAAGCACCCCTGGACGCGGTCGAAGCGGACGCTCCACGCCTTTGGTGCGGGGACGAAGACGGGCAGACCGATTCGGTGTCGTGGGCGGCCGTCGAGGACCGCAACCCACCCGCGCCGATCCTTCGAGAACCGGACGCCTGCAAACGGCTTGCTGCGCACGAGCGCCACGACCTCGCCCGCGGGCACCACCGCGAGCGAGGGCTCGAACGGCAGCAGCGCCACGATCTCGCGGCGGATCCTCGCGGCGCTCGCCTTCCCCCGCACGACGAACGTGCCCGCGGCGCCCACGTTGACCACGTCGAGGTGATCCAGGGCGCGGGCGAGCTGCGCGGGCCGGAAGACGTTCCTGCCGCCCACGTTGGCCGCACGCCGGAAGACGACGTGGCCGATCGTCTTCCGGCGTGCGGTGGCCTTCACGGGGCGTCGCCTCTGGCGAGATGGTAGCCCATCGAGTTGACGGTCACGAGCCCCGAGCCGTAGTGTGTCGGGGCCATGAACATCAATATGCCCCCCCCGCTCGACCCGCCCCACCGGGTGCTCCTCGGGCCCGGCCCGAGCGACGTGCCGGCCCGTGTCCTCCAGGCGCTGGCCTCGCCGACCATCGGCCATCTCGATCCCGAGTATCTGCGGATCATGGACGACACGCGGGAGCTGATGAAGCACGTCTTCCAGACCACGAACGAGCTCACCGTCGCCATGCCCGGCACGGGGTCCAGCGGAATGGAGACCTGCGTCGCCAATCTCATCGAGCCCGGAGACGAGATGGTCGTCTGCGTCAACGGGGTCTTTGGCACTCGCATGGCCGACGTCGCGGGCCGCTGCGGGGCGACCGTCCACCTCGTCGAGGCGCCCTGGGGCGAGACGATCGAGCCCGACGCCGTCGCAAAGGCGCTTGCCGAGCACCCGAAGACCAAAGTGGTGGGGATCGTCCACGCGGAGACCTCCACCGGGGCCCACCAGCCCCTCGTCGAGATCTCCCGCCTCATCCACGACAAGGGCGCCCTCCTCCTGGTGGACGCCGTCACCTCGCTGGGCGGAGTCGAGCTCGAGGTGGACGAGTGGCAGATCGACGCCTGCTACAGCGGCACACAGAAGTGCCTGTCCTGTCCTCCGGGGCTGGCCCCGGTAACCTTTTCCCCGGCGGCCTACGACGTCGTCCGCAAGCGCAAGAGCAAGGTCCAGAGCTGGTATCTCGATTTGTCGATGATCTCCCAGTACTGGGGCGAGAGCCGGGTCTACCACCACACTGCCCCCATCAACATGTCTTATGCGCTCTACGAGGCGTTGCGCATGGTCGTCGAGGAGGGACTGGAGGCTCGTCAGGCCCGCCATCTCCTGAACCACCGGGCGCTCCGCGCGGGTCTCGAGGCCATGGGTGTGAGCTACATCCCGACTCGTTCGCTCCCCAACCTCAACGCCGTGCACGTCCCGGACGGCGCCGCCGACGCGACCGTCCGTCGCCGTCTCCTCGGGGAGTGGGGCATCGAGATCGGGGCGGGTCTCGGACCCTTCAAGGGCAAGGCCTGGAGGATCGGTCTCATGGGCAGCTCGTCCACCCGCCGCAACGTGACCGCGGTGTTGGCCGCGCTCGAGACCATCCTCGGCGACCAGGGCGTGACGCTCGACCGCGGCGCGGCGCTGGCTGCGGCGGGAGGGGTCTACACGGCCGACGGCGCGCCGTGACGGCCAGCGTCGGCACGCTGGCGCTCCTCTCGCTGCTGCCGATCGCGGCGGTGGCGCTCCTCCTTGTGATCCTGCGCTGGCCGGCGAGCCGCGCGATGCCCGTCTCCTACCTGACCGCCGCGGGTCTGGCCCTGGGTGTCTGGCAGGTCCCGCGCCTCCAGGTCGCCGCCGCGACGCTGAAGGGTCTGATGATCGCGGTGAGCCTCCTCTTCATCATCTTCGGGGCCATCCTCCTTCTGAACACCCTCCAGCAGAGCGGAGCGCTCCGCACCATTCGAAACGGGCTCACCGGCGTCACTGCGGACCGACGCATCCAGGTGATCATCATCGCCTGGCTCTTCGGGTCCTTCATGGAGGGAGCGGCGGGCTTCGGAACTCCGGCCGCGGTGGCTGTTCCGCTCCTCGTGGGCCTGGGCTTCCCAGGCATGGCGGCGGTCACGGCGGGGATGATCATCCAGAGCACGCCGGTGTCCTTCGGGGCTGTGGGCACGCCCATCCTGGTCGGAGTGAATACGGGGCTGTCGGGGGACGCCGGTGTTCGAGCCTTCGCCGAGGGGCTCGGGTACGCCGAATGGACCGACTTCCTGGCCATGATCGGTTTGAAGATCGCGGTGCTCCACGCGATCGCCGGACTCCTGGTGCCGCTGTTGGTGGTGGCCTTCATGACCCGCTTCTTCGGCCGGAACCGCAGCTTTGCCGAAGGCGTGCGGGTCTGGAGGTTCGCTCTTTTCGCCTCGCTGGCCATGACGATCCCCTATGTGACGGCAGCGTGGCTCCTCGGCCCCGAGTTCCCGACCCTGTTGGGCTCCCTCGTCGGCCTGACGATCGTCGTGTGGGCGGCCCGCAAGGGTTTCCTGATGCCGCCCGCCGAGGAAGCCTGGGACTTCGACAAGCGGGAGAACTGGCCTCCGGAGTGGACCGGCTCCATCGACCTGCGCGATCCGGCCGGGCAGGGGGAGCCCATGGGGGCGCTTCGGGCCTGGTCCCCCTACCTCATGGTGGCCGCGCTCCTGGTCCTGACCCGCCTGCGGTTGTTCCCTCTCTCGGGGTGGCTGAGAGCCTGGGGAGTGGGCTTCACGGACCTCTTTGGCACGGGCATCGCGGCTCGTGTGGAGCCCCTCTATCTGCCGGGCACCATCTTCGTCGTGGTGTCGCTTCTGACATTCGTGCTTCACCGGATCGACCGCGAAAGCTACCGCCAGGCCTGGACGGCGTCCCTCGGCGCCACCGGCCGAGCCTCGGTGGCCCTGATCTTCACGGTGCCCATGGTCCAGGTCTTCATTAATAGCGGCGGTGGAGCGGCGGGCTACGACGAGATGCCCATTGCGCTTGCGGACGGCGTGGCCTCGCTGACCGGCTCCGCCTGGCCCGTTTTCGCCCCGTTCATCGGGGGCCTGGGCGCCTTCGTGGCGGGCAGCAACACCGTCAGCAACATGATGTTCTCCCTGTTCCAGTTCGGGGTGGGGGAGCGCATCGGTGTCGACCCCACCTGGATCGTGGCCCTCCAGGCCGTGGGAGGCGCCGCGGGCAACATGATCTGCGTGCACAACGTGGTGGCGGCTTCGGCCGTGGTCGGGCTCGTGGGAAAGGAGGGGACCGTGATCCGACTGACCTTGATGCCCTTCTTCTACTATGCGCTCCTCCCCGGAGCGATCGGGTACGCGGTGGTCTGGCACGCGGAAAGAGGCCCCATCAACCTGGGGACGTTCCTGGTGGCGGCGATCGCCACCGGCGCCATCGTGGCGATCGTGAGGCTCGGTCGACGACCGCCCGCTGGTGGGAGGGAGAGCCCATGAGATTCGTAAGGCAAAGAGCACCATCAATCGGGTGAGGAGGCGGGTGTGAGCGAGAGCATCGGTTTCGTCGGCATCGGCATCATGGGGCGCGGGATGGTACGCAACCTCGCCGCGGCGGGTCTCAAGCCGCGGCTGTGGAACCGCACGCGGAGCCGGCTCGACGAGCTGGTGGCCGAGGGCTTCGAGGCGGCCGAGGATCCGGCCGAGCTGGCGGCCGCGTGCGACGTCGTCATCACCTGTGTCAGCGACACCCCGGACGTCGAGGCGGTCCTTCTCGGGACACGCGGCATCCTCGAAGGCGCCAGGCCCGGGTCCCTGGTGATCGACATGAGCACCATCAGCCCCCGGGCCACGACCGAGGTGGGGGAGCGCCTGGCGGAGCAAGACGTCCACATGCTGGACGCCCCCATCAGCGGAGGCAGCGAGGGGGCGGCAAAGGGCACCCTGAGCATCATGGTGGGTGGTGACCCGAAACAGGTCGAGAGGGCCATGCCATTCTTCCGCGCCATGGGCAAGGCCATCACCCACGTGGGGCCCCTCGGCTCGGGTCAGAAGGTCAAGCTCGTCAACCAGATCCTCGTCGTCGTGAACGCCCTTGCGGTGAGCGAGGCCCTGGTGTTCGCGCAGGCCGCGGATCTCGATCTCGAAAAGACACTCGAGGCCGTGGTGCCGGGGGCTGCCGGGAGCTGGATGCTGGCCAACCGCGGTCCGCAGGTCATCAAGCGCGACTGGCGCCCGGGCTTTACCATCGACCTTCAACAGAAAGACCTGCGCCTCGTGACCGAGGCCGCGGGCGAGCTTGGCGTCCCCATGCTGGGCACCAGCCTCGTCGTCAACCTCTATCGCACCCTCCAGGCGAAGGGCCTGGGCGCTGAGGGCAACCACGCGCTCGTCAAGGCCCTCGAGCGCCTGTCCGGTATCGAAGTCGGAACGCCGCAGGAAGAGAGCTGACTGGAATGACTGTACGCAAGGAACGGGGACTTTTCGAGCTCCTCCGCCAGGACCCGGAGCGCGCGTCGCATCTTCTCGATTGGGGAGGCGGGCGTCGTCGCTTCGGGCGGGTCCTGGGCTCGGCGACGGTGGGGTTCTTCGCGACCCGGCTCATGCCGTTTGCCGGACGACAGCCAGCGGGATGGGTGCCGGCGGCTCTCGCCGACGAGCGCGAGCCCTTCGTCATCGAAGGCAAAGAGGGTCTCGTCGTCCTCAACGACCGGCCCGTCAATGCCGAGGCATCGGTCACGCTTCTGGACGCCGACGTCACGCCGAGCAGCGCGCACTTCGTGCGAAACAACGGTCTCGTTCCGGAGCGTGCGACGAGTCGCGACCTCACCGGCTGGGCGCTGAGGATCGACGGCGAGGTCGAACGCTCGCTCACTCTCGACCTCGACGACCTGAAGCGGAGTCACCAGAATCACGTGGCCCGGCTGACCCTCGAGTGCGGGGGCAACGGCCGCGCGGGCTTTCGTCCGAGAGCCCGCGGCAACCAGTGGACGCTGGGCGCGGTCGGCTGTGCGGAGTACCGGGGCGTTCGCCTGAAGGACGTCCTGGCGGCCGCCGGCGTGAAGCCCTCGGCGGTCTACGTCGGCTACTACGGTGAGGACCCGCACCTGAGCGGGGCAGATCAAGTTGCCATCTCCCGAGGCGTTCCCATGGCGAAGGCCTTGGACGACCACACGCTCCTGGCCTGGGAGATGAACGGCGAGCCGCTTCCGGCGATGCACGGGTTTCCCCTGAGACTGGTCGCGTCGGGCTTTCCGGCCTCCGTCAGCGGGAAATGGCTCCATCGTCTCTGGGTTCGCGACCGGGTGCACGACGGTCCCAAGATGGGCGGCATGTCCTACCGCGTGCCGCGTTATCCCGTGGCCCCGGGCACGCAGGTGCCGGAAGAGGACATGGAGATCATCGAGGCCATGCCCGTGAAGTCCCTCATCACCCGCCCGGCCACCGGCATCGAGCACCCGGTCGCTGCGCCGCTCCGCCTTCGGGGGCACGCGTGGAGTGGCGAGGGGTCGGTCAGCGCCATGCACGTGAGCCTGGACTTTGGCCAGACCTGGACCGAGGCTACCCTGGCTACCCAGGCGAACCCGTTCGCCTGGCGGCGGTGGTCCGCCGAGCTGCGGGTTCCCATGCCCGGGTACTACGAGGTCTTCGCCCGGGCCACGGGCCGAGACGGACGGCAGCAGCCCATGGTGATGCCGGGATGGAATCCACGCGGCTACCTCAACAACGCCATGCACCGGATCGCGGTGCGGGTGGTGTGAGCATGTCACCGAGGCTCTTCGTCCTCGCCAGCCTCCTTCTGGGCGTCGCGGTCGTCGCCGCCGGGCCACAGCCTCAGGCCACAGACGACACCCCCGAGCTCGCCCCGGGACCGGGGCGGGAACTCGTGGCCCTCAACTGTGTCGTCTGCCACTCCCTCCGTGTCGTGGTCGACACCCGAATGAGCCGCGCGGACTGGGACGCGAGCCTCACCTGGATGCAGGAGAAGCACCACCTCTGGGCCTTCACAGACGAGGATCGAACGCTCATTCTCGACTACCTCGAGACGGTGCAGGGTCCCCTGGAGGAGTCCGGGGTCCCCGACGAGCCGGGCCCGTGGGCCCAGCCACTATATCCACTCAACCCTCTGTAGCGCGCGGCTGTGCAGCCCGAGCGTCTGTTCGACAGGGACACTCGTAGCCACGAGGAGATCTACGAGTCCTTCCGCTGGAAAATCCCGGAGGAGTTCAACATCGGCGTGGCCATCTGCGACACCCACGCAGGTGAGGCCGATCGCACCGCGCTGCTCACCGAATCAGCGCA
Source organism: Vicinamibacteria bacterium (assembly GCA_963578825.1). Classification (GTDB taxonomy): domain Bacteria; phylum Acidobacteriota; class Vicinamibacteria; order Fen-336; family Fen-336; genus JAJDNS01. Next base: position 69,562 of record CAUZDW010000017.1, read on the forward strand.
GGCCATCAGGCCCGCCACACGTTCGCCGACCTGAAGCGGCACTCCGACCGCTTCGCCCTTGCGCTGCGCGCCCTGGGCGTGCGCAAGGGAGACCGGGTCGGGATCGTCCTCCCGCAGCGTGTCGAGACCGCCGTTGCGAACATCGCTGTCTACAAGCTCGGCGCCGTCGTACTGCCCTTGTCGGTCCTGTTCGGCCGGGACGCCCTTCAATTCCGCCTGAGCGACAGCGGTGCGAAGGTGGTGATCACGGACGAGCTGCGTGCACCCTTCATCCAGTCCATCCGAGAGGAGCTCCCGGACCTGCACGCTGTCGTTGGCTGCCGGCACGGGGACGAAGCGACCGAGTTCTGGTCATTGGTGGATCGCTCCGTCGGAGAGTTCCACCCGGAAGTGACCCGCGCCGACGACCCGGCGTTTCTCATCTACACGTCGGGCACCACCGGGCCCCCCAAGGGGGCACTGAGTGCACACCGTGCCATGCTGGGACATCTCCCGGGTTTCGAGCTGTCCCACGACTTCTTCCCCCAGCCCGGGGACCTGATGTGGACGCCGGCGGACTGGGCGTGGGCCGGTGGCTTGCTGGACGTGCTGATGCCGGCGTTGTATTACGGCGTGCCCGTCCTCGGCGTGGACAGCGGCAAGTTCGATCCCGAGAGGGCATTCGTGCTGATGGAGAAGTACGGCGTCCGAAGCGCCTTCATCCCACCCACCGCGCTGAAGATGATGATGCAGGTGCCGGATGCGGCCGAGAGGTTCGACCTCCGCCTTCGCTCCATCATGTCGGCGGGTGAGCAGGTCGGCGTCGAGGTCCTGCGTTGGGCCGACGACGTCCTGGGCGTGAAGGTCAACGAGATGTGGGGGCAGACCGAGTTCAACTATCTCGTGGGCAACTGCGCGGAGTTGATGCCGGTCAAGCCCGGTTCGATGGGGAGGCCCTACCCAGGCCACGATGTCGTGGTCATCGACGCCGACGGAGATCCGGTGCCCGATGGGGAGATCGGAGAGCTGGCCGCGAAGCAAGGCGACCCGGTCATGTTCCTCGGGTACTGGAAGAACGAGCAGGCCACCCGTGCCCAGTGCGTGGGCGAGTGGTTCCGCACCGGTGACACGGGATACCGCGACGCCGACGGCTACATCTGGTTCGTCGGTCGCAACGACGACGTCATCTCCACGGCAGGCCATCGCGTCGGACCGGGGGAGGTGGAGGACTGCATGCTGAAGCATGCCGCGGTGGCGCAGGTCGCCGTGATCGGCAGCCCCGACGAGCTGCTCCCAGCCCTGCTGCAACTCGTCCCCGGCGGCACCCTCGCCCTGTGATTGCCCGACCGCAGGGGCGGTCAGAACCAGACCGAGGAGACCGGAGGCGCAGCCGACCCTGAACAGATGCCACTTTGAGTTCAGCATTGCTCGCCCTATCTTTAATAACTCGACGTTGAGTGTGGACCGGCCAGGGCGCAGGGCCCGCCGAAACGCGGCAACAGATTGTCGCGATGTTGAGGGACCTTATCGGCTTGCGGGGGCCATGGAAGGTGACCACGATCACACGAGCCGCGTGTCCACAAAACGAGTGATCCGTGCACGCCCATCCGCGCCGCTGCCACGGCGGGATGCCGTCGTACTTCAGGGAGCCGCCGGCCCGCTCGCCTCGTCGAGGAGGTACCAGAAAGAGCGGTAGGGTTTTCCGGTGGCTCGGCTCAGCCCGATCTCACACGTCCGGCTCGACGAGTAGAAGCCGTCGAAGGAGCCGGAAGAGACCTCGCGCGCCTCCGCGAGGGTGGCGGAGGCCGTGAGCTCCGGCACCGAGTACCCGCGATCGCCGGCGAAGCCGCAGCATCCGGCACTCTCCGGAACGACCGCCTCGGCGCAGAACGGCTCGACGATCTTGGGCAGCAGCCCGTCGATCCCCATCTTCACTGCCGAGCACACCGGGTGAAGGGCGACAGCGGCGGCCGAGCGGCGCGACTTCAGCCGGGGCACGACGCGGCTCGACGCGAACTCGACCCCATCGAGGATCTCCAGCCGTTCGTAGCGTTCCCGCAGACCGCGGTCCAGCTCGGGGCCGCAGTTCCGCATCGTGTGGGCGCAGGGGCTCGTGTCCATCACGACGGGCAACCGACCCTCGTCGGTCCACACCCAGAACGCCTCCACAAGGCGACTCAGGGTCTCTTTCGATGCGTCCTTGTACCCCTTCGAGCTGAAGGGCATCCCGCAGCACTGGCCGCTGGATCCGTCGGGGATCCACACCGGCGACCCGGCGCGCTCGCTCACGGCGGCAATGACCCCGGGGAGGGGCCGGTCGTTCCCGGCCGGCGCGAAGATTCGCGTGAGGCACGACGGGAAGTACACGGCGTGGGCAGCTTCCCGTGCGGTGTGAGGCGCAGCACTGGTGGCAGGACGAGGAAGATCCGCAAACCCCAGTGGCACGTCGAGACCCATGCGGCCCAGCGCCCTCGCGACCCCGGAGGCGCCTCGATCGCCGAGGACGGCCCGAGCCAGGTGTGCCATCCGTAGCCCGCCGCGGGCCGCCACCTCGACGGCACCGAAGTGCCGCGCCATCGTGCGGGCGAGCCCCCGTCGCCAAGCGGGATGGGACCGGCTTCGAAGCAGCTTGACGAGCTGCCCCGTGTCGATCCCCACCGGGCAAGCGGTCGCGCACATCCCATCGGCGGCACACGTCTCGATCCCGGAGTACTCGAAGGCGCGCTCCAGCTCGCGCAGGGTCGCCGAAGCGGGCTCTTCCCTCTGCAACCGCGTCATCTCCCGGCGGAGGACAATCCGCTGGCGCGGCGTGCGGGTGAGGTCCCGGCTCGGGCACAGCCGTTCGCAGAACCCGCACTCGATGCACGCGTCCACCTCCTTCTCCACGGGCTCGAGGGACTTGAGGTCTTTCGTGTGGCCCTGCGGGTCGTCGTTGATCAGCACGCCGGGGTTGAGGAGGCCCTCGGGATCCACGAGCCGCTTGATCTGTCGCATGATCGAGGTGGCCTCTGCGCCCCACTGCAGCTCGAGGAAAGGGGCCATGTTGCGGCCGGTGCCGTGCTCCCCCTTGAGAGCGCCGTCGTAGCGGACGACGACGAGGTCCCCCAGGCCCTGCAGGAAGGCGTCGAATCGCCGGATGTTGTCGGCTTCGGTGAAGCCCTGGTTGAGAACGAAGTGGAGGTTGCCGTCCTTCGCGTGGCCGAAGACGATGGCGTCGTCGTAGCGGTGAGCGGAGAGGAGCTCTTGGAGCTCCCGCACTCCTTCCGCAAGCGCGTCGACCGGAAAGACCACGTCCTCGATGATCATGGACGTGCCGCGCCGCCGCTTCGCGCCCACGGACGGGATCAGGCCCTTGCGCACGGCCCACAGCTCGGCCTGGCGCGTGGGATCCCGGGTGAAGATGGGCTCCGTCTCCAAGGGCAGCGCGGGCAGCAGCTCCTCACACCCGGCCACGACCTCCGCGAGATCCGACTCGGTCGAGGCCTGATACTCGACCAGGAGCGCCGCGGCAGTGGGCGGGAGACCGGGGATGGTGTCGGGCACCCCCGGACGACCCTCCACCGATGCGAGGGACGCACGGTCCATCAGCTCCATTGTGCGGGCGCCGGATTCCCGGAGAGGCACGATGGCCGAGCAGGCGGCCGGCACGTCGGGGAAGAAGAGCATCCCGGTGTGCTTGAGCGGGTAGTCGGGGACGGTTCGGAGGACCGCCTCGGCAATGAAGCCCAGGGTGCCCTCGGACCCGATCATCAGGTGAGAGAGGATCGCCACGGGTGTCGAGTGGTCCAGAAACGCGTTGAGCGCGTACCCCATGGTGTTCTTCATCCGGTACTTCCGGCGGATGCGGTCCCGGAGGCTCGTATCGCCGGCAATGCGGTCCCGGAGCTCGAGGAGCCGCCGGGCGACGTCGGGAGCCTCGGCCGCAAAGCGCTCTTCGGCATCCTTCGCCGAGGAGTCGACCAGCGTCCCGTCCGGGAGGACGAAGACCATGGACGCCAGGGTGTTGTAGGCGTTGAGCTCCACCCCGCAGCACATGCCCGAGGAGTTGTTGGCGAGAACGCCTCCCATCATGCAGGAGTTGATCGATGCCGGATCGGGACCGATCTTCTTGCCGTGCGGCGCCAGGGCGCGGTTCACCGCCGCGGCGATGACCCCCGGCTGCATCCGCACCGCGGCACCGCTTTCGAGCACCTCTACGGACCGCCAGTGGCGCGACACGTCCACGAGAATCCCGTCCGTGACGGCCTGACCCGACAGGCTCGTGCCGGCCGCGCGGAAGGTCATGGGCACGCGCTGCTCGTGGCTGAGGCGGAAGAGCCCCCGCACCTCATCGATGGACGCGGGCCGAACCACCCCGCGAGGCACTTTCCGGTAGACGCTGGCGTCGCTGGCGAAGGCGAGACGGTCGAGGGCGCTGGTCAGCACCCGCTCCGCCGGCAGGATCTCCTCGAGAGTCGCCCGGAGGTCCCGTGTGCTCACCGCCGTGCTCGTGCTCAAGGGGCCCCTCCCTGGCGGTGCCCGGCCGAGACTCTCGCGTGTTCGATAGGCACCGTGAGCTAATCATACCGCTCGGCCCATGGTCCTGCCCCGCCGGACGCTCGTGCTACCGTTGACCGCAGTGGGTTCGACAGCAGCGAGTGGCTGAAAGTTGACGCGATCGCACGGTTGGTCGCCGCGGCGCGGCGTGCCTGCAGGGCTCTGCGCGTTGAGCCTCGCGTTCGCGGCGGGCGCCTGCTCGGGGCGCCCGGAGGCAGTGGACCTTCTGGCGTCTGCCCCCACGCTCCTCACCGAAGCCTCGGTCGAGGGTCGCGACGTGGAGTGGGTGCGATCCGAGATCGGGCGGCCGCACCGGATCCGGGACGTCGTTCGTGCCACCTTCCCTGCGACGCCACCCAGCCGTCTCGTTTTCGTAGTCGACGTCCCTCCCGGCGGCCGGCTGACCCTCGCCGCGGGAATCCAAAGGCCGCATCGGCGTCGGCCTGCCGTCGAGTTCGTGGTCAAGGTGCGACGGGATGGTCGGGAGACGACGTTGCGATCGCGGCTCGTGGATCCGGCCAACCGAGCGGGGGATCGGGGCTGGGTCCCGTTGGAGGTGGACCTGTCGGAGCACGCGGGCCGGGGCGTCGAGCTGATCCTGGAGACGCGTGGCTACGAGAGGAGCAAGGGGGACGGCCGCGCGTTCTGGGGGACCCCGACGATCATCCCGACCGCCGCGAGCAAGGACGCACCGCTCGTTGTCGTGTACCTCGTCGACACCCTGCGTGCCGATCATCTCTCGCTCTACGGATACGAGCGCAACACGTCCCCCGAGCTCGAGCGCTTCGCCCGGGACGGGGTGGTGTTCGACCAGGCGATCGCCCCCTCGTCGTGGACCAAGCCATCGGTGGCGTCGGTCTTCACGTCGCTGCTTCCTGCCCAACATCGGTGCGTGCAGTTCTACACACCGCTGGATCACTCGTTGGTGACGTTCGCGGAGATGCTGCAGGGGCACGGCTACGGGACCGGCGCCGTGGTGACGAACGAGCTCGTCCTGGCGAGGGAGGCGTCCTTCGATCAGGGCTTCGGGTACTTCGCTCGACCTGACGAGCCCCAGAGCGCCAGGGAGGTGGTGGACGCCGGCCTCGAGTACCTGACTTCGCGGCGAGGGCTGGCGACACTCCTCTACCTTCACACGATGGATCCTCACTGGCCCTACACGCCACCCTCGCCCTTCGACCGGCGTTACCCCCCCGCCCCCGTTCCGGGGCGGGGGGCCGCAGGGCCGTATGACTACAAGGAGCCTCGGGACCTCGATCGGATCGTGGCCCAGTACGACGGAGAGGTCGCTTACGGCGATGAGCAGTTCGGGCGGTTCGTACGAGAGCTCCAGGAACGGGGGCTTTACGATCGCGCCCTCATCGTTTTCCTCTCCGACCACGGCGAGGAGTTCCTGGAGCACGGCGACTGGATGCACGGCCACACGCTGTTCGAGGAGCTCATCCGTGTGCCCCTGGTCGTGAAGTTTCCCGGCAACCGACACGCCGGGCGAAGTGTGGCCCGCCAGGTCTTGCTCGTCGATATCCTGCCGACGATCCTGCGCAGCCAGGGCCTCCCCGTGCCCTCGGCGACCACGATCGTCGGACGCCCGCTCGACGAGGCATTCGAGACGGGCACGGACAACCCGGTCGAGCGACCCGCGATCCTGGAGACCAAGTACCGCGAGTTCGTGGCCTACGGCGTCCGCACGCCCGTCGACAAGTACGTCCACCACATCAGTCCCCGGGACCAGGAGCTGTACCTCGACCTCGAGCGCGACCCCTTGGAGCAGGCGACCCCCGTGGAGCAGCTGGGGGTGCGAGCGAGGACCTTGAAGCGAGTCGCAGAGGATGCCCTCACCCCGGCCGCCTTCCGCTATCGGATCCGCGTCTCCGGCGACGATCACTACGACCTGCGCGTCCACACCAGTGGCTGGATCCACAGCGTCGACGCCGAGGGCCTTGGCTCGAGCGAGCGCGCCCAGGTGGAAGACGGCCACCAGAGCCTGACTTTGAAGCTGGTGCCACGCAGCGGCCGACCGCGAGAGGTCAGCGTCCTGATGATCCCTCACGGCGCGCCACTCTGGCTCGAAGGGACTCGGAACGGTCGTCCACTCCAGCGCGGCGACATCCGGGTCGCCTCCGAGGGAGTCTCGGCCCGGGTGCAGCCCTTCGAGTTCCCCGATGTCGAGCTGATTGGCGGGGCGTTCTCTCCGCCGCCGGCGGGAATCGCCGGGATCGACGTGTGGCTGAGCCCGGTCGGAGGCGGTCCGGCCCCGGAGGTGGACAGCCACGCCCGGGAGCGGCTCGAGGCCCTCGGCTATCTGAACTGACGGCGAGCCCGGTGGGTGACCCTGGCGGGCAGGCTTCGCACGTGTGTTTTGCGCAGATCCCCCGGCCACGCAAGCACCTGGTGCGCTACCATGGATTCGATTCGAAGGTCGCCGCCAGCCACCTCTCGACGGCAATCAAGGAGGTCGCCGACGTCCACTCCGATCGGCTCGAACCGAGCAGGGGGTCTCTGCCTTCTAGCGGTCGTCACAACTGGGCTGCTCTCAACCTCGGCCTGCACCAGCAAGAAGCTCGACCCGCGCTGCACACTCGACGCCCCGTACGAGTACCAGGGCCAGATCGCCCAGTTCATCAACGGCTCGAACCTATGGCAGGCTTTTCTGGACTACCTGGCCCCGGTCAAGGAGGGGGCCAACCCCGGTGTTCAGATCGATTTGACCTTTGAGAGAGTGATCACCCGGAAAACGAGCGACGGGGACTACGATCCGGGTGTCGTTCACGCCAGGCTCGAAATGAAGAACCTCGTGTCCGGACGAACCATCCTGGTCAACCACGACAAGTTCGCCATCAAGGACTTCGTGTTCGGCGGATACGAAGACGCGACGCGCGAGGAGATTCAATCGGCGGCGTTCCGGGCCACCGAAGGAGCCGCCATACGGTTCGTTCTCTACTCGTTGGAGCTGGGTGTCATCTACGGGATGCGCGAGGAGGGGCCGAAGGGCCTGGTGTTCATCCCCGCTCTCGAGGAGAAGGCGGAAGATCAGTGGGCCGGTGACATGGCGGGAGAAGCGAAGCGCACCCTCAGGGCGATTTCAGGGGAGTAGAATCTTCACCCCGGCCCCGCTCGGCCAGCACCGCATCCTTCCTACCGAGGTCGCGCTCAACTGGGCGGAGGGACTGCGGGAGTAGTGAGCGGATCCCGCGGAGAGGAGAAGCGCATGTCTCGAGCACTGACGGTCGTCCTGGGACTCGCGCTCGCCGGCGCCGTGGCGGGCGCCGCTGACTGGGGCCTGCCCCCGGACGCCGACGGGGCCAAGGCGGCTCTCGACTCCTCGCCGCGCCACGGCGAGTGGGTGGACATCTCCTACACCGGGGACACGAAGATCCGCACCTTCGTCGTCTACCCCGAGCGGGCCGAAAACGCCCCGGTCGTGATCGTCATCCACGAGATCTACGGCCTCACGGACTGGATCCGGGCGGTCGGAGACCAGCTGGCGGCGGAAGGTTTCATCGCGATGGTGCCCGACCTGCTCTCGGGCCTCGGGCCCGGGGGCGGAGGGACCGACTCCGTCGGGAGCCGCGACGACGTGGTGAAGCTCATCCGGGGGCTGAGCCCCGTCGAAGCGAACCGCCGGCTCGACGCGGTCCGCGGGCACGCGGTCCAGCTCCCGGCCGCCAACGGCCGGATCGCTACCATCGGCTTCTGCTGGGGTGGCTCCCGAAGCTTCGGCTACGCCACCCACCAGCCCGGGCTCGACGCCGCGGTGGTGTACTACGGCAGCGCGCCGGACGAAGAGGCGCTCGTGCTCGTCGTGGCCCCGGTCCTCGGCCTCTACGGCGGGGACGACGCGCGGGTGAACGCCACGATCCCCCCGGCCGCCAAGAAAATGAAGTCCCTCGGCAAGTCCTACGAGCCGGAGATCTACGACGGCGCCGGGCACGGCTTCCTGAGGAACCAGACCGGCCGCGACGGCGCCAACAAGAAGGCCACGAAGAAGGCCTGGCCCCGGACCGTCAAGTTCCTGCGCAAAGCGTTCGCGGACAAGTCCTTCTGAGGCCGACGCCGGGGTGGCCTGACAGCGACGCTGGACGGCTCGATTCGCCGCCTCGAATTCATGCGCCGACCCCCGTCAATTGGGATAGACTCGCCCCGGGTTCTGAGGAGAGTGCGCCCGGCCGCCCAGCGGGGGCTAGAGCGCCACGGGTCGGCGCAGGGCGTCGGCGATCGTCTGGCGAGGCTCATCGGAAAAGGCGGTGAACGATGGTTCGGCTGATCGTCAACGATGTGGAGCGGCAGGTCGATGCCGATCCCGACATGCCCCTGCTGTGGGCGTTGCGGGACGTTTTGGACCTGACGGGCACCAAGTTCGGCTGCGGGATGGCCCAGTGCGGCGC
>CAUZDW010000018.1:0-74154 GCA_963578825.1 Vicinamibacteria bacterium
TGAGATGGAGCATCGTGGCGTGGAGGTCGTGGACGTCCACCGGATCCTCGACGGGGGAGTAGCCCAGCTCGTCCGTGGCGCCCAGCAGCGTCCCCGGGCGGATCCCTCCCCCGGCCATCCAGATGGTGAACGCCCTCGGGTGGTGGTCACGGCCCAGGTACTTCGAGGCGTTGCGCTCCTCGTTCATCGGCGTCCGCCCGAACTCGCCGCCCCAGACGACGAGGGTCTCGTCCAAGAGGCCTCTCTGCTTCAGATCCTTGATGAGGGCCGCCGCGGCCTGGTCCGTCTCCCGGCAGAGCGCCGGGAGACGGTGGACGATGTCGTCCTTGGGGCTCGTGCCGTGGTGGTCCCAGCCCCGGTGGTAGAGCTGGACGAAGCGGACGCCGCGCTCGACGAGGCGGCGGGCCAGGAGGCAGTTGTTGGCGAAGGAGACCTGGCCGGGCTCGGTCCCGTACATCTCGTGGACCGTTGCTGACTCCTCCCCTATGTCCGCCAGCTCGGGGACGCTGGTCTGCATGCGGTACGCCAGCTCGTAGGCTCGGATCCGCGTGGTGATCTCCGGGTCCCCGGTTTCGTCGAACCGCCTCTGGTTGATCGCCTTCAGGACGTCGAGGGAGTCCCGGCGGGCCTCCGTCGTGATCCCGGCCGGATCGGACAGATAGAGGACCGGGTCCCCGGCGTTTCTGAGCTCCACTCCCTGGTAGACCGTGGGGAGAAAGCCGCTGCCCCAGCAGGTCTTGCCGCCGTCGGGGTTGTTCTCGCCGGAGATCAGGACACAGAACCCCGGCAGGTCCTGGTTCTCGCTGCCCAGCCCGTAGGTCAGCCAGGACCCCATGGACGGCCGGCCCATGACCTGGTGACCCGTGTTCATGAAGATCTGCCCGGGGGCGTGGTTGAACTGGGTCGTGTGCACCGAGCGCACCACCGCCACGTCGTCGACGATCGTCTTGAAGTGCGGGAGGAGCTCGGAAACCTCGACGCCGGCCTCACCCACGGTCTCGAAGGAGTAGGGCGAGCCCAGAAGGCGAGGAGTGCCCTTGATGAAGGCGAACCGCTCGCCCTTCACGATCTCTTCGGGGATGGGCTCGCCGTCGTGCTGCCTGAGCCGGGGCTTGGGATCGAGGAGGTCCAGCTGAGAGGGCGCCCCCGCCATGAAGAGGAAGATGATGTTCCGTGCTCGTGGTGCAAAGTGCGGTGGCCTCACCCCCAGCGGGTCCGGGCCCGACGAGCGCTCGTCCGCCAGCAGCCGGTCGCCGTCGAGCAGGCTGAGGAGTGCCAGCGAGCCGATGCCGAGGCCGCCGTGACGGAAGAAGTGCCGCCGGGTCGAGGCCTGGAGTGCGCGGGCGACGGTGTCCTCAGGGGCAGCCATGGCTCTACTCCCGTGTCAGCGTGGCATCCAGGTTCAGGAGGACGCTGGCCACCGAGGCCAGGGCGGCGCGGTCCGCATCGATGGGTTCGTCCGGACCTGCAGCGAGGAGCGCTCGCGCGGCCGGGGCGTTCGCTTCGAATCGAGCGGCCTCGCGCTGGTAGAACGCCACGAGATCCGCCAGGTCGGCCTCCCCTGGCTGACGGGTCGTGCAGAGCCGGTGCCCACGGACGATCCGGTCGGCCGGGGAGACGCCGCCTTCGGCTGCCATGCGGTCCGCCAGCGCCCGCGCCGCTTCCACGAACACGGGATCGTTGAGTGTCGTCAAAGCCTGGAGGGGGGTGTTGGTCAGCACCCGCCGGGCCGTGCAGACCTCCCGGCTCGGCGCGTCGAAGGTCGCCATGCTCGGGTAGGGCGAGGTGCGGCGCCAGAACGTGTACAGGCTCCGCCGGTTCAGGGCATCGCCGCTGCTCGTCTCCCAGCGGAAGTCGCTGTAGGGGACGTTCCAGATTCCCTCGGGCTGCATCGGGTAGACGCTGGGTCCTCCGAGGGTCGGGGAGAGGAGGCCCGACGCGGCCAGGGCGATGTCCCGGACCATCTCGGCCTCCACCCGGAACCGAGCCCCGCGGGCGAGGAGGCGGTTGGCCGGGTCCCGTTCGAGGAGGGTCGGGGACGTGGCGGAGGACTGTCTGTACGTGGCCGACGTCACGATCGTTCGCAACAGGGCCTTCTGGCTCCATCCCCCCTCGACGAGCTCGACCGCCAGCCAATCGAGGAGCGCGGGGTGGGACGAGGGCTCGCCCTGTGTGCCGAAGTCCTCGCTGGTGAGCACGAGCCCGCGGCCGAACAGCGTCTCCCAGAAGCGGTTGACGGCGACTCGAGCGGTGAGAGGATTCTCCGGGCTGACGAGCCACCGGGCCAGGCCCAGGCGGTTCGGGGGCTCGCCCACGTCCAGATGGCCCAGGGCCGCCGGGATTGCCGCGTAGGCTCGCTCACCGGGGCTCGTGAAGCTGCCTTTTCCCTGAAGAGAGTGGACGGCAGCTCGAAGCCTGGTCGCTCCTGCATGACGAGGGCGGTCAGGACATTCATCTCCTCGAACTCGTCGGGTATGGCCCGCAGTCGGTCCCGTGCCTCATCGAGCGACGGTGCGATGGGCCGGAACCACCCGAGGAGCTCCTCGTGATCCTCGAGCGTCCGCTCGCCCCGGGGCGTCTCCAGGACACGACGGATCCCCGGGGGAACGGACAGGCCTCCGTAGGGGCGGGTCGAATCGGTGGCCGAGAGGCGGAAGCGTCCGAGGCTGGAGCGGACGTGGGGCCAGCGGGCCTTGAACTCCAGGCGGAACGTCAGGGTTCTTCCGCCGCGGGCGTGTCCGTTGGGGGGTGAGACTCTCGCCGGGCCCTGCGGCTTCTCACACGCCAGGATCGTGTAATGAGGAGCCCCGATCTCGGCCTCGGTGGTGACGCCCCAGCCCGTCGAGGAGTGACCGTCGATGGCCAGCGCCGCCTCTCGGCCGGGATCGGCGGTGTCCGCGGCGGCACGGGCCAGCGGAAGTGGAAGGTCGCCTTCGCTCACTGTGACGCCGATGACGATGAAGGCCCCGGAGTCCGCACGCCCGGGACCCCCGTGGGGCAGGGACGGGTCCGGCAGCGCTTCTAGCCGAAACGCCGTGATGCGGGCAAAAGCCGTCCGAGCGGTGAGCGTATAGGTGTCGTTGCTCTTCTTGAGATCCCCTGTCATCCGGATCGAGCCGTCCTCGAGCATCTCGAATCCGGCGTCGCTCTCCGCCTCGAACGACACGAGCTCGAGGGGAGTGAAGACCGGCGCCGGCCCCTCGGTCTCCTCCTCGAACGCCGCCATGTCGTCGGAGAGATCCCGGGTCTCGATCTCGAACCGCAGCGTGTCGGCTTCCAGTCGCAGGGCCTCCTGCCGTCTCGCCTCCGCCGGTGTCGGCAGCTCGAGCACCGGCTCGTGCACCCACTTGTCCACGACCTCGCCTCCGGCGCCGTGGACCGAGTACTCCACGTTGTCGAAGAACGCCATCATCCGGTAGTAGTCCTTCTGAGAGAAGGGGTCGAACTTGTGGTTGTGGCACTGGGCGCACGCGATGGTGCTTCCCAGCCACACGGTGCCTGTGGTGCCGACACGGTCCACTGGGCCTCGAACCGTTGCTCCTCGACATCGATGCCGCCTTCCTGGTTGAGCTGGCTGTTGCTGTGGAAGCCGGTGGCGATCCTCTGCTCGATGGTGGCGCCGTCCAGCATGTCTCCGGCGATCTGCTCCACGGTGAAGTCCCGAAAAGACATATCGCTGTTGAACGCGTCGATCACCCAGTCGCGGTAGACCCAGGCGACTCTCGGGCGGTCCTTTTCGTACCCGTTGCTGTCCGCGTAGCGAGCCAGGTCGAGCCACGGCCTCGCCCAGCGCTCCCCATTAGTGGGGCGACGCCAGGAGCCGATCCACCACCACCTCGTATGCCTCGGGAGAGTCGTCTGCCAGGAAGGCGTCGATCTCTTCGGGGGTGGGAGGCAGTCCCACCAGGTCCAGGCTCAGGCGGCGGATCAACGTCTCCCGATCGGCTTCGGCGGAGGGCGTGAGCCCCTCCTCCTCGAGCCGTGCGAGAACGAACGCGTCGATGGGGTTTCGCACCCAGTCCCCGTCGTGCACCTGGGGAGGAGTGGGCCGGACCGGCGGGACATAGGCCCAATGCCCGGTCCGGCCGGCTGCCTCCGCAGATTGGGCCACGCCTTCGGGTCCAGGGGCTCCTGCATCGATCCACGCGGTGATGAGCGCGATCTCGTCGGGGGAAAGCGGAGGCTTCCCGTCGGGCATGCGGGGCTCCATCTCGCCGGTGATGTGCAGGACGATCAGGCTCTCGGCGGCGTTGCCCGGCACGATCACGCTCCCCGAGAGCGCACCCTTCCGGGCCTCGGCGTAGGAGTCGAGACGTAGAAAGCTCTCCTGCTTCTCCGGGCCGTGACACGACACGCACCGCGCGGCGAAGATGGGTGCCACGTCACGCTGGAAATCGGGGCCCCCGGCGGTGGATGGCACGCCTGGAGAACCCTTCAGGCTGCAGCCGGCAGCGCTCGTCACCCCGAGCACCACCGCCAGCGACACGGCTTGCCGACCGCTGCGCCTCATCGCCTCGACCTCCGCCGCCCGGACCCGATGCCATGGAGAACGACTGGCCGAGTCTATCAGCAGAGGACCGCGGGGGTCCATCTCACGCCAATGTAGACTTCGTGGCATGGAAGTCGTCGATGTGTTTGGCACCGTGGCGGTCGCCGCGATGGCGCTCTGCTACGCCCTGGAGGAGCACTCCGACCGATTCATTCTGCTCTTCGCGGTGGCCTGCCTGGCCTCTTCCGGGTACGCGGTGGCGATCCGCTCATGGCCGTTCGCGACCGTGGAGCTCCTCTGGGCGGGGGTCGCCTTGCGGCGGTGGATCCGGGCCACACGGCCCAGCCCTTGACTTGAAGTGCACTTCAATGTGTAGCCTTCCTGAGAACGGGCTCGAAGGAGGGACCATGACTGAATCGACCGCTTCGGACGCTGGCGCGGGGACCTGTGGTTGCCAGGATGTTTGCGATCTCCCGACGGAAGCACTCCAGGATCGTTTGGCGATGATTCGCCGCGGAATCCTCCCCCTGGCGACGCGCCGCGAGGCCCTCTCCGACGGCATGGTGTTCGAGTTCAAGCACGCTCCCGCGATCCAAAAGACACTCGAGGACTTTACCGAGTTCGAGCGCGAGTGCTGTAGCAGCCTCACCTGGAACGTCCGCGCGATTCCGGGGGAGATGCTGCGGTTCAGCGTCCAGGGGCTGCCGCCGACCTCGGATTTCTTTCGGGTCATCGATGGTCCAGGAGAGGCAGCCGCTCCGGGGCTCCTCAAACGGCTGACCCAGGCGGCCGGCCTCGGCGCCGGCAGCGCTTTGCTCTTGTGCTGCGTGCTTCCCATGGGAGTTGTCGCGCTGACCGGTGCGGCTGTGGCGGCACCGCTCGCGAAACTGGACGATCCGATGGTGATCAGCGCCGGCGCTGCCATTCTTGCGGTGCCCGCCTGGCTTTGGCTTGGGAGACGCAGCGGCAGCTCCAGCAAGACAGACGGACTGTGGCTGCCGAGGCGCGGCGCCGGCAGTGCAGTCCGCCGTGAGTCCCGGCCTCTCACCCGTATCGAGGGACGGAGATGGGTGAGCTCAGTATCGGTGAGGTAGCGGGGAGGGCCGGTCTGGCAACCTCAGCCATCCGTTACTACGAACGAGAGGGGCTGTTGCCCCGCGCTGGTCGACGCAGCGGACAACGTGTGTACGACGGAGCATCCTCGATCGATTGACCGTCATTGGCTTGGCGAAGAATACTGGGTTTACGGTTGCGGAGATACGTCGGCTCCTGGGTTCGGGAAAGACGGCACCAGGAGCGCGTTGGAGAGCCCTCGCGGAGAAGAAACTCGCAGAGCTCGAACGCCGGATTGACGAGGCGAAGCGAATGAAGGAAGTCCTCGAGATCGTGACGGGCTGCGAGTGTCCAACCTTCGCGGATTGCGCAAGAGCGACACGGGACTGAATCCCTCCCCGCGCCGGCGAGCGGGCTCGTCAGTCGCTCTGGCCCACGGTCCAGTGACTCAAGAGGGTGTCGCGTTTCCTATCGACTATTTCAGGATCGCCCCTGGCCTGCAAGCAGCAGGGAAGCCATGCCTCCGGCGCCCTTGGGGAGCAGCACGACCTTGCCGCCTCCCTGAAGGAGCTTCTGTGTCTCCAGAACCTCGAACATCGCCTCGGCGACCACCGGGTCCTGGGCGATCTTGTGTAGCGTCTCTCCCACGATCTGCGGTCGCATGGCGGCCGCTCGGGCGAACTCCACCGACGCCTCGCGTTCGGCGTTGCTCGTGATGATCGACACCTGGTTGGCGCCGCCCTGCCGGATCGCCGATGTGACCTGGCGGAGCCGGTTGACGACCTTCTCTTCGATCTGGTGGATCATGTCGTGGTCGCGAAAGTGGACCTTGCGGATGTAGACCGAGCCGAGGCCGTAGCCCCACTCCTGCGATTTGGGTGAGACCTCGGCCCGGACGCTGCGGCTCATTGGGTGCCGGTCCTCGAGCATGTCGCCGAGCTTCATGTTCGACAGGCAACGGACCGCTGCGCTGGAGACGTTCGCGCGCAGCGAGCCGCGCGGATCGGCGTTCTTGAAGAGAAAGTTCACCGGGTCCGACACGAACATCTCGTACCAGACGCCGATTCCCATGGGAGCGCCTTCCTCGGAGTTGACCGCCTGGCTGCGAAGGTACTCCTGGTGGAGGCTCAGGTCGACGACGTGGCGCCGGCCGATCCAGCGCACGACGAAGGCGGACAACCCCATCCTGGTCGGCAGGAAGTGCAGGCCAGGCTCCTCGATGACGGCGACCACATTTCCGAAGAGGACGTAGACGTGCGCCGTGCGCTCTTCGACGATCGCGTACAGACCCGCGAGCCGCACGAAGAGCAGGAACACCGGCACGCCGATGAGGAAGAAGAAGAAGGAGAACACGGCCGCGCTCAGGAAGGCAGTCATCGTTGCACCTCCAGGAACGTGCGCTCGGCTTTCCCGTAGAGGTCGACCTTGAGGTTTCGGATGTAGGCCTCGAGGGCGCCCGACCCGTGGGCCGAGAGCTGGCGCAGCTGCTCGGCCAGGCGAGCCAGCGGCTCGACCTCGGCCTGGGCGTTGAGCGTCTCGATCTCCACGGCTCGCTTCGACTGGACGATCTTCTGGTCGGCGGAGGCCTGGGCGAGGCTGATGTCCGATGACACCTCGTTGTGGGCGGTGTTGATCGCCGCCAGCGCGGCCTCGACTTCCCTGGGAGAGTCGATCTCGGTGATCAACGAGGCGTCCAGGACGATCCCGTAGCGCGCCGCCGACGAGAGACACTCCCGATCCATGTGGTCGTTGATGTCTCGCAGGTTCTTGCGCAGGTCGTTGATCGAGATTCCCGTCACGTCGCCGGCGTCGAGCTGTCCGTCGTCGGTCCGAGCGGTCCTGGGCGCTTCATAGTTCGCGATCCTCTCGCGCAGGATCGAGATGAAGTAGCCGAGCACGTGGATGATGGGGCCCCGCACACCGAAGAGATAGGCGTAGAGGTTCCGCTCGGACACGCGATAGCGAATCTGGCCCTTGAGGCCCGTGTTGAGCTGGTCTTTCGTGACGGCGTCCAGCATCGTCCCGTTGTGGTTGGCGCTGGGCGATTCGGGGTCCCTCGGAAGGCTGTGGGTCTGGGTCGCCACGGAGACCTTGTGCACCTTCTCCCATGGCCACTTGAAGTACGGGCCTCCAGGCGGGATGACCTCGACCTGGGGCCACGCGTAGCGTTCTCGCTCTTCGGGGCGGAGGTGCGCTCCGAGGGGAGTGTCGGCAATGGTGGCGTCGCCGACGCGCTTGGCGCGGCCGAACGACGTCTTGACGGCCCGCTCGGCTTGCTGAACCGTGAAGAAGCCCAGCAGTCCCCAGCGGAGGACGAACCAGACGACGAAACCGAATGCGAAGCCCATCAGCACGGCCATAGGACGCCTCCTTGTCTCTCCATCCCCTCGGCGGGTTGAGCGCTCAGTCGTACACGACGGTCTTCGGATTCCTCTCCGTGGCGGAATCCATGATGGCCAGGATGACCTTCGACACCTTGATGCCGTCGTCCAGCGTGGCGTGGATCGGCGCACCGGTGGCCAGGGAGTCGACGAAGCTTCGGATGCTCTCGTAGGCGAACCCGACGTGGCGGTCGCGCACAGCCGGGCCCACGAGACAGTCCGGATGGAAGCTCCGGTCCTCGAGGAAGCACTCGATCATCTGGTTGTGGGTCAGGTCCATGTTGATCATGCCCCGGGCGCCCAGGACATTGATCTTGATGTCGTTGAAACCCGGGTTCGTATTGGGCACGATCCAGTTGTTCTCGATGGTGGCGACGACGCCCGAGCGAAACTCCAGGATGCACTGATAGATGTCGGGGACGTCGATGCCCCTGCTCTTCAGGACCTCGGATCGGGACACCGCGTAGACCCGCTCCACCTCGTCCTCCAGCAGGTAACGCAAGACGTCCACGGTGTGGCTTCCGAGGAACCAGAGGACCGAGCTCTTCGCGGCCCACGACAGCATCTCGATGGGAACGAAGAGGGTGTCGTTGAGACGCATGTACGCCGAGACGATCTGCCCCAGCTGGCCCTCGTCGATGCTGTTCCGGGCGGCGACGATGGGCGGCGACCAGCGGGAGTGGAAGTCGACCATGAAGGTGACACCCGCTGCTCTCACTGCCGCCTCAATCCGTGCCAGCTCCTCGTGGGTCGTCGCCAGCGGCTTCTCAACAATGATGTGCTTGCCGGCTTCCGCCGCCGCCACGATGGGATCGGCGTGGGCGAAGTCCGGTGTGACCACGGCGACGGCATCGATCTCAGGGTCGGCCAGAAGCTCCCGGTAGTCTGCGGAGGACTTCTTCGCGCCAAAGTCCGCGGCCACCTGGGCGGCTCTCTTCTCGTCGAGGTCGCAGACCGCTGCGAGGGTGGAGAGGTGGTGAGTCGAGTAGACCTCGGCGTGACCCCTCCCCCAGAGTCCCGCGCCGATCAGACCGAAACGGATCTTCTTCATGGTGTTGTCGGTGCGAAGCAGCGCCGAGTATATCGCGCCCGGGTTTCCTCCTGTGGCCACGGGGCGCCGGATCCCGTCTACACTGAACGGATGTCCCACGAGCCTCGATCGCTTCCAGGCGCCCAGTTGCCCTGGGCGCCCGGCCCGGAGGACCTCCGCCGCGCCCGAGAGGTGCTCGAGGCGGTGGTGAGCGATCGCGCGCTGCTCGCCCAGCTTCCGGACGAGGAAAGGATCCGGCTCGTGATGGCCGCCGGCCGGGCGATTGCCCCCGAGACCGAGCAGAAGCGACGCCTGGTGAAGGGGTTGCGGAAGACGCGGCGACGCCAGATCGAGTCCCGGGACCGGGCCCTTCTCGCGAGGACCGGGATTCGAGCCGCCCGCGAGTCGGACGTCTTCGTGCCGCCACCCCGGCTCGTGACGGCCGGAGCAGCGGAGGCCCAGCCGTCTCCGGAGGTCTTGAAGCCGAGGACGTGCTACGTCTGCAAGGTGGAGTACAGCCGTGTACACAGCTTCTACGACGCGCTGTGCCCGGAGTGCGCCGAGCTCAACTACGAAAAGCGGTTCCAGACCGCCGACCTCACGGACCGCGTGGCCCTGGTCACCGGGGCCCGGGTCAAGATCGGCTACCAGGCCGCCCTGAAGCTGCTGAGGGCGGGCGCCACCGTCGTGGCGACGACGCGGTTTCCCCACGATGCGGCCAGGCGCTACGCCTCCGAGCCGGACTCTGGCAAGTGGAGCGGGCGGCTGCGGGTTCACGGTCTCGACCTCCGGCATTCGCCCAGCGTCGAGATCTTCTGCAGTCAGATCGGACAGGAGCTCGGGCGGTTGGATCTCCTGGTCAACAACGCCTGCCAGACCGTGCGTCGTCCGGCGGACTTCTACGAGCACCTGCTCGCCTTCGAGGCAGAGGCGTTCGAGGCCCTGCCCGCGGAGGTCCGGCCGCTCGTCGCGTCGCACCACGACTGCGTGCGCCGGCTCGAGGGCGCCTCGCCCCGGGAGCTGGACGGCGGCGACGGGAGCCTCGGCGGACTCGTTGCCTGGCGGGGAGGGGGCGCCGGCCTGGGCCTTCGTCACTCGGCGCGGCTGTCACAGGTCCTCTTCGATTTCGACGAGAGCGCCCGCCGTGAGGATCTCTTTCCCACCGGCTCCCTCGACTCGGACCTCCAGCAGGTCGACCTGCGGGCGGTGAACTCCTGGCGTCTCACCCTCGGCGACGTGCCCGCGGCGGAGATGATCGAGGTGCAGCTGGTGAACGCGGTTGCGCCCTTCATCCTCTGCGCGCGGCTGAAGCCGGTGATGAAGCGCGCGCCGGGGCGTGACAAGCACGTCGTGAACGTCTCCGCGATGGAGGGCATTTTCTCCCGGGGCACCAAGACCGACCGCCATCCGCACACGAACATGGCCAAGGCGGCGCTCAACATGCTCACCCTCACCGCCGCCCGGGACTACGTGCGCGACGGGATCCACATGAACGCCGTGGACACCGGCTGGATCACCGACGAAGACCCGTTCGTCCACGCGGAACGCAAGCGTGAGGAGCTCGGCTTCCAGCCCCCCCTCGACATCGTGGATGGGGCGGCTCGGGTGCTGGACCCGTTCCTGTCCGGCCTCAACACCGGGACCCACCTTCACGGGAAGTTCTTGAAGGACTACGCTCCGTCGAACTGGTGAGGGGCACACAGACGTGCAGAGGAGCTTTGACTTCGCGCGTGCGACGAAGCATCTCCCGATAGCGGCGCCCTACCGGTCGTGTGCGCTCAGGATGACGAGCTGAGGCTCGGGCGGGTCAACTCGCGACTGCGGCCGGGACGTCCTTGCGGAAGGTGAAGGTGTCGCCGTCGGGCTCGACGAGGATGTGGTCGCCCTCGGTGAAGTGGCCACCGAGGACCTGCACCGCCAGTGGGTTCTCGATCATCCGCTGGATGGTCCGCTTGAGGGGTCGGGCGCCGAAGACCGGGTCGTAGCCGCGTTCGGCGAGCTGGGCTTTGGCCTCCTCCGTCAGGTCGAGGGTCAGCTTCCGCTCGGCCAGCCGCTTCTGCAGGTCCCGAAGCTGGATGTCCACGATCTGGGCGATCTCGTCCCTCCCCAGGGAGTGGAAGGTCACGATCTCGTCGATCCGGTTCAGGAACTCGGGCCGGAACGTGCGGCGCAGCGCCTCCATGAGCTGGTCCTCGAGCTTGGCCTCGCTCTGGCTGTCGCGCCTCGCCATCTCCTGGATCAGGTCGGAGGCGACGTTGGAGGTCATGATCAGGACCGTGTTGCGGAAGTCCACCGTGCGGCCCTTGCCGTCGGTGAGACGCCCCTCGTCGAGCACCTGGAGAAGGACGTTGAAGACGTCGGGGTGAGCCTTCTCGATCTCGTCGAGAAGCACCACCGCGTAGGGCCGGCGCCGGACGGCCTCGGTGAGCTGGCCGCCCTCGTCGTAGCCGACGTATCCCGGGGGAGCACCGATGAGCCGCGACACGGTGTGCTTCTCTATGTACTCCGACATGTCGAGGCGCAGGAGCGCCTTCTCGTCGTCGAAGAGAAACTCGGCCAGCGCCCGGGCGAGCTCCGTCTTGCCCACGCCCGTGGGTCCCATGAAGAAGAAGGACCCGATGGGTCGGTTCGGGTCGCCGAGGCCGGCGCGGGAGCGGCGGACCGCGTTCGCTACGAGGAGGAGCGCCTCGTCCTGGCCCACCACACGCTGGCGCAGGCGGTCCTCGGCGTGGAGCAGCTTCTCGACCTCGCCCTCCATGAGACGTGAGACGGGGATGCCGGTCCACTTGCCCACGACCTCGGCCACGTCCTCGGCCTCGACCTCCTCCTTGAGCATCTTCTTGTGGCGCTGGAGCTCGTTGAGCTTCTTGTTCTCGTCCTCGAGCTCCTTCTCGAGCCCTGGGAGCGTCGAGTACTTGAGCTCGGAGGCCCGGCCCAGGTCGCCCTTGCGTGTGGCCTCGTCCTCCTGGAACCGGGTCTGCTCGATCTGCTCCTTGAGGCCGCGAATCTTCTGGATGGCCGCCTTCTCCTGCTGCCAGTGGGCCTTCATGCCCGCGGACTGCTCCTGGAGATCGGCGATCTCTCTCTCGACCGCCTTTCGGCGCTCCTTCGAGGTCTTGTCCTTCTCCTTCTTGAGCGCCTGGCGCTCGATCTCGAGCTGGATGATCCGGCGCTCCAGGGTGTCGATCTCCAGGGGAAGCGAGTCGATCTCGATCCGGAGACGGCTCGCGGCCTCGTCGACGAGGTCGATGGCCTTGTCGGGCAGGAACCTCTCGGCGATGTAGCGGTGCGAGAGGGTCGCGGCCGCGAGGAGGGCGGCGTCCTGGATGCGCACGCCATGGTGGACCTCGTAGCGCTCCTTGAGGCCACGGAGGATGCCGATGGTCTCGTCGACGCTGGGCTCGCCCACGTAGACGGGCTGGAAGCGTCGCTCTAGGGCGGCGTCCTTCTCGATGTACTTCTGGTACTCGCTGAGGGTGGTGGCGCCCACGCAGCGCAGCTCGCCCTGGGCCAGAGCGGGCTTGAGCATGTTGGAGGCGTCCAGGGACCCCTCCGACGCGCCAGCGCCGACCACGGTGTGGAGCTCGTCGATGAAGAGGATGACCTCGCCGTCGGAGTCCTGGACCTCCTTGAGGACGGCCTTCAGGCGGTCCTCGAACTCGCCACGGTACTTGGCGCCGGCGATCAACGCCCCGAGGTCGAGAGCGATGACGCGCTTGTTCTTGAGCGACTCGGGGATGTCGCCGTTCACGATGCGTCCCGCGAGGCCCTCGATGATGGCGGTCTTGCCCACGCCGGGCTCGCCAATCAAGACCGGGTTGTTCTTCTTGCGGCGGGAGAGGACCTGGACCACGCGGCGGACCTCGTCGTCCCGGCCGATGACCGGGTCGAGCTTGCCCTTGCGGGCCTGCTCGGTGAGGTCGCGGCCGTAGCGCTCGAGGGCCTGGAAGCGGTCCTCGGCGTTGGGGTCGTCGACGGTCTGGCTCCCGCGGATCTCCTTCATGACCTGCAACAGGCGATCACGGGTGACGCCGGCGCCCTTCAGTGCCTCGGCGGCCGGGGTCTTCGACTCGACGAGAGCCAGCAGCAGGTGCTCGGTGGAGACGTATTGGTCCTTGAGGGCATCGGCCTCCCGGAGCGCCTGCTTCAGGATGGCATCGAGCCTGGAGGAGACGCGAGTGTCCGAGCCCTGGGTTCGGGGGAGGGAAGCGAGGCTCCGGTCCACGTCGACAGCCACACGCGCGGCGTCCGCACCCAGCTTGCCCAGGGCAGACGGCACGACCCCACCCTCCTGCGAGAGCAGGAGCTTCAGCAGGTGCTCGGGCGACACCTCCGGGTGATCGCTCTTTTCGGCGTCCGTCTGGGCGGACGCCAGCGCCTCCTGTGCCTTCACCGTGAACTGATCCATTCGCATGCTTCCGCTCACCTCCTGATTTGAAGGTCAAGGATAGCAGGTTAGTGTTATAATATCAAGTATTCTGAGTGTATCAGCATAAGATAGTTGAGTCTTGGTATGACTAAGCCACGTCTTTTCAGTGATTTCGGGAGGAGTCAGTCGGAGAGGCGTGCAATCCCTCTCCCTCCTCCATGATCGGCTCGGGGCGGCCCGGGCCCGTGAGCCTCGACGGGCGATAGTAGGCCGGCCTCGCGAGCAGTTTGCCGCGGACCCCTTTCCGGAGCCGGACCTCGAGCTCGTGCCACCCCACGGTGTCGACCCCCACGGGGCTGTACGTCAGCAGGTAGCGGGCGCGGATGTCCCGCAGCACATGGAGGAAGCCCTCACGCAGCTCTTTCATCTGGCGCACCCTCCAAACCTGCCCTCCGGTGGCCAAGGCCACGTCGGTCAGGAACGAGTGACTCGGGTCACCGAGGCCGCGAGCGTCCACGGCGTAGACGACGGCTCCAGAACGGCTGGCCGCCCCCACGACGTCTCCCGCCGAGAGCCAGCTCATGTTGTCGAGGCCGTCGCTGAAGATGACGACCGCCGAGCGGCGGGGGCTGGACTCGGGCAGGCGGAGAGCCATGTAGACGGCGTCGTGAAGGGCCGTCCTCCCACCGCCTCGGGCCGCTTCCAGGGCGACGCGGACCCGGGCGAGATCGCTGGTCAGGGGCAGCGCCAGCGTCACCGTGTGCTGGAAACCCACGAGGCCCGCCCGGTCTCCCGTATCGAGGCCGTCGAGAAACGCTCCGGCCGCTCCCCGCAGCGCCTCGAGCTTGGGGCCGACGACGCTCCCGCTGATGTCGAGGACCAGAAGCGCGTCCACGGGCGCTTCCTCGAAAGCCACAGGGTGAAGCGTCTGCCCGACGCCGTTGTCCCGGACCTCGAAGTCCGCGGCGGTGAGGTCCGGGACAGGCTGGCCATCTCGGGTGACGAGGACCTCGACCCGCACGACTTCCACCCCGACGCCAAAGACGAGCGGCTCCTGCTGAGGCGAAGATGACGTCCAGAAGGCGAGAAGCGCGGCGAGCGGGATCATCTCGGGCACAGCCTCTGGAGCAGGTCTTCGAAGGGCCGCAGTCGCAGCTCCGGCGGACCGAACGGATAATCGTCCCACGGATCGGCACGCACCCAGGAGCGTCCTCGCTCCTGGAAGAAAGGCTGCAGCACGGCCCTCGCCGCTGCTTGGCCGTCCACACGTTCGAGGGCCCGGGCGAGGGCGACGTGCGCGGCCTGGCCCTCTGGCTCCAACTCGGTGGCCTTTCGAAAGGCTGCGATCGCCGCGTCCGTTTCGTTCAGCCCTTCGTGTGCGGCGCCCAGAAACAGGAGCGCCAGGAAGCGTCGGTCCTCGTCACCTCGTCCGCGGGCCACCGCTTCGAGGAGTGGGCGGGCGTCGTCGGGTCGCCCCCGGCGGACCAGGACCCAGCCGAGGCGGAGTTGGGCCGCTTCGTTCTCCGGGTGGATTTTGAGGACCCGTCGGAATCGGTCTTCCGCTCTGCGGAGATCCTTGTCGGACCATCGCCCTCCGCTGGATCTCTGGAGAAGCAAAGCTCTCATGTCCGCGGCGCAACCGGCGAGAAGCTGCATCCTCACGTCGGGCTCGTAGCTCCGCAGCGATTCCTCCGCCAGATGACTGGCTTCGTCGGGGTGGCCCGCCAGAAGCTCGGCAGACACGAGCACCATGTAGAAGTCTCGCGGCCTGAGTCCCCTGGCTTCCGGCGGCTGCTGTTTCCGGGTGCGAAACCACCGGAGAAGGCGAAGCGCCCAGTCGATGTGCTCTTCGCTCTCCCCGAAGGACAGGCCCAGCTGGTTGGCTCGCAGCGCCGCATTGGTGTGGAGCAGGAAGGCGCCCTGTGCCGTGCGCACGCACGGGACGATCTCCGCACTCTCCGCCTCGCGGCATTCGCGCAGCAGCGCGTCGACGCCCCACTCGATCCGGCCCGGCGCCCAGCTGCCGAGCGCTCGAACCGCGGCCTCGCGGGCGCCTGCGCGATAGCGCTCCACGAGGGTGCGATACTCGGACGGACCGGACTCTTCCCGGTCGGCTCCTGCGTCCGCGGCCGCGAAGAAGACAGCCAGGGCCAGTGCCACCCCGACCCGGACGCGACCTAGAAGGCGCAGCTGGGGAGGTCGCGGTTGCACTGCACGTGAACCAGGATTCCAAAGGACGGCGGCACGCCGGTCGTCATCTCCGCTCCGCAGAGGCCGGGCGGCGCCACGAAGCCCAGGATGCTCCCGGCCAGGTTGGGTCCTCGCCCATTCAGGTTGGGTCCTCGCCCATTGAAGACATCGGTGCAGCGTTCGTCGGGAGTCAGGGTGTCCCGTCGGCCCGACTCGGCTTCTGTCAGCTGGATGGACTCGGCGCTCGTGCTGCACACCTCGAGCACCTCGAGGCAGCCCGAGGTCTCCTCCTTGAGGTTGACCCCCGTCCAGGTGGCCACGGCCCCGGCGCAAACGCCTGCGAAGGTGAAGGGCAGGGCCGTTGGGCCGGGGGGCTCCGTCTCCTCGATCACCCTCGCCGTCGCGGAAGCGTCCAGGGCGACCGACCGCCCGCTCCCTTCGTAGTTCGCCACGGCCGCATGGGCGTCGAACGTGGTCGTCTCGGTCACCGAAACGACGATCGTTCCCTGCGATCGGATGTCGCCGGCTCCCTCCCATCGAGGGAGGCTGGGCGAGGAGCTGCGGTCGACGAGGATGCAGCGGTCCCGAGAGGGCGCATCGCCCGCCCCGCTGCCCACGAACCCGGGCCGGCAAGCTGGGCTGTCGGTCTGCTCCCCGGCATCCCACGTGACAGCCACCTCCTCGCTACCACAGACGAACGCGGGCATCACAGAGACCGAGACGGTGGGAGGAGGTTCCGCCGACCTTTGCAACTCGCACCCGCTCAATGGCACCAGGGCAGCCATCAACAACAGCGCCCCCGTCGTGGCCGAAACCCCATGAATCCCTCCCTCTGCCTCCGGGCTCTCGCCAGAGGCCTGCCCTCTGTGGAAATCGACCGCATCATAGCCCAACCCGTCTCCCGTCCTCGGTCCGAGCCGCTTGCCACTCTCTATGAGCAGGATATAAGATGTCTGATAAGTGAGGGCCATGGAGTCGATCCGCAGAAAGTCGCTGGTCTCGGAGGTCGTGACGCTCCTGGTCGAGGTGATCGAGACACAAAACCTCGAGCCTGGCGACCGCCTGCCCACGGAGGCGGAGCTGGTGCGGAGCCTGGAGGTCAGCCGGCCGGTCCTGCGCGAGGCGGTGGGGCGGCTCGAGAGCCTGGGGCTCGTCCGGGTGAGGCGGGGCCTCGGGATGTTCGTCGGTGACCGGGACAGCCTGGCGGGATGCCTCAAGCTCGTCCGCACGGCCATGAC
Organism: Vicinamibacteria bacterium; assembly: GCA_963578825.1. GTDB lineage: Bacteria > Acidobacteriota > Vicinamibacteria > Fen-336 > Fen-336 > JAJDNS01. The sequence continues at coordinate 16,751 of CAUZDW010000018.1, forward strand.
CGTCACTCCTCGCGACCTGAGCCAGTTCGCCGATCTGCACGGCGCCCTCCAACACCACGCTGCACGTCGCGCGGCAGAGCTGGCGACGAAGGCGGACGTCGCGCAGCTCCAGCGGTTGTGGGACGAGTCCGCCCGAACGGGCATCCCCCACGAGGAGGCGGCCAGGCTGGAGATCGCCTTTCACCGCAAGCTCGTCGCGATCACCGGCAACGAGCTGATGCTCAACGTCATGTCGGTGCTGCAACAGTTCATGGCTGGCGTATCGGCGCAGACGACACCGCGGCCACGGGAGAGGAGCGTGAGAAGGCGATCGGACCGTGCGGTCCTGGACGCGGTGCGGCGGGGCGACGCGGACGCGGCCGAGGCGGCCATGCGTGAGCACACCCTTACGTGACGAGAGCGCGGCGAGGGCAGCCAGGAGTGTAGAGTGTGCCAGGGAGTGATCAGTGCCCGAACACAAGCTGGTTCTGCACCCCTCGAATCCGACCGCCATTCTCCAGGACCCGCCAGAGCTGCTGGAGTCGCTCCGTCAGTTCCGCCTGATCAGCGGCTCCTTCAATCACCTGGGGGAGATGCACCACAAGGAGGGCCCGAGGTTCCGGGACCTCGTGCTGTTCAGTGGCAAGACGGTCCCATCGTCCGCCGGTGACTCCAATCATCCCGTCGGGCTCACCGAGACAACACCAGAGCCCGTCTTCCTCGGTGGAGCGAATGCCCAGGCCCCGGCTTGTCCGGGCTGTGGAAACCGCTTCGCCGAGTGGCGAGGGAAGCTCCAGCAGTGGCAGCTCGCCCAGGCCGAGCCCTGGGAGTGCACCAGGTGCGGCCGAAGACGCCGGGCCCACGAGCTGGAGTGGCATTGCCGGGGCGGCTTTGCCCGCTACGCCCTCGACATCTGGAACATCCGCGAGGACGAAGCCGAGCCCTCAGCCGAGCTGCTCGAGCTCCTCCGCGTCATCACCTACGAGGACTGGACCCACTTCTACTATCGGCTCTAGAAAGACCCGGGTCCTCGGTCACGACTCCTTCCGGAGCACGAAGCACTTCAGATAGTGCGTTTCCGGGACACCGAGCAGAATCGGATGATCCCGCGCCTGCCGTCGTTTCTCCACGAGCGAGACGGTGGCTCGGGCATCGACGGCGGCCTCGGCCAGGAGAGCCTCGAAGTCGTCCTCGTCCACGTGGTACGAGCACGAGCAGGTGATGAGGCATCCTCCGGGCCGGAGGATCTTCAGGGCGCGGAGGTTGATCTCCTTGTAGCCGCCCAGGGCCTTGTCCACCGCCTTGCGGCTCTTGGCGAAGGCGGGGGGGTCCAGGATGACCGTGTCGAACCGCTCCCCCTCGTCGTCGAGAGACCTCAGGAGATCGAAGACGTTCGCGTCGCGCGGGGTGACGTTCGTGAGGCCGTTCAGCGTGGCGTTCGCCCGCACCCGGCCGAGCGCGTCGGCCGAGAGATCCACGGCGAGGACCTGGTCGGCCTCCCGGGCCACCTGGAGCGCGAAGCCGCCGTCGTAGGTGAAGCCGTCGAGGACACGGCCCCGTGCGTAGCTCCTGGCGACCAGGTGGTTCTCCCGCTGATCGAGAAAGAGGCCCGTCTTCTGCCCCTTGCGCAGGTCGACGAGGAAGCGGACGTCGCCCTCGTTCACCTCGACCGTCTCCGGCACGTCGCCGTGCAGGACGGAGACTCGCCGCTCGAGGCCCTCCAGGCTCCGCACCCTGGGATCGTTGCGCTCGAGAATGCCCTTTGGTTTCAGGAGGTCGACCAGGACGTCGACGATCTCGGACCTGGCGCTGTCCGTGCCCTGGGACAGTGTCTGGACCACGAGGTGATCTCGGTAGCGATCGACGATGAGCGAGGGGACACCGTCGCCCTCTCCGTGGACGACCCGGTAGGCCTCGGCTCCTGGGGCCACCGTCTCGCGCCACTCGAGCGCCCGACCGATCCGCTGCCGCAGCCAGTCTGCGGCCAGCGACTCTCCCCGCTCGATCATCCGCAGGCGGATCTCCGACCGGGCGGACCAGAAGGCGAATCCCAGGGGCCGACCTCTCGCGGTGGCGACACGCACCACGGCTCCGGCCGCGGCACCACCGTCTTCGACCACGTCAGAGCGATAGATCCACGGGTGCCCCCGGGCGATGCGAGCCTCGCCCCGACGATCGACGACGACCGGCCCTTGGATTCTCATCGGTGGCTGAAGAGGATATCGTCAAATAATAGGGCATGCTGCGGCGCGTCCTTCGGCTGTTGGCGGGGCTCGTTCTTCTTCTGGTAGTCCTCTGGCTCATGATGCCGTTCCTGCTGAACTCGCTTCTCTACTTTCCCTCGAAGCAGATCCTCTTCGAACCGACCGCGGTGGGTCTCGACTCCCTCGACATCGAGATCCAGACCGAAGACGGCGAGCGCCTTCACGCCTGGTGGTTCCGCGCCCGAGGCCAGGCGCTCGGGCACGTCCTTCTCTTTCACGGGAACGCCGGCAACATCGGGGACCGTCTCCTCCACGCGCAGTTGCTGACCGGCGTCGGCCTCGACGTCTTCTTGTTCGACTATCGCGGCTACGGCCGCTCGACGGGCAGTCCAAACGAAGAGGGAACCTATCGGGACGCTCGCGCCGCCCGCTCGGTCCTCCTGAGCCAGGAGGGCGTCGACGCCGCCCGCGTCGTCTATCTGGGCGAGTCGCTGGGCGGCGCCGTGGCGCTGGCCCTGGCCCGGGACGCCCCGCCCCGAGGCCTCGTCCTCGTCTCGACCTTCACGAGCGTTCGGGACATGGGTCGCCTGCACTACCCGATCCTGCCCGCGTTCCTCGTGCCCGATGCCTACCCGAGCCTCAGTCGGATCGGCGGGCTGGAGTGCCCTCTCCTCCTGATGCACGGCGACCGCGACGACATCGTTCCCGTCGACCACGGCCGGGCGCTGTTCGACGCCGCCCCCGACCCGAAGCGCCTGCACGTTTTCCCGGGCCTCGGTCACAACGACCTGATCTCCCAGGCCGGTGAGGACTGGGCGAAAGCGATCGCAGAGTGGGTCAGAACACTCCCCCTCCCCCCAGGACCCAGCCCAGCCTGAGCGAAGGCCCGGCCGCTGCTCAGGCTATACTGGGCTGTCCTCCGCGCTCCCGTCCATGCCCGATCCCGTCATCCTCGGCTCCGATCATGCCGGCTTTTCGCTCAAGGAGAAGCTGAAGACCGTCCTCGACCGGCTCGGAGTCCCCTGGGAGGACGTGGGAACGGACTCGGAGGACTCCGTGGACTACCCGGACTTCGCGCACCGGGTGGCCGAGGCCGTCGGGAGTGGGCGTGTCCCCCGGGGGGTCCTCGTCTGCGGCACCGGCATCGGGGTGTCGATCACCGCGAATCGTCACGCGGAGGTTCGAGCGGCCCTCGTGTGCGACGAGGAGACCGCTCGACTGAGCCGCGAGCACAACGACGCCAACGTCCTGGCCCTCGGCGGGCGCACGATGGATCCCGCCCTCGCCGAGCGGATTCTCGAGACCTGGCTCAAGACCCCCTTTGCCGGCGGCCGACACGGGCGTCGCGTGGCGAAGATCGAGACGAGGTAGTGGCGATGGAGAACCTGGCCCGCATCGACCCCGAGGTGGCGGAAGCCATCCTCAACGAGACCCGCCGCGAGGGGAGCCAGCTCGAGATGATCGCTTCGGAGAACTTCGTCTCCGAGGCCGTGCTCGAGGCCATGGGCACGGTCCTCACGAACAAGTACGCCGAGGGGTATCCGGGGCGGCGCTACTACGGCGGGTGCGAGTTCGTGGACGTGGCGGAGACGCTGGCCATCGAGCGGGCGAAGCAGCTCTTCGGCGCCGACCACGCCAACGTGCAGCCTCACTCCGGGGCCCAGGCGAACACCGCGGTCTACCTGGCGACGCTGCAGCCCGGGGACACGATCCTCGGCATGGATCTCTCGCACGGGGGGCACCTGACCCACGGGCATCCGCTCAACTTCTCGGGCAAGTACTTCAAGGTCGTGCCCTACGGCGTCCGGAAGGACGACGAGCGGATCGACTACGACGTGCTCGAGAAGCTCGCCGTCGAGCACCGGCCGAAGGTGATCGTAGTGGGGGCGTCCGCCTACCCGCGGACGATCGACTTCGAGGCCGTCCGCAAGGCGGCCGACGCTTCCGGGGCGCTTGTGATGGCCGACATTGCCCACATCGCCGGCCTCGTGGCGACCGGCCTCCACCCGAGCCCTGTGCCGCACTGCGAGTTCGTCACGTCGACCACGCACAAGACGCTCCGCGGACCCCGGGGCGGCCTCATCCTCTGCAAGGAGGACTGGAAGAAGGAGATCAACCGGGCGCTCTTCCCGGGTGTCCAGGGCGGCCCGCTCATGCACGTGATTGCGGCCAAGGCGGTGGCCTTCAAAGAGGCGCTGGCGCCGGAGTTCACCACGTACCAGGAGCAGATCGTGGCCAACGCCCGGGCGCTGGCCGAAACGCTTTCGGGCGAGGGCTGGCGGCTCGTGTCCGGGGGGACCGACAACCACCTGATGCTGGTCGACGTCTTCTCGAAGGGCATCACCGGCAAGGTGGCGGAGAAGGCGCTGGACGATGCGGGAATCACCGTCAATAAGAACACGATTCCCTTCGACACGAACAAGCCGATGGTCGCGTCGGGAATCCGCGTCGGGACCCCGGCTCTCACCGCCCGTGGGATGAAGGAGCCGGAGATGGAGGGCATCGGCCGGCTCATCTCCCGGGCCCTCGGCAGCGTCGACAACGACACCGAGCTGGCCGCCGTGAAGAGCGACGTCTCGAAGCTCTGCGCCCGCTTCCCGCTCTACGCCTCGAGGCTCGAGGCGTACGAGAAGTCGCTCGCCAGCGCCTGAGCGATGCGCTAACCTCCACGCCATGCGGGTCCTCATCTGCGGGGGCGGACAGGTCGGAGCGCTCACCGCGCGCCGCCTCGTCCGCGAGGGCAACGAGGTCACCATCGTGGATCCGAACCCCGCCCGTTGCGAGGAGCTGGAGTCCACCCTCGACGTCCACGTGGTGGAGGGCAGCGCCTCGCGGGTCTTGACCCTCCAGCAGGCCGGCGTCCGCGACGCCGAGCTGATGATCGCGGTGACCGACACCGACGAGGTGAACGTCCTCGCGTGCCTCATCGCCCAGGTCGAGTCTCCGGAGTGCATCAAGGTCGCACGCATTCGCACCCACGAGGTCGACGAGTGGAGGCGAATCGCCGCCGAATCGGGTCTCAAGCTCGATCTCGTCATTCATCCGGAGCAGGACCTGGCGAAGAAGATCATGCGCGTGATCCGACTCCCCGGGGTGTCCGACATCTACGAGTTCGCCGACGGCCGCGTACGGCTCTTTGGGATGAGCGTCGAGCGCGGCTCGCGGTTGGCAGGTCGCACTCTCGTTCAATTGCAGGAAGATGGACCCCCCGAGAATTCACTCATCGCCCTCATCTTTCGCGGCGGGCAGGTGGTCGTTCCCCACGGCGCCGTGGAGGTGCAGGTCGGGGACCACCTCTACGTGCTGGGCACCCACGAAAACCTCCTGGACGTCGTCGAGTTCATGGGGCTCAAGAGGACGAGCAAGCTCGAGAGCGTCTTCATCCTGGGGGGCAAGCAGCTCGGGATCACCTGCGCGGAGCTGCTCGAGGAGCAGGGCGTGAACGTGAAGTTCTTCGAGAAGGACGCCAAGCGCTCCAGCCGGATTGCCGAGATCCTGGACAAGACGGTGGTCCTGCACGCCGACGGGACAGACCAGCGCATTCTCGAAGAGGAGAACATCGACGGCGTGGACGCGTTCCTCGCCCTGACGAACGACGACGAGGACAACATCATCGCGTCGCTCCTCGCCAAGCGGCTCGGGGCGCACAAGGTGGTGGCTCTCATCAACCGCCTGAACTACCTGCCCCTCGCCCAGAGACTCGGGGTTAACACGACGGTGAGCCCCCGGCTAGCGGCACTCGACCGCATCCTCCAGTTCGTGCGCAAGGGGCGAGTGCTCTCAGTGACGACCTTCCGTGAAGAAGAGGCCGAGGCCATCGAGCTGGTGGCAACCGAGGCATCGAAGTACGTCGGGCGGCCGCTCAAGGACCTGCGCTTCCCCGGGGGATCGATCGTGGGGGCGATCGTGCGTCCCGACGGTGAGGCAATCGTGCCCCGGGGTGGTGTGGTGATCCAACCGGGCGACCGCGTCTTGTTCTTCTGTCTCGAGAGCGTCGTGCCGGAGCTGGAGTCAGCGTTCCTCGTGGAGTCGGGAAAGGCCTGATCCTTGCTCATCCGCTGGGCGGTCGTCGGCTTCATCCTGGCTCAGTTCCTCCTCGCCCTCGCCGCCGCCATGCTCCTCCCGATCGGGTGGGGGCTCGTCACCGGCACCAGGGGAGTTCAACCTCTCGTGGCCGCCGCGCTCCTGACCGCCGCCACCGGCGGCTCGCTTCTGGCGGCACTGCCTCGCCCCGAGCGGGTGCTGAAGCAGCGCGAGGCGCTGCTCCTGGTCGTGCTGGCGTGGTTCGCCGCCGCGGGCTTCGGGTCGCTCCCGTTCATCTGGTCCGGCTACTTCGCGAGCGTGACGGACGCCGTCTTCGAGGCGACGTCGGGCTTCACGACCACCGGCGCCACGATCCTGAACAACGTCGAGGCGCTGCCGGAGCCCATCCAGCTCTGGCGCTGCCTGAGCCACTGGCTGGGGGGGATGGGCATCGTCCTCCTCGGCATCGCCATCCTGCCGCTGGTCGGGCACGGCGGGATGCAGCTCTACCGGGCCGAGTTCTCCGGCGCGAAGTCGAAGAAGCTGAAGCCACGCATCGCCGAGACGGCGATCTCTCTCTACAAGCTGTACGTCGCCTTCACCGTTGCGGAGCTCGTGGCGCTGCGGCTGGCCGGGATGACCTGGTTCGAGGCCCTGTGCCACGCCTTCTCGACGCTGGCCACCGGTGGCTTCTCCACGCGCAACGCCAGCGTGGGCGGTTTCCAGAGCCCGACGATCGAGTGGATCATCATCGTCTTCATGCTGATCGGCGGGATCAGCTTCGTGCAGCACTACCGGCTGTTCGTCGAGCGGCGTCCACGCAGCTTCATCAAGGACTTCGAGGTCCGCGCCTTCCTGCTGGTCGCTCTTGCGGTCGTCGCGCTCATCACGCCGACGCTCGTCTTGTTCAACGGATACGACGTCGCGCGCGCGATCCGGGGCGCGGCCTTCCAGGTGAGTGCGATCATCACGGGCACCGGCCTCGGCACCGAGAACTTCGAGCTGTGGTACCCGCTGGCCCAGATGCTTCTCTTCGGGCTGATGTTCGTCGGAGGGTGCACCGGCTCCACCACCGGGGGCATCAAGGTCGCACGGGTGGTCCTTCTCGCTCGCGTGGTCGGTCGGGAGTTCCGTCGGATGGTCGAGCGGCACGGGGTCTTCACGGTGCGGCTCGGCGGGAAGGTCGTCCGCGAGCCGACCATCCAGAGCCTGCTCAGCCTGATCTACCTGGCGCTCGTCGTGCTCGCGGTGAGCTGCACGCTCCTGGCGGCGCAGGGTGTCGATCTGCTCACCGCCGTGACCGCCAGCGTCGCCAGCATCTTCAACATCGGCCCCGGGTTCGGCACCGTCGGACCCGCCGAGAACTACGCTCACCTGCCGGCGCTCTCGAAGTGGGTCCTCATGGTCTGCATGGTGGCGGGTCGGCTGGAGTTCTATACGCTGATCGTGATCCTCACCCCCGACTTCTGGAAGAAGTAGTGGAGTTCTTCGGTCGGGACGGGCTCCTTGCCCGCGTTCTGCCCGAGTACGAGGAGCGGCCCGGGCAGCAGCAGCTCTCGGAGGCCGTCGGGGGGGTGCTCGAGAACGGGGGGCTCCTGCTGGCGGAGGCCGGCACTGGGACCGGCAAGACCCTGGCGTATCTCCTGCCGGCGGTGGAGCTGGGGCGGCGGGTGGTGGTGTCCACCGGCACCAAGAACCTCCAGGAGCAGCTCGTCTCCAAGGACATCCCGTTGCTCGCCAGGGCCCTGGGCCGCGAGCTGAGCGTGGCCGTCATGAAGGGCCGGGCGAACTACCTCTGCCTCTTGCGGCACGAGTCGTTCTCGAAAGCGGGCACCTTCCGGCGAGCCGACGAGGCGCCGCTGTTCAAAGCGGTCGAAGAGTGGGCCCCCGAGACCGAGACGGGCGACAGGGCGGAGATCGCAGACATGCCCGACTCGGTGGACTTCTGGCACGAGGTCTCGGCCGCCAGCGAGACCTGCATCGGACAATCGTGCTCGCTGTTCGACGCCTGCTTCGTGACGAAGATGCGCCAGCGGGCCCTCGAGGCCGACATCGTCGTGGTCAACCATCACCTCCTGTGCGCGGACCTGGCGGTCAAGGACGGCAGCTACGGGCAGGTGATCCCTCCCTACGACACCGTCATCCTCGACGAAGCGCACCTCGTCGAGGACGTGGCGACCCAGTATTTTGGCGTGCAGGTTTCGTCGTACCGCGTCGACGAGCTCACCCGCGACGTCGAGCGCGAGCTCAAGGCGGCGTCTCTTGATGCTCGGGAGGTGCGCGCCGAGGTGGCGAGCGTCAGGATGCGGAGCGAGCGGCTGTTTGCCCGGCTCGCCCGTGGCCCCGGGAGGCGACTCGAGCCGAACTGGATCACGGAGCGCGCTACGGAAGAGGCCCTGGCTCTGCTCCAGCGTCTCGAGGGCCTCCGGACGGCGCTCCTCGCCATCCCCGACCGGCCGGAGTCGATCGCCGGCCTTGCCGGCCGCGCCCTCACGCTGGCCGGCGAGCTGGCGTTTCTCTTCAAGGCCGAGGAAGACACCCATGTCTACTTCATCGAGACCCGGGGGCGAGGCGTCTTCCTCCGGGCGATGCCCATCGACGTCTCGGAGCGATTGAAAGAGCTCCTTTTCGACAACGTGAAGGCGGCGGTCCTGACCTCGGCGACCCTCGCGGTGGACGGAGGCTTCACGTACATGAAGGAGCGCCTCGGCATCGAAGCCACAGACGAGCTGTTGCTGCCTTCGCCCTTCCATTTCCAGGACCAGGCCGTCCTCTACGTGCCCCGGCAGATCCCCGAGCCATCCTCGCCGGGTTTCGTCGACCATGCCGCAGAGGAGATCGTTCGCCTCCTTCAGGTCTCCAGGGGCCGGGCCTTCGTCCTCTTCACGTCGTACGCGAACATGAACGCGGTGGCGGAGCGCATCGCCGGCCGAATCGACTATCCGGTCTTCATGCAGGGGGAGGCCCCGAAGCCCGCGCTTCTCGAGTCCTTCCGGGAGACACCGCACGCTGTCCTCCTGGCCACGGCCTCCTTCTGGCAGGGCGTCGACGTGGTCGGAGAGCAGCTCTCGTGCGTGGTCATCGACAAGCTGCCCTTCGCCTCGCCGGGCGACCCGGTGGTGGCTGCGCGCATCGAGCGGTTGCGGAGCCAGGGAGGCAACCCATTCAGCGAGTATCAGGTGCCGGTGGCCGTGCTCATGCTGAAGCAGGGCCTGGGTCGGCTCATCCGCTCCGCTTCGGACACCGGCATCCTGGCCGTCCTCGACTCTCGCCTGGTGCGCAAGGCCTACGGGGCCCGGTTTCTCGAGAGCCTCCCCCCGGCGCGTCTCGTCCACGACATCGCTGAGGTCGAGCGATTCATGGGCGGAGGAGCGCCGCCGCCCTCAAACTCGGCGTGAGCCAGGCCACAATCTGTCGCGCAGTGGACCCCAGATGACCCCAACCTGGAGTATCCTCTTAAATAAGGAGGATCGATGACCGTCGTCGCTTTGAAGCCGCACGCGCGCCTGGCCGTTCTGGCCCTGGGGTTGCTGCTGGCCCCTCTCGATCGTGCCGAGGCTGCGGGCTTCGAGATCTACAACCAGGGCGCGCGGGCCATGGGCTTTGCCGGGGCCTACGTGGCCCAGGCGTACGATCCCTCCGCCATCTACTTCAATGCGGCAGGCGTGGGCTTCTTGAGAGGCAAGAACCTCTATTTGAGCGCCGGTCTCGGGAACTTCAAGACGGACTTCACCGGGGAGGGACCGTTTCCGCCCTCGGGAACCCTGGAGAAAACCGAGAACGGGCTCGGAATCCTGCCGAGCTTCTACTACACACAGCAAGTCTCGGAGAGCTGGGTCGTGGGTCTCGGTTTCTACACCCAGTTCGGCTCGCGCGCGATGTGGGAGAACCCCGACGAGTTCACCGGCCGCTACATCTGCACCGACTGCCGGACCCGGGCCCGGAACCTCAACCCCACCGTGGCCTGGCGGCTCGCAGATCGGCTCGCTGTGGGAGGGGGGTTGAACGTCCTCTTCGCGAGCTTCGACCACCAGCAACGTCTCCTGGCCGAACCGAACCCGTTTCCCGAGCCCACCGACGTGGCCGAGCTGACCATCGAGAGCGCCAGCGACACGGCCATCGGCTGGAACGCGGGATTCCTGGCGAGCCCTTCCGAGAGCTTCTCTCTCGGGCTGCACTTCCGCAGCAAGGTCGCCGTGGAGTACTCTGGTACGGCCGAGTTCAACCAGATCCTGACTGGCAATGAAATCGTCGATGCCCTTGTGCCGCTCACGTTGCCCCCGAGGCAGCCCGTGCTGATCAACCACTACTACCCGTCCACGCTCACCGGAGGCATCGCCATCCGGCGGGAGAACTGGACCATCGAGGGCGACATCATCTACACCTTCTGGTCGAGCTTCGACTCGGTGCTCTTCACGTATCCCAACGAAGAGGGGATCACGAGGACCGAGCTTCCGCAGGACTACGAGAACATCTGGGAGGGCCGGCTGGGCGTCGAGTACCTGCTGAGCGACACATGGGCGGTTCGCGGCGGATACGCGTACGATCACAGCCCCCAGCCCACGGCCACGATCTCGCCGTTCCTTCACGACGAGGACCGCCACGTCTTCGGCCTGGGAGGCACGTATCGCTACGAGAATTTTCAGATCGACCTGTTCGGCCGATACCTGCTCTTCCGCGATCGCTCAACCGACGGGCTGAGCCGGTACGGCTACGAGGGCCTCTATCAGTCCACGTCGTTCCAGATGGGTGCGGCGATCGGCTACAGGTTCTAGAAGACCCCTACCACTCCTCCTGCTCGACCCGCATCCCCCGGGTCTCCGCCGCCTTGCGGATGTCCGCCATGGCCTGGGCGTTGCCGCAGGTGAGGACGGCGGCCGTCTCGGGGTCGAGGCGCGCCCGGAGCGCACGGAGGTCGACTCCCGGTGGCAGGTGGGGCGCCACGGCCCGGGCGACCCCGGCCTCGAGAGCCTTCGTATCGCGGCCCTCCTTGCGCGCTTCCGCCAGCGCTTCCTCCTCCGCCATCGGAAGGTCCAGGGCCAGGCGGAGGACGTTGTTGGCACGGCCGCGACCGATGGCCTCGCGCCCCTGCTCGTCGCCCGGCCGGCTCACCGACGGCACGTAGACGAAGTCGAAGCGGCGGGCGGCGGCGATGGCGGCGAGCTCCTCGTGGAAGGCGAGCTCGGCGCGGGTGCGGTTGGCGACGAGGAGCGTGACGCGCTGCGGGACCGGACGTCCGGCCGAGGCGTCGTGGTCGATCTGGCGCACCATGGAAGCGAGGGGCGCGAGGCCGGTGCCGGTGGCGACCATGAGCACGTGGGGCATTCCCTCGGTACGACGCGAGAGGGTGAACTCGCCGACGATGCGCTCCACGTAGCCCATCTCGCCACCCTCCCGGGGCTCCATGTCGAACAGCGACTCGGTGAAACGACCCAGGGTGCTGGCCAGCTCGAGGATGACGAGAAACTCCACGTGGCCCAGGCTCTCGGTCTGGAAGGGCGCCGAGGCGATGGAGTAGGCGTGGGTCACCGGCCCGCGCTTCTGCCGCCCGGTCTCGTCCAGGTCCGGGATGAAGCGCCTCTCCCCGTCCGGACCGGTCACGCGTCGAGTGAGCCGGCAGTCCTCACGTCGCAGAGCCATGTACTGTCCGGCCTCGTAGCGGGGAAAGGGGTGCCCCTCCTCGGGAACCAGCCGAAAGATCGCGAGCACGGGCGAGAGCTGCTCCCAGACGCTGATGGTCCCCGGGCGAATATTGGACATGATCGACGGAGATTAGCCGCTGCGCCGAGGGGGATCAACGGGAGCCGCCGTCATGACCGGCGTCCCACCCCGGATGCGGAGCGCCAGCGTGGCCGCCGTCACGACGAGGACCGCGCCGGCGACGAAGAGCAGGTCTGGCAGCCGACCCCAGAGGGCCCAGTCGAGAAGGCCGGCGAAGACGGGCCCCGCGTAGAGGAACGGCCCGATGCGCGCCGCCGGGGCGTAGACGTAGGCGCGAGTCAGCGTGAGCTGACCCACGGTGGCGAGCCCGCCCAGCAACAGCAGGACCGCCCAGATGACGGCCGACGGGGTGCGCCAAGTGAGGGCCGCCGCCGGGGCGACGGCGGTCGCGGCGATGAGACCGAAATAGACGACGATCCGCGTGATCGGCTCGGTGCGGGTCAGGCGCCGGATTCCCACCTGCGCGATGGATGCGAAGATCGCCGAGGCGAGGCCCACGAGGGCGACAGGCTCGAAGGCGCCGATGCCCGGGCGCAGGATCAGGAGCAGGCCACAGAACCCGATCAAGAGCACGCGCCACAGGCGTCGGGGGATGGGCTCGCCGAGCCAGACCCGTTCCACCAGGGGAACGAAGAGGGGAAGAGACTGATTGAGGAGCACCGCGTCGGCCAGGGGCAGGTGGGCGATCGCATAGAAGTAGCAGGACACGGCGGCCAGGCCGGCCAGGCCTCGGACCACATGGCTGCGAAGGTCCCGGGTCCTGAGAGCCCCTCGCCCCTGCGGGATGAGCCACGGGGCGACGAAGAGCAGCATCAGGAAGTGGCGGAAGAAGACGATCGGAGCGGTCGGGAGCTCCTGCGAGGCCACACGGACCGCCGCCGCCATCCCGGCGAAGAGAAGGGCGGACACGACCACCAGGAGAGCGCCCCGGCGCAGATCGTACGGCTGGTGGAGTGAGGGTGGGTCGCCCATGAGCGGCACATCATAGCGGACCCCCCTGGACAGCGCCCCGGGGTGACGGCGACAATGGTGAGCTCCGGAGGATCGCTCTTGTTCGAGGTGGCCTACGAAACGACGTTCTGTGCGACCCACGTCCTCCACGACGGCGGCACGCCCATCGAGCCTCAGCACGGGCACGACTGGCGGGTCGAGGTCGTGGCGTCGGGGGAGGCCCTCGACCGCCTGGGCGTCGTCGTCGACTTCGAGCACCTGAAGAAGGCCGTGGGCGAAGTCTGCCAGCGTCTTCACTACGGGGACATCACCTCGCATCCCGATTTCGCCGGCGTGAGCCCGTCGGCCGAGGTCGTGGCCCGGTACTTCTTTCGCGAGGTCGGGGCCCGGATGGGGTCGGAGGGCCGTCATCTGTCCCGCGTCCGTGTCTGGGAGGCCCCCGGCTGCAGCGCCACGTACTCGGAGTAGGAATGCTCACCGTCAACGAGGTGTTCTGCTCCATCCAGGGAGAGGGGACGCGCGCCGGTCGCCCCTGCGTGTTCGTGCGTCTCACCGGCTGCCCGCTGCGCTGCGTCTGGTGCGACACCGCCTACGCGTTTCACGAGGGCGTGCGGCAGGAGCTGGATCAGATCGTGGAGCAGATCGCCGTCCACGGCACGCGGCTGGTCTGCCTCACCGGCGGAGAGCCCCTCGCCCAGCCCGAGGCGTTCCTGCTCGTCAGCCGCCTCCTGGACGAGGGCTGGGAGGTGACCGTCGAGACCTCGGGTCACATCTCGCTCGGGCCCCTGGACGAGCGGGCCGTGACCGTCATGGACATCAAGGCCCCCGGCTCGGGTGAGAGCGACAGGATGGACTGGGCCAATCTGGATCGGCTCCGGGCCACGGACGAGGCGAAGTTCGTCCTTGCCGATCGAGCGGACTACGAGTGGGCGCGGGCCCTGGTTCACGAGAAGGACCTGGCAGCCCGATGCACCGTGCTCTTCTCCCCTGTCCATGGCGGCCTCGCCCCGGGAAAGCTCGGTGAGTGGATCCTCGGCGACGCCCTGCCTGTACGGCTGCAGCTACAGCTGCACAAGCTCCTGTGGCCCGGGGTCGAGAGGGGAGTGTGAGCCCGCGCCCCCTCGCCGTCGTCTGCGTCAGCGGAGGCATGGACTCCGCCGTCGTCGCGGCCATGGCCAGGCAGGAGTATCGCCTGGCGTTTCTTCACGCCAACTACGGGCAGCGCACCGAGGATCGGGAGCTCGAGTGCTTTCGAGCGCTGGCCGACCACTTCGGCGTCCAGGATCGGCTCGTGGTCGACTTGTCCGACCTGCGCCAGATCGGCGGCAGCAGCCTGACCGATCCCAGGGTTCCGGTGCGGGTCGGGGAGCCGGTCTCGGGAGCCGTCCCGACCTCCTACGTGCCGTTTCGGAACGCCCACATGCTCTCGGCGGCAGCCTCGTGGGGCGAGGTGCTGGGGGCCCGGGCCATCTTCGTCGGTGCCGTCTGGGAGGACTCGTCCGGCTATCCGGACTGTCGCCCGGAGTTCTTCCGCGCGTTCGAGGAGGCCATCACCCTGGGCACCCGGCCGGAGACCTCGCTTCGGGTCGTGACCCCCGTGATCGCACTGTCCAAGGCCGAGATCGTGCGCCGGGGCCGCGACCTCGAGGTGCCGTTCGAAAAAACCTGGTCCTGCTATCAGGCCGGCGATCGGGCCTGTGGGGGCTGCGAATCCTGCCTCCTGCGGCTCCGGGGATTTCGGGAGGCCGGCGCCACGGACCCGATCCCCTACCGCCCTCCGAGCGGGCATGCGAAAATAAGTTGATCGAGTGAAGGAGGAACAGCCATGAAGCGTGCGCTCATTGCGGTCGGAACTCTCGCCGTCGTCGCACTTCTGGTGCCCTCGGTCCAGGCACAGAGCCGCGGGGGGGCCCGGGGCAAGGTCTTCGACGACGAGGAGGCGCCCGTGGCCGACGCGAAGGTCTTCATCGAATTCACGGACGGCGCGAGGTCACCCTTCGAGGTCCAGACCAACGACAAGGGTGAGTACATTCACGTTGGCCTGCCCGCCGGCGGCTACAAGATCACCGCGAGCAAGGAGGGATACCTCGACGCCGTTCTCACCATGCGAATCGGGATGGGGGGCATGACGCCCATCCCCGATCTCCAGATCATCAGCCTCGAGGCTGCAGCGAAGCAGGCGGGTCCGAACGCCGAGCTCATCCAGGAGAAATTTGGCGAGGGTGTGGAGCTGGCCCGGGTCGGCAGCCTCGACGAAGCCGAGGCGCTGTTCAAGGAGATCCTGGAGCTCCAGCCCGGGATCCCCGAGGTCTATCGCAACCTGGCCTACGTCTACGACAAGAGAGAGGACTGGGAGAACGCCGAAATGAGCCTCTTGTCGGCTCTCGACCTGCGCCCTGGAGATGCCTCCTTCGTGGCCGCGCTCGCCGAGCTCTACCGCAAGACCGGCCGAGGAGACGAGGCGATGGCGCTCCTCGCCGAGCAGGCCAGCGACAATCCGGAGGACGCGGTCTCGCAGTTCAACCGTGGGCTGTTCCTGCTGGACGGTGGCAACGGCGCCGAGGCCCTGGCGGCTTTCGAAACGGCGCTGGCCGTAGACCCGAAGCTGGGCGAGGCTCACTACCACCTCGGCACCATCCTCGTCGGACAGGGCAGGGTCCCGGAATCCGTCGCGCACCTCGAGACGTACCTCGCGACGAACCCGGACAACGCCCAGTACGTTGCGACGGCCCAGGGCCTGATCGAGGCGCTCAAGCAGTGATCGCGGACCGCGTCGCCGCCGTGCGGGAGCGGATCGCCCGTTCGGCGGAGCGGGCCTCGCGTCCGCCGGAGGAAGTCACCCTCGTCGCGGTCAGCAAGACGTTTCCGGCGGACGCAGTGAGGACCGCGTTTGGCGCTGGCGTACGCCACTTTGGTGAGAACCGCGTTCAGGAGGGCGACGCCAAGGTCGCCGTACTCGGCGACCTGCGGTCCGCGGGCCTGACCTGGCATTTCATCGGCCACCTCCAGTCGAACAAGGCTCGGAAGGCCGCTTCGCTCTTCGACGTCGTCCAGTCCGTCGACTCGGTCGATCTCGCGGGGCGACTGGCCCGATCGGCGTTCGAGGCCGGCCGGACCCTGCGCGCCCTCGTGCAGGTCGATCTGGCCGGCGAGACCCGCAAGTTCGGGATCCCGGAAGCCGAGGTGCCGGCGGCACTCGAAGCCATCCGCGATCTCAAGGGTCTGCGCGTCGAGGGGCTGATGGTGCTGCCGCCGTTCCTCGACGACCCGGAAGAGCTCCGACCCTACTTCCGGCGCCTTCGCCTCCTCAGGGACCGCGTGGCGGCGGCGGGGCTGATCGCCGGGGACGAGCTGTCGATGGGCATGAGCCACGACTTCGAGGCGGCCATAGAGGAAGGGGCCACCATCGTGCGCGTGGGCTCCGCTATCTTTGGAGAGAGAACGGCTGCGGCCTGACGGCCGGCCGGGGAGGATTTCGAGGGATGTTCGTCCTGTCCAACATGCTCACAGGGGTCGCCATGGTACTGAGCTGGCTCCTCATCATGTATCAGTGGATTCTGATTGCTCGAGCGGTCCTCTCCTGGATCAACCCGAGACCCGGTAACCCCCTTGGAAGCTTTCTCGTCTCCTTTATCTACATGGTGACCGAGCCGGCGCTTCGGGCCGTTCGCCGTTTGCTGCCCACCAGCCTGCGCTACTTTCCCCTCGACATAGCGTTTCTCGTCCTCTTTGCCCTCGTCATCTTCGCCCAGTACGGGATCGTCCAGTCGCTCCTCGACTATGCGTTCTATTTGCGTCAACAGCAGCCGATGCCGAACGATGTGTTTTAGGGGAAAACGATGAAGATCACGCCGATGGACGTTGCGCGGCAGGACTTCTCCCGCCGCTTCCGTGGCCTCGACCCCGACGAGGTGCGGGGCTACCTGACCCTCGTTGCCGAGGAGCTCGCCGCCGTGGAGCGTGAAAGAGCCACCCTCGACCAGCAGGTGAAGCACATGGAAGGGCTCCTCGACGAGCATCGCCAGCGCGAGGGGATCCTCAAGGGCACGCTCCTGACCGCACAGAAGGCCTCGGACGACATCCGCGAAGCAGCCAACCGGCAGGCCCACGCCAACGTCAAGGAGGCCGAGCTGCAGGCGGACAAGCTCCTCCAGCTGGCCCAGGGACGGGCACACGCGGTCGAGGGCGGCATCCTGGAGCTGCGCGCGCTGCGCACGCTCTGCGCACCGACATCCGGGGCTTCGTCACGCGCCTCACGAACCTCCTCGACCTCTAGGAGGAGGCCGAGCTCGAGGACAACCTCCGCTTCCTGAAGCGTCGCGAGGAAACGGGGAGGCGCTAGCCTCTCGGGCGAA
The DNA here is from genome assembly GCA_963578825.1 of Vicinamibacteria bacterium. GTDB lineage: Bacteria > Acidobacteriota > Vicinamibacteria > Fen-336 > Fen-336 > JAJDNS01. Next base: position 33,984 of record CAUZDW010000018.1, read on the forward strand.
GGTCCGGGCGGGCCTCCACCCCAACGCACGCCGACAGACTCCAGATGAGCCGAGACGGCCGGGAGCACGACATCGACGCGCTCGAGATCAGCGAGGGCGAGGGGGCGTTGACCTTGCGGGTGAGGGTGCAGCCCCGGGCCGCCCGGAATGCGCTGGCAGGCGAGCGGGAGGGATCCCTCGTCGTGCGTCTTACGGCGCCCCCTGTCGAGGGTGCCGCGAACAAGGCACTCACGCGGCTCCTTGGGCGCGCCCTGGGCGTCCCTCCCTCGGCGGTTCGGATCGTCAGTGGCGCGGGTGCGCGTCAGAAGCGCGTGTCGGTCTCCGGGATCGACGCCGCGACCGCCCGCGAGCGGCTCGGCGCCGGGATGGGGGGGCGATGAACCGCTCCGATCGCTCGTGATCGACGCCGATTTCACCACGCGGCGCATCGGTCTGCTGGCCACGCTGGCTGGGAGCACCCCGCGGACCGGCGCCGCCATGAGGGACCTGCAGACCCGGGTCGACGCGGCCGTGGCCGCATCGGAGGGACGCATCGTGTGGGTCGGTCCCGACGCCGAGCTCGACCGGGCGGTGACCCTCACCTCGGACGCGACCGTCCTGGACGCCGGCGGAGCGGTCGTCGTGCCCGGGCTCGTCGACCCTCACACGCACCTCGTCTTCGCCGGTGACCGGGACGACGAGCTGCGTCGCCGCCTGGCCGGGGCCTCGTACCGCGAGATTGCCGCCTCCGGCGGCGGCATCGTCCGCAGCGTCTCGGCCACTCGGGCCGCCTCGGTCGAGGAGCTGGCGGCGGGCGTGGAAGGACGCCTCGACGAGATGCTCCTCTGCGGTACGACCACCGCCGAGGTGAAGAGCGACTACGGTCTCGAGACAGCCGCGGAGATTCGTAGCCTGGAGGCGATTCAACTCGCGGCGTCCGCTCACCCGGTGACAGTGGTGCCCACGTTTCTCGGTGCCCACGAGGTGCCCCTCGACTACCGCGACCGACGCGGCGACTACGTCGACCTCGTCGTCGACGAGATGATCCCGGCGGTCGCCGAGACCGGCCTCGCCGAGTTCGCGGACGTCTTCTGCGAGGAGGGCGTCTTCACCGTGGAGGAGAGCCGCAGGATCCTCCTCGCCTCCCGCGAGCACGGGATGAAGCTCCGCATCCATGCGGACGAGCTGGTCTGGACCGGGGGCGCCGAGCTGGCCGGCGAGCTGGGCGTGCGCTCCGCTGACCAGCTCGGGTTCGTGTCGGCGGCCGGGATGGACGCTCTCGCCGGCGTCTCCTGCGTGGCAACGCTTCTTCCCGCGGCCTCGTTCTATCTCCGCCTGGGTCACTACGCCCCGGCCCGCGCGCTGATCGACGCCGGCGTCCCCGTGGCCCTCGCCTCCGACGTCAACCCCGGTGGGGGACTCTCTCCGTCGCTGCCTTTCGCCATGGCCGTGGGGTGTTTCACCATGGGGCTCGCCCTCGAAGAGGCCCTCGCTGCGGTGACCGTGAACGCGGCTTTTTCCCTCGACCGGCAGGACGAGATCGGGACGATCGAGGTCGGCAAGAAAGCCGACCTGGTGCTGCTGCGCTCTTCGCGCCTCCTGGATCTCGTGCGGGTGGGCGTGGGGGCCGTGCGGACTGTGGTGAAGGGCGGACGAACGGTGGTCCGCGACGGCCAGCGGGTGGAGGATTGACGCTCCCAGCCGCGCCGAGGAGTCGCCGAACCGGCGGCGTGGTAGCATCCACGACCTCGACTCCCACTCGATTTCCATGAGCCTTCTCGTCGTCGACAACCTGCGAAAGACCTATCCCGGCACGGGTAAGACTAGGCCGGTGGAAGCCGTGCGCGGGATTTCGTTCGTGGTCGAGCGGGGCGAGTTCTTTGGCCTCCTCGGTCCCAACGGCGCCGGGAAGAGCACCACCATCGGGTGCATCTCGACCCTCGTGCGTCCGACTGCCGGCCGTATCCTCGTGGGTGGCGTCGACACGGCCCGGGCCCCGGGCGACGTCAAGCGTCACATCGCCGTCGTTCCGCAGATGCGCAACCTCGACACGGACCTGACGGTGCGGGAGATCCTGACATTTCACGGCCGATACTTCGGGCTGCCGGCTGCCGAGCGCGAGTCTCGTGCGAGCCGGCTTCTCGAGGAGCTGCAGGTCGCGGACAAGGCCGACACGAAGCCCGCGGCGCTGTCCGGTGGACAGCAGCAGCGGGTGATGATCGCCCGGGCTCTCATGCACGATCCGCAGCTCGTGCTCCTCGACGAGCCGACGACGGGCCTCGACCCACAGGCCCGTCGAAAGCTGTGGGAGACGCTCCGCACCCTCCACGGACGAGGGCTCACCTTCATACTGACCACCCACTACATGGAGGAGGCGGACCAGCTCTGCCAGCGGCTGGCGATCATCGATCACGGGCAGATCCTCACCCTCGACACCCCCACGGCCCTCAAGGAGACCTTGCCCGGAGCCCAGGTCCTCGATCTGTGGGTGCGCACCCCCCGGCCGCTTGCCCCGCACCTCGAGTCGATCCCCGGTGTCCACAACCTGGAGCGCGTCCCGGGCGCGAGTGACGGAGACGGGCTCGAGCGTCTACGCCTCTTCGTGGACCCGAAGGACGGCCTCCTCGACCGGGTCCTCCACGCGGTGCGCGACGGCGAAGCCGATCTGCAGCACGTGAGCCTCGCGCAGCCGAGCCTCGAGGACGTCTACATCCACCTCACCGGGAAGGAGCTGCGCGAGTGACCGCCTTCCTGGCGCTCCTCCGGCGCGACTTTCTCGTGGCCCGTCGCGACGCCGGGCCCCTGCTCGTCGCCACCCTCACGCAGCCGATCCTGGTGATTCTCGTCTTCGGGAACCTCTTGCCGCGGATGGAGCTCGTCGCCGACGGCTTTGGCACGGTGATGCTCCCGGGCCTCATGGCCATCACGATGATGATGGCCGGTGCCCAGGGCGTCCTCATGCCGCTGGTGAAGGACCTCTCGGGGAGCCGCGAGGTGAACGAGAGGCTCCTGGCCCCCATCAGCGTGCGCGGCGTGGCCTTCGAGCGCATCACGGCCGGGTCCCTGCACGCGGCGGTGGCCGGCCTGATCGCGCTGCCCGCCATGATGATCCTCATGCACCGGGTGAGCGGGATGGACGTACACCCGGCCTGGGCAGCGCTCCTTCCCCTCGCCGCTGTGTGCGGGCTTCTCTCGGCTGCCTTCGGCCTGGCCCTGGGCACCAACGTCCAGCCGCGCTTCAGCGGGCTGCTGTTCGCGGTCGTGCTCGGGCCGATGATGCTGTTCGGCTGCGCGTACTACCCCTGGTCGGCTCTCGCCGCCCTGGGGCCGGTGCGCTACCTCTTCCTGCTCAACCCGCTCACCTTCATGAGCGAGGCCATGCGTCTGGCCGTCACTCCGAACGCGCCCCACATGGCGCTCCCGCTGCTGTTCGGCGGGCTCCTGGGCTTCCTCGCGCTGTTCGCGTTCATCGGAACCCGCTCGTTCGAGAAACGCACCATCCTGTGAAGGAGGGTTCATGCCGAAGAAGCCCCCACCGATTCGCCGTCTCGCGGTCAACACCGGCGGAGGCGACGCCCCCGGCCTGAACGCCGTCATCCGGGCGGTCGTCCTGTCCGCGCTGAACCACGGGTGGGAAGTGGTTGGCATCCGGGACGGCTACAACGGCATCTTCAAGCCTCAGGAGTACCCCGCCGGCGGCCTGATGCCGCTCGACCGGAAGAGCGTGCGCGGCATCACACATCTCGGGGGCACGATCATCGGCACCACGAACCGGGGCAACCCCCTCAAGTACCCCACGAGGATGCCCAACGGGACATTGAAGGAGGTCGACCGTACCGACGATCTGGTGCGCAGCCTGGCGGCAAACGACATCGACGCGGTCGTGGCCATCGGAGGGGACGGGTCCTTGACCATCGCCAACGCCCTGGCGAAGAAGGGCGTTCGGATCGTGGGCGTCCCGAAGACCATCGACAACGACCTCTCGAAGACCGTGATCACGTTCGGGTTCGACACGGCGGTGTCCTTCGCCACCGAGTGTCTCGACCGTCTCCACTCGACCGCCGAGGCCCACCGGCGGGTGATGGTCGTGGAGGTCATGGGCCGGTACGCCGGCTGGATCGCCCTCAACGCCGGCGTGGCAGGCACGGCGGATGTCATCCTCATTCCCGAGATCCCCTTCGACCTGAACGCCGTGGCCGCGAAGATCCACAGACGTGGGAGCGCCGGCCGTAAGTTCGCCATCGTGGTCGTGGCCGAGGGGGCGCAGCCGAAGGGGGGCAAGCGCTCGGTCCTCGAGAAGCGGCTCGGTGCGGCCGATCGGCTCGGCGGCATGGGAGAGAAGGTGGGGAAGGCGCTCGGCGAGATGACCGAGCGCGAGGTGCGTCACGTGGTCCTTGGCCACCTCCTGCGCGGTGGAACCCCCACCGCCTTCGACCGGCTCCTGTCGCTGCGCTTCGGGTCGGCGGCGGTCCGTGCCCTCGCCGAGGGGAAGAGCGGTGTCATGGTGGCCCTCGACCCCCCGACCGTCAACTATGTCCCGCTCGCGCAGGCGACGAAGCGCATGAAGGTCGTGCCTCTGGACTGCGACACCGTGCGCACGGCCCGCGAGCTGGGCATCTGCCTGGGCGACTGATCCGGAATCCCCACCCGGGGCGAGAGCGGGGGTTCACCGCAGCGTCGACAGGCCCTCCTCGAGAGTTGGGTGCTCGAGGTCCGCGAGAAGGTCGGCCCGCGTGCGGCGAGTGTCTCCCCAATAGGAGACGCGCCCGATGCGGATGAAGTCTCGGGTGAGTGGCGCGGGTGTCCTGGCCACCGTCGCGAACAGCTCACAAAGGTAGGCCGCCGTGTAGATGAGCCAGAGCGGCAACCGGGTGGGGCGAGGGTACCCCCATACGGTGCAGGCGCTGTCGAGAAAGCTCTGTAGAGTGACGGGCTTCTCATCGCCAACGTGGTAGATGCCCTCGACATCGTCCCTCGAGACCGCACCCTCGATGGCGTTCAGGCAGTCGATCGTGGACACGAGGTGGATCCAGGTTGGTTCTCGCCAGACAGCCAGAAGTCGCCGACGCGCCAGCCACCGTGCCGCTTCGATCATGAGAATCCCACGGCCATAGACCATGCCGAGCCGCAGCACCACGGGACTCGTGTCCGTTCCACGGGTCCGCGCCAGGAGAGCCTGCTCCTCCCGAAGCCGGGTCCGGGCATGGACGGAGGCGGGCGATCGATCGAGACGGCCTGTGGCGGGCAGGTCCACAGAGGTGTCGCCTTCCACATGGGGGAACGAGATCAGGATGATCCGGCGGACACGAGCCTCGAGGGCTGCGCTCAGCAGGTTCTCGAACCAGCGGGTGTTGGTCTCCGGCAAGAAGCGCTCCGGGCGCGGTGAAAACAGAATCCCCGCCAGGTGGACCACGATGTCGATGCCATCAACGGCAGGACGAAGCGTCTCAGGATTGGCGAGATCTGCCAGGACCGGCTCGACGTCCGGGGCTCCTCGAAGGCTGTCTGGCAGTGGCCGGCGGTGGTGCATCAGACGGAGATGATGCTCACCTGCCAGGAGATGCCGCGCAAGAAGGCTGCCCAGGTTGCCTGCAGCCCCTGTAATCAGAGTCATTGGCAACGGCTTGCCTTTGGAGCCATTGTCTGTCGGAATTAGTGGGGACAAAGGACCCGGCCGTCCGACCATCCGCGGAGCTCCTCGCACGTCGCCTCAGCAAGGTGGCCACCGAGCTCTACACGCCTCTCGACGGCGACGTGGGCTGAGCCGCCCGGAGTCCCGCGCCGACCGAAGACGAACCAGACCAGGAGTGGCAGGAATGATGCGAATTGGTGCTGCTGCCGTGGCCATCGCGGCCCTTCTCTCAATCCTGGCGTGCGCAGCTCCGCCCGACGTCGCCGAGCGCGACGACTCCCGGTGGCTCGCCGGCGACCATCATATCCACAGCCGCTACAGCGTCGGGTGGGACAGGGAGACGGACCCACCGACGCCCATCATCGCAGGCGACGCCATCTACCCCATCGCCATGAACGCGGTGATGGGGCGTCATCATGGGCTGAGCTGGATGGTGGCGACCGACCACGGCGGGCCGAACCACAGCAAGGTGAATCTGGAGAAGGCCTACCCGGAGCTGGTCCAGTCCCGCCTGGTGGTGCCCGAAGTGGTCCAGTTCTTTGGCATGGAGTTCGACACCCCGGGTGCCGAGCACTCGAGCCTCATCATCCCCCACACCCACGACGAGGCCGAGCGCCTGCATCAGATCGAGTCCAGCTACGCCAGGCGCGAGCCATGGCCGGCGGATCCGGGCTGGGACACCCCCGAGCGGATGCTAGAGGCCCTCGCGGCCATGCGGGATTTTCCGGCACCACCCGTCCTGATCGCGAACCACCCCTCGCGCTCGGCAACGGACGTGGGGGTCTACGGTGCCAACACGCCGTCGGAGCTTCGCGACTGGAACGACACGGCGCCGGAGGTCGCGGTGGGGATGGCCGGGGCTCCGGGGCATCAGGCGTCCACGCTGAAGCCGGACGGGACTCTCGATCCGGAGAAGCCCCGGGGCGGCTACGGTCGCTCTCCTACCCTTGGTGGGTTCGACCAGATGACGGCTCGGCTGGGCGGCTTCTGGGACTCCATGCTCGGAGAGGGACGGCACTGGTGGATCACCGCGAACTCGGACTCCCACGTGACCTGGCGCGAAGACGGCTCCGACTTCTGGCCCGGGGAGTACTCCAAGACCTACGTGTGGGCCGACCGAGACCACGACGCGATCCTCGAAGCCATCCGGGGCGGTCGGGTCTTCGTGACTCTGGGCGACCTCATCTCCGAGCTCTACGTCACGGCCCGTGTGGAGGGTGAGGCCGTCGACGCGCAGATCGGAGGCCAGCTCGCGGCTCCCGCCGGGAGTACGGTCGAGGTGACGGTGCGCTTCCTGGATCCGGCCACGCCGAACCATCACGGGGATGAGCCCAGCGTCTCCCGGGTCGATCTCATCGCTGGCGACGTGACCGGCCCCGTGAGCGACCGCTCGACCGACACGAACCCCACGACCCGGGTCGTTGCGCGCTTCGAGGAGAAGGACTGGACGATCGACGGACTCTATCGCGAGCTCACCTTCCGTCTGGAGGACGTGTCAGTCGACAGCTACCTGCGCGTGCGGGGGACTGACGGCTCCGAGCTCGAGCCCGAGCCCGACCCAAGGGGCGAGGATCCCTGGTCAGACCTGTGGTTCTACTCCAACCCGATCTTCCTGCGCGTCGGCGGCTGATTCTCCTAGAACCCCACTCCAAGTCCGGCGATGAGCTGCAGGCTCCCTGCCTCGATCGGGGCCGTGGCGTTGCCGGGGAGAACCAGCTCGAGGTTGGCCCGGGTGTACCGGGCCTCGAGGCCGATGGTCACACGGCTTCCCAGAACGTGAGACACCGAGGCCCCGGCACTCCACCCGACGCCGGCGTCCGAACGACCACGTTGGGTCACCGCGGCGCGGAACGTGGCCTCGTCGTACGGGTACTGCTCGTCGAACTCCACCCGCTCGACGAAGTCGGCTTCCACTCGGACGAGAGCCAACCCGCCGAAGACCGCAACGGATACGGGTCCCACCAGTGGACGCCATTCCAGGTCGAGATGGCTCGCGAGCTGTCTGTATTCGAGTCGCGAGAGCTCGCCGGAGACGGTGCGCGGACGATCGAAGAAGAACGGATGGGGGAGGCTCGCTGTGAGCGTTGCGTCGGTGTCGCGGCGTGACCATCCGAACGCGATTCTGAAGCCGAAGCTCGGCGTCACCCAGACGCCGACCATCGCCTCGACGGCGGGTCCGGTGCCGGAATCGTAGTCGGCGGTCAGCTCCGCGGTCTCCTGCGTCACATCCCACGTGGAGGTCGAGCTCCAGCCGAGCGAGCCCAGGGCGATGCCGCCGCCCACTCCCAGGCCGAAGCGGTGATCGGCCGCGTCCGCGGCCCGGGGGGCCAGCGCCGTGGCGGCCAGCGCGACGGCGAACGCCGCTCCCCATGCTCGCTTCACTCGACGCCGACCGCCGTCCACGCGGCCGCCACCTGGGCGGCCTCGGCCTCCCCGTAAAGGTCTCGCGCAGCCCGAAGCGTGGCCTGGCGGGCATCGGCGAAGGTGGCGGAGGGTGTCAGGTATGCGGTGAAGCCCCGGTAGAAGATCCGCTCCGCGTCTGCCCGTCGTCCCGGACCGAGACCGTCGACGTGCACCCCGGACGTGCGATTGACGCCGCCCTCGATCAGCAGGTAGAAGGCGTGGTTGGCGATGGCGCTGTTGTGGTGGACGCCGCCATTGTCCAGCCGGCCGCGGTAGAGGTTCGAGTAGTGATCGGGGTCGCAGATCCCCAGCGCCTCCGAGCAGAACATCGACGGATTCTCCATCGAGCGGACGGCGAATCGTCCAGGGTTGAACGCGAACGAGAGGTCCTCGCCCAGGAAATAGTCCGCGTGGAGCCGCGCGGCTCCCGGCGGCTGATAGAAGAACTCACCCCCCGTGGCCATGATGTCGGAGAAGGCCTCGTTGAGCGCTCCCGATTCTCCCTGATAGATGCCGTCCCATGTGTACTGCGTCACCCCGTGGGTCATCTCGTGGACGACCACATCGAGCGCTCCGGAAAAGGCGTTGAAGACGCCGTCGCCATCGCCGTAGAACATGGCGTTCTGCAGGGGATCCCAGAACGCGTTGGCGAAGCCAAGGGAGCGGGGCACGAAGTGGGTCACGCTCTTCACAGGACGGTCCTGTCCGTCGATCCCGCGCCGCCCGTGCTGCTTGAAGTAGTAGTCGTACGTCCAGCCCGCGTAGACGTGAGCATCCACCACCGCCCCGTCGACCCACGTGTTGTTGATGCTGCGGGCGAGGTACATGGGGTCGATGTGCTCTTCGGCGAGCGCCCGGCTCGTGATCGTGAGGTTGTACAGGAAGTCGTAGGTCGCTACCGTCGGCGGCCGCAGGCGGTCGTCGGCCCGGAAGCCGTCCGCCACCGGGCTCGCCGAGACCTTCTTTCGATCTCCCCACACGCCCGTCCCCAGGCCCACCGAGGAGTCGGTGCGCAGGTCGGCGTAGTGCCACACGAGGCCGCCGCTTCGAGCATCGACGAAGACGCGGTCGAGATGGTGGTCGAATCGGATCCAGAGAGTCCAGGTCAGGAGCGCCCCATCGTTCCACGGCAGGAGGACCAGCTCCGGCGTCCCGACGCCGAGGGCGCCCCGGGGGTAGGTGGCCTCGGCCACCCGGACGGCCTGGTCGGCCGAGAGACCGGGAACGACGTCGGCTGTGAGGCCCTCGTCGATCCAACCGAAGACGCTGAGGGTGCGGCCCTCCCCGTCCACCTGCTCCACGAGCTGGGCCCCGAACACGCGCACTCCATCGACGCGCTGATCGTAGCGGCGGTGGCTCCGTCCGGGAAAATCCGGATCGGGCTGCGTTTGAACCAGGGCGACCGCTCCAAGCCGCTCGAGGGCTGCAATCCGTGCACCGGGATCGGAGCTGGGCCCTCCCTCTGCATCGCGTCCGGAAGGCGCCACCAGGGCGAAGACGGCCAAGGACAGGGCGAGGGCGGGAAGCGCCCGGCGTGCGAGGAAGCGCATGAGACTGCAGCGACTATAGAGGTGGGCCTCGGGAACAGTCAAGCCCAGGGCGTGCGGGCCTGCCGAGTGAAGTAAGCTCCCCGGATCGGGGCGAACCTGCCCCCTGGGAGCTGCCATGCCCTACGTGATCCGCCGCGCCGAGTACTTTCACGCGACCATCGGGGATCAGCCCGGCGAAGCCTACCGCGTCCTCTCCGCGCTGGCGGGCCTCGGGGTGGATCTGCTCGCCTTCACCACGGTCCCGGTGGGGCCGGACCGCACGCAGATCACGCTGTTTCCCGCGGAGCCGTCCAAGATGACGAGCGAGGCCAGGAAGGCCAACATGGCTCTCGACGGGCCCCACCAGGCCTTTCTCCTGCAGGGCGACGACGAGCTCGGGGCGCTGGTCGTCGTCCACGAGAAGCTCTACCGGGCGGGCGTCAACGTGTACGCCTCGACCGGGGTCTCGGACGGCCACGGCAAGTACGGGTACGTCATCTACGTGCGCGAGGAGGACTGCGAGCGCGCTGCGCGAGCGCTCGAGATCTGACCGGGCTTCTCCCTAGGCGGCGGCGTCCGCTCTCGTCGAGACCGCGTTCAACACCTCGTTGAGATCGCACACCTTCTGCCAGCGCTGCGCCGGGTCTTTCGCCAGGCAGCGCAGGACGGCGTCCTCGAGATCCTGCGGGATGTTCGGCTTCAAGCTCCGCGGACGCGGCGGAGTTTTCTGGATGTGCGCGATGACGATCTGCGTCGCGGTCTCGCCCTTGAACGGGAGCGTGCCGGTCAGGCACTCGAAGAGCAGTACGCCCAGCGAGTAGATGTCCGCCCGGAAGTCGGCGACCTTCCCCTGCGCCTGCTCCGGTGACATGTAGTGAGGCGTGCCCATCACCGTCCCGGCGCCGGCGGGCACAACGAGGCCTGCGGTGAGCAACAGGGAAACAGCACACTGGACAAATCGACGCACTCGAACGAAATCCTCCGGAACAAGCCACCGGAGTTTAGCATAGCGTCTCACCGCTATAATTCACTATCCCCATGAGCCTTCTGCTCGCCCTCGCCCTGTCCGCCTCTCTCGACGCCGATGGTGCGTTGAGGCACGCCTCGGCGTTGGCGGCCCTCGGACCCCACCCCTGGGGGTCGCCGCGCAACGACGCTGCGGCCGAGTACGTGGCGGCCGAGCTTCGTGGCGCCGGGCTGAGCGAGGTCGAGCTGCTGGGCTTCGAACGCCATGGTATCCGCGGCACGAACGTCATCGCGACCCTGCGCGGCCCTAGCGAAGAGATGCTGGTCGTATGCGCTCACCACGACACGGCTCCCGAGGCGCCAGGCGCCTATGACGATGGCGGTGGTGTCGGGCTTCTGATCGAGCTGGCCCGGGTGATGTCGCAGGAGCCGACACGGACCCGCACGATCGTCTTCGCGTCCTTCGACGGCGAGGAAGCCTGGGCGACGGGCAAGGGTCGGACCGCAGGCTCACGGGCTTGGATCGAGCGCCTCGGACCAAGAGCCCGACGCATCGTCGCGGTGGTTGCCGTGGAGATGTCCGGGTGGAAGCGCGGGACGCCGGTCCTGCACCCGATCGCCTATTCTGATCCCCGAGAAGCCGGCGGCACGGTGGTGGCCCCGGGCTGGCTCGTTCGAACCGTGCTCGCTGGCGCCAGGGAGGTCGGTGCACCCTTCAGGGTGGGCGATCCCAGACTGTCCTGGATCTACCAGCCCGCCGTCCGGGCCTTCCGGGCGCGGTTTTACGGCGACGATCTGTCGTTTCTTCAGGCGGGGGTGCCGGCGGTGATGGTGTCCGACTCGTCGTTCTCTGCCTTCTATCCTCATTATCACCAGGTCACCGACACCGCCGACGAGCTCGACGTCGGGGCGCTCCGACGGATGGGCGATGGTCTCGTCGGAGCGGTCCGGGCTCTCCAGCGCGCTCCGGCCGGAGCGGCGGAGGACCATCGCTGGTTCGCCGCCTTCGGGCAGGTGCTCGGCTCGAGCTTGCTCCTGGCCGCCGCCACGGCCAGCGTTCTGCCCGGGCTGCGCACGGGGCTCGTCGGGGGAGTGCCTGTGCTTCTGGCGCGTGTCGCTCAGGCCGGGCTCTTCGGCGTGCTCGTCTGGCGCCACCCGATCCCGGCGATGTGGGTCTTCCTTCTCCCGAACGTGATCCTGCCCCTCGGGCGGGCCCGCTGGGCAACGGCGCTGGCGGTGGCTCCGCTCACGGCGCTGCTGGGTCTCGGCGCGGCGGGCGGGTTCAGGGGGATGGTGAGCGGCGTGTGGCTCGCTCCATGGGAGATCGTGCTGGCGATCCTCGCCCTGGCCCTCGCCTTCATACGGCCCTCCCGGGTCTCGAAAAAGAAGAAGAAAAAGCGGCGGCGGTAGAGGATCCTGCCGCAGACGGCGGCCCCGGGGATTGGGTACCATGGTCGTTCTGCCGACGCCGGGTTGCCGGCGTCTTTCGCCCGGGAGGCTCGACACCCGTGCCCGAAATCCAGCCCTTTCCCGGCATCCGCTACGGCGTTGATGCCGAAGACCTGGCCCGCGTGGTTGCTCCGCCGTACGACGTGATCTCGCCGGCACGGCGTGACGAGCTCTACGCCCGCGACGCCCACAACATCATCCGCGTGGTTCTCAATCGCACGTCGGGCGAGGCCGGCTACGCCGAGGCCGGAGACACCTTGAGGAGCTGGATTGCCGACGGCGTGCTCCGCCCGGAGGAGGTCCCGTCGCTCTACGTACTCGAGCAGAGCTTTGCCGTGGGCACCGCGACGCATCGGCGCCTTGGCCTGCTCGCGCGCTTCAGGGCCGAAGACCCCGACCGCGGCATCATCCTGCCCCACGAGAAGACGCGGTCGGCGCCGAAGGAGGATCGCTGGCGCCTGCTCCAGACGACCCGAGCCAACTTCAGCCCGATCCTGCTCATGTTTCCCGACCCGGAGAACCGGTTCTCCGCTCTCGTGTCGGAGACGATGAAGACGCCGCCCCTGGCTCACTTCGACGACGACGAAGGAGTGGGGCACAGGCTCTGGCGGATCGACGACGGAGAGTTGATCGGAGAATGGCAGAGTCTGCTCGGGGGCTCGAAGGCCTACATAGCCGATGGACACCATCGCCACGCCACGGCGCTCCGCTGGCGGGACGAGACGGGACCCGAGGGTGCCTGGACGCTCGGCTATCTCACACCCATGGAGGCGCCCGGTCTTCTCGTCCTGCCGTACCACCGGGTCCTGTTCGAGGGACCGTCACTCGACGAGGCATCGAACCGCCTCACCGGGCATTTTTTGCTGAAGCGCGTCGCCGACGTGCGGGCGGGGGCGGCCGCGGTCTCCGCGTCGAAGGCGCGCTGGGCTTTCGCGCTGGCCGAGCAGGGAAAAGGCGCCCTCGTCGCCGAGGCGAAGCCGGAGGCCGATTCGCTCCTGTCCGCCGAATCGCCGGCCTGTCTGCGCGCGCTCGACGCCTACATGGTCCACAACGGTGTCCTCGGCCCCCTGCTCGATGTCTCCGATGACGCCGTCGGCTACGTCCACTCGCTAGCCGAGGCCGAGGAGGCCCTGGCCAGCGGCGCCTGCCGCCTGGTGCTCCTCCTGCGGGGCACCCCGGTGCGGCAGATCGTCGACGTCTCGGACGCGGGCGAGTCGATGCCGGCCAAGAGCACCTTCTTCCACCCCAAGCTGCCCTCCGGGCTCGTCATCCATCCGCTGATCGAGGGTGGGGGATGACCCTTCCGGCGCCGGCCTTCTTCGACTCGGCCTCGGCGTCCAGGGTTTTCCGTGTCGCGTACGACGAGCACGCGAGAGAGGCGAAGGCTTGGGCTGCCGAGCACGGCGTCTCCCCGGCGGCGTCGGACCGCTCGCGCACCGCACTCCTGCTCGTGGACGTTCAGAACACCTTCTGCGTGCCGGGATACGAGCTGTTCGTGGGGGGGCGCTCGGGTCGTGGGGCGGTCGAGGACTCGTCCCGGGTCGCGTCCTTTCTCTACGGCCACCTGGCGCAGATCACCCAGGTGGTGGTCACCCTGGACACCCACACCGCGGTGCAGATCTTCCACCCGGTGTTCTGGGTGGACGAGGCCGGCGAGCATCCCTCGCCCCACACCGTGCTGTCCCTCGAGGACATCGAGGCGGGGCGCTGGCGGGTGAACCCGCACGTTGCCGCAGCGGTCGCGCCCCGTCCCGGGTTCGACGTCGAGGCCTGGGCCCGACACTACGTGGGGCGGCTCCACCAGGGGGGCAAGTACCCCCTTGTCGTGTGGCCCTACCACGCGATGGTCGGCGGCACCGGCCATGCCCTCGTCTCGATCGTCGAGGAGGCGGTCTTCTTTCACTCGATCGCCCGGCAGTCGGCGACCCGGGTGGAGGTGAAGGGCCGCAATCCCCTCACCGAGCACTACTCGGTCCTTCACCCCGAGGTCATCGAGGACGCCGCCGGTGAGCGGATCGGAACGATCAACATCGCCCTCATCGACCACCTGCTATCGTTCGACGCGGTGATCGTCGCGGGACAGGCGAAGAGCCACTGCGTGGCCTGGACGGTGGAGGACCTGCTCGAGGAGATCCGGACGCGGGATCCAGCGCTGGCCCGCCGCATCTTCCTGCTCGACGACTGCTCCTCGGCCGTCGTCGTCCCGGGCGTGGCGGACTTCACCGACCCGGCGGAAGAGGCGTATCGTCGCTTCGCCGCCGCAGGGATGCACAGGGTCGTCTCCACCACGCCGATGGAAGACTGGGACTGAGACCGTCAGTCCTCCAGCAACCCGTCGGCGAGGGCTTGAAGCAGCACGCCCGGGCGGTTCGTGCCGACGGCGTAGAGCCCGAACCTCGCGAGCCGCTCGAGCTCGGCCGGGTCGTCGACGACCCAGGTCGCCAGCTTGAGGCCGGCCCCGTGAACGAGGGTGGCGAGCTCCTCGTTGATGCGGCTCTTGTGGGGCATCACGACACCGCATCCGGCGTCCCGGGCGTCGGGGACCATCTCCTCGAGGGGCGTGCGGCCGAACACGTGTCCCCTCAGGATCTCGGGGGCGAGGGTCTCACAGCGGACGAGCGCGCGGTGGTCGAACGAGATGACCGCCACCTGATCGGCCAGCCCCTGATGTCGGATCGCCGCGACCACATGTGCCTCGACGCCTCCTTCCGCGTCGTTCGAGACCGACTCCTCCTTGATCTCGATCATGACCCTGGCTCGCCCGTGGAGGAGGGCCAGCGCCTCGGCCAGGGTGGGGACACGCTCGCCGGCCCACTCGTCGCCGAACCGCTCGGAATAGCCTGCCGACAGCCCGCGCACATCCGACAGCTTCATCTGCCGCACGTTGCCCTTGCCGTTCGTGGTCCGGCCCACCTCGGGGTCGTGCAGGACCACCACGTGGCCGTCGGCGGTGAGCTGCACGTCGAACTCCACGAGCGACGCTCCGAGCTCGACGGCGCTCGCGAAGGACGCCAGGGTGTTCTCGGGCCGGTGGGCGGAGTCACCCCGGTGGGCGATCACCAGCGGCGCTTGGCTCACGGCCGCGCTTTCCCTCGCTTCGTGGAGTCCCCGAGCTCGTCGAGATATCGGGAGCTGTCCCAGAGACGCGACTCGACGAAGACCGACACCAGGTCACCGTCGAGCTTGCCCCGCTTCACCTCGTCGTTCAGGATGTCCAGGGCCTTTTCCGGCGTGACCGCCCGCTTGTAGGGACGGTCCCAGGCCCGCAGTGCGTCGAAGATGTCGGAGACGGTCATCATCTTCGACTGCACCGGGATCTGGGCAGCGGTGAGCCCCTGCGGGTATCCGGTGCCGTCCAGCTTCTCGTGGTGGGCCCACGCGATCTCGGGGATCCGGCGCAGCTCGCCCGTCCAGGGGATCTTCCTCAGGAACTCGTAGGTGTGCTGGACGTGGCTGTTGATCCCCCACTTGTCGTCCTCGCGCTCCTCCCTGGTGAGGCTGCCCTTGCGGATTAGGAGCGTCGTCCGCTCCCTCTCGCTGAGGAAGGAGCCCCTCGCCCACTCGTCGAGAGGGAGGTCCTGCTCCAGTCCCCAGCTGTCGAAGCTTCGGACTTCCAGGGCCTGAAGGGCTTCGAACGTTGCCTCGATCGCTTCAGTACCCTTGTTCTCCTCGATCCTCGGCTCGTTGGCCAGGCGTACGAGGCCGAGGACGCGTTCGATCTCCCGGCACTCCTCCGCATACGAGGCGTCGAGGGCCGCGAGCTCCGCCGCGCTCAGCCGCTTCGAGTCGATACCCTGGAGCTTGCGGCGCAGGTGCTCCACCTCGAGCATCCTGGCGCGATACGCCAGACGCAGCTCGATCGACTTGAGCTCGCTGGCGAGGAGCTTATTCTCCTTCTTGAGGACTTTCTCGGGCACCGAGACCTTGCCGAAATCGTGGAGCTTGCTGGCGTAGCGGATCTCTTCCAGCTGTTCGCGGGTGAAGCTGAGGTCGCCCAGGGTGCCCGAAGACACCCTGTCCACGTATTTGGCGAGGTCGACGGTGAGGATGGCGACGCGCTCGGAGTGACCCGAGGTCGCAGGGTCGCGCTTTTCGATCGCGGTGACCGCGGCCGTCACGAAGTTCTCGAACAGCTCGCGGATGTTTTTCAGCAGCGCCGCGTTCCGGAACGCGACCGCCGCCTGGCTGGCGAGGGAGTCCACGAGCTGCTGGTCGACCGAGATGAAGGGGATGACTTCTTCCTCCACGATCGAGACCGGCCGGAGGACGGTGTCACGCCTGCGCTTCTTGTTGATGAGCTGGACGACCCCGATGACCTCGTCCTTGTGGTCGCGCATCGGGACCGTGAGCATCGACTTCGTCCTGTACCCAGATTTCTCGTCCCAGGTGCGGCTGAACTGGTACGGCGAGTCCGGGGGCAACTGGTACGCGTCGGCAACGTTCTCGAGTTTGCCGGTGATCGCAGCGTAGCCGGCCATGGTCCGCTCGTCGAGGGGGAGCGTGGACTCCTTGAAGGGGACGTCGACGGTGTCGTTCTGGGCCAGCTTGAATCGCAGCTGGGCCGGACGGGTCGGGCCGTTGTCGTCGTCCCGCTCCACGAGATAGAGGCTGCCCGCGTCCGCCCAGGTGAGCTCGCGGCTCTTTTTGAGAATGAGCTCGAGGAGCTGGTCGATGTCGCGCTGGGTGGAGAGGGCGATGCCAATCTCGTTGAGCTTGGAGAGCTCATTGCTCCTCCGATAGAGGGCTCCCTCGAGCTGGCGGATCGTCTTGGCGAGGTTGATCTTCTCGCCCGCCTGCCTGAGTTTCCGCTCGAGACGAATCGCCGTCACCGGGCGGGAAAGCACGTCGTCCAGGCACTTGAAGCGTTCGAGAACCGCGTCACCCTCCTCCGGGTCGGTCACTGCCACCAGGACAGTCTGCGAGCGTCCGTGCTCTTCTTGCCAGGCCTCGACCTTCTCTTGCTCAGCGGCCAGGCGCTCGGGGTCGACAAGCACGAGAGCAGCCGTCTTGCCGTCGAGCTCGGCGAGAAGGGAGTCCAGCGTTTGGACCTCTCCCGACGGACGGACGGGATGCGCTCCGGCCAGCATCTCGCTGGCCTTTCCCCAGATCAGTAGGTGTGCCATTGGTGTTTCCGACGATGACGTTGCCGGGAAGCGTAGCACAGCGACATCCGAGGGACGGCTTCATTGTGTGGCGAGGGAGACGAGTTCCTCCGGGTCATCGATGAGGCGATCGGGTCCCTCCTGGCGGACGCCTTCGGGGTCGAGGCCCCACGTCACCCCGGCCACGCGCACGCCGGCTGCCCGGGCCGTCTTCACGTCCACCGGAGAGTCGCCAATCATCCAGGTGTTGCCCGGGTCCGATCCCAGCTCGGCCACCAGGGCCAGGAGACCCACCGGGTCGGGCTTGCGGGCGGGAGCGTCGTCAGGCCCCCAGACCCGGGAGAAGCGGGAACCGACACCCAGGTCGTCGAGGATGGTGCGGCTGAAGCCCCCGGGCTTGTTGGTGAGGACGGCCAGCACCAGATCGTCGTCGAGGGAGTCCAGCGCCTTCCGGATCCCGGGATAGAGCTCGGTGGTCTCCAGCAGGCACGCGGCGTAGCACTCGAGGAAGACAGGCAGCACCTCGTCGACCGCTCGATCGACACGCGCGTGTCGGATGCTCCTCTCGATCAGAACCCGCGCCCCGTCCCCCACGAAGCCGCGCACGGTCTCGTGGGGGATCGGTGGGCTCTGCGGGGCGACGCGCTGGAGCGCGGCGTTGGTCGCGGTGGCCAGGTCCCTCGACGAGTCCACGAGTGTCCCGTCGAGGTCGAAGACGAGAAGTCGAGCGCTCACTCTACTCGGGCCCCAGATAACCGAGGGCTCGGAGACGCTCGCGGGCTTCGTCGTCGAGCTCCAGGAGAGACTGTCCCGCGGGCAGTACCAGCCAGATCCGTATGCCCTGCCGGGTGGCGTCGGGGGGGGCGAAAAGCTCGATGGCCGCCTCCCGCTCGGCCTCCCACTCCGCATCCGGCAACCGGAACGGGAGCTCCGGCGGCTGCCAGCCGGTCGCGCCCACCGCCACCCTGGAGGCCGGGATCCGCCGTCCGTCCCGTGTCCCCGACAAGGTGACGGGAGCGCCCCGCGGCCGGACGGTGAAGCTCACCTGGCGTGGGGCCTCTAGGCCGGGGCGTGCCTCGATCTCCAGCCATCGACCGTTCCCCCCGGCTCTCCAGCGCTCGTCGGCGTCGAAGCCTTCGGCCTGGACGTCCTCGATCCAGCCTCGGGCGTCGAGCCGAAGCGCCCACGGCCCGTGGCCGGAGATGTCGATCACATAGCGGAAGGGGTTGGAGGACATGGCCTCCTCGCCTCGGGCCCTGAGATGGCGCACTCGCTCGGGGTGCTCGGCAATGACGGTCTCCTGCTCGTTGGGGTCGTTGACCAGGTCGAAGTACAGCTCGTCGTCGTCCGGGCTGAAGCGCCGAATGTACTTGTCGGCGCCCCCGCGGACCCCGTAGGCGACGAAGCCACGATGGCTGATCTCCGAGAGCACGCTCCGGTCCGGGGCCCCCGTCTCCATCGCCTTTGTGAGGGGAAGGCCCGCCAGCCCGGTCGGCACGGGAATCTCCATGGCCTCGAGGACGGTCGGCACGATGTCCACCCCCTCAACCTGCGTGCTCACGCGAGCACCGGCGTGACGATTGCCAGGGAACTTGACGACCAGGGGAACACTGATGAGCTCGTCGAAGACGCTGCGACCGTGCAGCCATCGCCCGTGGTCGAGGAACTCCTCTCCGTGGTCGGCGATGAAGAGGACGAGAGCGTCGTCGTACACGCCCGCGGCCTTCAGTGCCGCTACGAACCGACCGAACTCCTGATCACCGTAGGCGATCTCGCCATCGTATTGCGCAATCATCCGATCGCGATCGAGGGGCTCGAGAAAGTCGGTGCGCGGATCCCGGGCCGGATGTCCTTCGGCCGGGTGGGGCTCGAACATCCTGTCGAAGGGCGGGGGAGGGCTGTAGGGAACGTGCGGATCCATCGTGTGGACGTAGAGAAACGTCGGGAGTCCCTGGCGGGACTCTATGAAGGAGAGAGCCGCGTCGACGACCACGTCCGCATCCACGAGCTTGCTGCGGCGGTCGTCCTCGCCGTGGAGACCGGCGAAGTAGTCGAAGCCGCGGTCGAACGTCGATTCGGCGCCGTAGATCACCGAGTTGGCGATCGCCGCCCCGGTGGCCCAGCCTCGTTCGTCGAGGCGCTGGGCCAGCGTGACGTTGGAGGGATCCAGGGCATCGCGCAGCTGAACGGCCCGGTGCTGACCCGGCAGGAGCGAGGTGAGAATGGAGGCGACCGACGGCTTCGTCCAGGAGGAGTGGACGATCGCCGTCTCGAAGACCACGGCGTCCCGGGCGAAGGCGTCCAGCTCCGGCGTCGTGGATCGCTCGTAGCCGTAGACTCCGGTGTGGTCGGCTCTCAGGGTGTCGACCAGATAGAGGATGGCGAGGGGCGCCCCGGTGCTCCGGACCGTCACGGCCGGAGCGCCCCACCAGGCCGCCTCCGGCTCGCCGCTCTCCTCGTATCCCCGGGTCTCGAAGACGAGCTCGATCTCGGAGCCCGAGTAGTCGTCCAGGTCCAGCTCGACCGGCACCCAGGGGCGGTCCCCGGGGCGGGAGATCGGGTCCAGCAGCCGCGTCCAGACCACTTCCTCGCGTCCGGCGCGGCGCACCTTGACCAGGAACTCGACGGCGGGCTGGTCCTGGAAGCGGGGATCGATGGCACACGCGAAGGCGAGTCGGGCGCAGCGCGGCACCTCGAGGCGGAAGACGAGGCGACCGGGGGGGCCGGCCGGGAAGCCCCGGTAGAGGACGTCGCCCACCCGGAGGCCGCGGCCGACGGCGTCCAGAACTTCGTCGCGCTCCAGCCCGGCGGCGCTTGCCTCGACGAGCCGATCCCCGGCCTCGAGTAGGTCGGTGGGGTCGGGGGCATGTTCGCAGGAGGCGAGGGCCAGCGCGACGCCGAGGGCGGCGAAGGAGTGGAGCGTTCGTGTCATCGGGCCAACACGGGACCGTAGCACGGGCCAAAGGGCACGACCAAACCGCCTCGAGCTCAACCGACGGGCGCTCTCGGGAGGTGTGCTATGGTCGCGGTCGTGTCCGGCTCCTTCCGCCGCGGCCTCGCCCTTCTGACCCTGGCCGGCCTGCTCGTCCGACTCCTCTTCATGATCCTCGAGCCCGCGACGTCGCCTGTCGCCGACGAGCGGATGTGGACGGCCTGGGGCACCGAGATCCTTCCCTCGGAAAACGTCGGCTTCTCGCCGCTGCGACTCCGTTTCATCTTCCACCCCCCGATGTATCCGTACTTCGTCGGGGTCCTCTTCACACTCTTCGGCACGCTCACTGCGGTGAAGGTCGCACAGTGTCTCATCGGGGCGCTGCTCGTGCCTGCCGTGGGCCGCATCGGCCAGAAGGCCTTTGGAGAGAGCGCGGGGCTCGTGGCTGCCGCCGTCACGGCGTTCTACCCGGAGCTCGTCTGGTTTGCCGCCCATTTCTGGGCGGAGACGATTTTCGCGACGCTCCTGTGGTGGGGCTTCGAGCGGCTGTTCGAGGCCGACGCCCGCGAGTCCCTCGGCGTCACCGCGGTGGCGGGCCTTCTCTTTGGCGTGGCGGTCCTGACCCGAGAGACCGTGCTGTACTTTCTCCCCCTTGCCGCGATCTGGCTCGCCTGGCGACGAGGCGGCGGGGGCCGGCGAGCGGCCGTCCTGGTCGTCACCGCCCTCGTCGTGATCCTGCCCTGGACGCTGCGCAACTGGATGGTATTCCAGACGTTCGTCCCCGTCTCGACCGCCGGGGCTATGAACCTGTGGCAGGGGAACACCCACCTGTCCCGGCAGGAGGTGTACGAGGAGTACTGGGCCGTGAGAGGGCGGGTGCAGAAGTACCAGCACACCCGGAAGAGGGCGGTCGAGGCCATCCTGGACCGCCAGCCCCTCTGGCTCTTCGAGAAGGTCCGCGACGAGATGCCGCAGTACTGGGCCGCCCACGGGCAGCCCATCGTCCACCTGGAGCGCGGGGCGTACGGAGACGTTTCGCGGGCCCGCGCCGTCACCGCCATCGTCGTGGTCCTGGCCCCCTATCTCGCCGTCCTCGGCCTCTTCGTGGTGGGCATCGCCGTGCTCCCCCCCCGGCGGCCGGTGGTGCTGCTCCTCGCTTTCCTTCTCTTCTACGTCCTGCTCCACGTGGCGGCTCATGGCTACCCGCGATACCGACTGCCGTCGCTGCCCGTTCTCTTCCTGGTGGCCGGGCAGGGCTTCGTGTTCCTGCGCACCGTTCCCCGACCGCGCCCCGGACCCCGGCGACTCTGGTCGGCGGCCGGCGTGGGCCTGGCGCTGGCGCTGTCGGTTGGCCCGAGCCTCCTCATCTGGGCGACGGAGCCGTGGCCGCCCGAGTGGGCGCGCCTGGGGAGGGAAGAGACGATTCCCGAGGCGCCTCCCTCGGACGCAGCCCAGGATCCGGAGCTTCGGTGAGGCCGTCGCGCGCCATCCCTCTCGCGCTTCTGCTCGCGGTCGCGGTGCGCGTGCCGTTCTGGATCGAGGCGCTCAGAACGCCAGTGGACGCGGACACCGCGATCGTGGGGCTCATGGCGCGACACCCGGGAGAGGGGATGACCTTCTGGGGTCAACCCTACGGTTCTCCTCTCGACTCCTGGGTGGCGATCCCGTTCGTGGCGCTCTGGGGCACGCGGACCGAAGCGCTCCGCTTGCCGTACTTTCTCCTGGGCCTGGCCCTGGTTCCTCTCGCCTACGGCCTGGGTCGGGCCCTCCGTCCCTCCGCCGCGTTGCCCGCCGCCGTGCTCGTGGCCTGCGCGCCGCCCTACCTCATGCTTCTCTCGGCCCTGCCCCCCCCGCTCTACTCGACGACCCTCGTGCTGTGCGGGCTCGTCCTCCTTCTCGCGGTCCACGCCGGTCGTGCGCTCGACGAGGGGCGCGATCCCCGGCGCACGCTCGTGCTCGTGGGTCTTCTCGGCGGCCTCGCCCTCTGGACCCACCTCATGTCGGCCAGCACCCTGGCCGCCGCCGGGATCTGGCTGCTCCTGCGGGCCCGCGGGAGGCGGACGCTGCTCGTCTTCGCCCTGGCTCCGTTTCTCGTGGCCAGCGCCCCTCTCTGGCTGCACGCGCTGCAGGGCGGGCAGGCCACGCGCATCGTTCGGGTGTCGGCGCGGGACAGCTCGGCACTGGCTCATCTTGCCGAGGTGGCGCCCCGGCTCTACGAGCCTCTCGGCGGCCTCCTCGGCACCCACGTCCCGGTCGTGGCCGACGCCGAGGACTTCGTGCTCCGGATGCCCGGATGGATGGCCGCCGGCATCGTGCTGCTCTACGGCGGTCTGCTGATACTCTCAGTTCGAGCCGCGCGATCGGCCCATCCCGCGGCCCTCTATCTCCTTGCTGTCGGCCTTGCGCTCCTCGCGTTCCCCTTCCCCGCGCGCGCGGCGCCACACACCATCCGCTTCCTGACACCGCTCTATCTCCCGCTGGCCGCGCTCGTGGCCTGGGCGGCGGACCCGAAAGGCGCGTCGCGCCGGGCATGGGTGGCGGTGCTGGCGCTTTCGGCTCTCCAGCTTGGCGGCGCCACCCGGCTCCTCCAGGCCTGGCGCACCACGGATCGGGCCGAGGCGCCGTTTCTCCTCCCCGACCTCTCTCCTGTGCGCGAGGTGCTCGCCGAGCGCGGCGTGCGCCACGCCTATGCCTCGTACGGACCGGCCTGGCGCCTCACCTGGGAGAGCGGCGAGCGCATCGTGGCCTCGCAGCCCTGGAACGAGCGGTTCCGTCACTGGCCGTTGCCGTGGCTCGACGAGGTGCGCTTCGCGAAGAACGTGGCCTGGGTGCTGACCCCCGGCATTCCCACCGACCTGCCGCCGGCGGCGGACTTCGAGGAGGGGTTGCGGCGGCTGGGGGGGCGCTGGCGCCGGGCGGACCTCGGGGCCGCCGTGGTGTTTCTGGACTTCGTCCCCCCGTACTCACCCCAGGTGAGGCCCTGGCCCGGCGCGGGCAAGGCCGGCGACGGGGATCCGCGAACCTTCGTGGTCCCGGATCCCGTCCGCCCCTTCGAGCTGCGCTTGCCCGAGCCTGTGTCGCTCACCGGCATCACCCTGGTTGCCGCCCTGGACGGGCCGCGGCTCCTGCGCAGCATGGACGTCGAGGTGAGCGCGGACGGGGAGATCTTCGAGACCGTGGCTCGCCGCCGTAGGCGGGAAGAGCGGAGCGACATCCGCTGGAGGGGCGGGACGCCGCAGGCGGTGCTCGACCACGACCTCATCGCGATCCCCCTCGGGGGCCGCGAGGTGTCGGTGCTTCGGATCGTTCCCTACAAGTCGTCGGACCCCTGGAGACTCGGAGAGGTCCTGCTGCACACCGAGCCCGGGCGCCACCCGTGGGACGAGTGGCTGTCGCCCGATCTCGACTGGTCCGCCCGCCGCCGGGCCCTCCTCGAGGCGCCTCTCCCCGAACGCGAGGACTGGTACTCCAGGCTGCTGGTTGCGGAGCACCACCGACCGGCCCCGTGAGTGACGTTCCCCTCGGGCGCGCGGTGAACGGTTCCCTGGGCACTGTCAAGTTGAGCCCACGACTGGCAGAGTCAGCAGATGACAACAGTGCGCCCAGCTACCGCGGCTACCGGTTCCCACCCGAGATCATCAGCAATGCCGTCTGGCTGTACCACCGGTTCTGCCTGAGCTTCCGAGATGTCGAGGATCTCTTGGCGGAGCGCGGAATCACTGTCTCCTACGAGACCATCCGCCACTGGTGCCGGAAGTTCGGCACTGAGTACGCCCGCAGGCTGAAGCGGCGAGAAGGGCGATTGGGTGACAGGTGTTACCTGGACGAGCTCTTCGTCAACATCCAAAGGCCAGCGTCAGTATCTGTGGCGGGCCGTCGACCAGGACGGCGATGTAATTGACATCCTCGTCCAGCCTCGTCGTGATCGGCGTGCCGCAGAGCGCTTCTTCAGAAACTGCTCAAGGGCCAAGCGTGCGAACACGGCGGCTGGTCACCGACAAGCTGAGGAGCTACGACCCGGCCGGAGGAACACGATGCCTTCGGTGGTTCACGACACGAGCCGGTACGCGAACAACCGGGCCGAAGTCTCGCATCAGCCGACGCGACAGCGAGAGCGGCAGATGCGCAGATTCAAGTCGCCTGAGCAGGCCCAGCGGTTCCTCTCGGTTCACGGAATCATCCAGAACCTGTTCCGCGTTGGACGGCACCTCGTGAGCACAGCCAACCATCGAGCACTCCGAGGTCGCTCGTTCGCCGTCTGGCAGCAGGTGACGTGTGCCTGTTGAGGCCGATGGCGCCCCTCTTCCCTGGCGCCAGATCTCGCGTGCATGTCTCCGGCTGTCCGTGGGAAACGGAGAGGCCGGATGCACGGCGGCAAGAGCACGGGACCGCGCACGCCCGAGGGCCTCGCCCGCTCTCGGCGGGCCAGATGGAAGCATGGGCGCTTCTCCGGGGAAACGAGGCAAGAGCGGGTCGCCGCCATCGAGCGTTCGCTCTCGGAGATGCTCAAGGAGTGGGATCCGCTGGAGACGGCGAAGCGGGGTTTCATCGTGGAGATTGTCCGGCGCCGAGGGCGTCAGCGGATGGACCCCACGCAACGCGGCGGCCCGCGCCCCGCTATCGCGGGTCTTGCTTGCCCCTACCCGGCGTCTCGTCCCTGGGGCGAGCGTGCCCCCTCACCGCGTCCGCGATATGGCGGGCGAGCAGACGGCAGGCGTCCTCGCTGCGGGTTTCCATCTCGTCGATCCGTCCCGGAAAAGACATGACCCTCTCGAAGATCCGACGCTCGAGATCGTCCTGGATCGCTGGTTCTGCCCGTGTCATTCCTCCTCCATCTCGTGCCTGTCCACGAATCGCCCTACTCAAGCGTGACGTGAAGGCAGCCAACCGGCATGGTACCCGAGATCGCCTGGGCTGACTCCGGAAACGGGTGAGTCGAATAAACCCCATGCGCCGCAAAGAACACCCTTCGCGGGCCGCGCACGCAAGGCGTTGCGTTCGACGGCCATCTTTGTTTTTCTTGAATGGTTTTCAACTGAAACACGGTCGGCGGGTTGCGGAAGAGGACTGGAGGAAGCCTACGTGGCTCGGCTGCACGAGGCGCCGCGCACACCCCATGACGGTGCAACTCACGAGCCGGCACCGCCGACCCGGGCCGAACCGCCGGAGCGGACCGCCCGCCGGGCCCGTCCTGACGCCCCGCGCCGCCAGGCGCGCCGTGCACGTGCCCCGCGTAGGTGCCTCGACACTCCGCGCTGGCCCGAGCCCCCGAGCCTCCACCCGCACCCCTTCGCCCCGCCGCTGTGGAACAATGGATTCATGCGTGAGATCGAGCCCCTCTTCGTGGGCAGGACCTTCGACGACTTCCTCTTCCGACCGCAACACAGTCCGGTGCGACGGCGCCGTGATGTGGGCCTCACCATGCCTCTCGTGAAAGGGATCGACCTGGCCCTGCCCGTGCTCGGCGCCAACATGGACACCGTGGTCGGCGCCGAGATGGCGAAGGCCCTCGCCCTCGAGGGCGGGATCGGCTTTCTCCATCGGAACTGCTCGATCGCCGAGCAGGCGAAGCACGTCCGCTACGTGAAGACCCGCCACTCCTACGTCATCGAGGAACCGGCGGTCCTCGAACGCGCCGCCACCCTCGGGGAGGCGTGGGCCGCCATGCTCCGGCTCAATGCCAGCAGCTTCCTGATAGAGAGGGAGAAGGGCAGCGGCATTCTGGACGGAATCTACTCGCACCGCGACATGCCGCTCGACCGGGAGTCGG
This sequence comes from Vicinamibacteria bacterium, assembly GCA_963578825.1. Lineage (GTDB taxonomy): Bacteria > Acidobacteriota > Vicinamibacteria > Fen-336 > Fen-336 > JAJDNS01. Next base: position 59,746 of record CAUZDW010000018.1, read on the forward strand.
ACGCCCGACCGGTGAGCGACTTCATGACGCCGCGGGAGCGCCTGGTCACGGATTCACCGGCGGTCACGCTCGAAGAAGCGGAGCGCACGATGTTCGAGCACCGCATCGAGAAGCTCCCGCTCGTGGACGACGAGAACCGGATCTGCGGCCTCGTCACCATGCGCGACCTGAAGCTCTACAAGCAGAAGCCCCACTCGACCAAGGACGCCCGGGGTCGGCTGCGGGTGGGGGCAGCGGTGGGCGCTGCCGGGGACTACCTCGAGCGAGCGACGGCCCTCGTCGAGCAGGAGGTCGACGTGCTCCTGCTCGACGTGGCGCACGCCGACTCGGACCTCGCCGCCGCAGCCGTGGCGGCCCTGAGGAAGCAGCACGAGGGCCTACGGCTGGTCGTGGGCAACGTCGCGACTGGCGAGGGGGCCGCCCGTCTGGCTGACGGAGGGGCCGACGCGATCAAGATAGGCGTCGGCCCGGGACGCGGCTGCCGCACACGGCTCGAGACCGGCACGGGCGTTCCCCAGCTCCAGGCCGTGCGCGAAGCGTACCTCGCGACCGAAGGCCGGGTGCCCATCATCGCCGATGGCGGGATCAAGGACGACAAGGACCTGTTCCTCGCCATCGCCTGCGGGGCCTCCACGGTGATGCTCGGCAGCCTGCTCTCGGGGACCGACGAAGCGCCCGGGCTCCTGGTCGAGGACCCCGAGACCCACCAGAAGATGAAGCTGTACCGGGGGATGACGTCGCCCGAGGCCGTGGCGGACGGAACCGAAGACGAGGAGATCGCCGAGGCGCTCCGCACTCCCGCAGAGGGCCAGTCGATGCGTGTTCCGTACGTGGGCAGCGTCGTCGGGATCCTGGCCCGGATTCGCGGACACCTTCAGTCCGCCGTGAGCTACGCGGGGGAGTCCGAGCTCCAGAAGGCGCATTGCCGTATGGCCCGTGAGCCCGAGAAGTACCTGATTCCTCTCTCGGGGGCTTCACGCCGCGAGTCGTTCCGGCGGTAGCCAACGAGCTCGTCGGGCCACAGCTTTTCCACAGCCGAAACGAGCTGGCGTGTTCCCAAGGCGTGTCTCTAGCCGTGTGGGGAACGGGCGATCCGGGCGACCTCGGCGTAGGCGGCAGCCACTTTCTCCCTGTGCCGCTTGGCGCTGTACTCGCGCTGGACGAGGTCGTAGCCACGAGCGGCCCGGGCGCGGGCCAGCTCCGGGTCCCCCAGGGCGGCGCGGATTCCCTCGGCCAGGCCCTTCGCGGTGGGGGGGACGAGGAAGGCCAGATCGTCGGTCAAGAGCTGCGTGTGGGTGGAGATGCGCGTGGCGACGAGGGGCTTGCCGGAGGCCAGGTACGTGAAGATCTTGAACGGCGTGTTGCCGCCCTTGCTTCGGGGCGAGACCACCACGTCGGCGAGCGTCAGAAACGCGGGGAGCTCCGAAGGGGGCCGCTTGCCCGAGAAGACGCAGCGGTCCTCGCACCCGAGGGACCGGGCGCGTGCGTTGAGGCTCTCGATCTCTCCGGGCTCTCCTCCCATGAAGAGAAACTGAGCTCCAGGGACGAGGGGGCTTGCATCAAGAAGCAGCTCGACCCCCTGGTACGACTCGAAGTTGCCCGAGTAGAGGACGACGGGCAGCGCGGACAGATCCAGCTCGCGACCGAGTGCCTCCACCTGGCCGACGTCCGGCCGCTCATCTCGGTCCACGAGAGGCGGGTCCTCGATCTGGAAGATCGGGACCGTGCCGACCCGAGCCCGGACGCCCTCGGTGAGGCTCGTGCACACCGTGACAACCCCGGCGGCGTGGCGGAGGGCGTGGCCCTCGAGACTCTCGGCCACCCAGAGGAGGGGCCCGCGAGTGGCGAAGCCCGAGTACCGGAGCTGGTCCGAGATCGACGAGTCGACGTCCACGACCAGCGGGACGCGAAGGAGTCGGGCGAACGGGGCGACGAGGTGCGCGGCCTCCTCCACGGCGTGGACCACGTCGTATCGGCCGAAGGCGAGGCGCAGGACGGCCTCGGCGACGAACGGCACGTCGAGGACCATCTTTGCAAGAGAAGGTCCCGCCTTCACCCGCCCCACCGGGAGACGCAAGCTGCGCAGGTGGCGAACGCCTTCTACGGGCGCCGGCTCGCCCTGGGGGAAGGTCAGCAGGTCCACCTGGTGGCCGAGCGCGGCGAGCGCCCGGACGAAGTGAAGGACGGCGAGCGGTGTGCCCCGCACCTCGAAGAACGGTTGCGGGGCGAGGAACAGGATGCGGAGCCGCTCAGCCATGCCGCCTACGCGAGCGCAGCACGCGGCTCAGTCACCGAGGTCGCTCTCCGCGTCCATCGCCGCCATGCACCCCGTGCCCGCCGCGGTCACGGCCTGACGGTAGCGGTGGTCGGCAACGTCGCCGGCGGCGAAGACGCCCGACAGGCTCGTGGCGCTCGTCCCGTTGCGGGTCAGCAGGTACCCCTGGTCGTCCATCTCGAGCTGGCCCTCGAACAGCGCCGTGTTCGGCGTGTGCCCGATCGCCATGAAGATGCCGCCTGTGGTGACCTCGCGGACCTCGTCGGTCTTCACGTTGCGGATCATGGCGCCGGTGACGCCCTTGCCCTGGCTTCCGAGGATCTTCTCCACGACGCTGTCGAGGAGCCACGCGATCTTCGGGTTGTCCCTGGCTCGGGTCTGCATGACCTTGCTGGCCCGCAGCGCATCGCGGCGGTGCACGACCGTGACCCTGTCGGCGAACTTCGTGAGAAAGGTCGCCTCCTCCATCGCCGTGTCGCCGCCACCGACGACGAGGACCTCCTTGCCCTTGTAGAAGAAGCCGTCGCACGTGGCGCAGGCGGACACGCCGCCGATCTTCGTGCGGAACTCCAGCTCCTCAGGGAGCCCCAGCCATCGTGCAAGGGCCCCGGTGGCGACGATGAGGGTGTCCGCAGTGAGCTCGCCTTCGCCAAGCGTCAGACGAAAGGGTCGCTCCCCGAGCTCCGCCTTCGTGACCTCGCCGGTGGCGAACTCCGCGCCGAAACGCTCGGTCTGCTTGCGCATCCGATCCATGAGCTCGGGGCCGAGGATCCCCTGGGGGAAACCGGGATAGTTGTCCACGTCCGTCGTGAGCATGAGCTGGCCGCCGGGGACGTCGGTGGGGTCGGTGCCGCCCCCGCCCTCGATCACCAGCGGCTCGAGCTCGGCCCGCGAGGCGTAGAGAGCGGCGGTCAGGCCGGCCGGGCCCGATCCGAGGATGACGACGCGATAGTGGCTCTTGCTGGGCATGGGGACTCTCTCCGTTGGCGGTTAGCGACCCAGTATAATCGTTCGGATGATCGACACGGCCCGTATCGACGTGTTGCTTGCCACGCTCAACGCAGCCGACGTGGGCAGCCTCGATACTATCGCGGAGAAGATGAGGCAAGTCAGGACGGCCCTCGAGTCGCTTGACCAGGACGAGCTGGCGGGAGCGGCCGGGGACGCCCTCACGGCGCTTCACCGCGGGGACGTGGCGGAGTTCCGGCGAGGGCGTGCCTTCCTGCAGAGCAAGATCGGGCACTTGAGGTAGGGTCCGACGCCGTGCGGGTCGAGGCCCGGGCGGCGGAGAGCAGCGGCCTGGTGAAACCCCGGGCCGCGCTCGCGCGTCTGAAGGAGGCGGGCACGCTCGCCCCCTGGAGAATCGAAGGGACACATGAACGAGATCGACGTTGCCAGGCTCAACGAGGCCGTCCGCGAGGAGGCCATCCAGATACAGACGGCGATCGACGAGATTCGCAAGGTCATCGTCGGCCAGAAAACGCTCGTCGAGAGGATGATGGTGGCGCTGCTGTGCCGGGGCCACCTGCTGGTCGAAGGCGTTCCCGGCCTCGCCAAGACCCTCGCGGTGAAGACGCTCGGCGACGTTCTCGACCTGCAATTCGCCCGCATCCAGTTCACCCCCGACCTCCTGCCGGCCGACCTGATCGGCACGATGATCTACCAGCAGAAGACGGGGGAGTTCGTCGCGCGCAAGGGACCGGTGTTCACGAACCTGCTCCTGGCCGACGAGATCAACCGCGCTCCGGCGAAGGTCCAGTCGGCGCTCCTCGAGTCGATGCAGGAGTGCCAGGTCACGCTGGGCGACACCTCGCATCCCCTGCCCACCCCGTTCCTCGTCTTCGCCACCCAGAACCCTATCGAGCAGGAGGGGACGTACCCCCTGCCCGAGGCGCAGGTCGACCGGTTCCTGCTGAAGGCTCGAGTGGACTATCCCACTCGGATCGAAGAGCGCCAGATCCTGGATCGGATGATCTCCGGCGACGCCCCCTCGGTGAGCCGAGTGCTGGCCGCGGATGCCGTCAGGAACCTCACCCGACGGGTCCAGGAGATCTACATGGACGATCGGCTGCGGGACTACATCGTCGCCCTCGTCTCGGCGACGCGCGCGCCGCGGGAGGTGGGTCTCGTGGATCTCGCGCCGCTCATCGCTTACGGGGCCTCGCCCCGGGCCACGCTGGCGTTCTCCCACGCTTCGCGAGCGGTGGCGTTCCTTCGCGGGCGCGGCTACGTGGTGCCCGAGGACGTGAAGGAGATCGCGAAGGACGTTCTGCGCCATCGCGTGTTGCTCACGTACGAGGCGGAGGCCGAGGACGTCACGTCGGACACGATCATCGACCGGATCCTCGAGCGCGTGGAGGTCCCGTAGACTTGCTGGATCGCGAGACCCTTCGGCGCATTCGCCGCATCCAGATCCGGACTCGGGTGATCCTCGAGTCGGGTATCGGAGGGGCGTACCACGCCGTGTTCAAGGGACGAGGCATGGAGTTCGCCGAGGTCCGTGAGTACGCTCCGGGCGACGAGGTCCGGACGATCGACTGGAACGTGACCGCCCGCATGGGCACGCCGTACGTCAAGAAGTTCGTCGAGGAACGCGACCTCACCCTGCTGCTGCTCGTCGACGTGTCCGGCTCGCAGGACTTCGGCTCCCGCTTTCTCCTGAAGCGGGACTATGCTGCCGAGCTTGCGGCCGTCCTCGCGTTCTCCGCCGTTGCCAATCAAGATCGGGTGGGAGCGGTCCTCTTCTCCGACAGGATCGAGGGATACGTGCCGCCGGGGCACGGGCGCAAGCACGCGCTTCGGATCGTCCGCGACCTGCTGGCGAAGCGGCCGGAGGGAAAGGGCACCGATCTCGCCGGGGCGCTCCGCTTCGCACGGCGCGTCCTCAGGAGTCGAGGAATCGTGGTCGTCCTTTCGGACTTCCAGGCCAGCGACTACGAGCGGGCGCTGGGCGTGCTGCGGCGCAAGCACGATGTGGTGGCCCTCCACCTGCAGGACCCGGGCGAGGCCGAGGTCCCCTCGGTCGGCCTCGTGGCACTGACCGACCCGGAGACGGGAGAGCGGATCGTGGCGGACACGTCGCGGCCGGAGGTGCGCCGCGCCCTGGCCGACCCGGTCTTCGAGAAGGCCCGGCAGGTGTTCAAGAAGACCCGCGTGGACGCCCTCACGCTCTCCACGGCCGAGTCCTACGAAGGCCCCCTCCGAGGGTTCTTCCAGTCTCGGGAGAGACGGCGCTAGTGCAGGGCCTTTTCCGACTCGCCTTCGTGGCGCTCTTCGTGGCCGCGCTTGCCGGTGACGCAGGGGCCGGGCAAGCGACCAGCGCGCCCGGGCCTGGCCAGGATGCGGGCGACGAGACGCCGGCCGTGACGGTGATCGCCACCCCGAGCACGGACGAGCCGACTCTCGGCGAGCCGTTCACCATTGAGCTGAAAGCGCTCGGCCCACCCGGGACGACCTACCGGTTCGTGTCGGAGATCTCGGAAGACGAGATCGAGCTTGCGACTCCTCAGATCGAATCGCCGCCAGCCGGTGAGGCAGATGTGCTCGAGCCCGGGACCCACCGCTACGAAGCGGCGGTGTACGCCCTTGGCGAGGTGCAGATTCCTCCTATTCCCGTTCAGTACACGCTGCCCGACGGAACAGAAGGGGAGGCGGAGGCGGAGCCGATTCGTCTCGAGGTCGGATCGCTGCTGCCCCGAGGCGCCGACGAGCAGAAGCTCGCCGACATCCGCGGTCCCCTGGTCGTCGGAATCGGGCCACTCTTCTGGGTGGCGCTGGTGGTCGGGCTCCTCTTGGTGGCGGGGCTCGTCGCGTGGCTCGTGAGACGACGGCGGAAGGAGGCCGGGGCCGCCGCCGCGCCGGAGCCCCGGACTCCGGCGGACGTGGAGGCTCTCGGGGCTCTCGATCGCCTCGCGGCCTCGGGGTTGCTCGACGCCCGAGCCTTCCGGGAGTTCTACATTCGCCTCACCGCCATCGCCAAGCGTTACCTCGAGCGTCGTCTCGAGGCGCCCGTGCTCGAGATGACGACGGCGGAGACCCTTGGCTTTCTGCGCGAGCACGAGCACGGGGGCGAGCTGCTGCCGGTCATCCGCGATCTTGCGCAGGCCGCCGATCGGATCAAGTTCGCTCGAGGACAGGGACTCGCCGAGGCGGCCGAGGGACACCTCGCTGCCGTCCGTGCTCTCGTCCCGGCGTTGGAGGCCCGGCTGCGCCCGGCGGAGACCGAGAGCCTCGAAGACGGGAAGGCGGCGTGATGGACTGGGCCGGCTTCCGCTTCGAGGACCCGGCGTGGTTGTGGCTGGCCCTTGCCGGTCCCCTCGTGCTGGGCGTGGTCCTCCTGCGGGAGCGCAGCGGCCGGGCCGTGGTCTTCCCCGGCGCCGCCCGACTCCGCCATGTGCCGGTCGGTCTGCGTGTCCGACTGCGACACCTTCCCGCCGGGCTGGCGGCGCTGGGGCTCGCCGCCGGGGCAGCGGCTCTCGCCCGACCTCAGCACGGCTCGCTCCGCGAGAGCGTGACCACGCGGGGGGTGGACGTGGTCGTGGCCCTGGATGTCTCGGGCTCCATGGCCGCCGAGGACTTCCAGCCACGCAATCGCCTGGAGGTGGCCAAGGACGTGGTGGCCGAGTTCGTGAAGCGCCGGACGACCGACAGGGTGGGCCTCATCGTCTTTGCCGGGCGGAGCCTCACGAAGTCGCCACCGACGACCGACACGGCGGTGCTCCTGCGCCAGCTCGACGATGTGCGGCTCCACATGCTCCCCGACGGGACCGCGATCGGCTCCGGTCTCGCCACGTCCCTGACACGGCTGCGCCGCTCCGAGGCCGAGAGTCGGGTGATCGTCCTGGTCACCGACGGGGCCAACAACGCCGGCGAGATCGACCCTCGGACCGCCACCGACATCGCCCGCGCCATGGACGTTCGTGTCTACACCGTCGGGGTCGGACGGGGAGGAGAGGTCCCCATGCCGGTGCGGACCCGAGACCCCTTCACCGGCCGGATCGTCGAACGCACGGTCACCACCGAGGTCCAGATCGACGAGGAGCTGCTGGAGGAGATCGCCGAAAGGACCGGCGCCGAGTTCTTCCGAGCCACCGATCCCGAGTCTCTCCGCCAGATCTTCGCCAGGATCGACGAGCTCGAGAAGTCGGAGATCGAGCACCGTGCTTTTCGCCGGTATCGGGACCTTTTTCCTTCGGTGCTCCTCGTGGCGGCGGCGCTGTTCGCCCTGGCGGCCCTCGCCTGGGCCACGGGTCTGCGGGTGGTGCCGGCGTGATCTTCGACACCCCCCAGTGGCTGTTCGCGCTCTTGGCGCTTCCGCTCGCCGTTCTGGCCGAGATCTGGCTCACCGGTCGCGACCGCCAGCGGCTGTCGCGCCTCGTGGCCCGACCTCTTTGGGACCGGGTGGTCCGCCGGCCAAACGAGCGCTGGCGCTGGATCCGACTGACCCTGGTGCTGCTCGGGGCAGCGGGCCTCATCGTGGCGCTGGCCCGCCCACAATGGGGGATCGTCCGCGAGAAGATCGAGCGCGAGGGGGTCGACGTGGTCCTCGTGCTCGACACCTCGGGCTCGATGGCCACGCCGGACGTGGCGCCGAACCGGTTCTTCCTGGCCCGTCAGGCGCTCCTCCAGCTCATGACCCGCCTGGAGGGGGACCGCTTCGCGCTGGTGGCTTTCGAGGGGGAGGCCTATCCCCTGGCACCCCTGACGTTGGACGCCGACGCCGTGGGTCTTTTTCTCGAGACCGCCGAGCCCGGCATCGTTCCGGCGCCCGGCACCTCCCTGGGAGTCGGCCTCACCAAGGGGCTCGAGGCCTTCGTCGACGAGGAGCGCCGGAACAAGGTCCTCGTCCTCGTCTCCGACGGGGAGGATCTGGAGGGCGACGTCGACGCCGCCGTGGCGGCTGCCCGGGAAGCCGGCGTCATCGTGCACACGGTGGGGGTCGGGACCGAGGCGGGGGAGCCTGTGCCCGAGTTCGATTCAGAGGGCCGAGCCACGGGATACAAGCGCGACGCCTCGGGCGCGCCGGTGGTCTCGCGCCTGAACACCGCGACGCTCGAGGCGATCGCCAGCGGCACCGGTGGACGGATGTTCCGACTCACGGCGTCGGACACGAGCCTCGGTGCCCTCGCGTCCGCCATCGAGGGCATGGAGCGCCGGGCCCTGGCTCGAGAATGGTCCTACAGGCGGCGCGAGCGGTATCAGGGGCCCCTGGCCCTCGGTCTCGTGCTCGTGATGGCCGGCCTCCTCCTCCCGCTGCCGCGGCTGCGGCGGACGGACGAGGCGAGGCAGGCGGGCGCAGTCCTGGTCGCCGTGGCGGCGCTTTTGGCGGGGGCGCCCGCGATCCAGGCCCAAACGGCACCGCCAGGGTCCCAGGATGTGCCGCCTCCTGGAGTGACCGATGAGACGGCGGCTGTCCGGGAGGGGGGAGCCCTCGACGAGGTCCTCCTGCGGCCACGTCGCCTGACCGAGAAGGGACGCCGGGAGTACCAGGGCGGGAATCATCCCCAGGCCCTCGAGGCGTTCGAGAGTGCCGCCCGCGCCCGCCCCGAGGATCCTGCGGTCCGTTTCAACGTGGCAGACGGTCTCTACAAGAACGGTCGCTACGAAGAGGCCGCGACGCTCTTTCGCTCGCTGGGTCACGACACGAGCGCGCCCTTTGCCCCGGCGGCTCGCTACAACCTGGGCAACAGCCTGTACCAGGAGCAGGAATACGAGGGCGCCATCAAGGCCTATCGGGACGCCTTGCGTCTCGCGCGAGGTGACGAGGACGCGCGACGCAACCTGGAGCTCGCGTTGCGTCAGCTCCAGGAGCAGCAGGAGCAACAGCAGCGCCAGCAGGGCGAGCAGGGTGAGCAGAACGATCAGGAACAGGACAAGAAGGATCAGAAGAGCCGGGACGAAGAAAAGGACAAGGGGTCGGAGCAGCAGAAACAGAGCCCGCGGCCGCAGACACCCGAGGAGAGGGAGGACCAACGTTTTCGCGAGCAGACCGGGATGCCGAAAGAGCGGGCCATGCAGCTCCTCGACGCCCTCCAGGAAAACGAGAAGGCGGAGCAGAAGCGGTTGTTGGCGGAGCAGCGGGCCAAGAAGAAGAACGGCAAGGACTGGTGAGGGTGGAGCGCAGCGCGATTCTGGTCGGCGCCCTCGCGACGGCTGTTTGCCTGGGCGCCGTCGCCGAGGCCGCCTCCTATACCGTGCGCTCCACCGTCGACGCCCCGCGGATCGGTGTCGAAGACCAGGTCCAGCTGACGATCACCCTCGCGGGCAGCGACGCGCCCGAAGCCGTGGCCCTTCCGACGCTCACCAACCTCGTCGTCGCAGGCGGTCCGGTCCAGTCCACGCAGGTGTCGATCGTGAACGGGCGCATGACCCAGACGCGCAGCTGGACCTGGGTGCTCCAGCCACAGGGGGAGGGCCGAGCCGAGGTCGGTCCGGTGACAGCCGGCACCGAGACGGCCCCCGCACTCGCGATCGAGGTTGTACCGGGGCGCCTGCTCGATCGCGATCCGAGCCGCGGATCCGACCCCTTCGGTCTGGACCCTTTCGGGGATGCCTTCGGCCGTCGCCGTCCCCAACGTCGTCGTGCCACAGAACCCAGGGTGCTGGTCATGGCTTCCCCCTCCCGGACGACTCTCCGGGTCGGCGAGCCGCTTCTCCTGACCTACTATCTCTACACCCAGGTGGCCGTGTCCGATTTGAACTTCAAGGAGGCTCCACAGTTCACGGGCTTCTGGGCGGAGGAGCTCGAGCGACCCGAGACGCACCCCTCCGGCGAGGCCGCCACGCTGAACGGAGAATCGTTTCGGCGCTTGCCCATTCTCCGGAAGCTCTTGTTCCCGACCCGGGCCGGCAAGCTCGAGATCCCCGCCACGACCTTCCGGCTCGGCCTGCCCGCTCGAGGCTTCTTCGACAGCGGCCGAGCGGTGGAGCGAGCGACGAAGCCCGTGACCGTCACGGTCGAGCCATTGCCGGAAGCACCCGGATTCTCCGGCGCGGTCGGGCGGTTCGACGCGAGTGCCACACTCGACCGCGACACCCTGCCCCTGGGAGACGCGGCGATCCTACGCCTGCGTGTCGAGGGCAGCGGCAACCTGAAGTGGATCGATCGTCCCCCTGCGGTGGTGGTGCCCGGGGCGAAGGTCTATCCCCCCCAGGTCAAGAGCGACTTGAAGGTGATGCCTCAGGGGATTAGCGGATCCCGCACCTGGGAGTTCGTGGTCGTGCCCGAGACCAGCGGATCTCTCGAGGTCCCTTCGGTCTCGTTCCTGTACTTCGACCCGAAGGCGCAGAAGATCGTCGCCGCGGAAACGGACCCGCTGCCCCTGCGTGTCGAGGCCGGGACGGTCGCTCCCGGCGCGCCGGTCGTGCCAGCCGTGACCCTCAGCGACGGAGGCGCGCTTCCCCTGCGTGCCGATCTCGACCCTCCCCTTCTCGCCCTGCCTCCGCTTGGCGGACGTGCGGTGGCGGTCCTTGCCGCTCTCGTCCTGCTGGGCCACGGGGGACTCTGGGGTGCGGGGCTCGTCCGAGGGGCCTTTCGCAGGGTGGGCGGCCGCACGACGCCCGCGCGCTCGGTACGGGCGGCGCTTCGGGACATCGAGCGGGCAGGCAAAGCCGGAGTGACCAAGGAGCAGGCCGCCGCGCTTCTGGACAAGGGGCTCCACGAGGCCTTCGGGGACATTGCCGCCGACGACGAGTCGGAGAGGGCCCGGGCGGTGCGGGCGCTCCTCTCCGACGTCCACTTCATCCGCTACGCCCCCCAGCTCGGGGACTACTCGGAAACACTCGGCGCCCTGGCGGGCCGAGCCGGAGAGGCGGTGAAGAGATGGGCCTGACCCGGTGGCCCTGCCTGTTGCTCCTGGGCGCTCTCGTCACAGGGTTGCCGGCCCTGGCGGCGGGACCTTCCGATGAGCGCTTCGACGAGGCCAACGACCTGGCCCTAGCCGGCGACTACCCCAAGGCCATGGCCATCTACAGGGCCCTGGCGGCCTCCGGCCACGAAAGCGCCTCGCTCTACTGGAACTGGGCGCAGGCCGCTTCGGCCCGTGGCGCCCAGGGAGAGGCTCTTTGGGCACTGCTGCGTGCTCGTGAGCTGGAGCCGGGCGACCGCGCGGTGCGTCGGGATGTCGATACGCTGCGTGATGCGATGAACCTCGACCCGGCCGAGATCGCCCCGGAGCCCCTTGCGGGGGCGTCCCGGCTGGCCCGGCGCTACCGCCTCGACCTCGTCGCGATCCTGCTCCTGGGCCTCTCGCTTCTCGCTCATGCAGCCCATCGGCTCGGACCGGCGTCGCGTTGGACGGTGCCCGTGGGCTGGGTGGCTCTCACCGTGGGCCTCCTCGCAGCGGCGGCACCCGTGGCGGGGACGTTGGCCCGCTCGACCGGGACCGTCATCCGTCGAGGGGCCCCGCTTCTCGACGCAGCCTCTCCGTCCGCCGAGGCCATCGGAGCCCTGCGCGAGGGAGAAGTCGTGCCCATTCTCGAGCCCAGCGGGGACTGGCTCCGGGTCGAAGACGCCTCCGGCGCACGCGGGTGGGCGCACGTGAGCGATGTCCGCCGTCTCGACACCCCCCCATCCGTTCCGTCGTCCGAGTAGTCTCTCTCCTCAGGCGAGGAGCTAAGTGTTTTGAAGAGAACGCATTGGCTCCTCATGTCCGTTTCACTCGCAACCCCGCTTCCGTCCATGGCGCTGAAGGGCAAATGGGCGCAGCTTGCCGGCAGAGGGGGCGGGTGCGAGGGAACGGGCATGGCACAGGAGCTGATGATCGAAACCGGGCCGGCCATAGGGGGTCTCAAGGAGCGTGTGGCCGCATACGAGCGGCGCTTGATTCAGGAAGCGCTCTGGCTGGCTGGCGGAAACCAGAGGCGAGCGGCTGCGGCGTTGGGGTGTCTGCCCACTACGCTGAATGAAAAGATGCGTCGGCTCGGCCTTCGGGATGAGAGCGACCCGCTCCGTCACGAGCTTCAGTCGGACGACGTCACTCGACAGGATCACAGCAGGAGCATCTGGCACACCGGCTGAGCCGGGTCAGTCCGGGTTGTTTCGTCAGGCTTTGTCGCGGCAGAAGGCTGGCGAGTCATGCGGGCTCGGGCGGCCGGCTCGGAGGGCGTGCAGAATCGTTGCCCATTCGGCTGCCCCGGGACCTTCCCACCCTCGAGAGCCCATCGGACGTGCGCCGGGCTGATCCGACTGACGGGCCACGGCGGGCTGTGGTGACGCCTCGGCCCGGGCCGGCTGCTCGTTGAACGTCGACAGGCTCCCCTGGCGACCCGAACGCTCTATGATGAGGGCTGACAGGCAAGGTGGTGGCGGAACCCTCTCAGCTCTCGCGCTCGCGACGGTCCAAGTGGCAGTACGTGGCCATGGGCGTGGGTCTCATAGTGGTGGCGGTGGCTCTCACCGTCGCCTGGCAGATCCTCGCCGCGCCCGACAGCGCCCCGCGCGAGGTGGGCACGGCGCGCGCCGTCGCCTACTTCTTCGGGAGCGTTCTCTTCCTGCTGCTCATCGGGGGCCTGGTCCTCATCGTGATCCTCCTGCTCCGCGAGGTGCGCCTCAACGAGCGGCAGTCGAACTTCGTGAGCGCTGTCACCCACGAGCTGAAGACTCCCGTTGCTTCGCTGCGCCTCTATCTGGACACGTTGGAGTACCGGGCGCTGGAGACGGGGCAGCGCAAGGAGTTCTACCGCACGATGCGTCAGGACCTGGACCGACTGAACGCGACCATCAACAACGTGCTCGATGCGGCGCTCTACACGGACCACCCGGTGCAGGATCCCCGCCCCCTCGATCTGGCGCGCCTCGCGCGGCGTGCGATCGACCTCACCCTGACACGCCACCAGCTGCCCGGTGAGGCAATTCGCTACCAGGGGCCTCCGAATCTCCATCTCGCAGGCGACGCCCAGGCCCTGGAGACGTCCGTCCTGAATCTTCTCGACAACGCGGTCAAGTACTCGAAGGAAGGGATCAAGATCGAGGTCGAGGTCTGGGGCGACGGCGCCGGGCAGGCGCACCTGCTCGTGCGGGATCACGGCATGGGCTTCAGCCGCACCCAGCTGCCGTTCATCTTCACGCGGTTCTACAGGATCGGATCCGAGGTGCGGCGGAGCCGCACCGGAACCGGGCTCGGGCTGTTCATCGTCCGCTCTGTCGTCAAGGGTCACAAGGGTGCGATCACCGCGGACAGCCCGGGTCCCGACCAGGGCTCGACGTTCACCATCACCTTGCCGGGGCTCCTGGAGGAAGCAGAAGCCAGAGCCGCATCCGAAGCGGAGGCAGAGGCAGAAACCGAAGTCGAAGCAGCGGCCGGGAAGGCCTGCCTTGGCTAACATCCTGGTGGTCGAAGACGAGGAGCACCTCGCTGAGGGCATCCGCTTCAACCTCGAGCTCGAGGGATACGCCGTCGAGACGATCGGAGACGGCCTCACGGCTGCGGCCCGCCTTGCACCGGAACTCGAGGAGCCTCCCCGCGCTCCGGAGCCGACGCCCCAGGGCCTCGATCTCGTCCTCCTCGACGTCATGCTCCCGGGTCTCGACGGCTTCCAGATCGTCGAGCGCATGCGCCGGGCCGGAAACTTCACCCCGGTACTGATGCTGACGGCCAGGAACCTGCCCGAGGACGTGGTTCAGGGACTGGAGTCGGGGGCGGACGACTACCTCTCCAAGCCTTTCGATCTGCCGGTCCTCCTGGCTCGCGTCAAGGGCCTCATTCGCCGCAGGGACTGGACCCGCGGCGGCGGCAGTCCCGCTCAGAGTGTCCGCATCGGCCAGGCGGAAGTGGACTTCCGGAGCTTCGAGATTCAGCGCGACGGCGAGACCTTCCATCTGACGCTCCTCGAGGCGATGCTGCTGAAGCTGCTGGTCTCGCGGCGGGGCGAGATGGTGAGCAAGGGCGAGATCCTCGAGAAGGTCTGGAACCTGGACCCGGACACCGAGACCAGGGCCGTCGACAACTTCGTCATGCGCCTCAGGCGACACCTCGGGGACGATCCCCGATCCCCGGAGCACCTCCTGACGGTGCGGGGCGCCGGGTATCGGCTGATCTAGTGTCCCGTTACAGAAGTTAGCATCAGGAGTCTGTTTGGTCGATAGCGATCGTTCGTTGAGCGAAGCGGGCGATGCTGGCCAGGATCTGATCGGC
>CAUZDW010000019.1:0-70278 GCA_963578825.1 Vicinamibacteria bacterium
GACGCCTGAGAGCCGCCCGCTCCGGCGATGTCGGGAGGGCCTCCTCTGAGGTCCCACTCGAGGCGTGGGCCCCAAGCTGCGCCTCGGCCTTGCGGCGCTTGCCGCGCGCCGCATTCGAGTAGGCACCATAGTAGAGCTTATGTATCGCGATACATGGGCGCTATTATGCACCGCGTCCGGTTACGGAGAGCTAGGCAGCCAAGCAACTGATCGACAGGCAGCTGGGCTGCCTCGGCTTCACATAATGTTCCTCCCTGAGCCGAGCCTTTGGGCCGGCAAGAATTGCAGGCGGACTTTCCTCCTTGCGTGAGTCAAGTCTGAGGCACGAACATCCCCGGCCAGGTCCGGGGGACGGCAGGAGCCTGGTCGCTTACGACTGCGAGGACGTCCAGCTCGACCGACGGGCCGTTCAGCGGTCCGGCCGCGACGTCGTTGAAGCCGTCCACGACCCCACCATCGTCGTCGCAGGGCGTAGAATGATGGTGGGGATGGTGGCTGAGGAGAGGAACATGGGCACGCACGCGGAGCTCGACGCGAAGCTCCAGCAGATCGTGGATCGGATCGTGAGCGGGTTCTCCCCGCTCACGATTATCCTCTTTGGCTCACGGGCCCGTGGAACTGCCTCTGCCGACAGTGACGTGGACCTCCTCGTGGTGACCGACCGTCCGGGATCGAAGCGGCAGCAGGCCGTGGCGATCGATCTGGCCGTCGCCGACATCCGCATCGCGAAGGACATCGTCGTCGTGGGCGCTGAGGAACTCGAGCGCGCGCGCGACGTCGTCGGGACGATCGCGTATCCCGCCTGTCGCGAAGGCGTCGTCCTCTATGACCGCGCAGCCTGAAGCCCTTCGCGTCGCGCGCCGATGGATCGCCAAGGCTGACGAGGATATCGCCGCGGCCGAGCGCCTGCTCGCGCTTGATGATTCACTCGCGGCGGTGGCGTGCTTCCACAGCCAGCGGGCGGTCGAGAAGCTGATCAAGGCCCTCCTCGTCCTCGCCGGTGTGCCCTTCACGCGCACGCATGATGTGATCCAGCTCTCGTCTCTCTTGCCCGAGGATCTGGCTCTGACCGTGCCCCTGTCAGATCTGGCGCCGCTCAATCGCTACGCCGTGGAGGCCCGCTATCCGATCGGCGAGGAGCCGCTCACGGGCGGGGAAGCGCGTTCGGCTCTCGCGGTCGCACGGCGTGTTCGCGGGCTCGTCGAAGACGGGGTCGGCCGCCTCGCCCATCAGGGCTGAGCCAGGCCCCGCCAGAAGCCGTGCTTCCGCTCGAACCGCTCCTCCCAACCCCCCCCTTGACCCGCTCATAGTGCGTGTCGACAAGACCCAAAGGCGCAGTTTTCCTGGGGCAGGCGGACCCGCCCTACGTGGGTTGAGTCTGGGGGCATGAACATCTCCGGCCAGGTCCCGGGGACCGCAGAACCGCGCGGTTCCTACGGCGTCAGGTCGTTGAGTGCCACGAAGGCCCCGCCGTTTCGCTCGCACAGCAGCCGCATGAGCGTGGCGAAGCGGACGCCCGTGTTCTCCCCGTAGCGAGCCTGGGAGAAGATCGTCGGGAAGCCGATGGCGTGGATGCGCACCTTGCGCTCGCCCTTGCGGTCGGGGCGGTTGAGCCTGTCGACGGTCTTGAGGACGCGGTCGATCGAGCTGCCCGTGAACTCGTCGCCGAAGACGTAGAGGCTGATCTTGCGATCCGACCGCCAGTAGGTCCGGATCGCGATCTCGATGCCTTCGACGGGGCTCGAGTTCGAAAATGCCGTCCAGCTTCGGAGTCGGTCCAGGATGGCCTTGCGCCGGGCCTTCGTGTCGGGGATCCACTTCCCGGAGTACCGGGAGAACATGTAGACCCCCTCGTCGTTCATGATCTGGAGGCCCTTCACCTTCGGATACGCATCGAGCACCTGAGCCATCTTCCGGCGCACGAGGGGCCAGGCGAAGCGCTGCATGCTCCCCGACGTGTCGATGATGAAGATGATGTACTCGCTGTCCACGGGAATCCCACCCACCGGCGACTCCTGCGGACGCCGGTAGATCCGCTGCGCCTGGAGACGTTTCATCTCCTCCGAGAGCTCCTGCTGGGCCGCCACGAGTCGTCCCTTCAGGCTGTCCTGGATCTCCGAGAGCTCCTCGCTGGCCTGGTATCGACCCTGGATGTTCGTGAGGTCGCCCCGCAAGCGAGCCAGGTGCTTCGTCTCCTTGAAGCGTTGCTCTTCGCGGCTGCGCAGGATGCGGTTGAACTGGGTCGTCTCGCCCCTGATCTGGAAGAGCTCCTCCTCGAGGCGGGCGATCAGCCCGTGCAGCTCCAGCTGCGCCTGCTCGAGGGCGATCGGCTCCCCCATCTTGTTCAGGACGAAGAGGAGGATGATCGCCCCGAAGCCGCAGCAGATCGCGTCGAGGAACGACAGCGAGAAGACCTCGACGCCCCGGCGACCGCGCTTCCTCATGGCCAGTCGCTCGAAGGGGCCATCATCGAACCCCGCGTGGCCATGGCCACCTTCCAGAAAGCGGCGGACGCCATGGGATCCCCTTCCATGGGATAGAGGATGGTGTTCACCGGAACGGCCCTGGGCAGCGCGTCGAGGGAGCGCTCCAGGAGGAGGAGTCGGTCCTTGCCGGAGATGGTCGCGCGCCGCGGCGCTTTCTCGCCCCGGGTGGGAAGGCCGTCCGTGAGGAGGAGGATGTTGTCGGGGCGCGGGTTCATCGCCCTCGCGGCGGCGAAGGCGTGATAGAGGCTCGTGCCGCCGATGGGGGCGGTCTGACGGAGCACGGCAATCGCCTTGTTCAGCTTCACGGCGTCCTTCGCCTCGAGCCACACGCCGTCGGTGCCCTCGAGCACCGCTCGGGCCCGGATGTCGAACGTGTAGATCTGGAACTTCGACTCTCGCGGGATCTGGGTCGTCAGCCAGTCGACGGCCTTCACTGCCTGCTGCCATTTTTTTGCGCGCATGCGGACGTTGTCGGGGAGGAAACGCCGCCTGACGGCGTTGACGATGTTGTCGGCGAGCATGCTCGCGGAGGCGTCAAGCAGGATGAAGATGCGCTCGCCGCCCACCTTCAGCCCCGAGAGGTACTGGCGGTCGCCGTCCCCGACGAAGCTGCGGATGTTGGGACCCGGGACCTCCTCGGTCGGCGGCCCGCCGGAGAGCCGCTTCGCCCCCTCCTCGAGCGACTTCAGGTCGGCCTTGAGCTTGTTGAGGTGCTCGCGCTTTGCGATGTTCTTCTTGTCGTACGTGGCGAGCTCTTCCTCGATCTCGCGGAGCATGGCGAGGAGCCGGGTCGACAGCCCCTGGGTGATGACCCGCTGTCGTTCGATGTCTCGCAGGGAGTTTCTGATCTCCACGAGGTTCTCCTGGCCTTCGAGGACCTCCTCCTCCCGCATCGTGACCTCGGACTCGAGGGCCTCGGTGATGTCCGCAACGGTCGCTCCGGCCCGCGCGGCAACGATCATGTGGAAGAGGATGAGGGCCCCGAAGCCGCATGTGATGCAGTCGAGCAGCGCCAGGCTGAAGATGTTCGTGTCTCGCCTCTTGCGGGCCACCGATCAGTCCCTCGCCTCGACAAGGAGCAGCTCCACACCAGGGCTTCCCACTCGCACACGGTCGCCGGCGACCACGACCACCCGCTCGACGACACGCTCGCCGTTGACGAAGGTGCCGTACGAGCTCGAGTCCTCGAGCACGACCTCGCCCCCGGCTTCGAAGAAGCGGCAGTGGGCTCGTGAGATCCCGGTGGTCTCTCCGTCGAGGCGCAGCCCGCGGCTGTCCTCCGGAGGAGCGGTGCCGACGACCAGCGGCTCGGCGGTGAGGGGCCGGGCGAGATGTCCGAGGAGAAGATGGGTCGGGCGGTGCCGTGTTTCCACCCGGGGAGCCGGATCCACGGCCGGCGGTCGAATGAGAGCCCCACCCCCGACCGAGCGGTCCTCCGGTGAGCGTTCGCGCCGGGCGAGGCGCGTGAGGAAGCGCACGCCGCCCTCCCCCGGCCGAAGGGCCTCCCGTTCGCGGAGCGCGCCGGCCGCGGCTGCCTGCTCGGGCACCAGCACCACCTCGTTTCCACGCATGGACGACACTCGCCCGACGAGACCCGGAACCCGGGCCGCCCGGGCCGAGACCAGGAGTGTCGTGGGTTCCCCGGGACGCTTGAGGAGACTCACCTTCTGGGCGAGCTCCTCGGCGTACATCTGCGCCCACTCCTCGACCTCCGCTCGTGAGACCTCGATCTCGTGATCGTGCCCGTCTCCCGAAATAGACAGCGACACCCGCTCGCTGTCCTGAAAGCGGTCGATCCACGAGGGCAGGTGATCGTGGAGGGACTGCTCGGTCTCGGCCGCGTGGAGCGGGTCGTACCGAGTGCCGAGGACGAATCTCTCGGCAATCCGCCGGGCCAACGTGTCGTGCAGCTCGTCGAGCCCCCATCGATCGATGGTGACCACTCGATCTCTCACGATCTCCTCGCCCTGCCGAAGCTCGCTGACCGTGGCCCGGTGGAGGTGGACGTCGACGAAGAGCAAGCGCTCACCGGGGAAGCCTCCGGTGGTCGCGGCCACCGCGGTGTCGACGAGGCCGGCGACGGGCATCTCGAGAGCGTGGGCGATGCCCAGAAGCCGGCCCAGCGCCTCCGAGCCAAGGTCCCCCGGCACGGCCAGGACGACCTCATCAACACCCTTCCCGGCCTTCTCCCAGAGATGCTTGAGATGAGCGTGGACGAGATCCGCTGCGGTGAGGCCCCGCGGGAAGGGTCGCCCCAGAGGCTCCGTGTCGAGACGCTCCCAGAAACGGCTCATCACGAAGCGGGGCCGGAGGCGAGCGCAGCGAAAGGCTTCTTCCCCCACGAGCAGCGTCTCTCCATCGGCAACGGCGTAGCCCGGGCTCGGGCCGACGAGCTTGCCTCCCTCGCCGATGCCCAGCACGCCGGCGTCGGTCACGTCGAAGGCGAGCGCGTGTCCCATGGGGTCGTCCCCCGTACCTAGGCCTGCAGGTGCTGGAGCAGGTGCTCGTCCACGTAGCTCTCCGTGTCGAGCACGAGCTGCTCCTGGCGGAACTGGAGCTGGTAGAGCACGAACATGATCCCGAGGCTCAGGAGGAGGGCGATGAAGGTGGAGTTGAAGGCGGTGCCGAGGCTCGCGGTCACCCCCGAGATGTCGCCCTGGACCGCTCGGTGCGCCTGCTGCAGAGCGTCACCAATGCCACGAACCGTGCCGATGAAGCCGATCGACGGGATCGCCCAGGCGATGTAGCGGATCATCGCGAGCTCCGAGTCGAGACGGTCCGACTCGGCCTGGCACACCTCCCCCGCGATGGCGGAGGAGTCCTGGATGCTCCGGGTGGCGCGGAAGCGCTGCAGGGCGGCTAGGAGGGTTCGGGGCAGCAGCAGCCGCTTCTCGATCTCGGGCAGGGCCTGGATCTGGCGGGCGTACTCTCGCGCGTCCTCGGGAAGGATGCGGCTGCCCGCCGCCACCGGCACCAGCTCCTGCTCGAGGAGCTGGCGCTCGCGCGAGGCGGTGAGCCACTTCGCACCCATGATCGCCAGCGCCCACAGGGCCAGGACGAAGGTGGCCTCCTGCTCGAAGTCCTTGATCACTACCCACACAGAACGCTCCTGCACGTACTCCGGGTTCGTCCGCATGAGCCGGGCCTGCTCGGCCAGGACGGCGTCGGCGTTGGGGCGCACCATGATCACGTAGAAGGCGTGGACCACGACGAACGCGAGAACCAGGGACGCGACCTGGTAGGTGAAGTCGCCGAGCTGCGGCTTTTTCATGGGCCCCTCTCTAGATGTCCACCGGGAAAGCCACCGCACGGTCGGCAGGCACCTTCTCCGACGGCACGAACTCCTCGAGCAACTTCTCGGGATCGGGGGTCGGGGACGCGGCCGGAGTGGGAGTGGGCTTTGGCGGGGCCGGCGCCTCCTGCGCCGGCGGCCCGCTCTCTCCCGGAGGCGACACAGCCTGATCGCCGGCGGCCGCCATGGCACCGACGGCGAGCAGCCCGAACAGGAGGTGGCGAGGTGTCATGCCCGATCCCCTTCCTTATCTATTCCGCGTACCGCGCGACGCGGAAGCCCAGGTCGGCACGGGCCTTCTTTCCGGAGTCGCGGTAGCTCAGCCGCAGCTCGGTGACGGTGGCGTGCATCCAGCTCGCCCCCCGAATCACATGGTACTCGCCTTCTTGAGCGCCGGTCGGATCGGTCGCCACACGGCCCGGCACCGAAGGCGTGATGGCGTAGAAGTCGTTCGTCCATTCCGACACGTTGCCGCCGAGGTGGAAGAAGCCCGCCGAGTTTGCAGCCAGCCCTCGGACCGGTGCGGTGGCCGCATAGCCGTCGTCGTAGTCGGGCAAGGTGCGTCGCAGCACGTCGGCTGCGGCAGCGTCGCCGTAGTTGCCTGCGCCCGGTGGGATGGGAAACGCCCGTCCCCAGGGATACCGAAGAGGCCCCTGGCCATCCGGATAGCGCGCCACCCGTTCCCACTCCGCTTCGGTTGGGAGACGGTATCCATTCGTGAGAGGCACCCGGGCCACGAGTGTGCCGCCACGGCTCTCGTACGCAGGTTGCAGCTTGTCCTTCCCGCTGAGCCAGTTGCAGTAGGCCGCGGCCTGCTCCCAGGTGACGCGGACCACGGGATACGAGTCGATGTTCAGGCTCAAGGTGCCGGTGCGTCCGGAGTCGTGACCGGACAGGAACTGGCGGAAGTGAGCGTTCGAGACCTCGGTCGTTGCCACATAGAACGGTCGCACGAGCTCGACGTCGCGCAGAGGCTCGTTCGCCCGCCGCCCCGGGTCGCGCCGCGAGGCACCCATGCGGATCTTCATGGCCTCGAAGAGGACCATGACCTGTCCTGCCGAGTTGGTGTACCGGGCGGGCATCGCGTCGCGGCGCGCCTGCTCCTGGCTCTTCAGCGTGACCTGCACGGTCTGAGTGGAGCCGGGCCGAGGGGTGATCGACTGCGTGTGCGGCAGGAACCCCTCCCGACGGATCTCGATGGTGTGAGGGAGCGCGATGAGCGACAGGGTCTGATCGGCTCGACCTCGCGGCTTCCCGTCGACGATCAGCTCGGCGTCCGGTGGGCGCGCCTCGATCTTCACCTCCCCGAGCTGCGGGGTGAGTTGGAGCGTCTCCTCGTGCCGCTCACCAGGCGCGATCTCCACGTCCCGCACGGCGATGTCGTGTCCCGCTTTGGCCACACGCACCCGGAGCGTGCGACGTGGCGCCACGATCAGCTCCACCGGTGTCTCGCCGCGAAACTCCCCATCCACGGTCACTGCTCCGCCCGGGGGATCGCTGGCGAGCACGAGGGTCGCGTCCGCCAGGACCAGGCGAACCGTCGGCACGGTGAGCGGCCGGCCGGCCGTGACCGTGAAGCGTCGCGTCGCGGGCTTGTACTCGTTCAGGGAGAACGCCACCGCCCGCCGTCCCGCGCTCACCGGGAGGGTGAGGGGGGTGGAGCCGAGGCGGCGCCCGTCGACGCGCACACTGGCGCCAGGGGGAACGGTCTGGAAAGTCACCGGTGCGCTGTTGGCCAGCAACTCCACCTCGAGACGCTGCTCGACCCCACGGCCCTCGATCTCGAGGCTCGTGCGGAACTCGACGTAGCCCTCCGCCTGCACGACGATCTCGCGCTCCCCCGCCGGCACCGACACGGCGCCGAAGGGAGTGGTCCCGACGGACGTGCCGTCCACGATCACGTCGGCGCCCTCGACCCCATCCACGTCCACGATCAGGCGGCCCGGCAGGCGCACGAGGGTGTACTCCAGCGTTTGGGTGGAGGAGTCGGTGATCTCCACCGGGACCTCGAGCCGGTGGTGCCCTTCCTTCTCCGCAACGAGGGTGTAGGAGCCCGACCGGGCCAGGAACCGGGAGCCGAAGGGCACGGTGGGCGGGAAGCCCTCGAGGGCGACGTGGTCGGGCTCGGGATCGATCGATACGGTGACCGAGCGGGCCGTGGCGATGAAGAACACCACGAGCGCGACCAGCGCAACGACCGACCAGACGAGAAAGCGCCTCAGGCCCTGCCGGAGCAAGCTCGGCTCCGACGACTCCATGAGCCCGGGTGTGAAGGCGATCGGTGTGACGGCGCGCCCGGGGGCGTCGTCTCTCTCCCGGGGAGGGGACTCGCGGGGCGGGGGCACGAGGACCACCGGGGGCACGGTGGGATTGACGTCCCCGAGCCGCTCGACACGGAGAGAGACGCTGTCCCCCGCCAACCGGGCCTCGAGCTGGATCGAGCCGACGCGCAGGACGTCCCCGTCGCGAAGCCAGTGGGACGCGGCGAGCCGCGCGCCATTGCAAAGGATCCCGGCCCCGGCGGTCGGCTGAACGAAGACCTCGCCCTCGCCGAGACCAAGCCACGCGACGGGTGCCGTTGAACCGGGGACCTCGACCGCCGACTCCGGACCCCCGATCGCGATGGGAAAGTCCGCCTCTTCGAGGTGCTTCGTTCGGCTGCCATCGTCGACGCGGAGGGTGACGCTCAGATCTCCTCCTCGCAGCGCACGACGAGCGGCGGCGGCGGGCCACTCGGCTCGACCACCAGCTGCCGCCGCACGTCGCGATAGCCGCTCCGCTTGCCGACCACGGTGTAGGTGCCCGGGCGCAGCTCGAGTGTCTTGCGCGCGAACACGCCCAGACGACCCACCTTGTGTACCACGACCTCGGTCTCGCCGTCCGATTCCAGCACGACGGGCACGGAGACGGTGACCTCGTCGAGGGCCCGCTCGAGCGAGGCGATCTGCTGGCTATGTCGTGACCCGGGCGCCTCCACCTCGTGGGCCTGCTGAAGCAGCAACTCCGCCTCACGAGCCACCGCGTCGGTGGCGAGGCGAAGCGGGTGGGCAATGTGGAAGTCGAGCTTCGCCGCGAGCTCGGCCCGGGACGCGGCGCGGGTGCGGCCTTCCAGAGCGAAGGTGACCGCTGGATCGAGCCTCAAGGCCACTTCGTATTTGGCCACGGCACGGCGCCAGTCCTCCTTCGCCTCGAAGGCCCGGGCCGTCTCGCGCTGCTGGGCCAGGGCAGCCGTACGCTCGCCCTGCTCGACCCGCCGCCGGGCATCGGCGACCGCTGGGGACCCAGGCTCGAGGGCGGCGGCGCGTGCAAAACCCTGCCGAGCCGCCGGCCAGTCCTCACGCTCCAGGGCAGCCTGAGCCGTGGACATGGCCGCGCCGAACTCCTCGGCGCGCCGCCGGGCTTCTGCCGCCGCCGGGTCCTCCCTGGGCGGCTCGAGCGGTCGCGGTTCGGGCCTGGGCGTCGCCCGCTCCGGAGGCACGGAGATAGGCGTGGCCTCGGCCGGCGGAGGCGAGGCTTCGGGTGCCGGCGCGGGCTCCGCGACGGGGGTGGCGTCCGGCGTGGCCTCCGCTTCGACCTCGGCAGACGACTCATCGGGAACGCTCTCCGACGACGACGGATCGGGCGCTGCGGCCCAACGCGGGAGCACCAGCACGACGAAGACCGCAGCAAGCCCGAGAGCACCCAGCAACAGGGTCGGCCCGAGGGGACGGAAGGGGGCGGGCTCGAGACGTTGCGAGACGACCGGACGGGCGGGTCGAGCAGGTGTCGGTGCGACCACATCGGCCACGCGGGGCAGCGGCTGCAGGCGCACGTCCGGGGTCACGGCAACGGCGACGGCTCGCGGGGGCGGGTCGAGCGGGCGGCCCTGCTCACGGGAATCGGTCGAAGGCGCGCCGGCAAGCTCGGTCTCGATCGTCCCCAGCGCAGCCTCGATCCGGCTCATGTCGCGGGGTCTCTCCCGGGGGTCCTTCGCGAGCATCGACGCGACCAGCGGGCGCAGCCCTTCCGGGACGGGGTGCGGTGTCTCGAAGGGCGGCGGAGCCACGGTGCGGATCTCCTCATCGCTCGCGCCGGCAGGGAAAGGCGGCTGGCCGGCAAGGAGCTCGTAGAGGAGCACGCCCAGGGAGTAGACGTCGTCTTCGGGCGCGGCGGGCGTTCCGTCCCTCTGCTGAGGGCTCATGCTGGCACGGGAGCCGCCGCCGTGGAGCGTCAGGCCCTCGTCGTCGACCGGCGACTCGACCGCCGCGATCCCGAAGTCGGCGAGGTGGGCGCGGCCCTCCTCATCGAGCAGCACGTTGGTGGGCTTCACGTCCCGGTGAACGACGCCCATCGAGTGGAGATAGCCAAGCGCCGCGGCCACCTCCCGTCCGAGCCGGACGACCTGGAGCGGCGTTGCGCCACGCAAGCGGCCGGCGTCTCCGCCTTTCATGTGGCGGAGGAGAACGGCGCTGCCGTGGGGTCCGCGCTCGAAGCCGTAGACCGGCACGATGCCAGGGTGCTTCAGCTTCCGGACCAGCCGCGCCTCGCGCCGCAGGAGCGCCACCCGGTCTTCGGAGGCGTCGGCGCGGAGGATCTTGGCGACGACGTCTTCATCGCGGCGCGCGTCGCGGGCGACCCATGCCTCGCCCATGCCACCGCGGCCGAGACGGGCGATCAGCTTCAGGTGCGGGAGGAACTCGAGTCCGGGCTCCAATCGGATCATCTGACCTGGAGCGTACCGGTTTTCAGGGGTGGGAGGGCGGAGACCCAGCGGCGGGCATCACGAGCACCGGCTCGGCAGAGCCTGGTGGGATCGCGGCGGCCTCGGACCACGTGAGAGCCGCCTCTGCCGGCGGCGCGTGCGCCTCGGTCACGTTGATGTCGACCGGGAGGGCAACGTCGGCGACCGCAATCTCCCTGAGCAGCGTCCTCCACTGCTGGAACTGCTCCTCGGCTGAGCCTTTGAGACCAACGATCCGGCCGTCCACGTCGACCACCAGCTCGGAGACGTCCGCTCCGAAGGACTCGGCGAGCTCCTCCAGGGCGGCCTTGTGGATCTGGGAGTCGGCCGAGTCCTGGAAGCCCTTCTGAGTCAGCGCCGCGCCTCCGATCATCGCGATGGTCTTGGCGTCGGCGGCGCCTCGGCTGCTGGCCGGCACGAAGAGGCCGGCGGCGATGAGGCCGATGCCGAGGATCTTCTTCCACTTTGCCGACTTGTTGAGCGAGTCGTAAGCGGCCTGCTCGATGTAGCTGTTCGCACGCCAATCGTCATAGGGCTGTTCCATGCGGGCGTAGAAATCGGAGTAGTACTCGTTCAGCGTGTCGACGAACATGTCGTCCCGCTCGCGAATGAGCTCGAGGCGGAGAAGCATCGGGTCCCCGTCGGCGGGCAGCGCGCGCACGTCGTATCGGCCCTTGTGGTCCGTCCTCAGATACTGGGCGAAGGCATCGGGCGCAAACTTCGTGGCGAACCGGAGGCTGGCCACCTTGCGGATGCGCGCCAGATCCTTCTTCTTCCGCTTTGAGCGGGCCTTCACCAGGTCGTTGGCGATCCGGTTGTAGAGGCCCTGGAAGGGATCGAGGCCGTCCACCGTCTCGACGGCGTACAAGAGCATTCGAGCCTTGCCCTCGTAATCCCTGTCGAACCACTTCTTCCCCGTGGAATCCCAGGCGACAATCCTGAGGCTCAGCGACTTGCCGTTCGAGCGCTCGATCTTGCCCACGATGTTGAGCTCGGCCCAGGCCGCACCACCGGGGACGACCCTCACGGCACCCCACTGCCCGGTGGACTGCAGTGTGTCGCGAAGGTGAATCGGGATGTAGCGGGCCTCGGCCTTGCGAACCGTGGGCTGGATTCCCTTCTCGAGCAACGTCTCCCGGTCGTAGTCGTCGATGCTCGGCGAGAGAAGGTCGATGGCGATATCGAGACGCTGCTCCTCCGGGATCTCGCCGGTGGGCAGGATCGCCTCCTCGTACCTGTTGCCGGCTTGCGCCAGAGTGCCCGGCCCCAGACCCATGAGGACCGCCAGGGTCAGGGTGAGCGTCTTGCGTCCGCGTCCCCCGTTCATCGCTCGCCCCCCACTCATGAGCCGCCCGAGCTCCTCTTGTATTCCCGGTACTCGTCCCAGAGCCTCTCGCGCAGGTCGGGGTCTTGTTCCTTCACGGCCGCCTCACGGAGCTGCCTCGCAACGATGTCGTCCCCGCGCCCGTCGCCGACATCCGGCGGCACCCGCGGGTCGGTCCCGCCCTCCTGACCTGCAGCCCCGCCGGCCGAACGGCTGTCGCCCTCGGGCCCTCCCTCACCGCGGGAGTTGTCGTTCGAGCCACCGCCTGTCTCACCCTCGCTGCCCGACCCCGCGCGCTCACCCTGCATTCCGGCGCCACCGGAGCCGCCCGCTTGACCCGGATCCTCGCGACCCTGAACGGGATCCTGTCGCTGCTTCTCCTCGAGATCCTGCTGTTGCTCCAGCAGCATCTCGTCGAACTCGCCCAGGGCGACGCGGAGCCGCCCGTCCAGGGCGGCACGCTGCTCTTCCGGCGTCATGGCTCCGCCACCGGCTTCGGCGGTCTGTCCACCTCCGGGCGGGGTCCCACCCGAGCCAGAAGAGCCGCCGGCCCTCTGGGCGCCCGGACCCCCGCCGGCGTTGCCGGCAGTCGGCGCGCTTGCCTGAGAGGCACCTCGGCTCGCACCAGAGGGAGCGGCCTCGCCATCGCTTCTCTCCGAGCCAGCGGCACCACCCGTCGAGGCCGTCTGCCCCGACGGCGCTTCCGTACCTTCGGCGCCGCTTGTCCCGCTTGTCCCGGCGGAGCCGGGAGCGGAGCCGGGGCTCGACCCTTCCGCGGACTGAGTCTCGCCCGCGCCTTCCGCCTCCGCTTCGCCGCCTTCGGATCCGGCCTGGCTGCCCTCCGAACCCGCATCCTCGGACGGTGATTCGGAGCCCTGCCCCGCGCCGGCGCGCTCCGCGGTCTGCGTCTCCGACGGCGCCTCGCTCTCGGGCTGCGACTCAGAGGACTGGGGCGACGGCGGAGTCGGTGTCTGCGGCGTCGGCAGTGTCGGTGTCTGCGGTGTCTGCGGTGTCGGCGGTGAGGTCGTCGGCGGTGTCGGCGGCTGGGGTGGAGACTGCTGGGACGACTGCTGCTGGGTCGCGCAGGCCGACGCGAGCAAACCGAGGCTCGCCAATGCCACGACCGCCATCCAACGTCCTCGCATGGTCACCTTCAGCACAACCCCACTCTGCTCCGACGCTAACATCTAAGCAACGCCCGTGCCACCGTCCTTCATCAAGGAGATGTAAGGCGGCCTCCAAGGTCTTCACCAATAAAGCTTTATTGGGGCATCGTGAGCCTCGAGTCGTGCCGGAGATCGGCTTCGTCCCCAACCGGTGACGCTGGCGTCCGCCACATGCCACAACACGTGCCTCTCGGGGCTGTTCTTGCGCTGGGGACACCGAAGAACTAGCCTCCCTCGACGTGCCGAAGCGTCCGCCCAACACGCGCCTGATGTATTCGACCGGAGGCGAGGGGCCCCAGCCGCGCCAATCGGCCGAGGCATCCCGGGGCCCCAAGAAGCCGTCGCCCGGCATCCGCCTTCGCCTGGATCGGCGCGCTTCGGGGCGACTCGTCACCGTGGTCTCGGGCCTCCCGGGAACCAGGGCCGAAGTCACCGAGCTCGCACGCCGGCTGAAGTCCGCGTGCGGCACCGGCGGGACGGTCAAGGACGGCGTCCTCGAGCTTCAAGGAGACCAGCGGGAACGGGTGGAGGCGGCCCTCACCGAGCAGGGGCTGCCTTCGAAGCGATCGGGTGGCTAGGAGCGTCTAGAGGCGGATCCCGTTGACTGCGTCAGTGATCCGACCGTTGACCTTGAGAAGGATGTAGATCTCGCTGTTCGAGACGTCCTTGCGGAGCTTCGTGACGTAGCGGGCCGCGCGAGGTGCGTCTTCGAAGAGCGCCTTCTCCATCTCTCCCAGCAGAGCGTCGGCCTCCACCAGCCGGTGCTTCAGCTCCCGGAAACGGCGGTTCAGCTCGAGGAGCGTCCGACCGTCCCACTCGTCGCCCGGGAAGACCGGCGGGAAGTCCTTCATGACTTGATTTGCGTCCTTCGAGAAGTCCTCCACCAGCTCCCGAAGATCGCCGAGGTAGTCCCGCTCCAGCTGCGCGCGCAGGCCGTCGGGAGCGTGCTCCTCGAGACGGCGGAGCAGCTTCTCGGTCTGCTCATGCAGTACCCGGCGAATGTCTCCCAGGCCAAAGTGATCGCGGTCCAGTCGGTCCAGGCGCAGGACGTCGCGCCCCAGGTAGATCTTGTCCGTGTAGCGCGTCGGCAGGTCATCGGGCCGCAGGGTGTAGAGCTTCACCTCGAAGGCGTCCCGCAGCCCGACGAACCGCGCGATCAGCAGGTGATCGTTGACCGCGATGTGGTACGAGTTGGCCTCCAGCAGCGCCGAGTAGAGAGTGAGGCCGTACATGAGATACCGCTTGAGCTGCCCAATGAGATCCTGCTGCTGTGCGAGGATGCTCTCGAGCTGCGCGATCTCCTCGGGATCCGCAATGCCGGTGGTGATGTGCCGATACGAAGGGGTAATGAGGACACGGCATCGCGCAAAGAAGAACTCGAGGTACAGCTCCTCCAGGACGCGGCCCTGAAAGTGGTCGAGGTGGACCTCCGGGACGTCGAGCGAGGTCTCTCGCAGGATGTTGTTCAGGGACTGCATGACCCGGCCTCCGTGATGCCGTCCGCTCCCGCGGCGTTTCGAGCCTACGCCCCAGTCAGGCGCGGCGTAAAGACAAATCGGCGTGGAGGAATCCCGTACCGCGCACCGAGAATGGTCCCCGGCTGGCGGATATAATGCGCGGGCTGCCTGCCCTCCCGGAGGAGCCGATCAGCCTTCCTTTTTTCGGAGGAATCGATGTCTAAGACCGATCCGGCCCTCGACCAGCTGTGCGTCAACACGATCCGCGCCCTCTCGATCGATGCCGTCCTCAAGGCCAACTCCGGCCATCCGGGGCTTCCCCTGGGTGCCGCACCTGCGGCGTGGGCGCTGTGGTCGAGGCACCTCCGGCACAACCCGAAAAACCCCGGCTGGGTCGACCGCGACCGCTTCGTCCTCTCCGCGGGACATGGCTCGATGCTGCTCTACAGCCTGCTCCATCTCACGGGCTACGACCTGCCACTCGACGAAATCAAGAGCTTCCGTCAGTGGGGCAGCCGTACGCCCGGCCACCCCGAACACGGCCTGACGTCCGGCGTCGAGACCACCACGGGCCCTCTCGGCCAGGGCTTTGCGAACAGCGTGGGGCTGGCCATGGCGGAGGCTCATCTGGGCGCCCGCTTCAACCGGCCCGATCACACGATCGTCGACCACCACACCTACGCTCTCGCGGGTGACGGAGACCTCATGGAGGGTGTGGCGCTCGAGAGCATGTCGCTCGCCGGGCATCTCCGCCTCGGCAAGCTCGTGTGCCTCTACGACGCGAACCGGATCTCGCTCGCGGGCGCCACCGACCTCTCCTTCACCCAGGACATGGGCCGCACGTTCGAGGCCGCCGGCTGGCACGTGCAGCACGTGGACGACGGCAACGACATCGACGCCGTGGACGCAGCCCTCACGACGGCAAAGTCCGAGGGGGACCGGCCGTCACTGATCGTCATCCGATCCAACATCGGGTTTGGAAGCCCGAAGCAGGACACCTTCGGCGTCCACGGGGCCCCGCTCAACGCCGAGGAGGTCGTCCAGACCAAGAAGGCCCTGGGCTACCCCTCGGACGAGCCGTTCTTCATCCCCGAGGAGTCGCTGGCGGAGATGTGGACCGCGGTCGGGCGCGGAGCGCAGCGCGAGAAGGACTGGCGCGACGGCTTCGAGGCGTACCGCAAGGCCCATCCGGAGCTGGCCGCCGAGTTCGAGCGATCGATGGCCGGAGAGCTTCCCGAGGGTTGGGACGCCGACATCCCACGCTTTTCCGCCGGGGACAAGCCCCTCGCCACCCGCTCCGCCGGAGGCAGGGTGCTCAACGCCATCGCGGCGCGGGTGCCGGAGCTCCTCGGCGGCTCGGCCGACCTGAATCCGTCGACCAATACTGCGCTGAAGGGTGCCGGCGACTTCCAGAGCCCGAGCCGCAAGGGCGACCGGCAGGGTGCCGTTGGTGAGAGCTGGGGCTACGCGGGGCGCAACATCCACTTCGGGGTGCGAGAGCACGCCATGGGCGGGATCACGTCGGGCCTCGCACTGCACGGGGGCCTCCGACCCTACACCGCCACCTTCCTGATGTTCGCCGATTACATGCGCGGCGCGATCCGTCTCGGCGCGCTCATGGAGCTGCCGGTCACGTACGTGTTCACCCACGACAGCATTGCCCTGGGCGAGGACGGGCCGACCCACGAGCCCGTGGAGCATGCGGCGGCGCTCCGGGCCATTCCCCAGCTCACGGTCCTGCGTCCCGCAGA
Source organism: Vicinamibacteria bacterium (assembly GCA_963578825.1). Lineage (GTDB taxonomy): Bacteria > Acidobacteriota > Vicinamibacteria > Fen-336 > Fen-336 > JAJDNS01. The sequence goes on from CAUZDW010000019.1 coordinate 16,197, forward strand.
CGCCAACGAGACCGCCGCGGCCTGGCGGTTCGCCATGACCCACACCCACGGCCCGGTGGTCCTGCTCCTGACGCGACAGGCGGTACCCATCCTGGACGGGCCCGCCGATGTCGCGAAGGGGGGCTACGTCCTCGCCGACGCCGAGGGCGCGGCGGAGCTCGTCTTGATTGCGAGCGGCTCGGAGGTCTCGCTGGCCCTGGAGGTGCGGAACATCATCGGGGCCGGACGGGTCCGAGTGGTCAGCATGCCGAGCCCCGATCTCTTCTTGAAGCAGGAACAGGGGTACCAGGACTCCGTGCTGCCTCCTACCGTCTGGGCCCGCATGGCCATCGAGGCGGCCGTGCCCCAGGGGTGGCACCGCCTCGTCGGCCCCCTTGGCGAGGTCGTCGCCATCGAGAACCGCTTCGGCACTTCGGCGCCCGGGAAGGTCGCCATGGAGAAGTACGGCTTCACCGGCACCCAGGTCGCCGAGCGTGCGCGAGCGCTCCTCGCAGCGTACCCCTCACGGGCGAAGGAGCTGGCCGCAGCACTCGATCCCTTCTGACCGGCGAGCCCGGCCGCTGCTCCCGCAGGCGGCATTCAACTGCGAAGGTCCGTCATGGCAGCGAGGTCTCGGGCAATCGGGCCGATCTGCTCGCCGTACTCGATGCGATCGATCCACGCCTGGGGCCACGAACTGATCCCCAGGCAGGCGCCCGCCAACGCCCCGGCGATGCTGGCGATCGAATCAGAGTCGCCCCCCGTTGCTGCCCCTCGACAGACAGCCCGCCTCGGCTGGCCCCGATGCAACAGGAAGCAGAGAAGGCCTGTGGCGAACGCCTCCTCGGCGACCCAGCCCTCACCGGTCGCCGTACAGGGGTCGGCCTCATCGCCGAGCCTGGGCACGGCCCTATCGACGCTCGCGAGGACCCCCAGACACTCATCCCATCCCGCCGAAATGTAGCTCTGCTGGTCTGACGCGCCGGCCCTCAACCAGAGGTCACCAAGCCACTCGAGGTGATAGGTGGTCCGCTGGGACTCAGCGTAGTGTCGCAGCGCCGAGATCAGCGAGGTCGGGCTCGTTCCCTCTGCGAGGCTGGCAATGGCGTAGGCCGTGAGGTCCGACGCGGCCAGGGCCGTCGGATGACCGTGAGTCAGGGCTGCCTGAAACTGAGCGATTGGGGCCCGAACATTGGCGGGGACGAACGCGGCGGGGGCGACGCGCATGTTTGCTCCGCAGCCCTTGGACCGCACGACCGTCGCATCAAGCCATGACGCACCGTCTCCCAGCCGTGCACACGCGGTCATGCAGGTTCTTCCCGGCGCTCGATTGTTGTCGGGGGAGTGGAGCCATTCGACGAACCGATTGCGCAACGCGCGCTCGACATGAGCCGGAGTGAAAGAGCCTGCTTTCAACACATGAAGGAGCGCTCCCCCGACGGCAATCGTCATCTGCGTGTCATCCGTGACCCGAGCCGGTTGGCCGACAAGGTCCATTGGGCCCGACGGCGGCCAACGCTCCTTGATTTGTTCGAACGTCAGGAACTCGGTGGGGAGGCCCATCGCATCTCCGAATGCGACGCCAAAAAGGCTTCCAAGTGCCCGACTGGCGTCGTTGGGTGTGGACATACTTCGCCTTGAGGGTGGCCGTGTGAGACCTACTCCTCGATCTTCTGGACGACCTCGCCGCTCTTGCGGTCCTTCAGGATGAGCTTCACTTTCCCGTCGGGCATCCGCTCGCGCTTGATCAGGTCGTACCGATCGTCGAAAGCCCTCGCCGTCACCTTCTCGGCCTCGCCGGTGGCGCCCCGCCACACGTCGAGGACGACCGGCTCCCATCGCTTGGAGTCGATGGAGCGGTAGGCCGCGTCCATGATCGCGTTGACCACATAGCCGTCGTAGAACGTTTCGACCGGCGGTCGGCCCGCCTCGATGGCCTCGAGCATGTCCTGGAACATCGCCTCGTATCCGAGAGCCGCCGCCTCGTCCCCCACCGGGAACATCCATCCGCTCTCGGTCTCCGCTTTCTCGGACACGTACCCGCCGGGTCCGCCTGACGAGAACATCTCGAAGCCGGTGCGCTGCCAGTGGTTCAACCAGATGGTCCCCTCGGTGCCCGAGACCTCGTCCCGCAGGTCCATCCCACCACGGAAGCACCACGACACCTCGAACTGGGCCACCGCCCCGCTCGCGTATCGGACGAGGCCGACGGCGTGGTCCTCCGCGTCGATCGGATGCACCTGGGTGTCGCCCCAGCACACGACCTCGACCGGGCGCACGTCCTTGCCCACGAAGGAACGGCCGATCTCGATGCAGTGGCAGCCCAGGTCGACGATGGCTCCCCCACCAGAAAGCTCCTTGTTCCAGAACCAGTCGCTGTGCGGTCCGGGGTGTGCCTCCCGCGAGCGAGTCCAGAGCACCTTGCCCACAGTCCCCTGCTGGACCGCGGCAATCGCCTTCAGGGTCTTGGGCGTGTACACGAGATCCTCGAGGTACCCGTGGAAGACCCCGGCCCCTTCGACGATCTCAAGCATCTCCCGGGCTTCGGTGGCGTTTCGGGCGAGGGGCTTCGTGCACAGGACCGCTCTCTTCGCCTCGACAGCGAGAGACACCGCTTCCTTGTGCCGGTGATTGGGAAGGCCGATCACGACCGCCTCCGCCTCGGAGTCGCGGATGGCCTCGCCGATGTCGGTGGTCCAGCGAGGAATGTCCCACTTCGAGGCGAAGCTCTTCGTCCGCTCCGGGTCGCGGCCGTAGACAACCGTCACACGGTCCCGGGCACGCTTGCCCTGAAGTGCCTCTGTGTAGAACCGGCCAATGAGACCGGTCCCGAGCATCGCAATGCCTGCCATCTCTTCTCCAACGACTACTTGCCGATCAGCTCCTGGAAGCGGGGAGACTCGCGCAGCGGGTCCCAGCGCGGGTCCAGCCGCAGCTCGGCCACCGAGATCTTCGCGGGAATCGACAGCAACCTGGTGAGTTGATCGATCGCCCGGTCGTGCTCCCCGACCCATGTGTAGGTCAAGGCGAGGTTCTCGACCAGGACTGGTCCAATGTAGGCCTCCTTCTCCACGGGCTGCATCTTGACGGCCTTTCGACCCGCGGCGATGGCGACGTCCTTTCGACCCAGCCCCGCCAGGGCGATACCGAGGCTGCTATGGAGTCGGTAGTCGTCGGGTCGGGCTTCGAGCGCTTCTTCTAACTCCGTCCGTACACGCCGGAAGACCGCGTTGGCGGCCTCGAGCTCGTGGCGGCTCTGCGCGTAGCCCTCTGCCGGGGCGGTCTCGGCATAGAGTGTGATCTTGGCATCGCCCACCGGCCACACGGTGCCCATGTCGGCAACGGAGAGGACCTCGTCGACCCCGGTGAGACGCTTGACGAGGTCGGCGTCCTCCGCCGAGAGGACCTTCCCCTCGGCCCGTTCCAGCCGCTCGTTGCGCGGCGGCAGATACAGCGTGACCCGGCGTGTCCGTCCATCGAGAAGGAGCGCGGCTCCCGGCGTCTCGATCCCGCAGAGATAGTAGAAGGTGTTGAACTGCCGCGGGAGCTGGAACCCGTTGGTGAGCGGAGCCCCCTGGACCACGGCCACGGCCTCCGCACCGATGCCGTCGAAGGCCCGGCTCCATCGGGCCCGGAACTCCTCGGACGGGAAGTCTCCCTGGTAGTGCTGAGCGGACGATGCGGACGCGGCCCCGAGCACCAGTACGAGGGCGGCCCCCAGACGGCCGAGTAGAATCATGGTGGGCCCTAGCCTACACGCCCCCTGCATGAGTGCGAAGTTGCGTGCTAGGCTCCCGGCGAGTTGACTCCGAGCCGCATGGCGCCCCGCGCCGCGAGAGGGATTCAGGAGATGAAGATCACCGGCGTCAAGGTCTATCAGGTCGATCTCCCGCTGCACGAGGGGCAGTACAGCTGGTCCAAAGGCAAGAGCGTCGACGTCTTCGACTCGACCGTGGTCGAGGTCGAGACCGACTCGCACCTGAAGGGCTACGGCGAGGCCTGTCCCCTCGGCCCCGTCTACCTCCCCGCCTATGCGGCCGGGGCGCGGCTCGGAATCCAGGAGATCGCCCCTCAGCTCATCGGAGACGACCCGACCCACCTGCAGGTGCTCAACCACAAGATGGACCACTTGTTGAAGGGGCATCCCTACGCCAAGTCCGCGATCGACGTGGCGGCATGGGACATTCTCGGCCAGGCCTGCGGGAGGCCCGTATGCGATCTGCTCGGCGGACGATACGGCGACGACTTCGTGCTGTATCGCGCCATCTCACAGCGGCCGCCCAGGGAGATGGCCGAGAACGTCCGGGGCTATTTCGATGAAGGCTACCGCCGCTTTCAGCTGAAGGTCGGGGGCCGCCCCGAGGACGACATCGATCGGATCCGTGCGGCCCGAGACGTCCTGGAGCCCACCTGCAAGCTGATCGCCGATGCCAACACGGGCTGGCTCATGCACGAGGCGATGCGGGTGGTGAACGCCGTGCGCGACGTCGACGTCTACATCGAGCAACCCTGCGCCAGCTACGAGCAGTGCCTCAGCGTGCGCCGGAACACGACGTTGCCCTTCGTTCTCGACGAGGTGATCGACTCCATCGACGCGATCCTCCGAGGGGCGGCCGATGGCGCGATGGATGTCGTCAACATCAAGATCAGCAAGTTCGGGGGACTCACGAAGGCTCGGCAGGCCCGCGATCTCTGCATCTCCCTCGGAATCGCCATGACCCTCGAGGACAGTTGGGGAGGCGACATCGTGACGGCGTCGATCGCGCACCTGGCCCACAGCACGCCGCCCGAGTTTCTCTTCACGTCCACCGACTTCAACAGCTACGTGACCAAGTCGATCGCGGACGGCGCCCCCCAGCGCAAGGGTGGTCGAATGGCCGCGTCGATGGACCCCGGTCTCGGGATTCGCCCGCGCCTCGACGTCCTGGGCGATCCCGTCTGGGTCTGCCCGTGAACGAGCGCCTTCCTCAGCGCAGGCGCACGGCGAGACCCACGCTCACGTAGTCCGGTGAGCGGTCGTTGAGACCCAGGCCGCCCTCGACGAGAAGGCGGAGGCCTTCCAGGATCCTGGTGTCGAGGCCGGCGACGAACCCTGCCCGGGTGAAGGCGTCGAAGGGGGCCTCGGGGAACTCGACGTCGACGTCGAATCCCCCGTAGACCGCGAAGCGCGACGACACGGGGCGACGACCGACGAGAGCCAGGTCGAAGCCAAAGATATCGGCGCTCGTCTCGAAGCCGCTGCGGTGGAGCCCAAAGGAGAGCGAGAGATCCAGGGGGATCTTCCTCGGCAGCAGGAGATCGCCCATCGCGCCCAGGTAGGTGAGGTCGTTGTACAAGCCCAGGCTGGCCCGGACGGAGAGCCGCTCGGTCATGCCACGCGCTCCCCGGACGAAGAAGCCGACCTCGTCGTCGTCCCCCGGGATCAGCACGGGGCAGGTGTTCACCAGGTAGCTGCCCGGGGTCAGGCCGCTCGGCGTGGGCATCAGCGTGTCCTGGGCGACGGCCGAGGAGGCGAAGCAGGCGAAAAAGCCGAACAGCGCGGCGCCCGTTATGAGGCGCCGCGCGGCCGGTCAGCTTCCGCATGCCCCGAGTGTGTCGCCGTGCGCCATGTGAGCCGGCCAGGCGCTCGCGCCGATCGAGAGCGTGTTCTTTTGCTTGTGACAGATGGTGACCTTTTCGCCGTCCGCGTCCCCGTCCTGCAGCTTGATCTCGTACGCGAGCACCTGCTGGTCTGCAGGATCGGCGCCCGCCGGCAGATCCACCCAGAGTGCCTTGACGTGCACCTGGTCGCCGACCAGGAGCTCCTCCACCTCCAGGCGGGTGTTGCCTTCACGAATCGCGGTGACCCCTGGACGAACCACGACCTGGTAGCCCGCGATCATGAACAGACTGTCAAAAAGCTTCGCCGCCCGGGTTCGGGTCGGGACCGTGGTCGATCGAGCCCTGGATCTCCAACCCCGCGTGGCCGATTCCGTTGCGTTGCTCCTCGACCAGCACCATAGTCCCGTTCATGAGTTCCACCGAAACGATCAGCTCCTGATTCGGAAGCACCGCCTCGAAGTAGAGGCTGCCGAGGTCGGCGCCGTGTCCGTCCTCGAAGAGGAGCGTAAAGCTCCCTTCCGGCAGCCCGCGCAGCACGAATTCCCCCTCCGAGTCCACGGTGGTCGTGATTCTGTCATCTTCCTTCACCGTGACCGTGATCACGCCGTCGGAGCTCTTGGAGAAGGTCGAGAAGCCCGCTGCGAGGGCCGGCACGAGGTTGAGCACGGTCCCCCGGAGAACGATGCTTGATCCGTTCACGCTGGTAGCGGCAAAGGGGCTCTCGCCTCCGCACCCAACCAAACCTGCAGCCGCTGCGCACACAGCGGAAACGACCGCCAGCCTCTTGATCAGCTTCATGACTCACCTGCCTCCATGCCCGTCTCACCAGCCTCCTCGGGAAGGTCCGCCGGTCCGTCACGCTCCCCACGCAACCCCCAGCCTACGGACGCAACGGCATCCCTCCTGTGACGCCTCTCACCTGTCTTGGCGGCCGGTGACGGCTATCACTCGCGGGGACGCCGTGGTGCTCAGCAGCGATCAAGCACCTGACACCGGGAAAGACGGGAAGGATCCGAGACCACACGAACGTGAGCCCTCGTCGGGGCTGGTGCCGGTGCCGGTCGACGAGCTCGCCGCAGCCAATTGGGCAGGGGCAGGGACTAGTCGAATATCAGGCGTCGATTATCCGCTCGTGTCCCGTCAGCCAGACGTTGCCCACTTCAGATCCGGCCGCCGCAGATGCCACCTGGTGGCCTGCTGGTAGGCATGGCCGATGCGCAGCACGGCGTCTTCATTGAACGGGCGGCCGTAGATCATGAGCCCGATGGGCAACCCGTCTCCAGTGAGCCCGCAGGGCACGCTCAGGCCACACAGATCGAGGATGTTTCCGATGGCGGTGTTGCGCAGGTACATGACGCTCTTGCGCATGTAGGTTTCCATGTCGCCGTCCACCTCGGCGAGCGTGCAGGCCGGTATGGGCGTGGTCGGGCACAGCACGGCATCCACGTCCGTGAGCTGACGAACGGCCTCCTGTCGCAGTCGCTTCCAGTCGAGGGTCGTCTGCAGATAGTCGGCCGCGGAGACATCGCGTCCCTTGATCATGCGCGAGGCGACGATGGGGTCCAGCTCATCGTAGTGGTCGTCGATGAAACGACGATTCACGGTGTAGGCCTCGGCAGCGATGACGAGACCCCGTGGGTTGAGGGTCAGGGCATCGGCGGCAGCGGGAAACTTCATACTGCGGACGTGAGCGCCGAGAGCCACGAGCTCCTCGGCGGCGGTTCGCACGGCTGCCGCGACCTCCGGGTAGGCCTCATCCCAGAAGACGGTCTCGGCGATGCCGATACGCAGCCCCTCGACGCCGTCGCCGAGGCCCGTCATGACGTCCTGCTGCGGCCGGCCGTGGGTCGTGTCGTCGCCGGGATCGGGCCCCTGCATGGCCTGATAGACGAGCGCGGCGTCCTCGACGCTGCGGGTGAGCGGTCCCACCGAGTCGAGACTCCAGCTCAAGGGATAGACGCCGGCTCGACTGACCTGGCCGACGGTGGTCTTCAGTCCGGTGATGCCGCAAAGGGCCGCGGGGATGCGCACGGATCCCCCGGTGTCGGTGCCGAGCGCCGCCGGCGCCAGGCCGGCGGCCACGGCGACAGCGGAGCCGCTGCTGGAGCCCCCCGGCAGATGGTGGACGCGATTCCAGGGATTGTGGGGCGTGCCCAGATCGTGGTTCACGCCGGCGCCGCCATACGCGAACTGCACGGTCTTGGTCTTGCCGAGGAGAATCATCCCGGCACGGTCGAGTCGAGCCACCACGGCCGCATCGGCGTCGGCGATATTGTCGCGGAGGAGGTGTGTGCCGGCGGTCGTGGGCAGCCCGTCTACGTCGAAAAGGTCCTTGGCGACATAAGGGATCCCGTGCAGCGGCCCGAGATCGTTGCCGGCCGCGAGGTTCGCCTCTGCGGCCCGTGCCGTCGCCAGCGCACGATCCGTGCTCACGAGCTGGAAGGCGCCGAGCGCCCCATCCAGATCCGTGATGCGGGCCAGCAGCGCCTCCGTGAGCATCACCGGTGACAGCTCACCACTGCGCAGACGACGGCCCAGCTCGGCGATGGAGTGGTGCTGGGGCTCGGAAACGGTCACCAGGGAATCCTACTGAATCTGAGTGTTGGTGTCAGCACCTCGCCATTGGGACATCGACTCCGTCCGGCATCTGGCGGACCATGGAACAAAGCCGGACCGGCCCCCGTATGTCCCCGCATAACACCCAATTGACGGGGTTCGTCCGCGAGGCCGCGGGCGGACGAAGGGCGGGAGGGTCCCATATATGAAGATGTCCTCAGTAACCAGGGTTTGCGCGGCGGTGCTGGCGACCGCCATGGTCTACGCCTGCGATTCTGCTCCGAAGGCGTTCCCGGCCGGGACGGAGTCCCCGGAAGCGGCGGCCAGGATCCAGGAGCTCCAGCAGCGCATCGAGAATCTGCAGTTCGGGCCGGCAAATCAAGAGCTGGCGACGGCCGCGATCGAGGCCGACCCGGGGTTCGCGCTGGCCTACCTCTACCGGGCCTATCAGTTCCCGCCCGACATGGAGGCGCTCGAAAAGGCCGAGGAGCTGGCGAAGACAGCCACCGACAGCCATCGGCGCTACATCGAGCTCCAGGCGAGCACCTTCCGCGACCCCACCACCGCCCCCAACATCGCGGCCATCGAGCCGCTGTCGGAGCTGGCGAAGGAGTACCCCGGCGAGCGCAACCTCTGGGTGGTCATCGGTCAGTACGAGCAGATGGGCGGCCGCACCGCCGACGCGCGCCAGTCCTACGAGCGCGCTCTGGCGCTGGACAGCTCCACACCCCGGGTTCACGCGGCGCTGGCCGGATTGCTGATCCTCGACGGTGAGTACGGGAACCCACGCGCGGCGCTCGAGAAGGCACTGGCGAAGGTGCCGGCCGACGCGGCGCCCGCCAACATCCGCTACCAGGTGGCCTTCACGCACCTCTACGAAGGCAACGTGGACACGGCCCTCGAGACGCTGACGGCGTACGCCGGCGAGTACGAGGAGGCGGGGCGTCCGTTCGGGATCCCGGAGGTCTTCATCTGGAACTCGATCGCACGCATCAACCTCGAGAACGACCGACTCGAGCCGGCGATGGAGGCCTACAAGCGCGGCTACGAGAGCGTCCCTGGCAGCGACCTCGACGAGACCCAGAAGAAGATCTGGCACGGCCGCCTGCTGCACGGCGAGAGCCGCACGCTGGTGCGCATGGGCCAGCACGAGGAGGCCTGGAAGAACGTCGTCGCGGTTCGCCAGATGATCGACGACGCCGGCGAGGATGGCGAGCCGTTCGAGTCTGCGTACCACTACCTCGCGGGATACTGCATGCTCGAGGCGGGCGAGACCGACGCCGCCATCGAGCACCTGAAGCAGGCGGACCCGAACGACCCGTTCCAGCGCCTGCTTCTGGCCCGAGCCTACGAGAAGGCAGGTCAAGAAGCCGAGGCGCACGAGACCTACGAGGAGGTCGTTGCCTCCCAGACGAACAACATCGAACGTGCCCTGTCCTTGCCCGAGGCCCAGCGCAAGCTGAGCGCCGGCTAGCTTTCCGACGTCTCACGAGTGGCGCCGGGGAGCCTTGCTTCTCCCCGGCGCTGCCCGCCGCTCCGAAGGAGGTCGTTCCGGGCAAGTCGCGGCAGGCCCCTGGCCCGGACTATTCGTCAGACTTCGTCGCCGCGTCGAAACAGCCGGGCTACCCGGGCGCAAGCTACAATGGCGGCGTTGACATGAAGGGATCAGAGTTCGAGGAGATCGAGTTTTTTCGAACGATTCAAGAGAGCGGAGCCCGGGCGCTCCTGATCGGACGCCGGGCTCTCGTCGCGCTGGGCATCCCCGTGCTCACCGCCGACTATGACTTCTGGCTTCACATCGACGATATCACGCGCTTCAATGAGGCCGTGGAGCCGATGGAGCTCTTCCCGACGCACACATCCGAGGAAGCGAGGTCACGGGGTCGGTACGTCCTCGAAAACGACGAGCGGGTTGATGTGCTGGTCGCTCGATCGGTCCCGACGACGGACGGAGTGCGTGTGGTTTTCGAAGAGCTCTGGGAGCGCCGACGTGTGCTGCCTCTAAGCCCGAACGTCGAAGTCGCGGTCCCGACTCTGGACGACCTGATCCTGACCAAGCGATTCGCCAGTCGGCCGAAGGACCTCGAGGACATCCGTCTTCTCGAGGCCCTGCGCTCCGAGGAGGCGACATGAAGATCGTCCAGCCGCCTTCACTGAAGACTCGAAAGCGCCTCATCGCCGTGGCTGAGCGTCGGCTGACTCCCCACGAGGTGCGTGAGGCGCTGGCGATCCCGCTCACTAACTCGGAGCGTGAGGAGAGCTTGTCGTTGATCCGGTGGTTTCGCCGCCGCTACCCCACCGCCGGCGAACGCCTCGCCTACGTGCGGCGAGCCTACCGCCGCTGGTCTGCCGTCCAGGAAGCGTAGAGACTACTCTCTGATCAACTCCGGAGTGTGCCGTATCCCTGGGCTTCCTCGGGCTCAGGGGTCAGGTCTGCCATCTTGTGAGTTCCGGCGCCGAAACCGCAACATGGCAGACCTGATGCCAGCCACTTGGTGTGGTGCTATCGCTTCGGCGGCGTATGGAGCTACATCGTTTCGGCCAGGAGCGCGGCCAGCTTCGCGCGGTCGAGGCCCAGCGGCTGATCGACCAGGGGGCCTTCTCGCAGCACCGGATCGGTGTCTTCGTAGGTGGGCCGCTCGGTCTGGTAGAGGAGCCCGATCGGGATGCGCTTGTCGAACTCGCGGGCCTTCTCCATGGCTCCCATGAAGTCGCTCGGGTCGTACCCCTCGTCCTCCAGCATGTAGACCCGCTCCCTGAACCAGGGGTAGGTGTTGACCTTGTTGAAGGTCACGCAGGGGCTGAAGACGTCGATCAGCGAGAAGCCGCGATGGGCCATCGCTGCCGCAGTCAGCTTCGTGAGCTGCTTTGGCTTTCCCGTGAAGCCGCGGCCGACGTAGGTGGCGCCCGCGGCGAGGGCCAGGGCCAGGGGCGCGATCGGCCGCTCCACGTTGCCGCGGGGCGTGCTCTTCGTCTTGTGCCCCTCGGCCGTGGTGGGTGAGGTCTGCCCCGTGGTCAGGCCGTAGACCTCGTTGTCCATGACGATGTAGGTGAGGTTCAGGTTGCGACGCATGGCGTGAATGAAATGAGCCATGCCGATCCCGTAGCCGTCGCCGTCACCACCCACGACGACCACGTGCAGGTCGTGGTTGGCGAGGGCGGCGCCCGTGGCGACGGGCACGGCGCGCCCGTGCAGGCTGTGCACGCCGTTGGTCCGGATGAAGCCCGGCAGGTTCGACGAGCAGCCGATGCCAGAGACGACGAGGACCTCGTGCTGGGGGATGCCCAGCTCGACGATCGCTTCCTTGAGCGACTTGAGCACCCCGAAGTCGCCGCATCCCGCACACCAGTCGGGATGGACGTCGGACTCGAGGCTCTTGAGCGTCAGCTCAGCAGTGGCCATGTTTCCTTCCTCCGCGGGGTCCGTTCAGCGGCCCTATGACGAGCCCGCCAGGACCTGCCAGTCGTGGACGGAGCCCGTCTCCATCCCGATCACCAGTTTCGCTTCCGCCGTGCCGTCCTGCCGGTTCACCAGCTCGACTTCCCAGACCGGCTCTCCGAAGCGCCCTCCGTCGCGTTTCTCGATGCGTCCGGGGCGCGTCTTGTCCTTCATGTAGACGCGGACGTGATGGTAAGCCATCTCGCGGGCCTCGTGCTCCTCGACCTGCAGGTCGTCCTCACGCCCCTCCAAGTAGGCCTTCACCCGGCGGGTGATGTAGGCGGGCTCGAAGGGCTCGCCGTCGTAGCGGGTCAGCAGGTGATCGACGAAGAACCCCGTCTCGGCCCGCAGGTGGCGCGCGAACTGCCCGCTGAAGTTGTTCTCGATGGCGATCGTGCGCTCGCACCCCTTCAGGATCGCGGTCGCCTCGGCCGCGTGGAAGGGATGGATCCACTTGAAGTGGAGCTGATTCGTGGCGATCCCGTCGCTCGTGAGCTGGGCGGCGGCTTCCTGGATCACGCTCCAGGTGGAGCCCCAGCCGACCAGGGTCGCCTTGGCCTTCGCCGGCCCCTCCAGCGCCGGCGGCTCGAGCTGCGCCATCACCCCATCCATCTTGCGCATCCGCTTCTCGTGCATCTTGCGCCGGATGGCGGGGTTGGTGTGCTCGTCGCTGATCAGGAGCCCCTTCTCGTCGTGATCGTCGGTTCCGGAGACGTAGGTCATCCCCTCGACGCCCGGCCGCGCCCGGGGCGAGATCCCCGATGGGGTGAGGGCGTAGCGCCTGTAGCCGCCGTTCCCGGTTTCGGCGGGGGCCTCGTGGACCCACTCCCCTCGGTCGATCGGAACGTCGGTCGGGATCGCCTCCGGGTCGACCGTGGAGCGATGCTCACCGAGATAGAGATCGGAGAGGATGATCACCGGGAGCTGGAACGTCTCGGCCAGGTTGAAGCTCTCGACGCTCGTGTTGTAGCAGTCGAGGGCATCGCGCGGCGCGACGATGACCCGGGGGAAGTCGCCCTGCGAGGCGCCGACGGCCTGAGTCAGGTCGCCCTGCTCGCTCTTGGTGGGCAGGCCGGTGGAGGGACCGCCGCGCTGGACGTTGACTATGACGACCGGCGCCTCGATCATCCCCGCCATTCCGATCGCCTCGCTCATCAGGGCGAAGCCCCCGCCGGAGGTGGCGCACATGGCGCGGACGCCCGCGTGCCCGGCTCCGATCGCCATGTTCACGACCGCCAGCTCGTCCTCCGCCTGCTTGACGAGGACGCCGCACTGCTCGCTGTGTCCCGCCAGCCAGTGCAGGATGAACGAGGCCGGGCTCATCGGGTAGGCGGAGTAGAACTTGCATCCGGCGGCCACGGCCCCCAGCGCCGTCATCAGGTTGCCCGTCACGACGGGCCGACGCTTGCGGGTGAACTTCCAGCTCACGCCCAGCGGCGGATACTCGCGGGCCGCGTAGTCGTAGCCCGCGCGCAGGACCCCGACGTTCTGGTCGATGATCCCCTGTCCTTTCGCCTTGAAGGTCTCGGCCAGGATCTCCAGGGCCACGTCCACGTCGAAGCCGATCAGGTGCAACAGCGCCCCCAGCGCCGCCGTGTTCTGCATGACGGGGAGCGTCTTGCCCAGGTCGGCGGTCAGCTCCGGAACAGGCAGAGGCGCAAGAGCGACGCCCTCGGGCACCAGCACCGAGTCGCAATGGAGGCGCGCGCTGTTGAAGACGATCGCCCCCCCCGCCTCGACCTCCGGGGCGTGGCGCTCGATTCCGTCCTGGTTCAGCGACATGAGCAGGTTGACGTGGCCGCCGTGGTTGTCGACCTTCTCCTCCGACAACCGCAGGCGCAGCCAGGTATGGCCTCCGCGGATCAGCGACTGGTAGCTGTTGTAGGTGAACAGGTGGAGCCCGAGCCGCGCGGCAGTCCGCGCCAGGGTGTCCCCCGTCCGGTCGAGACCGTCGCCCGCGGCGCCGGCGATTCCGATCGTGATCTCCGTGGCCATCCCATCGGCTCCTTACTGCGCGCCTTCGGCACGGGGCTCGCGCGCTGCAGGCGGTCGGTTGCCCCCCTGGACTCGGGTGGGAGGGTCGGAGTCAGGAACCCTCCAAGTCGCGACGACGAGGGGGTCTCCCTCGGGCGCATTTTCCATGCCCACGAGGCACGCCGCGACGGCGTCGTCCTTCCCGGGTACGAGCTCAGTAACGTGCATGGCGTCACCTCGTGTCAGGGGCGCGGGGAGTATGCGTCGTCATAGATGTCTGAAATGGACCTTACGCCGGACACCCTCGCAGGGTCAAGACGCTCTCCGGGCGACGGCCAAGGGCTCAGGGGTCAGGTCTGCCATCTTGATGAGTTCCGGCGCCGAAACCGCAACATGGCAGACCTGATGCCATCCACCGGATGAGATGATCACCGCTACCCTCTCGACCCTCAGCGTCGCGAGCCCTGCGGCGGTCAGGGCCCCTCCGGTCTGCGGGCCTGGCCGAAGCCCGGGAAGGGAGTGCCCGTCTGGTCCCAATAGCGGAGGAATGAAAGGGAGCTCCACTTCGCTCTTCCGGCCGGCACCACGCAGACGGCCCTCGTTCGCAATCACCGTCAGGGAATCAGAGGAGTGGTGGGTGAAGCCTGGAGCCGGCGCTCGGACTTGAACCGAGGACCTGCTGATTACGAATCAGCTGCTCTGCCACTGAGCTACGCCGGCGTTGGAAGGCGCCGGCTTCGACGAAACCGGCGACCGACGATCGTAGCAGACCGGGGTAGGGCCACCAAGAGGGAGCGGGGACGTGGTGAGCGCTTTGTCGCGCGTACGCGCGCCGATTCATCACACATGATGGTGCTGTTGGAAAGAGTCAGTCGGCCAACTCCGTCCGGACGGAGTTGACCGAGGCTGTGGAAACTCTGTCCGGACAGAGTTCGGCGCCCGACCCCATCAACTCGGTGCATCCCAGAGTTCGGCGGCAACGCGAGGCAGGGACCACTAGGACCGGTAGCCCAACGTCCAGCAACCACAACATCTACCCCCACCCCCTGTGCTCGAGTGGTGCTCGACCACAAGATGTTGTGCATCGCGGTATGGACCGAAAGAAAAACCTTGCAATGATCAATAGTTAACTTCATATTGCTCAAGTATCAGTTTGGAGACGACGAACGTGGGAGGGCCTGTGATGGTACGGAGCCGGATGGCGGGGCTCATGGTCGCGGCGGCCATGGTGTTTTTCGTGAGCTGCCAGACGCTCACCGAGGAGTTGCCGACCGAGCCGACCGAGCCGACCGAGGCGACAGAAGCCACGGAGCACGTAGCGGCGATCACGATTCCGATCATCCTCCCGCCGACGAACCCGGCGCCCACACCGACGCCGACGGCGACGGCACCCCCGGTGCCCGGCACGAGTCCGACGCCGAACCCGGGCACGCCGCCCCCGGCGCCGCCTCCTCCGCCATCCGGGGGAAGCTGCAGCCTGGGCGGGGGCGACCCGAACCACAGCTGTAGCCGAACGAGCCATGCGTTTCTCCACGACGTCGACACCGCCATCAACCGGGTCGTCGACAGCAGGCCCGGCCTCTTCAACGAGGGCGACAAGGTCTGCAACACGTGCTATCGAATCAATGACCACGACGAGTACGTCGCGGCGGTCGCGACGGAGTTGCGGCGAATGGGGTACTGCGCCTGGTACGACGGTGAGGAGATGTGCGTCAAGAACACCAACAACTTCAACGACCAGTACGACATCTCGACGTCGTCGGGGTACATCCGGCGCGGAGACGGCTCCTACCGCAGCACCTGCTGGCCCGCCTGGTTCTAGCGACCGCGCCGCACACGTCGCGCTCGAGTCGGGGGTAGAGCCGATGTTCGCCCCTTTGCCCCACCCGCTGCTTTTTGATATCGTCCAGCCCGCCTGGGGTCACGGTCCGATTGGGCTCGTGGAGGTCAGGCGTTTCGGGGGTTTTTCGTGCCCACCGTCCCTCCTACAAGTGATTTTCTAACCGCTCACGCGACCATCCTGGTGTTCACGGGTGTGGTCATTGTTCTCCTCGGCGCCTCGCTCGTGGCCTGGGCCTTTCTTCGGCCTTCGCGCTACAGCGAGGAGAAGCTGACGACCTACGAGTGCGGAGAGGACCCTACGGGCAATGCGTGGATCCAGTTCAACATCCGCTTCTACGTGGTCGCCCTGATCTTCGTGATATTCGACGTGGAGGCGGTGTTCCTGCTGCCCTGGGCGACGGTGTTCCGCGAGCTGGGCCTGCTTGCCTATGTCGAGGGGCTCGTCTTCATCGGGATCCTCATGGTCGGCCTCGGCTACGTCTGGAAGAAGGGCGACCTCGCCTGGGTGCGCACCGAGGACAGGAGCTGAGGAGCGACATGTCCGAGGTCAAGGGCTTCATCCAGAACAAATTCCCGGACAACCTTGTCTTCACGACCGCGGACGAGATCATCAACTGGGGACGCAAGAACAGCCTCTGGGCGATGACCTTCGGGCTGGCCTGCTGTGCCATCGAGATGATGGCGGCCGGCGCCACCCGCTACGACTGGGACCGCTTCGGGGTCATCCCGCGTGCGACGCCGCGGCAGAGCGACCTGATGATCGTCGCGGGCACGGTGACGCTCAAGATGGCGACCCGGGTGAAGCGGCTCTACGAGCAGATGGCCGAGCCCAAGTACGTGATCTCGATGGGCTCGTGCGCCAACAACGGCGGGCCCTACTGGCGCCACGGCTACCACGTCCTCAAGGGAGTCGACGAGGTGATCCCGGTGGACATCTACGTGCCGGGCTGCCCGCCACGGCCGGAGGCGCTCCTCTACGGGATCATGAAGCTCCAGGAACGGATCCAGGAAGACCGCGTCACGCGCAAGCGGGGCCTGACGGTCGGCAGCCTGGCCGGGGCAACCCTCGACGGCGCCGCGGACGGAGCCAAGTAGGCGATGGACGCAAAGGCGATCCACGACGCGCTCGTCGGACGCTTCGGCGAGAAGATCCTCTCCGCCGACCTCGAGGCAGTGTCACCCTTTGCCGTGGTGGCGACCGAGGCCATCGTGGAGGTGGCCGAGTTCTGCAAGAGCGATTCCGCTCTGGCCATGGACAACCTGATGTGCCTGTCCGGGGTGGACTATCCCAAGGAAGAGCCCCCGCGGATGGAGGTCGTCTACCACCTCTACTCGTACACCCACCACCACACCTTCGCGCTCAAGGTCCACCTGCCCCGGGAGAACCCGGCGGTGGCCACCGTGGAGAGACTCTGGGGGGTCGCCAACTTCCACGAGCGCGAGTGCTGGGACATGTTCGGCATCGTGTTCGCCGGCCACAGCGACATGCGCCGGATCCTCCTTCCCGACGACTGGGAGGGTCACCCGCTCCGGAAGGACTGGGAGGATCCCGAGTACTACAACGGGATGCACGTGAAGCCCACCGAGCAGATGGCCGAGCGCGCCATGGGCGGCGAGGCCATCGGCGTGGGCCCGTTCGACTTCACACCCCCCAACGCCAACGTGGAAACGGAATGAGCTCCACCGGGTTCGCTCCGCCGCCTGGCGACACGTGGGACTACGACGCCCTCGACACCGACGAGATGATCCTGCAGATGGGGCCACAGCACCCCGCCACCCACGGAGTGCTGCGGGTGGAGCTGCGGACCGACGGAGAAGTCGTCCGTGCGGCGAGGCCGCACATCGGCTACCTGCACCGCTGCTTCGAGAAGCACGCCGAAAACGTCGACTACCCCGGCGTCATGCCCTACGCGGACCGGATGGACTACGTGGCGTCCATGGGCAACACGCTGGGATTCGCCCTCGCCGTGGAGAAGCTGGCGGGGATCGAGACGAGCCCCTACGTCAACACGATTCGCGTGATCGTGGCCGAGCTGCAGCGGATCGCGTCCCACTGCGTCGCGATTGGCACCTACGCCATGGACATCGGAGCCTTCACCCCATTTCTGCACCTGCTGCGGGACCGGGAGAAGATCCTGGATCTCTTCGAGTGGACCTGCGGAGCGCGGCTCCTCTACAACTACAACTGGGTGGGTGGCATGAGCCACGACCTGCCCGACGGGTTCGCCCGGGCCACCCGGGATCTCCTTCGGGAGTTCGACGCGGTGACGTACCCCGAGCTGGTGGATCTGATCATCACGAACAAGATCTTCATCAAGAGGCTGGCGGACGTGGGTGTGTGCTCCACCGAGCTCGCCATCTCGTACGATCTGACCGGCCCCAACCTGCGTGGCAGCGGGCTGGCGAGGGACCTCCGCAAGGACGCCCCCTACTGCGGGTACGAGAACTACGACTTCGAGATCCCCGTGGGCGACGGGAGGTTCGGCCCGCTGGGCTCCTGCCTGGACCGCACCTGGGTGCGGGTCGTGGAGATGCAGGAGAGCTCGAAGATCATCCATCAGGCGCTCAACCGCCTCGAGAAAATGGAGAAGACCGACGTCCACGAAACGGTGCCGAGGCGAGTGAAGCCTCCCAAGGGCGAGGTCTACTGCCGAAGCGAGGCACCCCGTGGGCAGCTCGGCTACTACGTCGTGTCCGACGGCGGGGTCAACCCCTACCGGGTGAAGGTCAAGAGCCCCTGCTTCACCGCCCTGAGCGTTTTCCACCACATGGCGAAGGGGATGATGATCGCCGACGTCGTCGCGCTCATCGGAAGCTTCGACATCGTCCTCGGCGAGATCGATCGGTGAGAGCCTGATGGACATCACCTACGACATGCTCCTCGGCCTCGTCCCGCCGCTGGCAGACGCACCGCATTGGCTGTTGATCCTGATCGCCGCGGCGCTCACGGGTGTCATCTGCTTTACGTTCGCGGGTATCGGTCCGATCGTATACGTCTACGGCGAGCGCAAGATCGCCGGCTTCATGCAGGATCGCCTCGGCCCCATGCGTGTGGGCAAGTGGGGGCTGCTGCAAACGATTGCCGACGCCGTGAAGCTCATGTTCAAGGAAGCGATCTTCCCGAAGAACGTGGATCGGAAGCTGTTTCTCCTGGCACCGTTCATGGTGAACATAGGCGCCTTCCTGCCCTTCGTAGTGCTTCCGTGGGGAGGACGGCTTCAGCCCGCCGACCTGAACATCGGCGTCTTCTACATCGCCGCCATCGCCAGCATCTCGACGATCGGCCTGATCATGGCGGGCTGGGCCTCAAACAACAAGTACGCGCTCTTCGGAGGCATGCGCGCGGCCGCTCAGATCATTTCATACGAGATCCCGGCGCTCATGCTGCTGCTCGTCCCTGTCATGATCGTGGGCAGCCTGAGCCTGCAGGACATCGTCACCTACCAGGCCGGGGGCCTCCAGAACTGGCTGCTGTTCCGCTACTTCCCGCTCATGCCCATCGCTTTCGTCGCGTTCTTCGTCGCGGGGCTGGCCGAGTGCAACCGCACTCCCTTCGACATCCCGGAGGCGGAGAGCGAGCTCGTGGCCGGGTTCCACACCGAGTACAGCGGCTTCTTCTTCGCGATGTTCATGATGGCCGAGTACACCGAGATGTTCGTGATCTCGGCGGTCAGCAGCGTGCTGTTCCTCGGCGGCTACCTCGCCCCTCACCCGGCGCTTCAGACGCTCGGCCCGGTGCCCCTCGGCTGGTTCTGGCTCATCGTCAAGGCGTGGTCGCTGCTCTTCGTGATGATGTGGCTGCGCTGGACGCTGCCGCGCCTGCGCGTGGATCAGCTCATGTACGTCGCCTGGAAGGTGTTGGTGCCCATCGCCTTCACTCTGGTGATCGTCGTGGGCGGGCTCATCCTCTGGCCGGCGACCGCAAACGGATTCCCCTGGGATCGCTGGGTCGGCTGGCCGCTGACGCTGGGAGTCATGAGCTTTTTGATCATGGTGATGATTCGCGCGCTCCGGTGGAACAGGCAGCGCGCGGGAGAGCTGGCGGCATAGGTTGATGACATGACGCAGTGGTTCAAGGACGTCTGGGAGGGCTTCTGGACGGTGCTCGTCGGTATGCGGATCACTTGGCGGCATATGTTCACTCAGCCGGCGACGCTGCAGTACCCCACCGTGAAGTGGCCTCTGCCTCCCAAGAGCCGGATGCGGCTCTTCATGAAGTACGAGGACTGCATCGGATGCGGCCAGTGCGCGCGGGCCTGCCCCGTCGAGTGCATCTCGATCAAGACCGAGAAAAGACCGAAGGAGGCGGCGCCCATCTGGGCCGCGAGCGGGAACCCGATCAAGCTGGACGTCACGGTCTTCGACATCGACATGTCGCTGTGCTGCTACTGCAACCTGTGCGTGTACCCGTGCCCCACCGACTGCATCTACATGACGCCGGAGTACGAGTTCGCGACGACGGACCTGACGCAGCACCTCTACCGCTTCGCCAAGAAAGACGCCGAGTTCATCACGGAGAACCCCAAGAAGAAGGACGAGCCGGCGAAGCCGGCCGCGGCAGCAGCTCCGCCGGCCAAGCCTTCGGAATCCTGATGCCATGAGCGCTGCTGACTTCATTTTCTGGGTCTTCGCCACCATCACCGTCCTCTCGGCCGCGGTCGTGGTCCTTGCCAGAAGCCTCATCTACAGCGCCTTCGCGCTGCTGTTCACCTTCTTCGGGGTGGCCGGGCTCTACGTGCTCCTGGGCGCCGACTTTCTGGCGGCCACCCAGATGCTCGTCTACATCGGCGGGATCCTGGTTCTGCTCCTCTTCGGGGTCATGCTCACCCACCGCATCTACGATCTCGACCTCCGGACCGAGAAGACGCAGCTCGCCCCCGGGCTCATCGTGGCGGTGGGCCTCTTCGTGATCTTCTCCTCGGTGGCGGTCAAGACCCAATGGCCGACCGTGGAGCGGGCGCCGGCGCCGACCACCGAGGACATCGGGCGGATGTTCCTGGGTCACTATCTCCTGCCCTTCGAGGCCGCCTCGGTCCTGCTCCTGGTCGCCCTCATCGGGGCGGCGATGATCGTCCGTCGACGGAAGGACGCCTGAGATGATCGGCCTCAGCCACTACCTCATCGTCTCGGCGGCGCTGCTCTCGCTGGGAGTCCTCGGGCTCCTCACGCGCCGAAACGCCGTGAACGTGCTCATGGCCGTGGAGCTGATCCTCAACTCCGCGAACATCAACCTGGTGGCCTTCTCGCGCTTTGGCGCCGGGAACCTCGAAGGGCAGGTGTTTGCGGTCTTCGTCATCGTGGTGGCGGCAGCCGAGGTGGCGGTGGCCCTGGCCATCGTCCTGACGATGTATCGGCTGCGGCGCACCCCCAACCTCGACGAAGCGGACATCCTGAAGGGCTAGCGAACGACCATGGAAGAAGTCCTCCGCAGCGTCGGCCTCTTCAAGCCGGAGATCGCCCTCACCGCGGGTCTCCTGCTGGTCGTCATCGTCGACTCGATCGGCGCCGCGTGGCGAAACGCGGCGGTCCGCGGCGTGACCGTCGCGACGCTTCTGGCCGCGCTAGTCCTCGCCTTCGAGGTCCAGGCCTCCGGGGCCACCGGGACCCTCTTCTCGGGAATGGTCGCCGTGGATCCACTGGGTGGCTTCTTCAAGGTCATCCTCGTGCTCGCGTCACTTCTGGTCGTGGTCGTCTTCTCGTTCCGCAACTCCCGGGAGCTGCACGGGCTGGGCCACGGCGAGCTCCACTCGCTCATCCTGGCGCTCACGCTGTCGAACCTGCTCCTGGCGACGGCCAACGACATCGTGATGCTGTACCTGGCCCTCGAGATGGTCTCGATCACCTCGTACGTGCTGGTGGCCTACTTGAAGGGCGACCGGATGTCGAACGAGGCCTCGATCAAGTACCTCCTGTTCGGTGCGGTCTCGACCGGCAGCATGCTCTACGGCTTCTCGCTGCTCTACGGTCTGACCGGCACCACGTCGCTGCCCCTCATTCAGCAGTTCCTGGCCAGCGGCATCCCCGAGGCGAACCGCTTTGCCGTGTACCTGATCACGCTGCTGGTCATGGCCGGCTTCGGCTTCAAGATCGCGGCGGTGCCGTTCCACTTCTGGTGCCCCGACGTCTACCAGGGCGCTGCGACCCCGGTGACGGCCCTTCTGTCCGTGGCGCCCAAGGCCGCGGGCTTCGCCATCGTGATGCGGTTCTTCTTCGGGACGATGTCGGTTCCCATCACCGGCCCTTGGGACCTCGCAGGGATCATCGACTGGCAGGCGGTGCTCGTCGTGCTCTCCGTCGCCACGATGACGCTGGGCAACGTGGCCGCTCTCACCCAGAACGACATGAAGCGGCTCCTCGCCTACTCCTCGATTGCCCACGCCGGCTACATCATGATGGGCATCGTCGCCCTCTCGGACGACGGGGCGCGGAGTGTCTTGATCTACCTGTTCGTGTACCTCTTCATGAACCTCGGGGCGTTCCTCGTGGTCACTCTGGTCCACCTGCACGACGGCACCTTCGACCTGCGCGACTACCCCGGACTCTACCGGCGGGCGCCGCTCCTCACCCTGGTGATGGCGCTGTTCATGCTGTCGATGGTGGGCATCCCGCCCCTGGTCGGATTCCTCGGGAAATTCTACGTATTCGGCGCGGTCGTCGCGCTGGGGCCCCAGTACTACTGGTTCGCCGCGGTGGGCGCTGTGAACGCGGCCATCGCCGGCTTCTACTACATGAGGATCCTCAAGGTCATGATCATGGATTCGGGCAACGAGGATCGCCCGCCCCTGAACCTGGCCTTCACGGACCGAGCCTGGCTGCTCCTCTTCGCGGCGGCGAACCTGCTGCCCGTCCTCTTCTGGGGTCGGATCGACGAGTGGGCCCGCGGCGCGCTCGTGATGTACGCGGGACGGTAGTCACCTCCCCACGCCCCCGGTCCCGCCCATGAAGGTGCTGGCGCTGGTCACACTGGAGCCGGAGTTGACCGCCGACGTCCTATCAAGATGGTCTGCTCGCACCATGAGCTCCAAGGGACAAAGGCTCCTGGAAGAGGCGCTGGCGCTCCCTGCGCAAGAGCGCACGGACCTCGCGACCACGCTCCTCGAGAGTCTCGACAAGGGTGTCGAAGACGCCTGGTCCGAGGAGATCAAGCGACGCGTAGAGGACGTCGAGTCCGGCAATGTGAAGACCGTGCCCTGGTCAGAGGCACGCAAGCGAATCCTCGCCGTCGACATCCGCTTCACTTTCGAGGGAGACGTGCCCGCCGACCGCGCCGAGCGGGCGATTCAGCTCTCGCGAGAGCGGTACTGCTCGGTGTGGCACTCGCTGCGGCGGGACATCGAGCTCACCACCTCGTTCGAGGTGATGAGGGAGACCCCTACCGCGCCGAGTACCACCGTGCCATCGTGAACATCGCCGGCTTGTCGACGATGGTGTGGGAGAGGTCTCTGAAGGGCGGCTTCGACGAGCGCTCCCACAACCAGAAGAACGAGCCCTCGATCCACGGGCGCGACGCCAGGGTGCGCAGCGTGGCCTCGTAGCAGCGGGACTGCAGCCACACCTCGGCGGGTGTTCTCTCCTCGCGCCAGGGCGCGCGGGCCGCAGACGCGATGGAGGGAAAGCCCGCCTCCGTGAGCAGCACGGGACGATCCCAGCGCTTCGAGGCCGCCTCGAGGGGCTCGAGCGCCCGCGCCCACCCGGCCTCGAGCTCCTCGAGTGAAGGGTCGGTGCTGCCCGAGAGGGGGAAATACGCGCTCACGCCGATGAAGTCCAGGGTGTCCCAGAAAGCGATTTTCTCCCAGGAGTCGAAGTTCGCCGAGTAGACCAGGGGACCCTCGAACTCGCTCCGGATGAGCCCGATGAGCCGGCGCCAGTCCGACTCCCGTCGGATGACGCTGGAGTCCAGCTCCCGGCCGACGCAGAACATGTCGGCACCCGAGGCCTGCGCGTGGCGTGCGTAGGGAAGAATGTAGGCCTCGTACTCCTCGAACCAGCGCCGCCAGTCGGCGTCGTTGCGCATGAGCAGCCGGTTGTGGCCACCACCGACGATCGCGGCCGACTGCTCCTGCACGCGTGCGATGAGCCGGCGTCGCGCCTCCTCGTCGGGCCCACGGAGGACGAGGCGCTCCTCGGGAGTCGGTTGGTAGCCTCGCATCTCGAGGTGAGGCTTGACCATCACGGCAAGGCCGGCCGCGTGCGCGTTGCGCACCAGACCCTCCAGATTGGGCAGACCGTGGCGGTGCGAGGGCGTCGCGAAGACCGGCTCGTCGAATCCTCGCTGGAGGGGATCCCACGTGTGGATCGAGACCCAGGTCACCCCGAGCGAGGCCACGCGCCGGAACGACGCGCGGCCGTCGTCGTCACGTCCTTCGCTGCGCCACCAGGAAACCCCCCGACGAAAGCTCGGGGCGAGCGGCCGGACGCTGCCTCGGGGGTGGGCCAGCGCGGCCTGCTCGACATCCCGGCTTTCGGCGAGCTTCGCGGCGGCCCAGGCGGAGGCGGTCCGGACCTCGGCAGTCGGGGCCCCCTGCGCTGCCCGAAGGAGAGCCTCGCCCGCGTCGTCACCGCCGACGATCGCCAGCGCCGCGACGGCCTCGAAGGCGGCGCCCTGATCGGTGTGGGAGAGGGCCTCGATCAGAACGGTCTCGGCCGCCTTCCGATGCTCGGGGGCCGAGGTACCGAGCAGCCACGCTCCCAGACGGGCATCGTCCTCCGCTCCGGTCGAGAGGAGGTGCGCCGCCGCGGCCACGAAGCCCGGATCGTCGCGCCAGGCTTCTTCTCTTGGCACCTCCCGGCCGTCGGCCATGGTCACGCTCGCCCGGCGACGCCACCGCTGCCACGGATCGACTGACCTGGGGTAGAGGCTCTTGAGCTCACCAGCGAGCTTCGCGGCGGCCGATTCCGGGGGGCTCGTCGCGGCCGGAAGGACGAGGAGCAGCAGTCCGGAGACAAACGCCGCCCGCGCCCCGGTGGCATGCTTCGCCCTGCGAGTCAGGGGATCAACCCGCACCGCGCCCGCATGCTCTTGCAAGACGCTGTGCTGCTCCCACGGGCCTGGGCCCGGGCTGTCTCTGCCATGAGTTGTCGCCGAGTGTCGGGTCCAAAGAATGATACCCTTACGGTAGCGCGATGACCGTTCGCTCACCAGCGGCGGGACGTGTTTTTCGCTGGTACCTGGAGAGCCTGGTTGAAGGAGGGCGCCAGCTCCGGCGCACCACGGTCCGTCCGTTCCCCTTTCGGTTCGGCCGCCTCCCGGGCCTCAGCCTCACGCTGAGCTCCGACTCCGTGTCGAAAGAGCACGCCGAGATCCTGCTCGAGGACGGACGGCTTCGGGTCGTCGATCTCGGAAGCAAGAACGGCACGTTCGTGAACAGCGAGCGGATCGAGGACTCCGGGCTGCGCGAGGGAGACATTCTGCACATCGCCCAGGTCGAGTATCGCCTGGGGCGCCAGGAGATCGAGGCGGCTGACGAGCAGGCGCTCGAGGCGCCGACCGTGGCCCTGGGTGACAAGGCCCTTCCCGAGCAGTTCGTCGAGGGAGCGCACGAGCTGCCGGAGCTCCTCGAGAAGCGTCAGGTCATGATGCTCTTCCAGCCGATCGTGAGCCTTCCCAGCGGCACGCTGGCCGGCTACGAGGCCCTCGGCCGGGGACGGCACCCCCGGCTGCCGGAGCTGCCGAAGGAGCTTTTCCGGATCGCCGCGGGAGCAGGCACGGAGGCCGAGCTGAGCGCACTGTTCCGTGAGAGGGCCCTGGAGCTGACCCAGGGCCGGCGGGATTTTTCCGCACTCTTCCTGAACATCCACCCCGCCGAGCTCGAACGCGACGACCTCGTGCCCGCCCTCGTCCGGGCCCAGGAGAAGGCGCCCCATCGGGCGCATCACCCTGGAGGTCCACGAGGGCGCCCTCGAGAACCTCGAAGGCGTCCAGCGCCTGCGCGGGGCCCTGTCCGGTTCGGGCGTCGGTCTGGCCTACGACGACTTCGGCGCGGGACAGGCCCGGCTGCTGGAGCTGGCGGCAGAGCCACCCCACTATCTGAAGTTCGACATGAGCCTCGTTCGGGGGATCGACTCCGCGCCGGCGTCACGCCAGAGGATCCTGACGTCTCTCGTGGCGGTGGCCCGGGACCTGCTCGTCTACACGGTGGCCGAGGGCGTCGAGACGGCCGAAGAGGCGGACATCTGCATGCGAATCGGGTTCACCCACGCCCAGGGCTTCTTCTTCGGGAGACCACAGCCCATCGGCAGGATTCCCGACTGAGCGCCCGACCCATGCTTGACCTCCCGCCATGGAAGGTGGTATTTCATCGCCACCCTGGAGCTGGAAATGTGACCGGGACGTGCGCCAGGGAGCGCGAACTCGTCTCCGGCCCTCTCCCGACCCGGTCGGGAGAGGAAGAGCTCACAACCCACAGGGGGGGCAATGGATCCTGAAGCATCCGCCGGAGAGCACGACGGGGCGCACGACGCCCACCACGAGCCGCTGGGCTTCTGGCGCAAGTACGTGTTCTCCCTGGACCACAAGGTCATCGGCATCCAATACGCGATGACGGGCCTGCTGTTCCTGCTCTTCGGCTTCACACTGATGATGCTGATGCGCCTGCAGCTCGCCTTCCCCGGGGAAGCCTTCCCGATACTGGGATCTCTCTTCGGAGAGGCGCGCATGCCGGGCGGCATCATGCTGCCGGAGTTCTACAACGAGCTGGGCGCGATGCACGGCACCATCATGGTGTTCCTGGGCGTCGTGCCGCTGGCTGTCGGCGGCTTCGGAAACTTCGTTCTGCCTCTCCAGATCGGCGCCCCCGACATGGCGTTTCCCCGCCTCAACATGATCAGCTATTGGTGCTACGTTCCGGGTGGCCTCATAATGCTGGCGAGCTTCTTCGTCCCGGGCGGAGCCGCCCAGTCAGGATGGACGTCCTACCCGCCGCTCTCGATCATCGCCGGGCAGGGCCAGAGCTTCTGGCTGTTCGGCATGGTGTTCCTGATCACCTCGTCGCTGCTGGGAGCGATCAACTTCATCGTGACGACGATTCAGCTGCGCGCGCCCGGCCTCACCTTCTGGCGCTTTCCGTTCTTCGTGTGGTCGCAGCTCGTGACCTCGTTCCTCCTGCTTCTCGCCTTCCCCCCGCTCGAAGCAGCGGCCGTCCTGCAGCTCATGGACCGTCACGTCGGCACCAGCTTCTTCCTGCCCTCCGGGCTCGTCGTGAGCGGCGAGATCCTCCAGGCAACTGGCGGCGGGAGTCCCATCCTCTGGCAGCACCTGTTCTGGTTCCTGGCTCACCCCGAGGTCTACGTGCTGATCCTTCCCGCGCTGGGGATCGTGGCCGAGATCGTCGCCAACAACACCAGAAAGCCTCTCTTCGGCTACCGCTCGATGGTGTACTCGGTGATCTTCCTGGGCTTCATGTCCTTCATCGTGTGGGCGCACCACATGTTCATCACCGGCATGGGCACCACGATGGCCACGTTCTTCCAGACAACGACGATGATCATCTCTATCCCGTCGGTGGTGATCCTGTCCGCCCTTCTTGTTTCGCTGTGGGGCGGATCGATCCGATTCAACACGCCCATGCTCTTCGCGCTGGGCTTTCTGCCCATGTTCGGGATCGGGGGCCTCACCGGCCTGCCGCTGGGCCTCAGCGCCACGGACCTCCATCTCCACGACACCTACTACGTGATCGGGCACTTTCACTACGTGGTGGCACCCGGAACGATCTTCGCCCTCTTTGCCGGCGTCTACTACTGGTTCCCCAAGGCCACCGGGCGAGCCATGAACGAGACCCTGGGCAAGATCCATTTCTGGGGTTCGATGGTGTTCATGAACGTGATATTCATGCCGTTTCTCATCATGGGGCTCGCCGGGGTCTCGCGGCGCCTCTGGGACGGCGGCGCCTCCTACGCCCACGCGCAGCCGGTGCTCCACTGGAACGTGGTCTCCTCGGTAGGCGCCTGGTGCCTGGCTCTTGCCCAGCTGCCGTTCATCTACAACTTCTTCAAGAGCGCGTTCCGCGGGAAGAAAGTGGGGAGCAACCCCTGGGAGGCCACGACGCTCGAGTGGGCGACCCCTTCACCGCCGCCCCACGGCAACTTCACCACACCGCCCGTGGCCTACCGCGGACCGTATGAGTACAGCGTCCCCGGGTCCGCCCGGGACTACAGTCCCCAGTGGGAGCCCTCGGGAGCATGAGCATGGAGATTCCCTACACGGTCAGTCCCCGGCCTGACACCGGGCTCACCAACGGCAAGATCGCGATCTGGTTGTTTCTGGCCTCCGAGGTCATGTTGTTCGGAGCCCTCTTCGCGACATACGTAATGCTCCGAGTGGGTGCGACCGAGTGGCCGGCAGGCGCGACATACCTCAACATCCCACTTGCCGCCCTGAACACGGTGGTGCTGATCAGCTCCAGCGTGACCATGGTGCTGGCCTGGGCGTCGCTGGCAAAGAACGACTTCGGTCGATTCCGACTCTTCATGGGCATCACCATCCTGTGCGGTTTCGGGTTCCTGTTTATCAAGTACCTGGAGTACTCGGAGAAGTTCCATCACGGCTATCTCCCGAGCACCAACACCTTCCTCGCTATCTATTTCACGCTCACCGGAATCCACGGGCTGCACGTCATTGGCGGCATGGTGGTCAACGGATGGTTCTGGGGACCGGGGTCGGGTCTGTGGAAGAGGGACCCCACACACTTCACCAACCGGGTGGAGAATGCCGGCTTGTTCTGGCATCTCGTGGACCTGGTCTGGATCTTCCTGTTCCCCATCCTCTACCTGCTGTAGGGAGGCGAAATGGACGCTCACGATCACGCCGAGATCGACCGCCACGTGAAGGCGGCGCTGTTCGTCTTCGGCGCCCTGCTGGTCCTGACCGGCTTCACGGTGGGAGCCTACTACCTGAAGCTCCCGACCCATCTTGCGATCGCTCTGGCACTCCTCATCGCATCGGTTAAGGGCTCTCTGGTGGCCGCCTGGTTCATGCATCTTCTCTCCGAGAGGAAGCTCATCTACTGGGCACTGATCCTGACCGCGGTCTTGTTCGTCCCGCTGCTCCTCATTCCGACCCTGGGGGCCCTCGACGCCGTCAGGCTGAACTGACCATGTCACTCAAGGCTTTTCACGTTCTGTTCATCAGTGCCTCGGCCCTCCTCGCCTTCGGCTTCGGCGCCTGGTGCCTGGGCGCCCAACCGCCCTGGCGCGCGGCGTCCGTTGCTTCCTTCGTTCTTGGCCTCGGACTCGTCGGCTACGAGGCCTGGTTCATCATGAAGATGCGGGGGATTCGATGACCCGCCCGAGACTCGGTGTGACCCTGCTGATCGCGATGGCGGTGTGGCTCAGCAGCCCGTCACCGACCCTGGCCTGCTCGACGTGCTACGGGCAGGCTGACGGCCCGATGATCGACGCCGCCCAGGTGGGGACTCTGCTGCTGCTCGGTGTGGTGCTCGCCGTGCAGGTCGCGTTTGCCGCCTTCTTCCTTTACCTGCGTCGACAGGCCGCGCGGCACGGCCAGAGCACGAGCGAAGCCGCAGGCCCCGGACAGCCCGGAGAGTGGAGGAGCGCATGAGTAGCTGGCTCGGACTGCCCGAGCTCGCGTCCCAGCATGGGGGCGAGCTAGACTGGACCACTGGCCTGATTCATGTCTTCATGGCCGTGCTCTTCGTGGGCTGGGGGGCCTTCTTCGCGTACACGCTGATGCGGTTCCGAAGGAAGCGGAATCCCACTGCCGACTACGCCGGAGTCACCGGCAAGACCTCCACCTACCTGGAGATCGGCGTAGCGGTCCTGGAAGCGATCGTGCTCGTCGCGCTCGCCATCCCGCTCTGGGCCGCGCGGGTGGCCGACTTCCCCGCTCCGCAGGAGGCGACCCGTGTGCGGGTGGTCGGCGAGCAGTTCGCCTGGAACGTCCACTACCCCGGGCCCGACGGAGTGTACGGCCAAAACAGCATCGAGTTGTACGACCTGGAGACGAACCCCCTGGGCCTCGTCCGCGACGACCCCGCTGGGGAAGACGACGTCGTCACGCTCAACGAGCTCTGGCTGCCAGTGGACACTCCGGCCCTCATCGAGCTCACGAGCAAGGACGTCATCCACTCGTTCGGCTTGCCCGAGATGCGCGTCAAGCAGGACGTCATCCCGGGGATGAGCATCCCGGTCTGGTTCGTCCCGACGGTGACGACGGACGAGATGCGCGAGCGCACGGGCAACCCGGAGTTCGGCTACGAGATCGCGTGTGCCCAGCTGTGCGGCCTCGGCCACTACCGAATGCGCGGCTTCCTCAAGGTCCTGAGCCAGAAAGACTACCAGGCCTGGATGGACGAGCGGCAGGAGCTCCTCTTGGAGTCCGACGGCGACGACTTCTGGGAGTAGCTACAGAGCCCAGGCGCGGCTGAGGTAGTCCGTGAGCGTCAGGAAGAAGAGGATGAACAGGAAGCCGATGCTCGTGGCGATCACGACGGCAGTGAGCTTCCCGCTGTAGCGGGCGTGCATGAAGTAGAGCACCACCAGCGTGGCCTTCGTGGTGGCGATGCCCAGGGCGACGAGGTTGTTCAGCGGCCCGAAATCGAACTGGGCGGTGGCGACGGTGATCGCGGTAAGGACCGAGAGGGCAGCGAAGATCCCGAGGTAGACGCGTACGGGGAGGACGTGGGGCCCGGACATGGTCAGTGAGCTCCGATCAGATAGAGGAGCGGAAACAGGAAGATCCAGACGATGTCCACGAAGTGCCAGTAGAGCCCCACCATCTCCACCGGCGTGTGCCACTCGGGGGAGTAGCGCTCCTTCCAGGCGGCTCGGGCGATGACGAGCAGGATCGGGATTCCGATGATCATGTGCAGTGCGTGGAGCCCGGTCATCCCGAAGTAGAGCGAGTAGAAGATCTGGGTGTGCCCCGCCGCCTCGCCTGAGACGCCGAGGGCGCTCGCGTCGAACCGCTCACCTGGCACGAGACAGCCCACTCCGGACGCGCCTGGGAGGCAGGGCCCGATCTTCTCGGCGTACTCGAAGTACTTGACGCCGAGGAAGACGGAGCCGAGCAAAACGGTGGCGAGAATGAAGCCGACGACGCGGCGGGATTTTCCGATCGCCGCCGAGTAGACGGCCATGGCCATCGTGAGACTGGAGCCGATCAGGACGAGGGTGTTGAAGAACCCCACCTGCCAGCTCAAATGATGGCTGCCCGCGACGAACGCCTCCGGGTACTTGATGCGGTACACGATGTAGGCCATGAAGATTCCGCCGAAGAAGAGGATCTCCTGGGCGATGAACACCCACATCCCCAGCGAGGAGGCGGCCTTCTGCTGCTCCAGGTCTCTGAAGTGATGCTGGAGGGCCGGGTGCTGGCCGCCGCCGGCCGCGAGCTCAGACAAGGGCGCTCTTCTCCTTCGGTGGCGTGGCGTAGTCGTAGGCTTCTTCGGTGACGGTGGGCGTCTCGTCGAAGTTGTGGGCCGGCGGCGGAGAGGTCGTCGTCCACTCGAGGCCCTTGGCCTTCCAGGGGTTGTTGCCCGCCGGACGGCCCTTGAAGACGGAATAGGTCAGGTAGGAGAACGGGAAGAGATACCCGAACCCCAGGATCGTGGCTCCGGCGGTCGAGAGCACGTTCAGCACCTGGAACTCCTCGGGATAGACGTGGTAGCGCCGGGGCATGCCCACGTAGCCGAGAAAGAACTGGGGAAAGAACGTCAGGTTGAAGCCCACGAAGATGAGCAGCGACGACACCTTGCCCCAGGCCTCGAGGTAACGGCGACCGGTGATCTTGGGCCACCAGAAGTGAAGGCCTCCCAGGTATCCCATGATCGCGCCACCCACCATGATGTAGTGGAAGTGCGCCACGATGAAGTACGTGTCGGTGAGATGCACGTCGGTCCCCAGGTTGCCGAGGAACAGGCCCGTCAGCCCGCCGATCAGGAAGAGCCCGATGAAGCAGAAGACGTAGATCATCGGAGTGTCCCACTGGACCGAGCCCTTGTAGAGCGTGGCGGTCCAGTTGAAGGTCTTGATGGCGGACGGAACGGCGACGAGGTAGGTCAGGGCCGAGAAGACCATGGCGGAGTAGACCGCCATCCCGGACACGTACATGTGGTGCGCCCAGACCAGGAACCCGATGACGGCGATGGCAAGGCTCGACATGGCGATGAAGCTGTACCCGAAGATGCGCTTCCTCGAGAAACACGTGATGAGCTCGCTGATGACCCCCATCGCGGGCAGGATCATGATGTAGACGGCGGGGTGGGAGTAGAACCAGAACAGGTGCTGGAAGAGGATGGGATCTCCGCCGCGATTCGGGTCGAAGAAACCGAAGTGGAAGATCCGCTCGAGGGCCACGAGGAGGATGGTGACTGCCACCACCGGCGTGCCGAGGACCTGGATGATCGAGGTGGCATAGTGCGCCCAGACGAAGAGCGGCATCCGGAACCAGGTCATCCCCGGGGCTCGCATGGTGTGAATGGTCACGATGAAGTTGAGGCCCGTCAGGATCGAGGAGAACCCAGTGACGAAGACACCCACGACGGCGATCACCACGTTGCTCTGGGCGTAGACCGTGCTGTAGGGCGTGTAGAAGGTCCACCCCGTATCGAGCCCCCCGGCCAGGAGCGCGTAGAGCGTGATCGCAGCCCCGAAGACGTAGATGTACCAGCTCAGGAGGTTGATCCGCGGAAATGCCAGGTCCCGGGCCCCGATCATGAGGGGGATCAGGAAGTTGCCGAGCGTCGCGGGGATCGACGGGATCAGGAAGAAGAACACCATGATCACGCCGTGAGCCGTGAAGGCCTTGTTGTAGGTCTCGGCGGACATGTGGGAGCCGTCGGGAACGAGGAGATTCCAGCGGACGAGAGCCGCGTAGAAGCTTCCCAGCGCGAACATCGCCGTGATCGAGATGAGGTACAGGACGGCGATCCGCTTGTGGTCCGTCGTGAGCAGCCAGGACCGCCAGCCGTAGCCGGCGTTCAGGTAGTGCTTCTCGGGCAGCGTGGGGGCCTGGGTCGTCATCATTCAGCTTCCTGTCGGCCGAGCGCGGACGGCGAAACCTGTAGCGACTCGATGTAGGCAATGAGCGTGATGATCTGCTCCTCGCTCACGAGCCCCTGGTAGGTCGGCATCAGCGGCTGGTAGCCGGCCACGACTCGTGCGGCCGGGTTGAGGATGGACTCTCGGACATAGACCTCGTCCGCCACCACGGTGTCGCCGCTCGCGAGGGCCACCGTCCGACCGAAGAGCCCGGTGAGCACCGGGCCCCGCTCGGACGAGCCGGGGTCGTGGCACGTACTGCAGATGAGCTCGGAGAACAGCTGCTCGCCCTCGGCAGCCGGCGAGTCCGGCCTGGGGCCGCCAGCCAGCCAGCCCTGGTAGTCCTCGGGTGTCTGCACCACGATCCACCCGATCATCTTCGAGTGCTCGAGACCACAGTACTCGGCGCAGAACAGGTGGTAGGTCCCGACCTTCGTGGCGCGGAACCAGGCCATCGTGTAGCGCCCCGGCACGGCGTCTTTCTTGATGCGGAACGCCGGCACGAAGAAGCTGTGTATCGTGTCCTCGGACGTGATCACCAGCCGGACGGCACGGCCCACCGGGACGTGAAGCTCGTTCACCTCGCGGTGGCCGGTGGGGTGCTGGATCTTCCACATCCATCGCTTTCCCACGACGCTCACGGTCATCGCGTCGTCGGGAGGTCGGTTGAGCTCGAAGAAGACCTTCGCTCCCCAGACGAACATCACCGTCATGATGGCCAGGGGAATGAGCGTCCACGTGAGCTCGAGGGCGAGGGAGCCGTAGATTTCCCTGGGGCGATCGTCGTCCGAGCGTCGACGATACCGGATCCCGAAATAGAGGAGCGCGATCCAGATCCCGACTGCGAACAGGCCCGAGACGCCGAGGATGAAGAAGAAGAGGGCGTCCACCTCTCCAGCGAAGGAGGAGGCCTGTTCGGGCAGCAAGGGCATGGAAGGATTCATCGCTTCAAGAAGGAGTGCCCTCGGAGCCCGGCGGGGGGGCCTGCACCCGGGGCCTCAGGGTCATCGAGAGGATGAAGGCGACCAGGAGACCGACGGTCAGGAGCCCGCCGACCCGCACGACGTTGAGGATCGAAGCGCTGTAGCGGCCCCTCGAGGGGTCGTACTGGAAGCAGTAGAGGAGCACCTGGTCGATGGGGTTCCCGATCCGGCCGCCGCCGGAATCGACCAGGGCGAGCCGCATGTCCTTCGGGGAGTACTCGACCCCGAAGAGATAGTGGGAGATCACGCCTTCCGGCGTCACGATCACGATCCCGGCAGGATGAGCGAACTGCTGCGTGTTCTCGTCCCAGACGTAACGAAACCCCACCGCCTGGGTCAGCGATTCGATGGCGGACGCGTCGCCGGTCAGGAAGTGCCACCCCTGGGCGCCCTCCTTCCGGTCGTACTGCGTCATGTAGGCCTTCTTCTTGGCCGCGGCCAGAGCCGGCGTCTCGCCGGGATCGAAGCTGACGGTGAGAACCTCGAACTCCTGACCGGGCACGAACGACAACACCTTGAGGGCTCGCGCCAGGCCGTTCAGGCTCAGCGTGCACAGCATGGGGCAATCGTAGTAGACGAGGCTCAGGACCACCGGCCGGTCCCTGAAGTAGTCTCCGAGACGCACCTCTTCACCGGCCTCGTCACGGAAGACGGCATCGAGTGGGACCGCTCCCCCGAGCTTCTGGTCGAACCCGATCTCCCTGAGGATCACGGGGTCGCCGCTTCCCGGAGGGGGCGGGGCAGGTCCGAGCTGCGCCTGGACGACCGCCGGCGTGGCCAGCAGGACGAGGCCGAGCGCGAGGCGCAGGCTCATGGTGCGTCCTCCTCTTCCCCGTCGTCCTCGGGCAGCGAGAAGGCCGGGAGCCCCCGCTCGGCAACGAGGCGCATCGCCTCCGCCACGGGGATCCGAACGACCCCACGCTCCTTGTCGACCCAGGCGTAGCTCTCCAGGATCCCGTCTTCCTGGGCACGGAACGCCTCGATGTCCAGCTCGGGCTTCACCTGGAGCCGGGGCCCGGAGGGCTCGAGGGCGCCAGGCTCGGTGGCGAGCACATAGGCCGCGGGCGCCTGGGCTGCGGTCTCACGCTTCGAGAGGAGGTTGTAGAGCGGCTTCACCAGGAAGGCCACGACCACCATAACCGCGAGGATCCAGAAGCCGAACCAGAAGCTCGAGCGCTCGTTGATGTCGCGCTTCTCGAAGCGGACGCCGTTCGGGGAATCGCTCATGGGGTCGCCGCCTCGCCGCTCCCGGACAGCAGCGCGCGCACCGCAGGCTCTCCCACGGGGAGAATGGGGCTCTTCCGAAGCTGGCGGCCAAACAGAGCGAGCCACAGCCCGCCGAGACCGAGGGCGGCAGCCAGATCCATCCAGTGCACCCTCAGGGGCGCCATCCCGTGGCCCTGGGAGAGCAGATCGGGTGCGATCAGCCAGAAGAGGTCCACGAGCTGCATGACGAGCATGAGCGCGGCGACGAGCCCGAGCCTCTTCGCGTTGCGCTTGAGGTCCCGGGAGAGGAGGAGTGCGAACGGGAGAGCGAAGTGGAACAGCAGCAGCACGACGGCCACCGCACCCCAGGCTCCCTCCAGGCGGTGGATGTAGAACGGAGTCTCCTCGCTGATGTTGCCCGACCAGACGATCAGGAACTGCGAGAAGTTGACGTATCCCCAGAACATCGTGAACGCCAGCAACAGCTTGCCCAGATCGTGGACGGTTCCCGGACGAAGGGCCTCGCTCATGGGCGGTTCTCCCGCGACGAACGCCATCAGGACGATCGTGAACGAGAGCGCGGAGAGCACCCACCCTACGATGAAGAGCACTCCGTACATCGTCGAGAACCAGTGGGGGGCCAGCGACATGCCCCAGTCGATGGCGGCGAAGGTGATGGTGCCGGCGAGAGCCACCAGGCCGACACCGGAGACGCTCCGGAGGCGCTTTCCTCGTGCCGCGTCGATGCCGTCGTCCTGCTGAACGGACCAGCGGCTGAGCACGGTGGCGAGGACGGTCCACACCGTGAAGTAGAGCGCGGCCCGGACCAGGAAGAAGGGCACGTTGAGGTAGGCGACCTTGCTCTGGATGATCGGGTCGGCAGCCACCACCTCGGGCCGTGCCCAGACGTAGAGCGAGCCCAGCCCGAGGAGGACGGGCAGGAACAGGATCGCCATGAACGGAATCGTGCGTGCTGCTGCCTCGTGAAAGCGCCGGGGCACGATTCCCCACAGCCCCCCGGTCAGGTGGTTCAGCATGGCAAGGCCAAGGCACCCGACCGCTACGCCGAGCCAGAACAGCCACCCGAACAGGTACGAGCGCAGGAACTGGTCCCGCTCGACGAAGAAGCCCACGACCAGCCCGAGCCCGAAAACGAGCCCGGTCGAGAGCCCGGCTCGCTCGAGGCGGCCGATCGAGGGCGGCATGGGAAGCACGGGGGCGGCCATCAGTGGCGCTCCTCCGCACCGGTCGCGTCTTCGGCATCCACCGGCAGCAAGCTCGCTTCGAGCTCACTCTCGTGCCCGGCGGGCACGTCGGTGAAGGAGGCATGCTGGCTGAGCTGCAGGGCACGGACGTACGCTGCGATCGCCCAGCGGTCCTCCACGGGCACCTGCATGGCGTAGTCGGACATGGCGCCGAAACCATTGGACATCACGTCGAAGTAGTAACCGATCGGCGCCTGCCGGAGCCGATCGATGTGGAACGAGCTGGGCCGCTGGAAGCCCCGCTGCACGATGACGCCGTCTCCTCTTCCCGTGCGTCCGTGGCACGGTGAGCAGAAGACACCGAACTCGCCCCGGCCCCGCTCGAGGAGAGCGGCCGTGACCGGTAGGGGCATCTCCGTCACGAACTCGTCTTCAGACATGGACATCCCGGTGTAGAGCGGATCGCCTTCGTGCAGCGTCCCGCGGGCCACCGTCCCGTCCACGAGCGGCCGCATGGCGCGGCCGTCTGCGAAGAAATCGCTTCCGCGATAGGGCTTGTACTTCGGCTGGTCGTGCATGTCCTGGCGGCAGCCGAGGCCGGCGAGAGCGACGAGGGCCACGAGGGCGAGCCGGCGAGCCATCACTCCTCCGCCTCCGAGACGTCTCCGCCGAGGCCCGCGAGGACCTTCCGCACCGACTCCCGATCGAACCTCGGGTCCGCGGCCTCGATGCACAGGAAGAAGCTGTCGCTGCTCGCGGCGGAGAAGTTCCGTGCGTTGAACACGGGGTGGTAGGGCCGGGGCAGCCCGTTCAGGGCCAGCATGCCCAGGACGGCGGAGAGCGCGGCGAGCAGGACCGTGGTTTCGAAGCTCGGAATGACGAAGGCGGGCCAGGCGTTGAAGGGCCGGCCCCCGATGTTCATCGGGTACTGGATCACCGAGGTCCAATACTGCAAGCCCCAGCCGCCGGCCAGGCCCACGATCCCGCCGGCAAGGACGATCTTCGGGAGATGGGAGCGGCCCAGGTGCAGCGCCTCGAAGACCTCCTCGATGGGGTAGGGGGTGTAGGCGTCGACCTTCGTGTAGCCCGCGGCGTGGACCTCGCGAGCCGCCTTCACGAGCTCGCCCGGCGAGCCGAACTCGGCCACCAAGCCGTAGAGAGGCCGGCTCATGCCTCGTCCTCCTCGATTCGGGCGCCGGGGAGGAGCGTGCGCATCTCGAAGATCGAGATCGCGGGGAGCAGTCGGATGAACAGGAAGAAGAGGGTCAGGAACAGCCCGATCGTGCCGAGGAAGGTGGCCCAGTCCCAGAAGGTGGGCGAGTACATGCCCCAGGAGGAGGGCACGAAATCGCGGTGCAGGCTCGTCACTACGATGACGAACCGCTCGAGCCACATGCCCACGTTGACCACCATCGCCACCGCGAAGAGCCACGGAACGCTGGTGCGGAAGCGCTTGAACCACATGAGCTGGGGCGTCGCCAGGTTGCAGAGGAGCAGCACCCAGTAGGTCCATCCGTAGGGTCCGAACATGCGGTTCCACAGCATGAAGCGCTCGAAGGTGTTGCCGCTGTACCAGGCCATGAAGGCCTCTATCGCGTAGCCGTAGACCACGATGAGGCTCGTCGCGAGGAGAACCTTGCCCATGTTCTCCAGGTGCTTCGTCGTGATGAAGTCCTCGAGGCCGTAGAGCTTTCTGAGAGGGATGGCGAGGGTGAGAACCATGGCGAAGCCGGCGTAGATCGCCCCGGCAACGAAGTAGGGCGGGAAGATCGTCGCGTGCCACCCCGGGACAGTGGCGACGGCGAAGTCGAAGCTCACCACGGTGTGCACGGACACGACGAGGGGTGTGGCGAGCCCCGCGAGGATCAGGTACGCCGTCTCGTAGTTGTGCCAGTGGCGCGCGGAGCCCCGCCAGCCCATGGCCAGGACCCCGTAGATCCACTTCCTGGTCCGACCCTCGGCCCGGTCACGAAGCGTGGCGAGATCGGGGATGAGGCCCACGAACCAGAACATCAGCGACACGAGGGCGTACGTGGACACCGCGAAGACATCCCAGATCAGCGGGCTCTTGAAGTTCGGCCACAGCCCCATGGTGTTGGGGTAGGGGAACAACCAGTACATGCCCACCCACGGGCGGCCCATGTGGATGATCGGGAAGAGTCCCGCGCAAGCTACCGCGAAGAGCGTCATCGCCTCGGCGAAGCGATTGATCGACATCCGCCACTGCTGGCGCAGCAGCAACAGGATTGCAGAGATGAGCGTTCCGGCGTGACCGATGCCG
This sequence comes from Vicinamibacteria bacterium, assembly GCA_963578825.1. Lineage (GTDB taxonomy): Bacteria > Acidobacteriota > Vicinamibacteria > Fen-336 > Fen-336 > JAJDNS01. The sequence goes on from CAUZDW010000019.1 coordinate 54,258, forward strand.
ATCCACCAGACGAAGTTGATGATCGCGAAGGCCCATCCGATGGGGATGTTGAGTCCCCATATGCCCACGCCGCGTATGAGCAGCCAGGCCAGCGAGACGAGGAGCAGGTTGAGAAGTCCGAAGCCCACGGCGAGGCCCACGAACCACCCGTAGGGCGTCTTCTTCAGGAGGACGATGCTCGCGATCTTGTCGGTGACTGTGGCGAACGTGTGACCAGGTGCGATGATCTGCGGCTCGCTGTGGGGAGTGCTAGCCATGGTGCCGCGGGGACGAGGCCTCCGAAGGGATCTCCGGGTTCGGGTTGCGGACCGCGGCAAGGTAGGTGGTCCGCGGCCGCGTCTGCAGCTCCTCGAGCAACCCGTAGTTGCGCGGGCTCGCCTTCCACTTCGAGACGTTGCTCTCGGGATCGTTCACGTCTCCGAAGACGATGGCCTGGGCCGGGCAGGCCGCCTCGCACGCGGTCCGGATCTCTCCGTCGCGGATCGGGCGGCCTTCGTTTCCGGAGTCGATCCGGGCCCGGCTGATGCGCTGCACGCAGTACGTGCACTTCTCCATGACGCCGCGGGAGCGCACGGTGACCTCGGGGTTGCGCATCATCTTGAAGGTGGGGGTGTCCCAGTCCTGGTACAGGAAGAAGTTGAACCGCCGAACCTTGTAGGGACAGTTGTTCGAGCAGTACCGCGTCCCTACGCAGCGGTTGTAGACCATCTCGTTGAGGCCCTCCTCGCTGTGGACGGTGGCGGCCACGGGACAGACCACCTCGCAGGGGGCCTGCTCGCAGTGCATGCACACAATGGGCTGGTGGAAGGTCTCGGGGCTCTCGGGGGGGCCCTGGTAATAGCGATCCACCCGGATCCAGTGCATCTCCCGACCGCGGCCCACCTGCTCCTTTCCGACGACGGGGACGTTGTTCTCGGACTGGCACGCGGTGACGCAGGCATTGCAGCCGACGCAGGCGCTCATGTCGATGGCCATTCCCCAGGCCCGCCCGGGATACTCGTGGGGGGGGTACATGGACAGCTCGGGCTTCGGCTCGTGCCCCATGTGCTCGAAGACGTGGGGGTCCGCCGCGACCTCGTCGAGGGTCGCCGAGCGCACGATGTGCCGGTCGGCCGCTGCCTGATTTGCGGTGTTTTCGATGGTCCAGTGATCCTGCGTGCAGGCCATGAGCATCGTCTCGCCGGTCCGCGCCACCTCCAGACCGGTGCCGAACCAGCGCGCCTGGCTCGTGCGGAGCGCGTAGGCGTTCGACCCGGCGCCGTCGCCGACTCGTCCCGCACGGGTGCGCCCATAGCCCAGGTGGAGTGTCACGGAGTCGTCCGGGTGACCGGGGAGGATCCAGCCCGGTGCCTTGAGCACGCGGCCGCCCAGGCGGAGCTCGACGACGTCGGTGACGTGGCCCGCTCCCGTCTCAACCGTCCGGAAGCCGCCGAGCTTCTGGGCCGTTGCGGGGCTCATGAGGGCGGCGTTGTCCCAGGTCAGCTTGGTCAATGGTCGCGGCAGCTCCTGCAGCCAGCCCAGGTTGGCGAAGCGTCCGTCGAAGACGCCGTGATCGGCACGGAAGGCAATCTCCAGACCCGGGGTCGGCCCACCCTCGGGGGCCCGGGCCCAGTCGCCCACCGTCACGGACACGGCCTTTTCCTCAAAGGCCGTACCGGCTACGACCCCGTCGTGCAGAGCGCGGCTCCACGCCTTTTCGAAGTCGTCACCCTCGCCGCCGCCGAGCACGTCCATCCAGTGCTCGCGGACAATCTCGTACCCCTTGGGCTCGGACCCTTCGATGAACGCGGCCACGAGCTCGTGTATCGAGAGCCCGCCGTAGAGCGGGGCGATCAAGGGCTGGACAATCGAGACGGTGCCACAGGCGGCCCGGGCATCGCTCCAGCTCTCCAGGGGGTGGGCCGCCGGGAGATGCCATTGGCACAGCACCGCGGTCTCGTCCAGATACAGGCCGTGGTGGATGCGAAGCGGGACACGCTCGAGGGCCTCGGCGAACCCAAGGTCGGCAGGGGCAGCATAAACCGGGTTCGCGCCTGTGACGACCAGCATCTCGACGCGACCGGCGTTCATGTCGGCAACGAGATCCTGAAGCGTCCCGTCGGAGGCCGCATCGGCGGGCTCTGTGTAGACGACGGTGGTGCCCACGGCGCCCAGCGCCTCGTTGATCGCGTGTGCGATGGCATGAACGGCCGGGGGCTGCGTCTCGCCGGCCAGGACGATCGCGCGAGCGCCGGCACGCTCGAGGTCCTTCGCGAGGGGGGCCACCCACGGGTGGTCGACGCCGCCTTCGACGCCGATGCCAAGCCCCGCCGCCACCGCCCGGGCAAAACCCTCGATGGCGGAGCTCTTGAGGGCGAGGCGGTGGTCGGCGGACGCACCCGTCGACGTGGGTGAGCCTTCGACGACGTAGAGACGATTCATCTCCGGCTTCAGCGGGTCGACCTTGCGTCGGGCGGCATACTCGCGCACGAGACGGAGGCTCGCCGGATGGCTCGACACGAAGTCGGCTTCGAGGCTCAGGATGACGTCGGCGTTCTCGAAGCGGTACTGGGGCTCCACCGCTTCGCCGAAAGCCAGGGTCGCGCCCGCGCGGACGTTGTCGCGATCCGCTGGCTCCCAGCTCACCCACTGCGCCTCCGGCAGCTCGGCCCGGAGGGCCTCTCTCTGGGCGGCGAGGGTGGGCGACGTCATCCGCCCGGAGAGAATCCGCAGACCGGCACCGCCTGCCTCCCCCAGCGGCTCTAGCGCCTGCCCAAGGGCCGCCCGAAAGGCGCCCCACGTGCGCTCCTGACCCAGGTGGCGGACGGTCCCGGAACGGTCCGGGTCGTACAGGCCGAGGACGTGGGCCTGCCCGAAAACGTCGGTCGCGCCGAGGCTTTGCGGGTGGTCGGGGTTTCCCTCGATCTTCGTCGGCCGCCCCTCGTTGCTCTCCACCAGGATGCCCCGGGCGTAGCCGTCGTGGGAGGCGGCAGTGGCGAAGAAGAGCGGACGGCCCGGCACCATGTGCTCGGGCTGTCTCACGTAGGGGAAGATCGTCTCCTCCGGCTGCTTCGTACACGCGGTGAGCCCGGCCAGGGCCAGCGACGCGCCCATGAGCGTCAGAAACTCGCGCCGGCCCTTCGCGTCTTCGAAGGACGACGCCTGCTCGGGAAACTCACGGTGGAGAAACTCCAGGAAGCCGGGAGTCTCGGCGAGCTCGTCGAGGCTCTTCCAGTAGCGCCGCTGGGCGCCGCCGCCGGGACGGCGGCGGACTCCCTCGAGAGTGACGGGCACGGCGGGGATGTGATCGTGGCTCATCGGTGGCACGTGGAGCAGGAAACCTGCGGGTCGACGTCGTACTCCAGGGCGAGGCGTCGACCCAGCTCCAGCTGGTCGGGCGGGGTCTCGTAGGTGATGTCGTAAACCTCGCTCCTGGGGCGGAGGAACCTCTCGGGCTCCCGGTGACACTCGAGGCACCACTCCATGAGCAGCGAGGGCTCCTGCCAGATGTAGGGCATCTGATCCACGCGCCCATGGCAGGTGGAGCACCCCACACCGTTGTTCACATGGGCGCTGTGGTCAAAATAGACGAAGTCGGGAAGGTCGTAGACCTTGACCCACTCGATGGACTTACCGGTCCGCCAGCTCTCGCGCACCGGCTCGAGTGCCGGGGCCTGGTTCCAGATCTGGGAATGGCAGTTCATGCAGGTCTTGGTCGGAGGGATCCCGGCGAGGGCGGACCTGTCGACCGTGGAGTGGCAGTAGCGGCACTCGATTCCCATGCTGCCCACGTGGTGCGCGTGGTAGAAGGGCACCGGCTGGTCGCGCGCCTCGTGCTGGCGCGTGGCGTAGGACGAACGCGGGAGCACGAAGAGAACCAGAACGAGTCCGACCGCGGCTGCGAGCGCGCCGACAGCGAGGCTGATCCTCGCGATCGAGTTGGCGGCGGGGTGAAAAACCTGGGACATTCTTCCGCTGCGCGATGGACCAGCCGTATGTCCTGCGTTCGAGCCCTTCTTCAAGCTTGCGCCTGGTGCCGGAGCAGGCTCGACAGCCTAGTACACAGGCCCCAACCGGTCAACCAGATGCCCGGTCGATGGGCCTCGGTACCGGGCGCCGCGATGGGGCGGCCGAGTGCTATACTCCCCGCCCTGATCCCATGCGCCTGTCCCCCGACGAGATCAACTACATCTCCCGAAAGATCGTAAAGGTCCTCACCGCCGACCGCCGTATCGAGGTCGACGACGCGGAGCAGGTCATCGACGGCATCGCCCGCGTCATCGTCGAAGATCTGCAAATCGAAGACCGCCTCAACGAAGAGGTCCGCGAGGTCCTCGTCCAGCACTCGCAGCAGATGAACCGCTCGGACATCGCCTACTCGGACATGTTCAAGAAGGTGAAGCGCGAGCTCGCGAAGCAGAAGGGGATCATCCTTTGAAGCTCTCTCGCGAGCGGATCCTCAACATGTCCCACCTCATTCTTCACTACATGAATGAAGAGGACGCCCTCGAGTACTTCGACGAGCCGCAGGAGATCCGCCAGACGATCGTCAAGATCATCTCCGACGAGATGCACGCAGACGAGGTGATCGACGTCCTCGTCCGCCGCAAGATCGAGAGCCAGAAGCGCTCGATCCCGGAGGGGTCCGCCGAATGGGACGTCCTCTACCGGAAGTACTTCGAGGAAGAGGTCGCCCGGCACCGCAAGGTGATGCCCTACTAGCTAGCTGGTCAGGGCTCAGCTTCCGCCCACGGTCACGGTGAAGACGACGCGCGCGCCGGGCTGACCGGCGAGGCGGAAGGCCACCTGGTCCGGTCCGATCTCCGCGACCTCCCCGGCGATGCCCCGGATGCTCCCGGGGCTCACCCCGAGGGTCGAGAGATTGAACCGCCACACACCCGCGTGGCCCTCGGCGTCGACGAGCACCGCTTCGAAGCGGTGCTGGCCTGGCGGCAGGGCCAGGGACTGGGCCGCGATCCCGGCTCCCGGGAACGAGGCCTGGGTGCCGTCGACGACGACCTGACCTCGTCCCCCCGCCACGTCGAGCTCGCTCACCCAGGTGCCCAGGCGACCCTCGGAGGGGCGTTGAGCTCCGCGGAAGCAGCCGCGACCGTCGAGGATAAGGTCGTCCACGACAACGTTGTCCGGGCTCACGTTGCCACAGTTGTCCTCGGCGCGAGCGCGGACGGCCCATTTTCGGTTTTCGAGGCTGCAGCTACTCGGAAAGGTCCAATTGATCGTGTAGGGAGACGTGGTGTCGGTGCCGATCAGGTTGTTCGGCCCGCAGATGCCGCCGATCATCTCTCCGTTGTGGTGAATCACCGTGTAACGGTCGATCCCCGGGAGGGCCTGGAAGGTCCAGCCAAAGACCCCGGAATAGAACCGCTTCACTGCTTCGACGTCGTGGGTGATCAGGTCGTGCCAGATGAACTTCCCGGGGATCCAATTGGTCGTTGGCTCCGCCGTCACCGGGGAGAGCCGAAGACCGGAGCAGCCGGCCACGACGAGGGACAATAGGACCGACAGCAGGACCAGGTGGCGACGCAGACTCATCCAGGAAACCTCCGAGAGACTCCCATTCTCACAGGCGAGAGGCCCCCCCTCAAGGAGCCTGTTCCACGCGCTCGCTCGACTTCGCATCCCCGTCGGCGGGCGGCTCCTTGCCAAGGAGGTCGCCGAAGGCCTTTCCGTAGATCTGCCACACCGCGATGAAGAGGGCCGCGATGATAGGTCCCAGGACGAAGCCCACGATCCCGAACATGGACAGGCCGCCGAAGGTGCTCAGGAGGATCAGGAGGTCGGGCATCTTCGTGTCACGGCCCACCAGCTTCGGCCGGAGAAAGTTGTCGACGGTTCCGACGACCAGCGAGCACCAGAGCGCGAGGCCGATGGCCGAGGTCGTCTTCCCGACCGCGAAGAGGTAGACGACCGCGGGCACCCAGACGAGCGCGGTGCCGAGGGCCGGGATGATGGAGAGGACAACCATCAGCGTCCCCCAGAAGGTCGCTCCCTGGATTCCGACGACGGCGAGGGCCAGGCCCGCGAGCCCCCCCTGCACCACGCCCACGACGAAGGTCCCCTTGAGCGTCGCGCGGGCGACCGACACGAACTTGTCGACCATCAGCTCCTTGTCGGCCTCGGGAAGAGGCACGTACCGGAGCCCACTGTCCAGCACCTGACGCCCGCCGGCGAGGAAGAAGAACATGGCGTACAGCATCACGAAGAGCTGGAAGAGGAAGCCCACCGTCCCCCTCGTGGCCGCGGAGAGGCTGTTCACCAGAAACGAGCTCACCCGGCCCGCGAGCTCGCCCATTTTCTCGATGATCTGGGTGCTGTAGGCCTGGAACTGAGCCTGGATCTGGTCGGCGTACGGGAGGCGCTCGAGGAGCAGGCCGAGCCTGCTCGGCTCTCGGATGTGCTGTCTCACCCACGGGGTCACGGACTGGCTGATGTCGAGCGCTTCCGTGGCGACGATGCCCATGAAGACGACCAGCGGCGTGACCACCACGAGGAGGATCACGAGCAGGGTCAGGACTGCCGCCGTCGCCCGACGACCGCGTACGAGATGGAGCACACGACGGTACAGGGGATGCGCCAGGCCCGAGAAGATCGCGGCCATCAGGACCGTCACGATGAAGCCACGGATCATCTGAAGGAACACAGCGGAGATGACGGCGACGAGGATCAGGATGAAGACCCGGTGGAACTTCTCCCGGTCCCCGAGGGTCGAGATCATGGACATCGCTCTTCTACTCTATACCGCGCGCAAGCGCGCCCCGCCTGCCTCGGTTCGGGGCGGGGAGGTGGGCGATCGAGGTCGCTGCCGCGTCTGGCGAGTGTCTTTCTCGGCTGGCAGCGATTGGCCGTATCTCGGAGGCATCGGGATCCCCACCTGGGGGTGACCGGAATCTGGCTCCCCGCCTCTCTCCGGGCAGTCACTTCGCTTCAGGAATCTGAGACGGCGGCACCAGGTTGTCGGCTGCTCTTCCGGGCATGCGGCTTGCTCAATACGGAGGGCATCGAATGTCGCGGGGCACTGGCGAATCTACCGGAGTCTGCTAGCAAAGTGAGTCTCGTGCTGGAAGCCGGGTCTGCGATGCCCACACGGGGCCCCTGGCCGCCTGCGACCCGATCGCGCCGCGGTGACGCCCGGTCCCGACCACGCATCAATCAGATGCACCCTGAACAGGGCGTCCGAGAAGCGACGGACCCTCCACATGCCGTCGTTCACCACGACATTAGATCGGAGCCCGGCCTTCGCGAAGCATGACCTCGAGACCAGCGGTGCGAAACGGACCCACCGAACCATCGCGAGTGCGGCACCCCGCTCGAGTAGCGAGCCCGCGTCACGAAGGCCGGCACTCGCGGCCGGGCCAGCAACGTCACCTGCAGGATGTCGAAGAAGGACTGGTGGTTCGCTACGACCAACACCGGAGAGGCTGTAGGGAGGCTTCCCTGCCTCCGGAAGCGCGCGCCGCCCAGCCGGAGAAGCGCCGCCGTCCCACCCAGGAGCATCTTCAATCTGTGCGGTGACCAGAAGAGAGCGAGACCGGGGAAACAACCACGCAGCGGAGATGACGATCAGGCGCAAGAAGGGGTTTGTCATGAGCCACAGCAGCCCCACCCGGAGAACGCTCAGCAAGCTTCGGCTGGCCCTGAAAAACTCCACGTCGAGGATCGATTCCACTACCTCGGGAGCCAAGGCGCCGGAAGGGCGGGCGGTCGCCTCGACTGCTGACTCAGCCGTCACCGGCCTGCCTGTAGACGGCATCGAAGGGGCTCGATCCCCGGAGGCGCACCACCCCGCGGCCGGTGTTCGCGCTGAGGCGCTCGAGGATGTGGAAAGCCGTCTCCACGTCGTCCGGAGCGCCGGCGGCGGCGGCCAGCTCCTCGCAGGTGGCGCCCGCGGCGCCTTTTTCTTCGAGAGCCGCCAGCACGCCCTTCTGCAGGTCGAGGACCCCGGCAGCCGCCTTCTTGCCCGCCTCGACACCCGGCTGGTGGTAGGCATTGATGTTGACGAGGTGGGCGTACAGGCCGACGGCCCGCTCGTAGAGCGCGATGAGCATCCCCAGGCTCCGGGGCGACACGTCTGGGATCTGGAGGGTGAGGGACTGGCGACCGCTCTCGAAGAGGGCCCGGCGGGTGCCGAGCAGAAGGCCGTCCAGAAAGTCTCCGCTGGTGGCCCCGGGAGCCACCTCGATGCCCGCTTCGTCCCGGTCGTGCAGGACGCGGACGAACGTGGCGAAGAAGTCCGCGGTGCCGTCCCTGAGCTGCTGCACGAACGCGTGCTGATCGGTGGAGCCCTTGTTGCCGTACACGGTGAGGCCCTGATGGACGACGCGGCCGTCCAGGTCCTTCTCCTTGCCGATGGACTCCATGACCAGCTGCTGGAGATAGCGGCTGAAGAGCAGCAGGCGGTCCCGGTAGGGCAACACCACCATGGCCTTCGAGCCCCGGCCCTGGCCGGCGGCGTGCCAGGCGAAGGCGAGAAGCGCCGCGGGATTCCGCCGCGTCTCGTGACGGCGGGTGGCCACGTCCATGGCTTTCGCACCCTCGAGGAACGCTTCGATGTCGATCCCCTGCAGCGCCGCCGGGAGCAGCCCCATCGCGCTCGTCTCCGAGGTGCGTCCTCCCACCCAGTCCCACATGGGAAAGCGTTCGAGGAAGCCCGTCTGCCGGGCGTGCTCGTCGAGGGCGCTGCCCTCTCCCGTGATCGCCACGGCCTGAGGACCGAAGTCCAGGCCTTGGGAGCGGAAGGCGGCCGTGGCCTCGAGCATGCCGTTGCGCGTCTCCGGAGTGCCCCCGGATTTCGAGATCACGATGGCCAGAGTCTCGCGGAGGGCCTCCCCGAGCCCGCCGAGAACGCGGTCGGTGCCGTCGGGGTCGGTGTTGTCGAGGAAATGGGGCGCGAGGCGATCCCCGGTCCCGCCCAGAGCATCGGCCACGAGCTGCGGGCCGAGAGCCGAGCCGCCGATTCCGATGACGAGCAAGTGTGAGAAGCGATCGGCACCGGGGGGATTGACTCCCCCGTCGTGCACCCGGGCCGCGAAGCCCCTGACCCTCGTCACCGTTTTGCGGATGGCCTGGGTGATCTCGTCGCTCGGCGCAAGCTCGGGGGCGCGAAGCCAGTAGTGGCCCACCATCCGTTGCTCGTCGGGGTTGGCGATGGCCCCGGCCTCGAGATCGTCCATGGCCCCGTAGGCCTTCTGGAGTGCGCTCTCCAGGGCCTCGAGGTCGCCAGGCGAGACACCCATGCGGCTGAGGTCCAGCCGCACCCCGAGGTCGGGATCGTCGAACAGCAGTGCCTTGTAGCTCTCCCAGAGCTCGCGTGGGGTCATGAGGCCTCCTGGCTCAGTGCGGCGGCCAGCATTCTACTGTTGCGGCGGCACATTCGTTCACATCGCCACACAGCGGGTGATGGCGAGTCTGTGCTACGTTCGACGAGGAGGATCAACGTGAGCCGACGTCGTTTCACCCTGCCGATCACCCTCGCCGTGCTGATGGCCCTCGCAGGCTGTGGTGGTGGGAGCCCCTCCACCCCGACGGAGTCGACGACTTCGACCGCCACCGATCAGTGCTCCACTCTCGGTCAGGTCGAATTCGTGCGCACGACGCTTCAGGACATCTACCTCTGGTACATGCAGCTCCCCGACCCCGATCCGGCGGGCTTCAACTCGCCAGAGGCCTACCTCGACGCCGTGCGGTACCGCCCCATCGACACGTCCTACAGCTACATCGCGTCGAAGGCCGCCAGCGACGCCTTCTTCTCCGACAGCCAGCTCATCGGCATCGGGGTCTCCTACCGGCAGACCGCCGCCTCCGAGCTCCGTGTCGCGCAGACCTTCCCCGGGAGCCCGGCCGCCGATGCCGGCATGACCCGCAGCGACTACATCCTGGCGATCAACGGCACCTCGGTGGCGCAGCTGTTGTCCACAGGCGGAGTCTCCGCGGCCTTCGGCCCCGACCAGGAGGGAGTACAGGTCACCATGAGGTGGCGTGCCCCCGGGGGCCCGGAGCTCGAGGCCACCCTCGTCAAGCGGAAGGTGACCATCCCCACCGTGTCGGCGACGGCCGTCTTCGACGTGGGCGGGATGCGGGTCGGCTACATCTTCTTTCGAAACTTCGTGACGCCCTCGGTCGAGGCGCTCAACACGGCCTTCGACCAGCTGCTGGCGGAGGGCGCCACGGATCTCGTGCTCGATCTCCGCTACAACGGCGGAGGGTTCGTGAGCGTGGCGCAGCACCTGGGGAGCCTGATCGGCGGACGGAGCACATCAGGTGAGGTCCTCGTCAACTTCCGGCACAACGACAAGAATACGGACCGGAACGAGGCCGTTCTCCTCGAGGACAAGCCAAACGCCCTGGAGGTTCCCCGCCTCGTGGTCATCACCACCGGCGGCTCGGCCTCGGCGAGCGAGCTGATCATCAACGGTCTGCGTCCCTTCATGAACGTGACCGTGGTGGGCTCGCGGACGTTCGGAAAACCCGTGGGACAGTACAACTTCGACTTCTGCGAGAAGGTGCTCTTCCCGGTGGTATTCGTCGGCGAGAACGCGGCGGGAGAAGGGGACTACTTCGACGGCATCCCGGCCGACTGCGCGGCGCCGGACGACCTGGACCACGCCATCGCCGACACGAGAGAAGCATCGCTGGCCGAGGCTCTCTCCTTCCTGAGAACCGGACGCTGCAGCGGCAACGCCTCAGCCGAAGCCGAAGTTCAGGCCAGGCGACGTACTGTGGTGCCCCGACCGTACGAAGGCGACCCCTGGCGGCAACTGCTCGGCGCAAACTGATCACCGGGGCTTCCCCCGGCGGTGGTGCCTCCCGCCTATCGCTCCAGCTCGGCCACGAGCTGGCGGGCGGCCGGGTTGTCCGGTGAGAGCTCCACGAGCCTGCGGGCCCAGGAATGGGCCTCGTCCAATGCTCCACGATCGCGGTTGAGGGTCACGAGCGCCACCAGCACGGCGCGGACCGAGGGGCTCCGCTCGTGGGCCCGGCGAAGGACGCGGAGCGCCTCCTCGGTCCTTCCTGTCGAGTGCAGACCGATGGCATGGACGTACGCGAGCTGCGCGTCGTCGGGAGCCAGCTCCGCCGCCCGGGCCAGCGCTTCGAGGGCCTCGTCGAGGCGCTTCTGCCGAACCAGGAGGAGTCCCAGGGCGTGGTGCAGGGCGGGGCTGTCCGGGTTCCCCTCGAGCCCCTTTCGGAGGACGATCTCACCCTCGTCGTCGCGCCCCTGTTGCCGGAGCAGGTCGGCCAGGTTCGCATGGGCCGGAAGGAACCAGGGACCCACCCGTAGCGCCGCCTCATACGCTCGCCGCGCCGCCTCGAGGTCCCCCTGCTTGACCCGCATCAGCCCGACGTTGACGTGGGCCTCTGGTCGTTCCGCGTTGGCACGCTGCGCCTGGAAGAACTCGTCGAGGGCTCCATCGAAGGCCACGCGTTGGGACACGGTCATCCCCTCGGAGGCAACGTCCGCCAGGGGCACCACAGACTCGATCCGCACCGCACGGACCGGGTCGGTCAGGAGCACCCCGCCGACGCGGAGTCGGGCCCGGGGCTCGAGCCCGTCCAGAGCGGAGGCGGCCGCCAGTCGCACCAGCGGGTCGGGATCCTTCACCGCCGCCTCGATGGCCCGACGCGAGACCGGGCCCATGAAGCCGGGAAGGAGCGAGACCGCCGTGCCCCGGACGACGCCGGGCTGGTCGTCGTCGGCTGCGAGGGCGGCGAGGGCGTCCTCGGCCCCGGCCTGGAGAGTGCGGCCGGCGTGAAGGGTCTCGCCGTAGTGTGGCTTCGTCCAATGGCCCTCGGGGTACCACCGCTCCACGGCCCTGGCGGCCCACCGCGCTGAGCGGTCGGTGTGACAGTCATTGCACGTGTTGGGGGTCCCGAGGGTCACAGTGAGGTCCGGGCGCGGCGCGCGGAACGAGTGGTCGTGGCGCGGGTCCACGACCATGTACGTCTTCGTGCGCATGTGACAGGCCACGCACGACCCGCCCTCCCCCTCCGGGTCGTGGAAGTGGTGCTCACGAGCCGCGAAGCGCTCGGGCTGGTGGCATGACGCGCACGTGGCATTCCCGGGGATCCTCAGCTTCGCGGAGTGGGGGTCGTGGCAGTCGGAGCACGTGACGCCCACCGCGTACATCCTGCTCTGGAGAAACGAGGCCCACGTGTACACCTCGTCCAGCTTCTGCCCATCGGCGTAGTACAGGCCCTCGTCGAGAAGGGTGGGATGGTGTGTCTGAGCGAGGGACTGGCCCGGCAGGTAGTCCTCGGTGAGCAGGCCGCGCCGGGCGTGGCAGCGCGCGCACATCTCGACCTCCACCCGCAGTCCCTCTGACGCCTCAGTCGGGGCGGCGATACCCCGCTCCATGTCCATCTCCCAGGGGCGGTTGCGGCGCTCGTCGAAGCGGACCACGAGACCCGGATCGCCTTCGGGCTCGAGCCCTGCGGCCTCCGCGTCCGCCGCCCAGGCCACGTGGCGCGACGCAGGACCGTGGCACGCCTCGCAGGCCACGTTGATCTCGGAGAAGGTCGTCCCGAACCGGTCCTCGGGCCAGAGGTAGTTCTTGCGGAGGTTCGTGGAGTGGCACTCGGCGCACTGAGAGTCCCAGCTCTGCGAGAGCTTCGTCCAGTGAAGGACGTCGAGATGGTCCACCCCCTCCTCCGGGTACAGGTGGAACCACCGCTGTCCCCCCTCTTCGGCGGGGCGGCTGTCCCAGGCCACGCCCAGGGTCTGATAGCGTCCGTCGGGGAGCCCGATCAGATACTGCTGCAGGGGCGTAAACCCGAAGACGTAATCGATCTCGTAGTCGGTGAGCGCCCCGTCGGGGCCGTCGGTGGTGACAAAAAAGCCCTCATCCTGCCGAAAGAAGCGCGACGTGACGCCGGCGTAGGTGAACCGCGTGTCCTGGAAGTCGCCGAGGACCGACGATCCGGTCGCCGGCTGCATCGCCAGGTCGTGGTGCGACCCGCGCCACAGCTCGTACTCTGCCTCGTGGCACCCGGAGCAACCCTCGACCCCCACGTAGGACGGGGGCGCGGCGGCCATGGAGGGAGCCGACCCGCCGGGACCGGGAAGCCACCAGACGACCGCGGCGACCACTCCCCCGGCCGCCAGCCCGAGCAGGGCAAGGGCGCGGCGCTGGGACCCGGGCGTCACGGAACGAGGGGGATCTGCCGGGCCAGGTCTGCGGCCACGATGGCCTGGAACTTGTTCTCCAACTGGAAGTATCGGACCAGCAGACGCGGCGGCAAGACAGACGTCATGCGCTTCACCCACCGCCGGGTGAGCTTCAAGCGGTCTTCGTCGATCTGGAGGGCCTGGTCGAGCATGGTCCGCGCCCTTTCGCCCGACAGGCTCGCGTACTCCGCGGAGTAGGCGGCCACCAGCCGATCCTCTCGTCCATCGATCTTCTTGAGCTGCTTCTGGAACGCGTCGGCATCCTTGTCGGAGAGCGGCAGGCTGCCCGCGACGATCATGCGTTTCTGCTGGTCGACGACCTCGCGGCTCAGCTCCAGGCTCTGCGCGACGTCCTGTGTCGCCACGGGAGACGCGGCCAGGGCAAGGGTGATCGTCAGAGTTGCTGCTTTCATGCTCCTCCTCAGAGAGCGCGGGCGCGCCGGACCAGCGCTCAGCGCTTGATCATGCGGATCTCGGTGCCGCCTCGTTCGATCGAGACCTCGTCCATCAGCTCGTTGATGAGGTAGATCCCGCGCCCGCCCTCCGCGTAGACGTTCTTCCCCACCACCGGGTTGAGCAGCTTCCGGGGATCGAATCCCGGGCCGGGATCCCGCACCACGATCAACCTCCCCCGTTCGTCGTCACAGGCCACGCACACCTGGACCTTCTTGTGGGGGTCCCGGGCACACCCGTGGCGGATCGCGTTGGCCAGGGCCTCTCGGAGCGAGGTCTCGATCTCGAACTCCTTGCCCTCCGCACACCCCATCCGCTTCGTAAGACCAAGCACCCGTTCGACCGCGGGTGATATCGCCTGGACATCACCCGGGATCTCGAGGGTGAGGCGAGGCTCGAGCCGCTCGCCGTCGAATTCGACACAAGGCTTCGGCTCTTCCTGACTCATGACGGGGCGCTCGTCCGCATTATCCACTATCTCTCTGCTGGGAGGCGTGACATGCTCCCTGCGCCGGGCGTGTTCACTCTTCGGGTCCCGCCCACACCAGCGCCTCGAACTCCGGCGTGGTCGCGGCCGAGTACGTCCCGCCTTCGACCCGTGCCACCAGCCGAATCGCCAGCCTCTCCCGGGTCGCAAACCTCCAGGCGGGCTCGGGCCCCATCACCAGGAATGCCGTGGCGAGGGCGTCTGCCCACACCGCCTCCTTGTGCACCACCGTGACCGAGGTCAGCTCGTGGGCCACCGGCTCCCCGGTCCGTGGATCGATGAGGTGGCTCCGTCGACGGCCCGCCTCGTCGATGTAGGCATTGCGGTAGTCCCCTGAGGTGGCGACGGCCATGTCCGCGAGGGCCAGCACCAGGAGATGCTCGCGATCCCGCCCCGGGGACTCCACTGCCACACGCCAGAGCGTTCCATCGGCCCTCCGGCCACGCGCCACCACCTCACCGCCGATGTCCACGATTAAGTCATGGTGGCCGAGGGCCTCGATCGCCGCGGCAATCCGGTCGGCCGCCCAGCCCGGTGCCAGGGCCGAAAGGTCGCACCACACGTCCGCTCGTGCCTTGGTGACGCTGGTGCGATCGGAGGCGAGGAGAAGCCGATCGGGCACGACCCGGGCTCGAAGCTCGGCGAGGGCCTCCGGGGACGGTGGTTTTGCAGGCAGGCCGGCAGGCCCGAAGCCCCAAGCGTCGACGAGCGGGCCCACCGTGACGTCAAACGCCCCGCCCGAGAGCTCACCGACACGGCCGGCGATCTCGAGAAGGGTGACGGTCTCGGCCGACAATGCAAACGGCTCGGAAGCCGGGTGGCGGTTGAGCCGCGAGATCTCCGACTCTGGATCCCACGTCGACAGGAGGCGATTGGTGAGCTCGAGCACTTCGTCGATTGCCGCCCGGATCGCTTCGCGCCCGTCATCATCGAGGGGCAGCGTGGCGACGCGCACGGTGTAGCGCGTTCCCATCGTGGGGCCGGTGAACACGATGGTGGTGGCCTGGCCCTGGGCGAGCGCCCCGGCCGGGTTCGCCAGGAGCATCGGCGTCAAGATCAGGAGAAGAGTACATCGGCGCAAAGCGAGGCGAGTCTATCGAAAAAGACTCTCGGCTGCTCGCCTGCCGGGGCGAGTCCGCTGCGGCTCCACACCACCGCGGTCTGCTAGACTTCGCGAGCGTCCGCCTGACCAGGGAGACCCCCGTGCGCGAAGCCCTCGAGCCCCTCCTTCCAACCTGCACCAGCAATCTGATCAGCCTGATCGGAACCGGAATTACGACCGCCTCATCCTCATCCCGACCGCTGTGTGGCGAGCGCGGGCGAAACGCCGAGCCAACATCGGTCATCCCGACATGAGCAGCGAGGTCGGCTGCTTCCGCTGCCACGGCGGAGAGCACGTGAGCGATGAGGGCGAGATGATCTCGATGGACTGCACGACCTGCCACTCGATCCTGGCTCAGGACGAGGAGGATCCCGGGATCCTGAGGACGCTCCTCGACTGACGACACTTGCCTGCTTGCAGATGATGATCGATCATCGAGGGGACAACGTCCCATCCGTTCAACCAGGAGGTGCCATGGCCAAGGCCAGAAGGACGACCCACCGCAGCCGCGCGGGTAAGAAGCTGTACGCGGTCCGCGACAAGAGCGGCCGGTTCAAGGACATCCAGACCTACGAGCGCTCGCACCGCGCGGAGCTCGCCAAGAAGTCGAAGGCGGAGATAGCGGCCGCAAAGAAGAAGGCTGCAAAAAAGAAGACCGTGAAGAAGGCCGCGAAGAAGCGCTAGCCCGAATACTTCGTCGGTAGGACCCAAAAAGAAAGCCCCTGGGTGGAGAATGGCTTTGGATAAAGGCCGGACCCCACAAACACAGGAGCTTTCAGATGCCCGACGGTAGCACACAGTGTTGGCTGTTTCCCGGACT
>CAUZDW010000020.1:0-67738 GCA_963578825.1 Vicinamibacteria bacterium
TTGCTTCTCATCGGCGACTACTTGCCCCACTGAGGGGCTCTTGATTCTTGGCAGACCCGAGTTTCTCTCAGGACGGCCAAGGAGTCGCCGCTACAAATCGATTTTCAACAGG
Organism: Vicinamibacteria bacterium; assembly: GCA_963578825.1. Taxonomy (GTDB): domain Bacteria; phylum Acidobacteriota; class Vicinamibacteria; order Fen-336; family Fen-336; genus JAJDNS01. Next base: position 113 of record CAUZDW010000020.1, read on the forward strand.
CTACGGGACAACCCCTCTTTTCCGGCGGATCAATTTGCACCGCTAGTCTATGCAAGGTGTGTCGAGACCCTGACGCTCGAGCGCATCGCGCGACTGAAGATACTCCTGTGCGAGGGCGCGGGCATGACCGGCCCTTGCGAAGCTTCTGAACGCTACTAGGCGAATGAGGCGTGCAATCCAAGGAGGAGTTGGAGCAGACGAAGCGTGTTGATGGAAGGGCCCTAGAATGGTCTTGCGTCATCTATGTGCGCTTCGCAGCTCAACTCGCTGTTCGCCGGACCTATGCCGTATCGACGCCATCAGGATTTAACGCCGGGCACAATGAACCGCCGAGGCGGTCATGTCGTAGTTTGCGGGGTGGCGCCTTGGGAAGAGGCAGAACAGACGACGACCGGAGAAGCCAGGCCTTCACGTCCCTTCAGGGGCAGTATCTGGCCTTCATCCGGATGTACACCCTGATCCATCGGGAGCCGCCTGCCGAGGCAGACATGCAGCGCTTCTTCCGCGTGACACCTCCCTCCGTTCACCAGATGGTGCTCACTCTCGAGCGGCGTGGGCTCCTTCAGCGCAGTCCAGGGAAGGCTAGGTCCCTGCGGGTTCTCGTCGAGCCGGACATGCTCCCACCACTGACGGACCCCGCTGCTAGTCGATAGAATGAAGTGGCCGTCGAACAAGGCGATGAACCAGTCGAAGCGCGGAGTTGAAAGCACCCAACGACGATCTGGCGTCATCAATGTGCGCCTCGCAGGTGATCCCCACTGCTAGCCAGGCTAGACAACTAAGGAGAGACTGATGAGTGATGACAAAGGTGCCGGGTCGAAGGCCTTGCCCCCGCACGCCCAGCTGATACAGATGGGGGCAGCCTCGTGGGTCTCGGCGGTCGTTTACGCCGCAGCTAAACTTGGCATCGCCGATCACCTGGACGATGGGCCGAGGAGCGCTGTCGAACTGGCCGGCACGACACGCACCCACGCGCCATCGCTGCATCGCCTCATGCGCACGCTCGCTGGCCTCGGCATCCTCACCGAGGGAGATGCGCAGCGTTTCGCCCTGACACCGTTGGGCGAGGCGCTCAAGTCCGGCGCACCTGGCTCAGCGCCAGCGACCTTGATAGCGTTTTGCGGCCCGGCGTTTTGGCACAGCTGGAAGCAGATCCTGTATTCGCTCGAAACAGGGAAGACGGGCTTTGAAAAGGCCAGCGGGATGCCCCTGTTCGAATACCTGGCGCAACATCCCGAGGAAGCGTCCTACTTCAGCGAGGCCATGGTTGGTTTCCATGGCGCTGAGCCGCCCGCCGTAGCCAGGGCCTACGACTTCTCAGGTGTCGGGACTCTGGTGGACGTAGGCGGCGCGACGGGCAACATGCTGGCCGCGATCTTGTCCCATCACGCCGCGCCACGAGGCGTTCTGTTCGACCGGCCGCATGTTGTGCGCGACGCCCCTGCCCTGCTCAAGGCCCGCGGCGTAGAAGAGCGGGTAACGATCGAGCCGGGCGATTTCTTCGAGAGTGTTCCCGCTGGGGGCGACGCCTACCTGTTGTCGCACATCATCCACGACTGGAACGAGGATCAGTATCTTACCATCCTGGGCCACTGTCGTAGCGTCATCAAGCCAGATGGCCGCCTCCTGATCGTCGAGACCGTGCTGCCGACGGGCGACACTCCTCATCAAGGCAAGGTGCAGGACATGGTCATGCTAGTGATACCAGGGGGCCAGGAACGCACCGAAGCCGAATACGCCTCGCTCCTCGGTAACGCAGGCTTCCGTCTGAACCGCGTGGTGCCTACGGAGTCGGTCGTTAGTGTGGTGGAAGCGCTTCCGGTCTAGCGGTTCGTGTGTCTGGCGTGACCAGGCTGCGCGGGGTGTCGATCAGGGATCGGGCACGAGTCGGAGCTTGCCCGCCTGGTAGTGCAGGTTGATCAGGGCGCGAGAGACCAGCTTCTCGCCCGCTCCAACCTCGACGAGGGTCGCCTCCCGACCACCGTACCCTCCCTCGGCCGCCGCTCGGATCGTGGGAAAGTAGGCCAGTGCGCCGTTGCCGTAGCCGACGAAGAGCGTGTTCTCGATCATGCTGCCCTGCTTGAGCCGCAGACCATGCTCGACGAAGAACTCGCCGGGAAAGGTGGCGAGGGCGAGAGAGTTGCCGACGAGCAGGGTGTCGATCTCGGCTTCGCGCTCGTCGGCGAAGCGGGTGCGGTAGCGCTGCAACAGCGCCTCGCCACCGAGAGTCCGAAACTTCTCCTGGACGTCGGGATCCTCAAGATCCCAACGTGGCTCAAGTAGCACGGTTTCACGACGCAGCGAGAGGGAGGCCGGTTGCGAAAAGGAGCGCAGCCCGTTTCGGATTCGGATCACCTCGGCGCCGAGGGCATGCCCCATCCTTTCCATCTGTTCGAACCCTCCTTCCGACGGAGGGGTCTTGTCCCAGAAAGGATTGATGTCGCCGGCGGCGCCCTGGATGAACATCGCCTGACCGCCCGTGGTCTCTTCCACCATGGCCATCATCGCGCCCGGATAGTCGGCGGAGATCTCGAGGTTCTCCGGGCCCAAGACCACGGGATGGCAGGCGAAGTTGACGAGAGTGGCCAGGGGCTCGCCATCCGGGCTGTCGAAAGCGACCACCGCAACGCTGTAGTCCACCGGGTTGGTCGGGAGACGCTCCCGATTGCCCCACATCATCTCCACACTGCCGTCGGGCAGCACCTTGCGTCGGTTGTGACCCTCTTCGACCCGCCCCCATCCCACCGAGAGGCGTGCGAGCTGCAAGCGGCCGTGTGCCTCGACGACCGCCCGCGCAGCCTTCTCTTCCATCGAGTTCAGCCACGGGGCGTCGGGGTCGGGGAAGGAAGAGTCGAATACGGGGGCGGAGTGGGTGTGGGAGGCGACGAGAAGCACGCCATCGAGGTCCACCTCGCGTCGCACCAGCGCCCGCACCCGGCGAGTATTGTCGGCACCGAAGGACCCGAGGTCGAGGGTGACCAAGGCCACCTCGACGCTTCCATCACTGACGACCAACGCCTTGGCGAACAGCGGGTCGTGCACTCCGGTGGAGACGTTCGTGCCCCGGGCGCCGTAGCCGTACATGCGGCTGCCGATGGGCGGCGTGATGTCGGCCTTCGCGGTGCCGACGCGAAACTCGGCGGCAAGGGGTCTCACGGCGATGGCCAAGAGCAGGAGCAGAAACGCGGTACGCATTCCGGCGGAATTCATTCTCTACCCTCCCTGGCGGCTCGGACGATGATAGAAGACTATCGCATGGAGGGACGTGGACGCCTCGGCCCCCGCACGAAGTGATCTTTGGACGTACGCCGGGCGCGCGCCCACACTTGCCGGCGGCACGCGGATACAATGACGCGTCGCTCCCGGATCAAGACCATGCGCACCGACAAGAGCCCGCTGCACCGACCCGCATGAGCCAGAACGAACGGTACGGCTCGCGCCTGGGGATGATGCTCGTCATGCTCGGGATGGCCGTGGGCACGGGCAACATCTGGCGCTTCCCGCGGATCGCCGCCCAGAACGGTGGCGGAGAGTTCCTGATCGCGTGGGTCGCCTTCCTGTTCCTGTGGTCGATCCCGCTGCTGCTCGTGGAGTTCGGCCTGGGGCGCAAGCTGCGGGTCGGGCCCGTCGTGGCCTTCGGAGAGCTCATGGGGCCACGCTGGGTCTGGATGGGGGCGTTCGTGGCCTTCGTGGCGAGCGCCATCCTCTTCTACTACTCGGTGGTGGCGGGCTGGACGTTCCGCTATCTGCTGGGAGCGGTTCTTGGCGAGCTGCCGGACGCGCAGCCGGGGGCGTTCTGGTCCGAGTATACGAGCTCGTGGTGGCCGGTCGTGACGCACGGTGTGGCCATCGGCCTCGGCACCCTCGTGGTGAGCCGCGGGATCGGCGCCATCGAACGCATGGCCAAAGTGCTGATGCCGATCCTGATCGCGCTGATCCTGCTGCTGGCCCTTCGTGCGATGACGTTGCCCGGGGGCTCCGCCGGGCTCGACTACCTCTTCAGCGTCGACTGGGAGGAGCTCGGCAACGCCCGGCTCTGGATCGAGGCCCTGACCCAGAACGCCTGGGACACGGGAGCGGGCTGGGGGCTCGCGCTGTGCTACGCGGCCTACCTCCGGGACCGCGAGGATACGGCGCTCAACGCCTTCCTCCTTCCCATCGCCAACAACATGATCTCGCTGCTGGCCGGCATCGCGGTCCTGTGCACGGTCTTTTCGGTCGTCCCGGGCCTGGTCGCAAACATGGCCGCCAACCCGGAGGCCCTGGCGCGGTTCCCGGCCCTGTCCGAGGCGGTCCAGGGAGGAGCGTCGGTCACGCCGGAGCTCCTGCAGCAGACGATCTTCGGCGCGGGCAACGAGGGCATGACGTTCATCTGGATTCCCCAGCTCATGGGGACGCTGCCCTTCGGGCGCGTGATCCTGGTGGTCTTCTTCGCCGCGCTCGTGCTGGCGGCCATGACTAGCCTGATCGCCATGGTGGAGCTGGCCACCCGCGTGCTCGTGGACGGGGGCGTCGAGCGGCCGAAAGCGGTCCGCTACGTGGGGATCATCGCCTTCCTCCTCGGGATACCCTCGGCCCTCTCCCTGCAGGTGCTCAAGAACCAGGACTGGGTCTGGGGCGTGAGCCTGATGCTCTCGGGCTTCTTCTTCGCGATTGCGATCCTGCGCTACGGCGTGAGACGGTTTCGCGAGGAGCAGCTCAACCACGCCGACTCCGACATCCGAATCGGCCGGTGGTGGGACGTGGTCATCGGCGTCATCGTGCCCATAGAAGCGCTGGTCCTGCTCGTGTGGTGGCTGTTCCAGGCGTGGACCTGGGATCCCGAGGGATGGCTGACACCGTTTGCGCAGGAAAACGTCGGGACGGTGCTCTTCCAGTTCGCCGTGGTGTTCGCGGTTCTCCTGGCCGCCAACGGCTGGATCGCCCGGCGCTCGCTGCCAGACCGCGACGAAAACAGATAGGCGGGGTCAAGGCTCGGCCGTGCCCATCGACATCGTGCGCAGGAGCGCTTGCACGAACGCCGTCTCCTCCTCGTCGCCGCCCAGGGCCAGCGCGAACTCGAACGCCCGTCGAGCATCCGCCGCTCGGCCGAGGGCCTGCAGGATCTGGCCCCGCAGCTTGTATGCGGCGAAGGAGGGCTCGAGGCTGATGGCCTGCTCGCAGGTGGCCAGTGCCGCCTCGTTGCGCCCGGCGGTGAAGAGCGATGCGGCCTGATCGAGGGCGAAATCCGCCTCTGAACGGTAGCCGTTGACGTGGTCGATCACCGACGCCGGATGGCGGGCGATCGCCTCGCCGATCGCCTCGGTGCGGTCGACGTAGAGCGTTCGAGGGGCAGAGAGCTCGAGGCGCATATTGTCGTCGGTGTTGAGGCCCGCACCCCCGGCGAAAGCCTCGAAGCCGGCCGTGTCCATGGCGAGGCTGACGAGCAGATCGGATGGATAGTGGAGGCCAATGGAGCCCAGGACCTCGGACTGGTCCGTGTCCTCGAACACGCGGCGCATCTCGGGCAGCGAGAAACGGATCGGCTGTCGGGAGCCGAGCAGGAGGATGTCGCGGCCCGAGGACAGCCTGAAGAGGAGCTGCTCGGGAAAAACGCTTGCGAACGTGGCGACCAGCGAGCGCGTGGCCTCTTCCGACATCCCGTACAGGTGGAACCACTGACAGACGACGCCGTCGGGGCTCAGTCGCGACTCGACGATCCGGAAGTACTCCTCCGTGAAGAGGTTGGCGATTCCCGTGATCCAGGGGTTGGACGGCTCGGAGATGATGACGTCGTAGGTGTCCGGCGAGCGACGGAGAAGAGCGCGCGCGTCGCCCACGTGCAGATCGAGGCGGGGGTCCTCGAGAGGAGATCCGCTCACCTCCTCGAAGTGTGACGAGCCCTCGACGACGGCCGGCTCGATCTCGAAGGCGTCGACCTGCTCCACCGGATAGGTGAGCACCGCCCCCGCCGTCACCCCGCTCCCCCACCCCACGACCGCCACCCGCTTGGCGTCGTGCGCCATGAGCGGCAGGTGCGCCAGAAGGAGTTGTGTCTGCATGTCCCCGGGGCCGTTGGAGGCGTCGGTCTTGCCGTTGATCATCATCACGCGATAGCCGCCCACTTCATGGACCGCCACCGTGGCCGTCGGGCCGTCGCGGTAGTAGAGCATCCGGTGGGCGTCGACGACCCCGCGGAGCTCTTCCGCACTGAGCTCCTTGTAGGTGTTCAGGCCCGCGTAGAAGCCGATTCCCCGGGCCACGGCCGTCTCACCAGGCGAAATGGCGAGCACGAGCACGACGCTCCCGGCGGCCACCACGCTCCGTCCCACCGAGAGGCTGCGCGTCCGGACCAGGAGGAAGAGCGCAGCGGCGAGGGCGGCCGTGGAGGCCAGCCTCACGGTGAGCGAGACACCGTAGTTTCCCAGGAACACTGCGGAGGCCAAGACAGCACCCGTTGCCGATCCCACGAGGTTGGCCGTGTAGAGCCGCGAGATCCTCTCCCCGACCTCGCGCCGACCGGGCAGCGGCACGCTGGCCGCAACGGGCAGCAGGGCGCCCAGGCAGAGTGCGGAGGGCAGCATGAGGAGGGCGGCGATGAGGAACTGCGTGGCGAAGAGGCTGGTCTCCTGGCCGGCATCCGAGCGTTGGAGGGCGAGGAAAAGCCCCGGGAGCAGGTTCCCGACCGGCAGGCTGATGTAGGCGCCCACGGCGGTTCCGGCGAGCAGCAATGAGACGACCCGGTACGACGCGGGCCGCCGGGCCCGGCGCAAGACGGCAGAAGCCCACGCCGATCCGCCGGCGAGGCCGGCGAGAAAGGCCGACAGCATGATCGTGACGCCGTAGACCGAGGAGGCGAAGGCGATGGACAACACCCTCGTCCACGCCACCTCGTAGACCATGGCCACGGCGCCGGAGACCGAGAGGGCCAGCAGCAGGAGCCCGTCGCCATGGGGCGTCGACGGTTTGTCAGTCTTCTCCGCCAGTGGCGGCTCCCATGCAGGAAACACACGACTGCGGCTGGCGATCAACACGAGGCAGATCAAGACGTCGATGGCCGAGGCCACGTGGAGGGTCCGAAGCAGGCCCAGGTGGGGGAAGAGCCAGAAGACGGCGATCAGCGGGCCGAAGACCGCCCCGGCGGTGTTGGCGGCGTAGAGCCGCCCGACATCCACGGCGACCGGCGACGCTGCGCGTCTGAGGGCCCGGATGAGGATCGGCAGCGACGCGCCCATGCCGACGGTCGCCGGAAGAAGCAGCGCCACGGCCGACGCGAACTGAACGCCGGGGGCCTGGTCTTCCGCCAGTCGGAGGAGAAACGGGGTCGCGAGCCCGTAGACGCCCGCCCAACCCTCCAGCAGGGCGTAGACGAGCACCGGGTCGAGACGGGCCACGGAAGGCCGGCCGGCGAGGAACGCGCCGACGGCCATTCCCCCCATGAAGGCCCCGAGGACCGCCCCGACCGCCACGGCGGTCGCTCCCAGCGAGAGCAGCAGCAGACGGGTCCAGACGACCTCGAAGACGAGCGCCGTCGCCCCGGTGAGAAGGAAGGACGAGAAGAGGAGAATCCGACCGATCGAGCCGGTGTCCGTCGCTCTCGCGTCGCCTCCCAAGCAGGACGATTATAGCCTCGGGCGCATGTGTGAGACCGGGGTGACGCCATCGGCCCGGGGCGCGGGTTATGCTTCGGGCATGCTTCCCAGCCCCAAGTACACCGCCCTGACCGACACGCTCTACGAGTACATGGCGGCGCATCGATCGCCCGACGACGCCGTCGTCCAGGAGCTCCGCGACGAGACGGCGGCTCTCGGGAGTAGCTCCGTCATGCAGGTCGCGCCGGACCAAGCCACCTTCCTTCGGATCCTGGTCGCCGCGATCGGGGCTCGCCGGGCCATCGAGGTGGGCACGTTCACCGGGTACTCCGCCCTCGCCATTGCCCGGGGTCTCCCCCCCGACGGACGCCTCCTTTGCATGGACGTCAGCGAGGAGTGGACCTCCATTGCGCGGCGCTACTGGGAGAAGGCGGGTGTCAGCGATCGAATCGAGCTACGGCTCGGACCGGCGGCGGAGACACTGCGCTCCCTGCCCGAGGAGCCGGTCTACGACTTTGGCTTCGTCGACGCCGACAAGAAGGGCTATCCGGTCTACTGGGAGGAGATCGTTCGACGCCTTCGCCCCGGCGGCCTCATCGGTATCGACAACGTGCTGTGGGAGGGCGATGTCGTCCTGCCCAAGAAGCGGGGAGAAGACATCGAGGCGATCCGGAGCTTCAACGAGCTCGTCCTGACCGACGACCGCGTCGAGTCGGTGATGCTTTCGGTCGCGGACGGCCTGACCCTGGCTCGGAAGCTCTAGGGACTCATGGGGCCCGCCTTGCGCGAACGGGCCCGTGTGTCATATTCCAGGTAAGGAGAGATGACCGGCATGGGATGGTTTCGCAAAGACTTCCGCCTCACCGGCTGCGCCGCCTCCGGCGGCTGAGCTGCCAAGACAGGTCCGGAGGACCTGCGAGAGATGGTCGCGCCGCTGGTCGAGCTGGCCGGCGCCGACGAGAGAATCCTGGTCGGCCCGGAAACGGGCGACGACGCGGGTGTGTTCCGCTTCGAAGGGACGTCGTTGATCGCCACGGTCGATTTCATCACGCCGGTCTGCGACGACCCGGTCCGTTTCGGCCGTGTCGCGGCGGCAAACTCGATCTCCGATGTCTGGGCCATGGGCGGCCGTCCGTTGTTCGCCTTGAACTTGTGCTGCTTTCCAAAAAAGATCCCGCATGACGCCGTGAGCGGGATCCTCGAGGGCGGTGCAAGGGCGCTGCGCGAGTCGGAGACCGCACTCCTCGGGGGACACACCGTCGAGGACGACGAGCTCAAGTTCGGCCTGGCGGTCGTCGGGCAGGCCGATCCCGATCGGTTGATGACCAACGCGGCGGCGCGGCCGGGCCAGCGACTGATCCTGACCAAGCCGGTGGGCACCGGCGTGATGATCAACGCGTTCAAGCTGGACAAGCTCGACGCGGCGGGTCTCGAGCCGGCGTTGGTCGAAATGGCACGGCTCAACGCTTCGGCGTCCAGGCTGGCCGTCGACCACGGCGTCCGCGGCGCCACCGACATCACCGGGTTCGGCCTGGCGGGTCACGCCCTGAACGTTGCTCGCTCTTCCGACGTCGGCATCCGCATCGACTTCGACCGCATCCCGACCTACGAAGCGTTCGCCAGGCTCGTGGCCGGCGGCATGTCCACGGGCTCGACCAAAGCGAACGGCCACAACGTCGAGGGACATCTCGAGGACCGCAAGGGCCTGGACCGGGTCCAGCGTGAGCTGATGTTCGATCCCCAGACCTCGGGGGGCCTGTTTCTCGCCGTCCCACCGGACAAGGCCGAGCCCCTGCTCACGGCGTTGCTCGACGCCGGGCACCGCGCGGCCGAGATCGGCGATGTCGTCGACGGGCCCCCGCGCGTCATTGTGGACTAGTTCAAGCTAGGCATCGCGCACGACGCGGCGGGCGACGACGGAGACCAGATCTCCGATCAGCACGATGACCACGGCGATCCCCACGAGAAGAATCATCGTGTCGTAGTGGTTGCGCGCACGGGCGTCCTGGATCCAGTAGCCCAGTGAGACGATGCCGAGCATGCCCAGCACGGTGGCCTCGCGCACACAGGTTTCCCACCGGTAGAAGAAGAACAGCAGGCAGCGGGACATCGCCGCCGGGTGGATCGCGGCAACGACGATCTGCCGGCGAGTGGCGCCCAGACCGCGCAGCGCCGCGAGCGGGCGGCCATCCAGGTTCTCCACCACCTCGCCGCCGAGCTTGCCCAGGATTCCGGCGTTGTGGATGGCCAGCGCCAACACCGCCGGCCAGGCGGTGGGTCCGATCATCGAGATCAACAGGAACGCCCAGACGTACTCCGGAATGGACCGGAGGAAGATCAGCAGCACGCGGGTGAGGGACACGACTCCGGCCCAGGCCGCCCGGACGGCTCGGCTCGGCGGGCGGGCGTCCTCAAGAAAAGCCTCGGGCGTGGTGATGTTCCGCGCCGCCGGCACCGAGAGCATCACGCCGACGAGACCGGCCAGGCAGATCGCCACTACGGCGATGGCCAGGGTGATCACCGCCGCTTCGAGGCCCCGGTCCGAGAGGAGACCCACCACCCACTCCCCCGCGGTTCGCAGATCGAACCGGTCCCGCAACGGATAGGGAACCAGCTCTCCCAGGAAACGCCGAACGTTGCCCATGCGCCGTTCGTCGAGGAGGTCGAGACGGAAGCCCCCGGCGAGCCAGCAGTAGACCGTCAGCGCTGCCAGCACCCAGGTACTGAAACGCACGAACCGGCGCCGCGAGCGTCCGCGCCACAATTGTCGAATCCGCAGCTCGCGCTCAGCCGGAGTCATGCGGCGAAGCTCCGCCGGAAGGAGCCGCTCCACCAGTCGACGGCGGCGACCAGCAGGAACATCGCGTAGATGTAGGTCCAGACCTCTCCATAGTGCAGGTTCTCGAACGACGCGGCGATGTAGTACCCCAGTGTCGGATAGCCGAAGAACCCGAGGATCGCGGAGGATCGCAGCGCACACTCGAAGCGGTAAAACGCGTAGGCGGCCATGTCCGAGTGGGCCCGGGGCAGGACGCCGAAGAGGATGGCCTGGAATCGCGACGCTCCGGCTGCGCGAAGCGCCGCGCCGGAGTCCCGCGGCGCTTCGTCCAGCAGCTCCGAGAGCACCTTGGCGAAGGTCCCGCCAAAGGGTATGGCGATGGCGATCACCGCCGTCAGGTTGCTCGCACCGAGGGCGGCGAGGAACAGGACCGCCCACAACAGCTCGTGGATCGAGCGCATGACCGCGGCCAGCATGCGAGAGGCCCCGTAGATCAGCGGCGCCACCGTGCGGCGCAGGAGACGCCCGGCCCGGCTCTCGGCCGCGGCCGGATCGGCCTCCCACCAGATCGTCGACGAGAGAAAGCCCAGGGGCAGACCAATGAGCAGCGCCAGGCTGACCGCCGCCCCGGCGAAGATCAGCGTCTGGCGCGCGGCGGCCAGGGCCTTGACCAGCAGCGGCGAGGCGCCAGGCACGACCGTCGTCGACTCGTAGGTCAGCGCGGGAGACAGCGCACGAGCGAAGAACTCACGGGCGACCTGCATCCCCCCGGCATTGGGCAGGATGTCCCTCGGATCGAGATCGATCCTCCAGCCCGCCCAGAGGCCGGCGACGGCGATGGACAGCAGGACCCACCCGCGGCGGCCGATCACCAAGAGCCCTATCCCGCCTCGTGGCCGACGTCGCCGAGCATCTCGTGCGCCTCCAGATCGTAGAGCTCGTCGAAGACCCGCTGCGGCAGCTGATCGGGCGAGCGATCGAACTGAACCGCCCCCCGCCTCAACCCCACCAGGCGGGGGAAGAACTCCCGGGCCAGCGCCACGTCGTGGAGACTGGCCAACAGCGTCAGCCCGCGCTCCTTCGCGACGTTCCGGAGCAGCGCGATCAGGTTCCGAGCGCGGGCGGGATCCACGCTGGACACCGGCTCGTCGGCCAGCAGGGCCCCGGGGTCCTGGAAGAGCGCCCGGGCAACGGCGACCCGCTGCTGCTGGCCTCCGGAGAGCCGATCGGTTCGCTCGTAGAGCATGTCCCCGATCCCCACACGTTGGAGGATCTCGTGGGCCTGCAGCACGTCCTTGCGCGGCGGGAAGAACATTGCACGGAGCGAGGCCGGGAAGGACTGGCGCCCCAGCCGACCGGCGAGAACGTTCTTGACCACGCGGACGTTGGGCACCAGACCGAGATGCTGATGGATGAACCCCATGCACGCTCGGGTCTCGCGCAACTCGTCGGGCGACAACGTGTGCAGGGGCCGGCCGTCGATGGCGACGGTCCCGCTGCTCGGCCTCAGACTTCCGGATAGGACCCTGAGCAGGCTGGTTTTGCCGGCGCCGCTGGGCCCGATGAAGGCCACAGCCTCACCGGGCTCGATGCGCAGGTCGAGCTTCTTCAGCGCGGGCCCCCGGCCGTAGTCGACCGATACGCCCTTCAACGTGAAGCTCCTGGCGCCGCAGCTCATGGGCTCAGCGGAGCATCCCGAGCTCCACGGCGACCTGGCGGATCGACTCGAAGTCCTCGTTGGAGGCCTCGATCAATCGCACCCTCGGAAGGGCCGAGAGCAGGGCGGGATCGTCGATGGACACCAGCGTCGCCTGCAGTCGGGAGACGAACCCGTCGCCGAAGGTCCCCTCCAGGCGCGGATGTGCCGTCCAGCTGTAGTCGGCGAAAGCCGGCGTCTTCCAGATCACTCGGGCGACGTCGGGATCGGTCTTCCCCTCCGCCACACGCCTGTCGTAGACCTTGTAGTTCAGCACGCCGGCCTCGTACCGCCCGGATTCGACCAGCTCGGCCGTCTTGTCGTGACTGCCCGAGAACCCGACGGTGCGGCCGAAGAACTCCTCGGGCGAGAGACCGGTGCTCTGACGAATGAAGTACTCCGGCATCAGACGACCGGAGGTCGAGCTTCTCGAGCCGAACGTGAAGCTGAGCCCCCCGATGTCCCTGGGAAACTCGTCGGATCGCTGCAGGCCGGTGTCGGCATGGGCGATGAAGTAGGAGAAGTACCGCGGGTCCGTCTCTCCCTGAGCGATGGCACGGGCGCCGGGCACCGCCTGGCGCGCCTGCGCCCCGGTCAGACCGCCGAACCAGGCCAGCATCACGTCGGCGTTCTTGAACAGCTCCACCGACGCCTGGTAGTCCCTGACCGGAACGTACTCCACCGGAACGCCGAGACGCCGACTCAGGAACGCGACCAGGGGTTGGAACTTCTCCTGGAGCTCGGTGGTGTTCTGGTCGGGCACCGCGGTGAAGGCCAACACCCGCGTTCCCGAAGACGGGGCGTCGCCTCCGCAGCCGTGAACAAGAAGGCCGAGGCACGCGACGGTGGCACACCGCAGGGGTGTCACACGCATGATCGTTGGTCTCGCACCCGGGCGTGCAGAGACATCAGAGGGGCTTCAGGTCGCCCAGCATCGTCGGGATGAGCTCCGAGACCGTCGGGTGGATGTGCACCGCCCTCTGGATGACGGTGTAGGGCTGCCGGGTGTACATGACGTCCAGGATGGAGTGGACCACCTCGTCGCCTTCGATCCCGAGGATCGAGGCGCCCAGGATCTGCTTCGACTCCGCATCCACGAGGATCTTCATGAAGCCCTGGGTCTCCCCCTTCTCCTTGGCCCGGCTGATCCGCTTCATGGCGCGGGTGGCCATGAGGGCCTTGCGGCCCGACTTGCGGACCTGGGCCTCGGTGAGACCCACCCGCCCCAGAGCGGGATCGATGAAGAGCCCATACGTCACGATCCGATCGCTGACACGGCGCGGATCGTCGTCCAGAAGGTTGGCGGCCACGATCTCGAAGTCGTTGTAGGCCGTGTGGGTGAACGCACCCTTGCCATTGCAATCCCCGAGAGCCCAGATCCCGTCGACGTCCGTCTTCAACTCGTCGTCGACCCGGACGTAGCCCCGCTCGTCGACCTCCACCCCGGCCTTGTCGAGGCCCAGATCGTCGGTGTTGGGCTTTCGTCCCACAGCGAGCAGGAGATGGGAGCCGTCGACCTCTTTGTCGCCCGTCTCGCAGTCGACCTGGAGTCGGACGCCCTTCCCTCTCGCCTCTCCTCGGATGCAGTCCGCGTTGAGACGGACGTTGATGCCCTCGTTCTCCAGAATCTCCGTGACCGCCTGGGAGACGTCCTCGTCCTCGCGATAGATGATCCGGGGTCCCTTCTCGATGATCGTGACCTTGCTGCCGAAGCGGCGATACATCTGCCCGAACTCGAGACCGATGTAGCTTCCGCCGACGATGACGAGGTGCTCCGGAAGGAAATCGACATCCATCATCCCGGAGTTCGTCAAGACGTCCACGCCCTCGAAGCCCGGCGGGATGAAGGCGCGCCCTCCGACATTGATGAAGATCCGCTCACCCTCGAGCAGGTCGTCTCCCACCCGGAGCTGCCGCGGGCCCTCGAACCGGGCGTGGCCTTCGTAGACGGTGGCGTTCTCCATTCCCTTGAGCCACTTCTCGACGCCACGATTCGACGCGCCAGCCAGCTCGTCCTTTCGGGCCTTCACCTTCTTCATGTCGACGGTGACGGAGCCGTCCAGCATCACCCCGTACTCGGCAGCGCGACGGGCGAGGTGGGCCGTCCGGGCGCTCGCGACGAGGGTCTTGGTGGGGATACAGCCGGTGTTGACGCAGGTCCCGCCAAAGCGGCCGCGTTCGACGAGGGCCACCTTCATCCCCGACCCGGCGAGCCGCCCGGCCAGAGCCGGTCCGGCCTGACCCGTCCCCACAATGATCGCGTCGTACTTCGTAGCCATGGCGCGCTGGCCTCCCTCACTGGTCCCGTGTTGCGTTCGGTCCTTCGACTATACATCCGCCCGAGGAACTCGTCGTAGACTGGGACGAGGCGAGGAATGAGGCGTGCCGAGCACGCGCCGCGCGAAGGGGGAGCGCCAATGACGAATGAGAGCACGCCGGTCTGGGAGCGCGGGGCTCCCTGGGTTGGTCAGACCGCGGAGCGGTCTCGACTCGTCGAGTCGAAAGACATCCGCCTCTTCACCGAGATCAGCGGGGATCGCAACCTGCTCCACTACGACGAGGCCGCAGCGGCGGCGTCACGCTTCGGTGAGATCGTGGTGCAGGGTGGCATCACGAGCGCGATCCTGAACGCGGTCGTGGCCGAGCGTCGTTCCTGGGTCGATCCATGCTGAAGCGGTCCTTGGAGCCGATGCCGATGATGAGCTCGTTGATGAGCGGATTGCCCACTCGCTGCACTTGACGCCATCCCCCGAGGTCCTTCTCTGGACGAGGCGAACGGCGGATCGTGACGCGGCGACGCGAAGTCGTGCCCCAGACGCCGATGGTTGCCGCGGAGGCGTCCGCACTCTCCACCCGCCCGGTGCGGATCAGCCACTCGATGGGCACCTCGATGGCAATGGAGTTCACGGCGTAGCCGGACACCATGTCGCTGGCGAAGTTCTGGTCGGCCGCGTCTTCGGCGTCGGTGAGGACCCCGGGAACGCCGCTTCCCAACGTTCGGAAGTTGGCGGTATCGAAGGCGGCACCAAGATCAATCCAGAACGCGTCGTCGGTCGTGCCGGCAAAGACCGAGAAGCCGTCGTTCAGCCCATAGGTGCCCTGCTCAAACAGCGCCTCGTAGTCCATCGTTCGCGGACCGGCGTTGCCTGGAACCACGAAAAACGGCGAACCGTCGCTGTTCTTGAGCCGAGTCCTCTTGGATCCCCTGATCATCGTGACGGTGTAGGTCTGACGCAGGTTGAGACCAGGGTTCTGGAAGTCCTCGATCCGGGGTGGAACGCCCGGTGCCTGCACACCATTGGCCGTGAAGCCGGCGGCGGCCGTGTAGACCGACGGGAGCTGAAACTCGGTCTTGAATCGGAACTGGAATCTCACGTCCGCTCTGGCGTCTCGGTCGTTGTCTATTCTGATCTCGTAGAGGACCCCAGGATCGAACGGAAACAAGGTGGGCCCGTTCGCGGGCTCGAGCAAGGGATCGACCGAGAGGATCATCGTGACGTGGGAGGGCGGCATCCCCGGTGGCTGATCTTCGTCGTAGCTGACGAAGGCATAAAGGTCGGTGATGTCCGCCTTGTGGTCCAGGGCCGTAATGGGCGCCTCGCGATGGTTGGACGAATAGCCCGGCGCTGTGGCAACCAACATTAGAACGATCAGGCACACGAATCGCTGGATCTGATGCATGGGTCACCTCTGGTTTACCGGCAATCGCTGGAGCTTGAACTGACGTCTCGCAGCTAATACGAGAGGTGGCGTCGATTTGGATGACTGCGCGGAGAACACAAATGCCGTGGATCAGCCAACGACACGACACGCGGTGAGTCCACCGAACAGCCTGTTGGGAAGAGATTCAGGAGCCGAGCAAGACCATCGGACCGGTCGGCTGTGGAACGCCGCCCGCGGGCTCCACGGTCACGGCCACCGTGATCGCGCCCTCGAGGGCAGGGATGCGCTCACCATCGAGGCGGGCCGTTCCGTTGGGCTCGACTCCGAAGACGCCCGCACTGACAGGAACTCCATCCACGATGAGCCACAGCTGATACGTGCTGCCGGGGGGAAGAGGCGGCAGGTTGTGCACGTAGAGGAAGAGGCGCCGGTTGTCGGGATCTATGAATGCCTTCGCCACCGCGCCGCTGGCCGAACCCTGGCCCGCCAGAGCGACCGTCTGTGTTCGCGGCGCCGTCAAGGCGTCGACGGCGTCTTGGAGCACGGAGAACCGCGTCTCCACCTCTTGTCGGGCTTGCTGCTCCTCGTCCAGACTCTGGCGGAGAGAGTAGGCGTGAAGGCCGAGGCCGAGAGCGGCGAGCAGGCTCGCTGCGGCAGCGAGGGGAATCCAGATTCTCGAACGGGGTTTGGAGGCTCGCTCATGCTCCGAGGAGCCCCGATCCTGACGAACGCGCTCGAACAGCTTCGCCCGAACCTCCTTCGAAGGGCGTACCGGGTCGAGGACGAGTACCAGGGCGTCCGTCACCGATCGGGCCTCGCGCAGAGCCGTCTGGCACTCGTCGCAGCCCGAGGCGAGGTGGGACTCGAATCGCTCCCTTTCCTCCTTATCGAGCACTTCGAGAGCGTAGAGGGACGCCGAGTCCAGAAGGTCCTGATGCCTCGTCACGACGGGCTCCCCATGCTCCAGAGGCTCTGCTTGAGCTTGTCCATCCCCATCTTGATTCGACTCTTGACCGTTCCCAGCGGCTCACCCAGTCGCGCCGCTATCTCCCTGTGTGTCATCCCTTGATAGAAACCCAGCTCCAGAGCTTGCCGTTGCGGGACCGGAAGCTGCTGGAGCGCGTCGAGTACGACCCTCTGGCGCTCCGCAAGATCAGCGTCCTCCTCCGGGTTGCGCCGCCCGGACTCAGCAAGATCCAGCGACAGAGGCTCGAGAGAAGAGTCGCGACGTCTGGACCGGAGGCGATCGATGCAGCGGCTCCGGGTAATGGCAAAGAGCCACGTGCTGAAGCGTCCACGCCCGGGATCGTAGCGGATCCCGCTCTTCCAGAGCTGCCAGAAGACGTCCTGAACGACCTCGTCGGCTTCCTCGGGGCTCCCCGTCGAGCGCAGGGCGATGGCGCGGACATACCCGCAGTAGCGATCGTAGAGGACCTCCAGAGCCTCCACCCCCTGGGCATGGAGTCACAATAGAAGATCACCGTCTGGCAACGCGGTCATGGGACCGCGATCCTGCTCAGCCAAGTGTCCACTCGATTCTGATACGGAGTTGACGCGCAGATGGATGGTATTCCGAGGGAGAAAAACCAACAAATCGGCTCTGTGAGGCCTAGCGTTCCGAGCGTCGATCCCTGGGGGACCCTGCAGCCCTGCCTTCAGGCGGGATCGGCGAAGGACTGCCCCCCCGACCCGAGTCAACGGTTATAGAATCTCCCCGGCTCGGATGAGGAGGTGGAGAACATGAGATGTGCCGTGGTCATCGCCGTGCTTGCGGCCTTCGCCGTTCCAGCATTCGTCCACGCCCAGGCCATCACACCGTCGCGAGACGAGGTCATCGCCCTGACATCGGGCTGGGGGGGCGAGCGCTTCGAGGATGGCCGACCGAAGGTTCCCGACGCCATCCTGGAGCGCATGCGGAGCGTGAACCTGGAGGAGGCCTGGTCCGTCCTGAGGGGCAAGGGGTTCGAGTGGCAGTTCGAGGGCCGGTGGAAGCACGTGCATCTCGACGACACGGCGACAATGGTGGGCCGCGCGCTCACGGCGACGTTCGTGCCGAGGCGCCCGGACCTGGACGAGGCCTTGACGAACAAGGGTCACGGCGAGGGACACGTCGGGGGCCGGAACTCGTGGCCCATCGACATGCTCGAGACGGGCGACGTCTATGTGGCGAACGCCTTCGGCAGCTACGAGGGAGGACCGCTCATCGGCGGCAACCTGAGCACGGCGATCTTCAAGAACTCCGGGAACGGGGTCGTCTTCGACGGCTCGGTGCGCGACATCGCGCAGATGGAGAAGATCGGCGGCTTCAACGGCTGGGTTCGGGACTGGCACCCGTCATACAACTACGACAACATGCTCGTGAGCATCAATCGGCCCACGCGCATCGGAGAGGCGCTGGTCCTGCCCGGGGACGTGGTGCTGGCCAGGCGGGAGGGCGTCGTGTTTATCCCCCCAGCGCTCGCGGAGCAGGTCGTCAAGACCGCGGAGCTCGTCCAGCTCCGGGACATGTTCGGCTTCCGGAGGATCAAGGAAGGGACCTACACTCCCGGACAGATCGACCAGCGGTGGACGGACGAGATGGAAAAGGACTTCTCTCAGTGGCTCGATGACCACATGGACGCCCTTCCCGTCCCGAAGGAGCAGATCCAGGAGCTGTTGAAGGAACGGACCTGGTGATCGAGCCCTCATGACCCACCCCTCGACGAGCGGCGACCGGACCCGATGGCCCTGATCGAAGGCTCTCGTTTCGCGTTATACGAGATCGGCCCCTCCTCGGCGCGGGCGGGATGGGAGAGGTCTACCGCGCGCGGGACGTGAGGCTCGAGCGTCCGGTCGCGATCAAGGTCCTGCGGCCCGACGCGGCGGCAACACCCGACCGCCTGGAGAGGTTCGAGCAGGAAGCGCGGACCGCCTCGGCCCTCAACCACCCGAACGTCATCACGATCTACGACATCGGCAAGGTCGATGCACTTCCCTACATCGCCATGGAGTTCGTGGAGGGTCAGACCCTCCGAGCGGTGCTCGAGTCCGGCCCGATTCCGGTCCCGCGCCTCCTCGACTTCGCCATCCAGATGGTGACCGGTCTGGCCAAGGCCCATGCGGGCGGCATCGTCCATCGGGACCTGAAGCCCGAGAACCTGATGATCACCACCGACGGGCTGGTCAAGATACTGGACTTCGGTCTGGCGCGGCTGGCACCGGACGTCTCGCGCGTCACGGATGACGCCACGGCCACACAGACCAGAGTAGGCGGGCTCATGGGCACGGTGCAGTACATGTCGCCCGAGCAGGCCCGGACACCGTCGGTCGATCACCGATCGGACCAGTTCACCCTGGGCCTGATTCTCTTCGAGATGGCCACGGGCCAGCGCGCCTTCCGCCGCGACTCCGTCGCCGGCACCCTGGCCGCCATCATGTTCGAAGACCCCGAGCCCATCGCCCGGCTGAATCCCGACGTCCCGGCGAGCCTCCAAAGCGTCATCACCACGTGTCTGGCCAAGGTCCCGGAAGCCCGCTTCGCCGACACCGCTGAGCTGGCCCGGGCCCTGCAGAGCTCCAGGGGGAGCACTCCGGGCGAAGTGGGTCCGGGGGTCGGGATCGCAATGGCCCCCCGGCCAGCGGGGCGGCCCTCGGTCGCCGTGCTCCCGTTCCTCGACATGAGCCCGCAGAAAGACCAGGAGTACTTCTGCGACGGGATGGCGGAAGAGCTGATCAACGCCCTGACGCAGGTCCCGGAGCTGCGAGTCGTGTCGAGGACCTCGTCCTTTCAGTTCAAGGGCAAGGCGGAGGACGTGCGGAGCATCGGGCAGCGCCTCGGCGTGGGGACGCTGGTGGAAGGGAGCGTCCGCAAGTCCGGTGATCGCATGCGGATCGGGGCCCATCTCACGAACGTGTCGGACGGCTACCAGCTCTGGTCCTCTCAGTAGCAGCGCGAGATGCAGGACATCTTCGCCGTTCAGGACGAGATCACGGCCAGTGTTCTGGCGGCGCTTCGGATCACGGTCGTCGAGAGGTCTCGCGTCCCCCTCGTCCAGCCCGCCACCGCGGCCCCCGAGGCCTACCGCCTCTACCTGAAGGGGCGCCACCAGTGGAACGAGAGGACCGAGGAGGGCCTGATCAAGAGCCTGGACTTCTTCAAGCAGGCGATCGACCGCGACCCGACCTACTCGCGAGCCCACGCGGGTCTGGCCGACTCCTACCTGCTCCTGGGCATCTACGGCATCCGCCCTCCGTCCGAGGTGATGCCCAAGGCGAAAGCCGCGGCGACCCAGGCCCTCGAAGACGCGGTCGACCTCTCGCTGCCCGGCCAATCCGACGCCACCCTGGCTGCCGTCCACACGGCGCTCGCCTGCGTCAAGGCGGTCTACGACTGGTCGTGGAGCGAGTCCGAGCGGCACTTCGAGCTGGCGATGGAGCACGACCCGAAGTACCCGACGGCCCACCACTGGTACGCCGTCAACTGGCTCGTCCCCATGAGGCGCTTCGCGGACGCCGAGCGAGAGATCCGGCTGGCCCAGGAGTCCGATCCCCTCTCACCCGCCATCCAGGCGAGTCTGGGCCTGGTCCACTGCTACGCGGGCAACCTGGTCGATGCGGTGGCCGAGTTCGAGAGAACGCTCGACGCGGACTCGAGCTTCGCGATGGCCCATTTCTTCCTGGGCCAGACGTACCTGCAGATGTCCCAGGTCGACGACGCCCTCGCCGCCCTTGGCAACGCGAGCCGCCTGTCGCCGGGGTCGGCGGAGTTCCGAGCCGGGCTCGGTCACGCCTGGGCGGAGGCCGGCGATACAGATCGCGCGCGTCAGATCCTCCACGAGCTGAAGGAGCGGCGCCAGGAGAAGTACGTCTCGGCGGTGCTCATCGCCGAGGTGAGCGCCGGCCTGGGAGAGATCGCCGAAGCGCTGTCGTGGCTCGAGGAGGCCAGGCGCGAGCGCTCGCCCGAGCTCTTCTGGATCGGGATGCGGTCGGCTTTCCGGCGCCTCCACTCCGACCCGGCCTTCGTCGAACCGCTGGCTGCAATCGGGCTTCCCGCGACCTGATCGCGTCGGGGCAGAGTGCTACGCAGCGACCCCGGCGAGCTGGTCGGGTGTGGCGACGGATCCGCACTTCTCCTTGAGTTCCAGTAGCGCCTGGCGCTGTTCTGCGTACACCTCGAACAGCCGCGGCGGGATGTCCGTCTCTTTGCCGTATGCATCCTTCTGGAGGTCGATGCGGGCCAGGATGTTGTCGACGTACAGAGAGAACTGCTTGTCGTAGAGCTCCTGTGGGTACTCCTTACCGATCTCCCCAAAGAGCGGCTTCAGGTCGTCGT
Organism: Vicinamibacteria bacterium; assembly: GCA_963578825.1. Taxonomy (GTDB): domain Bacteria; phylum Acidobacteriota; class Vicinamibacteria; order Fen-336; family Fen-336; genus JAJDNS01. The sequence continues at coordinate 21,133 of CAUZDW010000020.1, forward strand.
ACTTCGGGAGGTAGCCGATCGGCGTCTCGATGGCCTCCACGTCGTCGTGAGCGCGTCTCTCGAGCCAGCCTAACCAGACCTTCACGTCCCGCTTCTCGCCCAGCAGCGCCTTGCCCTCGCCCCCGCGGGCGCCCTGGGTCAGAAAGTAGTTGAGGCCCGCCATGACGGGCTTGTCCCCGAGCTTCTCGGAGTTGAACAGCTCGAACTGCGCGTGCATGTAGTCGGCGAGGGCGCCGGGGATGAAGGGCGCGTTCGCCCAGGGCTGCCGCTTGACGCCCGACGCGCCGACCTCGGTGGCCGTCGCCGCAGAGACGATCGATGCGCCGATCACGACACCGTGGTCCGGGCTCTTCGCCACCCATATCGGTGGCATCGTGTCGCTGTCGCGCCCGCTGTAGGTGATCACCTTGATGTGCGCGCCGCTGGGGTCCTCGGCCACGGTCTCGTTGTAGTTTTCGATGGCGTCGTTGGCGAGGGTTGCACGGGCATTGGGATGAGAGATGGGAACGGGCTTGCCCTCGTCGTCCGTCTTTCCCTCGAACCACTCCCCCTGGAAGTTGACGCCCTTCTTCGGAGCCTCCTCGCCGTTTCCCACCCAGTGGGGCACCTTGTCGCCGTCGACGAGGACGTTGGAGAAGATGACCTCCGTGCCCGGCTCTCGCAGGCACTTCATGAGGTACGGATCGCCCTCGCGGTTGACGTCGGCGACGATGCCGAAAATCCCCTTCTCGGGATTGACCGCACGTAGGGTACCGTCCGCGGCGATCCACATCTGGGCGAGGTCGTCGCCGACGAAGTCGGTGCCGACCATGGCGGTCGTCGTCTTGCCGCACCCGCTGGGCGCGGCACCTGCGAAATAGGTTCTCCGGCCATCCGGCCCCGTCAGCCCGGTGATGAACATGTGCTCGGAGAGCTGCTGTCCCTGTTGGAAGTACGTCGCCAGGTCCACCGCAAAGCGGTGATTGCCCTTCTTCATCAGCAGCGTGTTCCCCGCGTAGGTGCAGAACACGCTGAACGTGGTGAGCCAGCTGCGATCCATGAACACTCGAGCGTTCGGAAGATCCTCGGGCCGGTTCTCGCCCTCCGCGTGTACGTTGGTGAAGAAGACGCCGGTTCGTTCGGTCTCGTCGTCGAACGTGTCGTACGAGTTTCGATAGAGGATCGTGGCGCTGTGCATCACGTAGGTCGACGTGGAGATCTCCAGGGCGGGGATCGTGGCCGGAGCGCCCGCCGGACCGCGGTTGTAGAAGCCGATCAGCAGCGTCTTGCCCCGGGCGAGGCCGCGCATCCACTTCTTTACGTATTCGTTGGCCTCGGCCCGGAGGGTCTTCTTCGCGAAAACCGAGATCTCCTCGTCCTCGTTGACGATGTAGAAGGTCCGGTCGACGATGCGGCCCTGCTCCTTCGGAAGATCGAAATGAATCGTGTGGTCCTTGATCGCGAGCGAAGCCTCCTCGCCCTTCTCGATGCTCAGCTTCCGAATGAAGGCCACGTCGGCTTCCGAGCCCGAGTTCACCCAGGCCCGTGCCGGCTCGAGCATCGCGATGGCGTTGGCGATCTTCAGCAGGGCGTCCTCGTTCTTGATCTTGCCGATCTTCGCGAGGCTCTCGGCGTCCATTCGCTGCTCGAAGAGGGAGCGGGCGTCCTCGATGGTCGTGACACCGCCGCTATCCGCCAGGACGTCGATGCCCTTCTTGAGCTCCAGCATGTCACCCTCCTGCTCCCCTGGAGTTCGGCGTGGTGAGTGCGCTCCGGACCGCGGCGGTCGAGGCCGACCGAATGGCCGGGTCGCAAGGAATGCTATCAGCAGTCACGAAGGGCCGGGCCAGGAAAGGGACTGCGATTTCCGGATGGAGCGACGTCGCGAGGTCAATCTATACTGGCACCCTCATGCGCCACCCCCTCCTCGCCGCTCTCGCCGCCGCAGCGCTCTCCTGCAGCACGGCCTCGGAAAGGCCCAACCCGGCGAGACCGAACGTACTGTTCATCGCGATCGACGATCAGAACGACTGGATCGGGGCCCTCGGTGGCCACCCTCAGGCCCGGACCCCGCACATCGACGGGCTCGCTCGGCGGGGAACGCTCTTCACGAACGCCCACGCCCAGTCGCCTTTGTGCAATCCGTCCCGCACGAGCGTCATGACGAGCCTGCGTCCCTCGACGACGGGTGTTTACGGACTCTCGCCCTGGTTCCGGGACCTCGAGGAGTGGAAGGACGTTGTCTCTCTCCCGCAGTACCTGGCCCGGCACGGCTACCGCACGTACTCGACGGGCAAAATCTATCACGGCGGCTACGGACGCCAGGAGGAAGACGACGAGTTCCAGGTGATCGGGCCGCCTGCCGGAGTGGGCTCGAAACCGGACGAGAAGCTCGTCGATACGCCGTCGCCGCATCCCCTCATGGACTGGGGAACGTTCCCCCACAGGGACGAAGACAAGGGCGACTGGATCGTGGCGGACTGGGCGGTGGAGCAGCTCCGCGCTCTCCCGGAGGAGCCCTTCTTCCTCTCGGTCGGCTTCTTCCTGCCTCACGTGCCGCTCTACGTGACGCAGAAGTGGTACGACATGTACCCGGAAGAGTCCATCGTCCTGCCCCCGATGCTCAGGGACGACCGGGCCGACACGCCGCGCTTCTCCTGGTACCTGAACTGGACGCTGCCCGAGCCGCGCCTGCGGTTCCTCGAGGAGGCGGGTGAGTGGAAGAACATCGTCCGCTCATACCTGGCGGCCACTTCCTTCGTCGACAGCCAGGTCGGCCGCGTCCTGGACGCGCTCGGGGCGAGCGGGCGAGCGGACGACACGATCGTCGTCCTCTGGTCCGACCACGGGTACCACCTGGGCGAGAAGCTGATCTCCGGCAAGAACACCCTCTGGGATCGCTCGACGCGGGTTCCTCTCGTTTTCGCCGGGCCCGGCATCGCTTCCGGTGCGCAGTGCCGCCGCCCGGTGGAGCTTCTCGACATCTACCCGACGCTCGTGGAGCTGGCGGGGCTTCCCGCTAGGGACGGCCTCGAAGGGCAGAGCCTGGTCCCGCAACTCCAGGACGCCGACACCCCGCGGGACCGGCCCGCCATCACGACCCACAACCACGACAACCACGGCGTCCGGTCGGAGGACTGGCGGTACATCCGCTATGCGGACGGCTCCGAGGAGCTCTACGACATGCGTCAGGACCCCAACGAGTGGCACAACCTCGCGGGCGACCCGGGGATGGCCGGGGTCCTCGAGACGCACCGGGGGTGGCTGCCGCCGTCGAGCGCGACGCCGGCCCCGGGAAGCAAGCACCGGATCCTGACGTACGAGGGCGGCGTGGCGACCTGGGAGGACCAAGAGATCGGTCCGAACGAGCCGGTTCCGGAGCTCTGACGGGCCCTGGGAATCAGTGCACCCCGCCCATGAGGGTCCTGACCCGAGGGACGAGAAGCGCGAGCACGACACCGGCGACGATGGTGGTGGCGGCAACGAAGCCGAAGAGGGTGGGCAGCTCCAGTGTCTCGTAGAGACCTGCGGTCCGCCCGCCCAGGTAGTTGCCGACGGCTGTCGCCAGGAACCAGACGCCCATCATCAGGCTGCTGACCCGCTGGGGCGCCAGCTTGGAGACCGTGCTGAGCCCCACCGGGGAGACACACATCTCGCCCACGACGTGCAGGAAGTAGGTGGCGACCAGCCACATGGGCGAGACCCTCATGCCGCCGGCCGAGGCCATGGAGGCCCCGACCATCACAACGAAGCCCAGCCCGACGAACACGAGACCAATGGCGAACTTTGTCGGGCTGGAGGGCTGCCGGCTCCCCATCCGTATCCAGAGCCAGGCGAACGTCGGCGCAAGTAGGATGACGAAGAAGGCGGGCACCTGCTGGAACCACCCCGCCGGGAACGCCCCCATGCTCGCCACCTCACGATTGGTGTCGCGTTCGGCGAAGAGGTTCAGCGACGAGCCCGCCTGCTCGTAGGCGCCCCAGAAAAGCGCCGATGCGATGAAGAGCGCGACGATGGCCCACAGCCTCCCGCGCTCCACCGGGGTCCATTCGCCCGCGAGAAAGAGCCAGCCGAAGAGGGCGACCGTGAGGGCGAGAAGCAGGACGCCGAAGGCATTCGACAGACCCTCGGCGGTCAATTGAATGACACCGACGGAGACGAGGCCGATCGCCACGGCGGAGGCGGCCACGACGGCGCCGAGGGCGCCCCAGACCTGGCGCTTGAGGGCGGCGGCGGCCTCGGGCGTGTCGAGGCGCGAAGGGCTCATCCCGGCGTCGCCCAGAGTGCTTCCACCCCAGAGATAGAGAATCAGCCCGAGGACCATGCCGACGCCGGAGACGCCGAAGCCCAGATGCCAGTCGACCTTCTCTCCCAGGAAGCTGCACACCAGCGGACCGAGGAGGGCACCGATGTTGATGCCCATGTAGAAGAGGGAGAAGCCCGCGTCCCGGCGCTCGTCGTTCTGAGAGTAGAGCTGGCCGACGATGACGCTGATGTTGGGCTTCAGGAGACCGGTGCCGACGACCACCAGCCCCAGCCCCGCAAAGAACGCCACGGTGCTGGGCAGGGCCATGCTGAAGTGGCCGGCCGCGATCAGGACGCCGCCGGCGAGCACGGCGCGGCGCTGCCCGATCAGGTGGTCGGCGATCCAGCCCCCGGGAAGACCGAACAGGTACACCATCGATGTGTAGAGGGCGTAGATCGACCCGGCGGCTCCGACGTTGAAACCCAGGCCCCCATCGCTCACCGCGGCGGTGAGGTAGAGGATGAGCAGGGCCCGCATGCCGTAGTAGCTGAACCGCTCCCACATCTCGGTGAAGAAGAGGACGGCCAGGCCGCGCGGGTGACCGAAGAAACGGCTGTCCCTGGAAGGCTCGGCGGGATCGCTCATCCGGGAAGGATATCCGACCGATGGTACTCTACCGGAGAGAAGATGGACTACCGCACCGACCGCGGGACGTTCACTCGACCCTACCCGAAACGAAACATCCGGCAGGGTGGGGGCGGGGCGATGGAGCTGGGGTTTCGGTACTCACGGATCGACCTCTCGGATGGCCCGGTCGACGGGGGCGTCCTCGCGGACTGGACGGTGGGGCTCAACTGGTATCCGACGTACCACATCAAGCTGATGTTCAACGGCATCTTGGCGAACCTCAAGGGCTCCAACCCGGTCGGAATCCTCCAGATGCGCCTACAGGTGGCCTTCTGACGCGGCGTCCGGCGTCGCAGGCTACAGGAAGCAAGGACCGTCATTCTGAGAGCTTCCATTCGTTGGGCGGGCCCGAAGCATCTCCCAATACCGCTATCGGGAGATGCTTCGTCGCATGCCCAGAGTCGAAGCTCCTCAGCATGACGGATATGTCCCTAGCAGGAGCTCCATCCTGGGGCGAGCTCCTCAGAATGACATTGTCTTGCGGGGCCAGATCCTCGTAGGCCGTCTGATGAGCTCCGAGAGGCACAGCCCGATCCTCCGCGCCTCCGTCGTGTCCGCCGCGGGCACCGGCCTCTCCCGCGTGATGGGTGCCGTACGCGACGTGGTTCTGAGCCACGTCTTCGGAGCGGGGCGGGCGTCCGACGCCTTCTGGCTCGCCTGGACGGTGCCGAGCGTCTTCCGTCGATTCGTGGCCGACGAGGGCCTCACTGGCGCCCTGATTCCGGCCGTGGGGCAGGCGGAGGAGGCGGAGGGTCCGGCGGGGGCACGTCGCCTGGCCGGGGCGGCCCTCGCGGCGCTGGTCCTCGCCTGTGCGGTGGTCTGTGTCGGAGGCATCCTGGCCGCCCCGTGGCTCGTGAGAGTCTTCGCCTGGGGCTTCACCAGGGATCCGGCCAAGTTCGAGCTGACCGTGACGCTCACTCGATGGCTCTTCCCCTTCGTCGCTTCCGTGAGCCTGGTGTCGTATTGCGAAGCGCTACTCAACTACAAGGGCCACTTCTTCGTGCCCAAGATTGCGCCTGGCGTCGTGAGCGGCAGCATCGCGGCATCGGCGCTCTTCCTGGCCAACCGCTTCCAGGAGCCCGTGTACTCGCTCGTCGTCGGCGCGCTGGTGGGGGGGCTCGTGCACGTCTTGATTTGCATACCGCCCCTCGTGATGCGCTGGGGTCCCGTGATCCCGCTGGCGAGCGGATGGCGCACGCCTCGCTTTCGTCGATTGCTCCGCGAGATGGGCAAGGTCGCCCTCATCGGCCTCGTGGCCCAGTCCAACGTGGTGCTCCTGCGTCTGATCGCCTCGTTCCTCGAGGAGGGATCGGTCACGCAGTACTGGTATGCCGCCCGTGTCGTCGACCTGGCCCAGGGCGCCGTGGCGGTCGGCGTCGGCAGCGCGCTGCTACCGACCATCTCCCGTGACGCGGCGGCCCGCAACTGGGACGACTTCCGGTCGCACTTTTCCGAAGCGGTGCACCTCGTGGCTTTCGTGATGCTGCCGGCCGCCGGGTTGCTGCTGGCGCTCGCCCCAGCGATCGTCGGCCTCCTCTTCCGCCACGGCGCCTTCGACGGGGAGGCCGCAGCCCGTACGAGCGCCACTTTGCAGATGCTCATCCCGTTCATGCTGGCGCTGGCCGGCACCAACATCGTCAAGAAGGTGTTCTTTGCCGTGGACGATCGAACCTCTCTCCTGCTCGTGGGCGCGATCGGTCTCGTCGTGACCGCCGGCCTCGGCTACCCGCTCTCGGCGAGGCTCGGGGTGAAGGGGCTGGGGCTCTCGCTGTCGCTGTCCACGAGCCTGCAGCTCCTGGCCTATGTCGCGATCCTGAGACGCACCATGGGCTCCCGGCTCGCTCTGCGGGAGCTCGCGACGCCCGTTTGGAAAATGGCGCTCGCCGCCGTCCCCGCTTCCCTGCTCGCCGTCTTGATCTGCGGAGTGGGAGAATGGGATCGCGGCCCGGCGAGCCTCTTCAACTGGGTGCTGCTGGGGACCGCGGCCCTCGCCGGGGGGGGCGCCTACCTCGCCGCCGCCTGGGCCCTCGATGTGAGGGTTCTTCGCTCGCTCCTCGGCCGTGTCCGTCGGTCCGACCCTCCGGCCTCCTGACGAGAGAGTCCGGGCCTGTGCCAGGGCGAGACGACTTCGTCTAGAATTGCGACAAGCCGTCACCGTGCGCCTGGGGCGTCGCTCCCGAGGTTGTGGTGACTCACCCAAGAGCTCGGGAGGAAGACCAGTGATCAAGAACACGAAGCAGGCCATCGCCATCGCCGTCGTCGCCCTGGTGCTGGCAGCCGTGGGCGTCACCGCCTCGGCAGCGGACGTCATCAGCGAGCGGCAGGAGGCGATGGAGGGCGTCTATGACGGCATGAAGAACCTCGCCGCCATCGCCAAGGGGGAGGTCCCGTTCGACGCCGAGGTGGTGCAGAAAAGCGCGGCGAGCATGAAAGACCACCTGCGGGAGGCCTCGCGCCTGTTTCCCGAGGGCAGCGACAAGGGTGACGTCGAGACGTGGGCCATGCCCGAGATCTGGTCGAACCATGCCGATTTCGTCCTGAAGCTCGAGAAGGCTCAGGTCGCGGCCGAGGCCATGATGTCGGTGACGGAGGAGTCGGCTTTCCGTCCTGCAATGGGCAAGCTCGGAAACGCCTGCAAGAGCTGCCACACGGACTACCGTCGCCCGAAGCATTGACGAGGACCCGGCGGGTGGCTGGGGCGCTGGTCGTCCTCGCGGCGGTCGGCGCCACGACCTTCCTGCTCCTGACCCGGGCCCGTCCTCTCGACGCGACGGCCCTCCCGGATCACGCGCCGGACGCGGCGCGGGGAGAAGTTCTGTTCAACGTCGGCAGCTGCGGCGAGTGTCACAAGGCCGCGGACGACACCCCGGGGGCCAAGGAGGGCCTGCCCACGGGCACCTCGCCATTCGAGACCCCGATCGGCGTCTTCTACGCCGGCAACCTCACCCCGGATCCCGAGACGGGCCTCGGCACCTGGAGCCAGATCGACTTCGTCAATGCCGTGACCCAGGGGCTCTCACCCGACGGAACGCACTACTTCCCCGCCTTTCCCTACCCCTCGTACCGCATCATGCCGCTCGAGGACGTCCTGGACCTCCACGCCTACCTCGAGAGCCTGCCCGCTGTGCGCGCACCGCAGCGCGAGGCGGAAGTGCCGATGCCCGCTCTCGCCCGCCGGGGCGTCGGGCTCTGGAAGAGGCTCGCCCTCGACCACCGTCGCTTCGAGCCCGACCCGGGGAAGAGCGAGTCCTGGAACAGAGGCGCCTACCTGACCAGCGGGCCGGGCCACTGCGGGGAGTGCCACACACCGCGCAATTGGCTGATGATCCCCGACGAGAGCAGACACCTCGCCGGCGGCCGGCATCCGGCAGAGGACGTTGACGTCCCGAGCCTCAGGGGGCTCGTGGCGCGCGAGAAGTATTCGGATGCTGCGGACCTGACGCTGGCTCTTCAGTATGGTGAGACCTTCGGCTACGACGCGCTCTCGAGCGGAGGGATGGCCGCTATCCAGATGAATCTGGCGCTTCTCCCCGAAAGCGAAGTCCAGGCCATCTCGGAGTACCTCGTCAGCCTGGACTGAGGAGCCAGGGACGCGGTTGCGGCGTTCGGGGTGGAGTCGACGCCGCAGGGCATCCTACTCCCAGAGTCGCCGAGGGGAGAGGCTTGGCGACCCAGGCTTGTCCGAGCGATAGTAGAAGACGGACCCGTCGGGGAACTCGTGCCGGTGGGGAAACAGCGCGCAAATCCCAGGGCGCGATACGACAGGTCGAAGGAATGCAAACCAAACAAAGACGTCGCGACTTCTTGCGCATCTCGCGCGATACGCTGTTGGGCGCTGTCGTCGGTTCGCGATTTGGCGATCAACTTCCCGCCGCGGAAGCCAAAACCGGGGCCACCTTTAGTTTCGGCACCTACGGCATGAAGACGATGACAACCGAAGACGCGATCCGCGCGGTTGCCGATGTAGGTTATGACGGCATTGAAATCACTGCCCACTCCGATTGGGACGCGGCCCCCGAACGCATGTCACCCGATCGCCGCCAGCAGCTGCGAGCGTTGCTCGACGACACGGGCCTCGAAGTCACGGCTTTGATGGAACATTTGTATCCGAGTAGCGACGACAAAACCCACGCCATTTCGCTTGATCGGCTGAAGCGCGTAGCCAAACTGGGACACGATCTCTCGCCACATTCTCGGCCGTTGATACAGACGGTGCTGGGCGGCGGCGAATGGGATCAAGTCAAAAACATGTTTAGAGATCGTTTGGCTGACTGGGCGAAAGTCGCAGAAGAGACGAACACTGTCATCGCGATCAAACCTCATCGAGGCGGCGCGATGTCGCGGCCGTCCGAGACGGCATGGCTGATCGGGCAGTTGAACAACACGATCTGGATTCGGATGGTCTACGACTATAGCCACTACGCGTTCCGCGACATGCCGCTCGCCGAGACGATCAAAACGGCACTGCCTTACACGGCTCATATCGCCATCAAGGATACGGTCAAGACGGACAAGGGTTTCAAGTTCGTGTTGCCCGGCGATAGTGGCAATTTCGACTTTGTCGAACTGTTCAAGCGCTTCTATGCGGGCGGTTATCGCGGCGATATCTGCTGCGAAGTCAGCGGCCAGGTTTGGAACAGGCCCGGCTACGACCCGATCGCTGCGGCCAAGAAGTGCTACACGAACATTGCACCGCTATTCGCCAAAGCCAAGGTGCCGCGCCGCAGTTCGTGATTTGTCTCTCACAACCCTCGCTGCTCTATGAACCAAGAGATGGAGGAAACAACATGGAGGGAGATCGCGTAGACCAAGAGCGGTTTGGTCCAGGTCTCGTCACCGTCGTCGTTTCTGACCAGGGGGACATGGTTCAGGTGATCTTCCCCCGGGACGCCTGTGTACCAGTTCGCCCAAGGCCCAAAGTCGACCGGCAGGCGATTGGGTTATGCTCGGAATACCCTGGAATCTCCGCTGCTCGTCTGAGTACTCCTCCGGCTAACCCTACCTGTTCCCTGCCTCAATTTTCGCCCCCTCGTCGAGATCCCCGACCAGGATGTAGGTCAACAGATCTCGCAGTTCGTCCGGTGACGTCACCAGGCCATGGGGCATGGGCGAGCCGTCGAGGAATCGACGATTCCTGATTCGCTCTTTTTCAACACTCAGTCGAGAGGCATCACCGAGAAGAAGGTCAATCTTCTGGGCCGTTTCCCCTACCACAAGACCGTTGTAACTTTGTCCATCCACGGTCTCCAACACGGTCTCACGAAAGATAGGAGAAACGCTTTTGCTGGGAAGGAGAATTGACTCGACTAGGTAAGGTACCGTGAGGCGTTTTCGTGAGTCGGACAAAGAGGGTCCGCCTCGTCCCTCGTCGCTGGCACGAATGGCGTGACATTTGACACAGCCCAGCGATTCGAAGAGCTGCCTCCCTTGAGGGACATCGCCACGCGTGGACTCCTGGTTCCATTGGATTTCTGCGAAGGACGCCGGGATGCTTTCCTCACTTTGACCGGCCTCGCGCAGCCGCTTGGCCAATGTGGCGGAGCCGAGCGCCTCCGGCAGGGCAACCGCCACATCACGGAAGGTTCGGTAATCCAGATAGAGACCGCATGCGCCATGGCTGTTCCTGACTCGCACTAGCATGTCGTTGCTGCCGGCCTGAAGCTCCAGCATGACCACATCCTGATAAGGGAGTGCAGCCCGATCGACGGGATTCTCCCAAACGACTTCTCCATTTTGCCAAACCTTGACGCCGTCGTCGGAACCTAAGAGAAGCATCGCCGGCTGCCTTCTCGAACTCTCGAGTCGCAAGTAGGCATAAAAGGAAGATTGATCACACGGTCCAAATTCTTCCCGCAGGTTGAATAGGCGCCCACTACGCCGGACACGCCTCCAGGTCAGTTCGCGATCACCCACTGGATAACGTGCGGTGAGGTCGACAGGTCCCAGCTCCGGCAAGTGTTTTTCCTGAAATCCGTTCGAACCATCAGGATGCGGCCCAACGAGCCACACTTCGTCCACCTGTTTTCTTATTCCCGAAGCGGTCAAGCGGTGCTCTTCACTCACCCGATACACTCTGGCCACCTTTTCCTCGCTGCGTAGATCGTTGAGCAGGAAGAGGAAATGCGCAGCCTGCAGGCGGATCTGCTCATCTTCGTCGTCAAGCCTTGCCTTCAGTAGGGCGAACAGACTCTCCTGCTCGCGCGTATGTGGAGCCACCTTCCAATGCTCGGCCACGGTAAAATTGCCTACTCTTCCATAATCCCGCAGATCTTCCTTCGCATCGGCGAACTGCACCACATATTGTTCCTGACGACTGACGTCCAGCGGTAAATGCTCAGGGATGGGCTCTGTGGCAGGCGGCAAAGTCAGGCGAAATCCGGCTGCGAGGACTCCAGCCAGACGCGTGAGCTGGTCCCTCGATTGGCACAATTGGTGCAGCTGGGCCAAGGAGGTTTTCTTTGCCAGTAGAAGCACGGCGGCCTGGCGCAGGTAAGTATCCCGGCTGCGAGCGGGACCGTCGATAACCTGCTTCGGCACTGCTCCTTCTTGATCGAATAGAGCTAACAGTGCGGCATGGCGCACCTGGGGGTGCTGGTCGGAGAGGAGTTCAATGAACAGTCCCCGAGGGGCCCCAAGCTGCCGGTATTCGCTCAGAGCGCGAACAGCCTGGAGCCGCAACTTGTCGTCCTGATGCCTGGTAAGCTGGGCAAGCGCTTCCGCTGCCTGCTCGCTGCGGTTCGCCCCCGCCAACCACACCAGATGTCCTCGTGCCGGATCATCATTCCCAGTCCCTTTGAGTCTTTGTACAGCCTCATCCAACAGCTTGCCACCGCGCCGTAGGATCTCAGTATGTGCACGGTAGCGACGCCACCAGGAAGCGTTGGACAATTCGAACCAGAGCTTTTCAGGGGAGGCATGTGTAGCCTCATAGGCATCAAACGGATGCGTCGGCGGATCATCGGCCCGTGTGATCATGACGAGATCACTCGGATACTCTGGTGACGTCTCGTTGTGGACCATATACGAGATGGTGGCAAAGAGGCGCCCGCCTCGGCCCACCGCCACCCCAACGGGACGGGCATGATCGCGGCCAACCAGAAACGGGACCTCGGTCACTTTGAAGGTCGCTCCATGTGTAACCAGAGGGTAACGCGGGATGGATCCCGTTCCCCAGCGGGCAACGAAGAGATTCTTGCGGTACTTCTGCGGCAAGAACGTCTCATCGTAGTACGTCTGCCCCACAGGGACGAAACGTCCTAGGTTGGAATTCATTGTTTCCAGGAGGTCGGCGCGTTGTGAATCCTTGTCCAGCAGCCAACCACGAGGCCAGCTGAAATAGCCCTGGGGAGTAACGTGAAGAAGGCGCCCCGGAACAAACTCCGCGGGCATGCCTTCGTGATCGTTGTCGTTGGAAAAAAGATTCCATTGATTGTCAAACGTGAGTCCGCAGCTATTGCGCTGTCCGCGTGAGACGACCTGTAAGCGAGAGCCGTCGGGCCGACAACGCATGACCCCACCCACACCAGTGAAAGGACGGCTCGATCCTTCAGGCTGAAAAAAATAGGTCCAGTGTCCCCAATGGTCTGGTCGGGTAAAATCGCCGTAGTACCAGAGTGGATCACCCGAGGCGAAGTAGATGTCTCCCTCCGGGCCAATCGCCATGCCGTGAAAACCCTGATGCACGTGTCCAAGCGGAATGCCCCATACCAGACGCTGTGCCTGGAGACCTTCACGCTTCGTGACACCGTCTTTGACGAGATACAAGGCACTGACCGTCAGAAGGTAGAGATCATTGCCACGAATGGCAATATTATAGATCCAGGTGTGATCGGGAAATCGATACAGCTCTTGGCGCGCCTGGTAGCCCCCCTTCTCGTCCGGCTCGTACACGAACAGGGCCTCACGGCCCCCAACAAACAGCCGACCGGCAGAATCGAGCTGAAGTCCCAAAAAAGACTCTCGTGGATCCGAATCGATGAGTACGACTTTCAGGCCTTCATCAACGGCTGCGTAGTCGCGTTCCGGTTCGGTCGAGAGACTGCAGAAGGCCGTTGCCAGTAGGCAGCCGGCCGCGCCGAAACCCCTTAAGAGGTCCTTTCTTTTGAGGTCCATCAGGCGCATAGCGTTCCACCTGGGAGTAAGTCAGTCAAATGGCAGGTAGTGGGGGACGTGTCTATCACGGGATTCTTCTCATTGGGACCCCTTTCTTCTTAGGGGTTGCCTGGTTTCAAAAGGGGCGACCTTCCCAACGGCAGCACAGGCTGCTAGCCAGCTTTTTTGCGCTGGTGAGTGCCATGCGCACATAGATGGCAAGGCGTGGTCCTGGAGAGTCGAGGCGAGGTCCCGATTACCGAGCTGTGTCGAAAAGAAGGCACTACGGTTGGTTGTGTTTCAGGAGGGTCGGTGGTGTACCCTGCCCGAGTCGGATGTCCCAAGCGGAAATTCCGCTTGGTCTTAAAGTCCGAACAGGAGGAGCAATTCCATGAAAAGCGACCTGCTGAGAGCATTCCTTCTGTTTCTTGGGCTTACTGGTTCCGCCTGCGCCCCTGCCGCGGAGCAGCCACATACGGCCGCCGAAGCCCCCAATCACACTGCAGATCAGTTTAAGACAGGAGCAACGGGATCAACGTCATCCGTTCGGGTTCTCGAGCTTTCCGATGGTATTCCGTTTCAGATGGGGAAAACGGATTCTCGGCGCATCGTGTACCCTGAGATGGGAGCTGGGAAGCTCACACTCAACTATTCTGTCTCGGAACCGGGGCACGAATTTCCACAGCATGTGCACGATTCTTCCGACGACACGTTTCTCGTCCTGCAAGGCCAGGTGGACGTACGTCAGGGCGATTCGCGGAGGCCCCTTTTGACTGGTCAGGCAGCCTTCGTACCTTCGGGCCAAATTCATGGCACCATTACGATGGGAGAAAGTACAGCGATTTTGATCAGCTTTCAGGTCCCGCCGGATCCGGTTCTCTACACGGGATTACGAGACTCGTCGCGGTCCGGAAGCAGCCCGCCGAAAGGTTCGATTACTCCAGGAGCAGTCAAGATTCTAGATTTTGCCAACAGCAGCGGTTTCTTTGTTCATCCAGGAATGGGTTCAAAAGGAGTCGCGGTTGCCCATCGCAAGTTGAAGCCCGGCGAGAAATTCTCAACGGACGTCGGAAAACGTGGCGAGGAACTCCTTTTTGTGTGGAAGGGTGCTCTCTCCGTCAACTCGAAGGAGGGGCTCGCCGAGGCAAGGGAAAGAGACACCGTGTTTGTTTCTGGTCCAAACAGCTTGCAGGTCCTGAACAACACTTCAGCCGAAGCCATTGTGATTCAAATACAGGCCCCACCACAGTCGACTTTTGAAAATCATTGAAGTCAGCGTATCGGCCAATGCGCAGATCTCTAGCAATCGGTGCCAGTCACTGGAGCTGCGAGCCAGACGCGACACTTCCAAGCCCATCACCAAGCCGACCCGACCCTGACCTCGTATCGGATAAGCAGTCGGAGAGAGGCAAGGCTCGAAAGGCCTTACCAGAGCAGGACCAGGTTCAGGTACGCCACGACGAGCATGAAGAGGAGCGCCCACAGGCCGCTCCGGGCGTACCAGGGCCGCTCGGTCGTTTCCTCCACGGCAAGGGACGACGCGTCGCGCCGGGTCGCATCCAACCACGTGCCCGACGTGGCGCTCAGCTCGGGCACGGCCTCGGGCCGAAGAGCGGTCCGCGAGCCTGAATAGAGGAGCGCGCCGATCCGTTCACGCGGCTCCCATCCGAGGAACGCGGTTACGGCGAGCATCGCGCCGCTCGTGACGGCAATGCTCCAGACGTACGCCCACCAGCCGTTCGTCCACACGGGCGGCAGGGGCCAGCCGAACCGCTCGCCGAGCAGAGAGCTCAGGCCGTAGCCGATCCCGGCAACGAGGCCCACGGCACCCGACCGGCGATGGACGCGGGTGAGCGTTCCCATCACGTAGACCATGAAAAGGGGGATCACGGCGACGCTCGTCAGCCGCAGGTAGAAGCTGATCATCCCTTCCCCGAGGAACGGGACGTAGCCGAAGGAGATCAGGATCACGCACACCGTCAGGATGCGGGAGACGCGGAGGTAGTGGCGGTCGTCGCCTGTCCTGACCAGGAAGCGGGCGTAGACGTCGCGGGTCAGGACCGCCGCCAGGGCGGAGCCTATCGAGTCGTAGGTGGAGAGGGCTCCCGCCAGGAGCCCGGCCAGGACCAGGCCAAGGAGGCCCGGTCCGAGGTAGCGCTGCAGCAGCATCGGATAGAGGGCGTCCCCCGATTCGAGGTCCGGGAAGACGCCATGCCCGAGCACTCCGAGGGTGATGTTGAAGCCCATGACGATCACCGTCACCGCGCTGGCGAAGAGAGCGGCGGTTCTCAGGTCCCAGATCGATCGGGCCGCCAACATGCGCATGGCCTGCGACTGGTTGACCACCGCGTATGCGGTAGCCGCCACGACCCACCCGAACACCATCAGTGCGGCGGGCACGCCCTCGGTGGTGCGCCCACCCACGTGCATCAGCTTCTCCACGAGCTGGGGATCGCGGGCCGCCAGCCGGGCCTCGAGGCCGCTCCAGCCGCCGACGTCGACCCACACCACCAGCCACAGGATCCCCGCCCCCGCGATCATGAAGACGGACTGGATCGCGTCAGTGACGGCCACGGCCTTGAGCCCGCCGAGTGCCGTGTAGATGGCGGCGCTCATCGCGATTGCGACCACGAGGGCCCACGTCTTCTCTCGCCCCAGGCCGGTGACGGCGGCGAACGTGAGGAAAAGCGCGAAAGCGACGTTACCGAGGACGTTGGTCCGGTACTGGAGCTGGATCAGCGCGCTCAGGAGGCGCGCCGTCGGCCCGAAGCGGTACTCGAGGTACTCCGCGTTGGTGAACATCCCCGTGCGGTAGACGGGGATCAGGATCACGAACGTGACGAGGAACCAGCCTATGGGCAGCCCCAGCCACCACATCGCGAGGTTGGACACGCCGTACTGGTACGCGCCGCCGAGGATGGCGACGTAGTCGCTGCTGTCGATGGCCGTCGCAAAGAGCGACAGGCCGACGATCCACCAGGGAAGGCTCCTCGCGGCCAGGAACCAGTCGGAAGTCGTCCGGGTGTCGCGAGCGAGGTAGAGCCCGTACGCCACGATGGCTCCGTTGATGGAGACGACGATCAGCCAGTCGAGGGTGGTCAAGGAGTGGGGCCGTCGTCGCCGGCGATCCCCTCGTAGGCACCGCGGGTGCTCAGAACCGCCTTCATGTGGCGGCGGGCCGACTGGGCGTGGGCGTGCACCGTGGCGGTGTAGTCGACGGGCCCGACGGGCTTCTGGACCTTCTCGAAGTGCTCGTGGGTGTCGTGGCCACGGGCGAGGATCACAGGCTGGGCTTCGCCGGCCTGCCGGACGGTGGGGATGATGAAGCGGACGGCATAGCCGTAGCGGACATGCGGTGAGGGGTTCGGCCGGGAGCCGTGAACGATCTTGATGTCGTGGACCGACATCTCTCCGGGGGCGAGCACGACGTCGGCGGCGTCCGCTTCGTCCACGTCGACCGCCACCTCTTGACCGCGGCTCAGCAGGTTGCCCTCGGCGTAGGTGTCGCGGTGGGGCTGGATCGCCATGTGATGAGACCCCGGCACGACACGCATGCAGCCGTTCTCGGTCGTGCTCTGGCTCAGGGCGATCCAGGCGGAGGCCACCTGGTTCGAGCTCAGCCCCCAGTAGCTGCCGTCCTGGTGCCACGAGACGAACGACTCGTCCCGGGGGTACTTGGCGAAGACGCTGGTGGCCCAGACGAGGAGGTCGGGTCCGAGCAGGCTCTCGACGGAGTCCAGGACGGCAGGGTGGGTTGCGAGCTCGTGGGCCCACGGGAAATTGAGGTGGAGCTGGTGGAGGTCGGTCGCCTTCGGGCGCCCACCGAGGGCGTGCAGCAGCCGATCGAGCTCCCCGCGAAAGTGCGCCACCTCTTCCGAAGGGAGGACCGGGATCGGGTGGAGAACGCCCTCTTCCTTGTAGCGGGCGACCTGATCGGCGGTGAGCGTTCCAGCCATGTCTCAGGGCAGCGTCTTGAGCCTCAGGTTCCGGAAGCGGGCCTTGTCCCCCTCGACCCACTCGCCGCTCGGATGGATCTGAAGGGCGGTGGTGCCTTCGGTCGGGACGCCCTTCGTCGTCTCCTCGGTGTGCTGGAAGTCAGTCACGAGATGCCCTTTCACGTGGAATCGAATGAGGCTATGGTGGCGCCACAGTACTCGGGTCCCGGCCGGCGTTCAAGGCAGCCAGTTGACGCCTCCCGGCCGGGGGCCGTAGTGTTTCGCCGTTCGCGGGGTAAGGGGGAGGCCATGGACCGGAATCACACGCGGCGACGGTTTCTCGAGACCGGCTTGAAGGGCTCGCTGATCGCCCTCGGCTCCGGGTCGCTCGGGAGTGCCCGCGCGGCCTGGGCGGACGTGAGGCGGACGGGCGAGCCAGCCCGCGAGTCCCTCTCCTCGGCCCAGAGGAGCACGCTGCGGGCCGTCGCCGACGAGCTCATCCCCGCCGGGGACGACATGCCTGCCGCGAGCGAGCTCAACGTCGTGGCGTACATCGAAACCGTGCTGGCCGATGTCCCCGACCTGCGCGAGAACATCACCGCTGCCCTGAGCCGGCTCGAAGAGTCTAGCGAAACGGGCTTCCAGCGCCCCCTCCACGAGCTGAGCCCCGAGCAGAGGATCGACCTTCTCCGGAGGTTCGAGAAGGAGCAACCCACCTCGGGACAGACGGTCTGGGGACAGGGAAACGCCGACCCGGACCTCTTCGCCTCTCTCCGCGACGTCGTGTACGAGGCTTACTACACGAACCCGGACATATGGGCGCGCGTGGGTTACGAGTTCCACGAGGCGCGGCCGCCGGGCGTGGAGATGGCGCCCTTCGACGAGGGGATTCTCTCGGTGATCCGCCGGCGGCCGAAGAACTACCGCGAGATGCCCGGTGCCTGAGGACCGTGCGGACGTGCTCGTGATCGGATCGGGCGCGGCCGGCGCCGCCGTCTCGAAGCGGCTGAGCGACCGCGGGGCGCGGGTCGTGTGCCTGGAGCAGGGGGACTGGGTGAAGCCCGCCGAGTACCCGTCCACGAAACCAGACTGGGAGATCCAGCTGAAGCGAGGCCGCTTCCACTTCAACCCTAACGTCCGTCGCCTGCCTGAGGACTACCCGGTGGTGCCCCGAGGAGAGCATCCCCCCGAGGTGCTGATGTACAACGCGGTCGGCGGGAGCACCATCCACTGGACGGGCCACTTCCCCCGCTTCCACCCGGCGGACTTCCGCGTCCGGGCGCTCGACGGCGTCGGCGCCGACTGGCCTCTGAGCTACGAGGAACTCGAGCCGTACTATGACGCGAACGATCTCGAGATGGGCGTCGCCGGAATCGCCGGCGACCCGTGCAACCCGCCACGCAAGCAGCGCCCGACACCGCCGCTGCCGCTTGGAGTGCTGGGGGAGACCATCGCGCGGGCGTTCGACAAGCTCGGGTGGTACTGGTGGGTGTCGGACAACGCCATCGTGTCCCGCGACTATGACGGCCGGCCCGCGTGCACGCTCCAGGGGCGCTGCATGCTGGGCTGCCCGACCCGCGCCAAGGCCAGCACCGACGTCAACTACTGGCCCCGGGCGCTCGAGAAGGGTGCCGTGCTGAAGGTCCGGGCGCGCGTCCGCGAGATCACCGTGGATGAGCAGGGGAAGGCTCGCGGGGCGCTGTACTATGACGCAAGCGGCGGGCTCCACGAGCAGCGCGCCCGGGTGGTGGTGATCTGCTGCAACGGCATCGGCACACCCCGCCTGCTGCTCAACTCGCGATCGAAGACGTTCCCGGACGGCCTGGCGAACTCGACGGGCCTGGTGGGAAAGAACTTCATGATCCACCCGTTCCGCTTCGTCGAAGGCATCTTCGAGGATCGGATGGAGGGGTGGCAAGGCCCCTTCGGCATTCCGGCTTTCAGCCAGCACTTCTACGAGACAGACCTGTCCCGGGGCTTCGTCCGCGGCTACTCTCTGCAGCTCGAGCGTTCCTTCGGCCCGCTCCACCAGGCGTGGGGTGGGACCACCGGCCATCCGGTGCCGTGGGGCGCGGACCATCACCGCGTGATGCGCCAGCGATTCGGTCACATCATCCGCGTGACGCTACTCGGAGAGGACCTGCCTGAAGAGCACAACCGAGTGGAGCTGGATCCCAACGTCACGGATGGCTACGGCATCCCGGCGGCCCGGGTGAGCTACACCTACAGCGAGAACAGCCTGCGGATGCAGGAGCACGCTCGCAAGGTGGCCGGGGAGGTGCTCGACGCGGCCGGGGCCGACGATGTCCTCGACAGCGGAATCATCCAGCCCGCCTTCCACCTGATGGGCACGGCCCGCATGGGAGACGACCCGAGGCGGTCGGTGGTGAATCGCTGGAACCAGGCCCATGACGTTCGGAACCTGTTCGTCGTGGACGGCAGCTCGTTCGTCACCTCCGCCGCCGTCAACCCGACCTCCACCATCGGGGCGCTGGCCCTCCGCGCTGCGGACGGCATCTGGGAGCGACGCCGCGAGTGGATGTGATGAATGAGAGCGGCTGAGGGATAGGGATTTCGTTTTCGAGCCTGCGCCGGGCAAAGCATGTTGTAACGTGCTGGCTGGCTGGATTGGTGGGGTACGCGGGAGGTCGCAGCGGGCTCGAACGGCTCAGGACCGGATGCTCCGTGCCGGAGGTGCCCGTAGCGGCGTGGCCGGGCATTTGGAGACGCACGTAGCCACTCCCCGGCGGACAACCTCTCCGAGGCTCAAGGCGACGCGGATGGCGGCTGGGGGCGATGGCCCGATGATCTCTCCGGAAGCCGCCGGCTGTGCCCAACACATGGCCGGTGTGCGCTGTTCGCAGACGCGTCGCCGATAAACGCCAGCGTCAGGGGAACCCGAGGTCAGGTCTCAGTTTGGTGATTGGCGTCCGTCGTCAGGCTCGCGACTCCCAGTCCGGCGAGCAGGCCGCCGTCGACCTTGATCTCGGCTCCGGTCATGAAGGAGGCGCGCGGGCTCAGCAGGAAGACGATCACCTCCGCCACCTCCTGCGGGGAGCAGACCCGATCGTAGCCGCGACCCAGCGGGTGGGAGGCGCCCCACTCGCTCACGACCTGGTCAACGCTCTTATCGCCTCGGAACAGCTCCGCCGAGGCCCGCAGCATCGGCGTGTCCACGGACCCCGGGCAGACGGCGTTGACCCGGATCCGGTCCGGAGCGAAGTCCAGGGCCATCGACCGGGTCAGCGCGTTCAGGCCGCCCTTGCTCGCCGCGTAGGCGGCGACGTTCGTCTGGCAGGCCAGCCCCTGGACCGACGAGAGGTGGACGATCGATCCGCCGCCGGTGTGCTTGCGCATCTCGGGGATCGCGTAGCGGCTGGCCAGGTAGCAGCCCTTGAGGTTCACCGCCAGGACCTCGTCCCACACCTCCTCCGGTGTGTCCTCGGCCGTGCCGTAGCGCTGGATGCCGGCGCAGTTCGCGAGCAGGTCGATTCCGCCGAAGCGCTCGGTCGTCGTCTTCATCAACGCCTGCATGTCGGCGGCCCGTGCGACGTCCCCGACCTGCCCGGACACCCGGCCCGGCGCGACGGCGTCGAGCCCGCGCTGGGCTGCGGCCACCCCGGCAGCGTCGTTCGAGCAGTAGGCCACGCGGGCTCCCCCCTGTACCAGCCGCTCCACCACGGCACGGCCCATTCCCGTCGAGCCGCCGGTCACGACGGCGACCTTGTCTGCGAACTCCAACTCGCGCTCGGTCATGTGGTCGCCATTATCCCCCTGCGAGCGCCTCTTCTGCAGCCGCCGATACGCAGGCAGCACCGCCCGCCGCCACCGCGGCCATGCGCAAGCGCTGGGCAGACTTGCTCCGGCGCGTATACGAGGTCGATCCTCTCGTCTGTCCTCGCTGTGCCGGCAGCCTGCGCGTGGTCGGCTTCCTCACCCACCCGCAGGCCATCAAGCGCATCCCTGATCGCCTGCGGCGTCCGTCGCAGCCTCGGCCCCCTCCCCCTCACAGGCCTCAGCGGCCATCGGCCTCGCTTTGAGCCTCGGAGAGGTTGTCCGCCGGGGGGTGGCCAGGTGCGTCTCCAAACGCCCGATCACGTCGCTACGGGCACCGCGGGAACGTAGCCTCCGGTCCTGAGCCGTTCGAGCCCGGTGCGACCTCCCGCGTACCCCACCATTCCAGCCAGCACGGCCCCACATACCTCACCGGGTTCCTCACGACATACCCGGCGATGTGCTCGATGGCCTTGGCGTCCTCGGGTGGGATCGGGCGACCGACGAATGTGGAGAAGCCTGGATGCCTCCAGGCGAGGAGCTTCTTCACGAGCTGCTCCGAGATGAACAGCGCCCCCCGCCGACTCGAGAGGTCGTGCGCGTGCCCGTCGACGACGAGGGAAGAGAGATCCCCGCGTAGCCGGGCCCCACACAGCTTGACGGCGGCCGGAACGTGGGCGTGGCCTGGCTGCGATCCGGGTTCTAACGCGACACCGACCGAACGACGCCGCTCGCCCAAGCCTGTTCGAGGAGTTGAGGGCCGCCCCAACGGCGACTGGAACTGTCCGGGCCTCGAGCGGCTCCGATAGCCTCACGTCTGGGCAAGCTAATGTCTATCGTTTTCATCTGTTTCAATACAGCACCCATTCAGGAAGGGACAGAAGGCCGATGTCAGGATGGGGTGCCGGGGGCGGCACCCGAAATTTATTGCTCCAAGAGGCCGCAGGATTCTTCCAGTCGCCGAACATGGGTGCCACCGAAGTCCAGACCGCGATCTTCAGCTCGGCTTTCTTTCCTCCCACGCCGGCTGGAATTGTCCACTCGAAAGGTGCCCAGGCGCGTTCGCCCAAAGCTTGCCCGTCCAGCGTGACCGCCGTGTAAAGCCCGCCTGTGTCTATTCGCAGCCTTACGTCGCCCGCATGGGACGGGACCTCCACCTGCGTCGTGTAGGTTACCCGGCCCGCGAAATCGGCGAGGCCTTGTTTCCACAGAGCGCCGGTGCCAACCGTTTTTGGCGAGGCTTTGATCGCCCGGTTCTCGACCGCGAAATCGCCCGTGAGCCACGCTATTGGAAGGTAGTAGTTGACGTCGCTCCCGCCCGCCTCTATGGCCAGAACGTGCTTGCCCGCGTCGAGCCGGAACGGCTCGGTCTGCCGGTACAGTTTGTTGAGTCCCGGCCGCAATGTGTCACAGGGCTGATCCGCCACCACGGGCTTGCCGTCCAGCGTCACCGCGCTCGGCACGGGATGGTGACGCAGCACGATTCGCACGGCCGCGACCGGATGTTCAACGTTGACTGATGCCATGTGATTTGTGCCGAACGCCAGGCGATGCGTGTTGTATGCGCTCAGAGCGATGTCGAAGGAAGTGTCGGCGGAAAGCGGGCGAATAGCGACGGGGGTCTCCGGTACGGACGCCTTTCCTTCGAACCGGAAAACCCCCCGGGCCGGTAGCCCGAACGGAACGGGTTCGCCGCCGCGCCGCATCAGACGCAGTTTCCCGTGCTCTTTTGCGGTTAAGCCCAACACCGCGACGCTATCATCCTGATAGTGGCGCAGCAACACATCCTCCACGGTCTTGCCGTCCGCGGTTTCGACCCACACGGCGGGCGGACAGATCGTCTTGGCGAACGCGGCTGCCTCGTCGGGCGATGGGAATACGCGTCCGGAGTTCTCCTCTTTCAGCGTCGTACCCTCGAAAGAGAACACCAGCGGTTTGTCGCACGGCTCGTCCTTTTCGTAAAGGTCGTATGTGAGCTGTTGCGCCGAGAAGTAGCGGAGTGTGGTGAGCAACGCCGGATGCGACTTACGTTTCGCAGCGAGCCGTGCGGCCTCGCGTTGTGGATAGCGGATGGCGATATCGCACCGCACCGGCTTGGACGCATAGCGCGCGGCAACGCGCGATTCATCGCCCAGCAGGCGGAAGGCGGGGAACCACGGCTGCATGCGCGTCATCGGATTGAAGTATGCCGACTTCTCGACATTACCGCGTGCGTCGAGCGGTGCGACCGCCAGCACGTAGTGATCGATCTTGTGCATCGCGCAGAGCCAAATCATTTGACGGTGCGTCGCGTGCCGCAAATCGCTTGGCCCGTGCGCGAAGAGCTCCGCCAGCCCGCCGTGTGCGCGTCGGCCGATGGCATGTTGCGCCGCGGCCAGCGTCAGCCACTCGATGTTCGCGGGATCGTAAAGTGTTCCGACCTCATCCATGCCCGGCAGCGTCAGACCCTTGAGCGCATGCAACGGTTTGCCGTTGGAGCGTGTGGAGCTGGAGGTGCTGTTCTCGGCGATCATGTGTCCTGTCGACAGCAATCCCACGCGGTCGGACCATGCGCGGATCGGATCGAAATACGCTTGGCGGAGGCGTTCTCCGAGCAACCGGTAATAGACCGCCCACACCTCGTCCTTGCTGTTGTCGGTCAGGTATGCCTGCACATCCGCTCGCAGGTCGCGCCCAGTCGCGTTCTTGTACTCCGCCTCCGCGTCGTCGAAGTAGCGGAAGAGCGCCGCTGGCTTGCCGGCGAGTTTTACCGGCGCGTCATGGGCCGGCTCGTCGGTGAAGATACCCGTGACGGTTGAGCCCAAATACGGGCCAAGACGTTGCTCGTACTTCTTGTGCGTCAACTCGATAAACCGCTCCATGGCCTTGAAGCTGTAGTTGTCGGCCCAGCCGGGTGAGTGGACAACTTTCCACTCAAACGTGCGGTCGGCGTTCTTGTAGACCGCGTACTGGCGGTACTCGAAATCGGGGTTCTCCGCGGGCACCCGGCCTTTGCACGAGCCGCTCGGCCAGTTGTATTCGTCGTACAGCCAAATGGACATGTCCAGCCGCTTGGCTTGCTCGCAGAACCACTCGCACATCTGAAGCCACTCTTCGCCCATGTAGTCATATTCCAGGCCGCTTCTTGCGTAGATCAGATATTGGTCGACCCCGACGGCCTTGTAGGCTTCCAGCGTCTCCTTCACCGTCTGCTCGTCGGGCTTCCCGGTAATCGCGCCCATAGGAATGAGCGGACACCGCGGCTCCTCCGCCATCGCAGGAATGGAAAGTGCAGCCGCCCAAACAAGCAGCAGGGCTCGTGGTTTCATTTTGATCGTCCCTTTCAACTCAGCCTCCGGCTACGGCATTTCGTCGGTCACCAACACCTTGCGGAGCGCATCGAGGCGGGCGGAGGCGTGTGGAGCCGGCCCACAGGCGAGCGAGGGCTCCAGACCTTCCCCCCGAATGATCTGTTTTCGAAGCGCACCTAGCACTCGCGGCTCCGCAAACCACTGGACTCAATGCCCTTCGTTGGGCACGGATGGGATGAAGTGGCTAGCTCCCGCCCGTAGGCCACTCACTTCGCTCGCGAGCCCGCGTCCCTTCATCTCGCCGCTCTCGAAAGACGTCTCGCTCACGAGCTGTCCCGAGCGGTCCCACTGTCGCGCCTCGCCGTCGGCCATGAAGTTCCGCCAGGTCGACTGCGCCTTCTTGCGGCCGTCGGGCCAGTACTGGGTCCAGAGGCTCGTTCCGTCGGCCGCGTGCTCCCACGCCCACACCGTCTCGCCGTCGGGCGACCAGTGGGTCTCGGCTCCGACCTTGCGGCCGAGCTCGTATTGCGTCTCCCACTGCTTCGAGCCGTCCTCGTAGTACCAGGTCTCGGTGCCGTGGAGGAGAAAGCGACCGTCGTCGCCCACGCCACCGCTCCAGGAACCCTTGAGCTGACCGCTCGGGTAGTGCTCCTTCCAGGTCTCCACGCCGCTCACGCTGGAGGCCGTCGAGGCCATCAGCTCCTGGTCGGGCCTCTCGGCGGCGGGGCCGTCCAGGATCCAGGCCTCGTTCATCTCGAAGTGGAGGTTCGGGTGGGTCATGGTGGCGATGAGATGGATCATCCCGTTCGGGGCCTGGCGGGCCACGGTGTAACCGAGCGTCGGACCCTTCATCCGCCGCGCGCGGGCGGGGTTCTCGTGCGGCTGCACCCCGATCAGCTTCTTGATGCGCCAGTTCTCGCCCTCGTCCTCGGACAGGGCGACATACGAGCCCACGTGGCCCAGGCCCTCGGGCTGCGATCCTGTGTTGTGATGGATGAAATCGCCGGCGAAGAGAAGCCGCCCGCTTTCGAGGCGGAGAACGCTTGGGCGCTGATTGCTGCCGAGCTGGCAAAACGGCGTCTTGCTGACCTCCCAGGCCCTGCCGCCGTCGCTGGAGATCGCCCTGGGCATGAACCCGTCGATGTCGGTGTTCTTGCCGCCCATGCCGAGGATGCGGCCATCCTTCAGGAGCGTGTAGGTGGTGTGGCGCCCGGCGCTGCGACCTCCGGTGTCGAACCACGTCTTTGTGTCGTCGTCGCTCGCCCACAGGACGGACTCCCCGCCGGAGCCGTCGCTCGACAGGAAGATCCGGCCCGTCTCGTCGCGGAAGGCGGTGTTTATCGGCTGGCGGGAGTGGCTGCCGATCGCGCTCACGAAATCAGGGAACCGGGTCGCTTGCCAGGTGGCACCGTTGTCGGTCGTGGAGGTCCACTGGAAGGGGAAGCCGCCGAACTCGAGCTTCGGGCTGCCCCAGAAGAGGTGCACGGTGCCGTCGTCGTTCCAGAGCAGAGGTGCGTGATCGTTCGCCCCCACGAAATCGACGATGCGGGAGGGCATGTCCCACTGGTCGGCCCCGAAGCGGAGGCGGCTCGCGATGAGGGACACCCCCGGCTCGTACTCCCAGTATGACGTGTAGATGACCATGAGCAGGTCGCCGTTCGGCAGGACCGTTGCCCCAGGGCTGTGGGTGTGCCGCCGGAACGACGGGTGCAGCGCCAGCGCATCAATGGCCGCGTTGGGGCTGTTTTCGAGCGGCGTGGGCAGAGAGTACCGCTTGCGAAAGTAGGGTTTCGCCAGGTCGGGACCCCGCCCCAGGTACGAAGGGGCCCGCTTCTTGACACCCAGCTGGGCAAGGGTGGGCGCAACGGGCCAGGGCGCCGTCTGCGGCATCTCTGCCTGGACGAGCCGGAAGCCAATGGCGTGGAAGCCTGGAGCATCGGGCGTCTTGGCCTCCGACTGCGCCAGGCGGTCCTCATCCGTGCTGTAGGTCACGGCGGCGCTCGGCACCACCTCGCGCTCCCGCCCGATCCAGCTCCACTCCAAGCGGAAGTGGTTGTTGACCCCCTCGCGGGCGAACGACAGGACCACCGTGTGCCACCGACCTTTCTGGAGAGCGACCTGCCCCGACGCGAGCGCGTGCGTCTCCCAGGCATCGACGACGACCTGGCCACCGATCTCCAGGCGGAACGGACTGGCGGTCTCCACGTGAAAGGTCACGACGCCCGTGTGCGGGCCCTCGATGGACCCGCGCCATCGCGCGGACCAGCTGCCGGCGCCTCTCGGATCGTTCCGCCAGTTGTTGTCCAGGCGCGTGATCACCGTCCTCTCCTGGGGGTCGGTGAGGTCGGTGTTGTTGAACCAGACTCCGACCAGCCCCGAGCCGGCGGCGGGAGTGCAGGCGGCGCCGCCGCTGCGCGGGAACGGTCCGAAGGAAGGGGCGATGGCCAGACGGCTCTGGGGCCGGGCGAAGTCGATCTTCAAGAGGTTTCGCTCCTCGATGTCCAGCGATCCCCCCCGGGCGACTCGGGTCGATCCGGACGCCGGCCCCACCGGATCGACCTGAGGCGCCGCGGGGTACTCGCCGAACCCGTCGTGGCACCACTCCCGCGGGCCGGAGAGCATGTTCTTCACGCCCCAGGCGTTGGGCCTTCCCAGCTCCCGACTCCCGGCGGGCACCTCCTCGCTGCCGGCCCGAGCCACGTACTCCCATTCCGCCTCCGTAGGCAGGCGGTAGGTCCTCCCTTCCTTCCGGCTGAGCCACCGGGCGAAGGCCACGGCGTCATGCCAGCTCACACCCGTGGCGTAGGGCTCGAAGCCGGCCGTACCCTGGAATTCCTTCCGGAAGAGCCGGAACTGGTCGATCGTTACCTCGGTCTCGGTGACCAGGAAGGGCTTCGAGATCGTCACCTCGTGAACCGGCTGCTCGTTCCACAGGTCTCTGGAGATCTCGCTACCCATCGGGAAGGAACCGGGCTCGACCCCAACGAGCTTCATTCCGAGCGAGTTGGTCTCGGAATCGGCCTCTACCGCGTGGAGGGAGGCCAAACCGGCGCACACGAAAAGGCTGGCGAGAACACGCCGGGCCTTCGTCGTCATGGTTCGCTTCCTTTCTTCGATCTGTGCATGCCGTGCCCGCCGCGCCTGGTAGAGCACCTCGCGGTTCTTGTGGGTGGGACAGAGCCTCAACGACTACGCTAACGAACCTCTCGGTCCAGCAAGTACTCTCGAAGCGCAGCCGTATCCAGCGTGCGCTTGACCTGGAATATCCCGGAGGGCCCCTCAAAAAAACCGAGATAGACATAGATGTACTGATACCCCGCTCGTACATCGATGAATGTCCCTCCGGGATGCATGCCGTCTCTATCCAGCCCGAGGACGTTGCTGGTGTCGTGTTCCCGGCCTTCGGACCGGACGAGTGTCCCGTCGAAACGCCAGTCGCTCTTTCCCTTCATGAGATCTGTGGGCGCGATGCTCCAGAGGTTGATCGTCATACAGTTGTCCGTCTCGCTTCCGGGACCTCCGCCGATGCGATTCGTGACGACCGCCTCGATGCGCTGTGACACCGGGTTGTACACGACGTCGGTCGTGTCGCGCTCTCCCGGAGTGATATTGGTCCGCGCGCTCTTGAGGGGCAACCAATCCCCGTCGGACCAAAACTGAGTCCAGCGTTCGCGATTGTGGCGAGGCATCAAGACGAGCTTGCCCAGGACGATCGTGCCGGCCGGTTCCTGCAGCGGCTCCCCCGTGTGGACGACCTCTTCGGTCCAGGTCTCGCCGTAGTCCAGAGAGGACCGGAAGAGGAGTGACTCGTCGATCGTCGCACCAATCGACACGATGCCCTTTTTCGGGTGGACGAGCAGGCGCGGGCATTGCCCCCAGTTGGCGAACGTGGGCATTTGTGCCGGCAGGCCTGCTGACTTCAACAACGTCCACGACCGGCCCTTGTCGTCCGAGCGGTACACGCCGCGGAAGTTGGTAACGACCAGTCTCCCGTCGACGAAGGCCGCAGCATTCCCCCAGTTTCCCATGTGGGTCCGGGGAGTGGCCGGCCGGTACTGGTGCCAGTCGGGATCGAGCATGTCGAGTGCGCTCTTCTCGAGTCCAGCCAGAGGCCGAAACGTCTGTCCGCCATCCGTCGACAGAGCCACTGCCGCCTTGTGGAACTCCTCGAAGTCACCGTGGGCTGGAATGCGGATATAGAAGACGAAGATGCTATTGTCGACTTGGACGCTCACAGGCCAGCCAAAGTGATCCAGAGACTCCCCCTTGGAGTTTTGAAGGAGCCACTCGTCGCGTGGCAGAGCGACCGGTCGCAGCTGGAGCAAGCTCCCGCCCTGGCGAAACTTACTCTTCTCCCGCGGGCTGAAGTTGAGGCACTGACCTGCCAGCGTGTCGTCGTCGAGCCAGGTGTAGGCTTCCGCGTCCGGCTCGGAAGCCGCGCTGTCCTCTACTCCTACACACGCTAGACAACTTGAGCACAAGACGAGCAACCAGAAGCTTCTTCTCCAGATCATGGATCTCGAGCCTCCACAGACTACATACCTCTCGTAGGACGTGCCGCGGATCGATCCGACGGACGCTGAGAATGTCTACGAGATTCCATCCCGGGATTCTCGCTGATCGTGGGTTAGGTTGAAAGGTGAGCTCTTGCGCCGAGGCTCGTGCTTAGGGAATAGGACTCTTTACGCGCGCCTCAACGACGGGTGGGATGGGGCAACAAATCAAGCAGGAGCGTGAGCGGGTGCACGACAAGGTAGGGCAAGCCGCTCTCTCGTGAGTCATGCGGCTCGTTTGAATCCTTCGACTCAGACAACTAGCATTCTCCCAACCGTCTCAATTGAAGCGCAGCCTTGCGGGCCCGCCATTGAACCTTCACCAGCGAGGCGAGGAGGGGACTAGATGATGGGATCTCGACCCGAAGTCGGCGTGAGGGCTTGCGCCGTCGCCTTTGCACTCTGTCTGATCGTCGGCTCCACAGCTTGGGGCGGGCCGCTTCCCACGGCGACGCCCGAGGCCGTGGGGTTGTCGTCCGAGCGCCTGCGGCGGATCTCCACCCGGCTGCAGCAAGACGTGGACGAGGGTGTGTACCCCGGAGCGGTGGTCCTCGTGGCCCGCCGGGGGAAGATCGCCTACTTCGAGAGCTTCGGCTGGCGAGACAAGGACGGCGGGACTCCGATGCCGAAGGACGCGATCTTCCGCATCTTCTCGATGACCAAGCCCATTGTGAGCGTTGCCGCCATGATGTTGCACGAGGAGGGGCGTTTCTTCCTTTGGGAGCCTGTCGAGAAGTACCTTCCGGCGTTCAAGGACCTGACGCTCGGCGTGGAGGGTCCCGTGTTCTCGACGGTTCCGCTGAAGAGGAAGATGACGATCCAAGACCTGCTCACGCATACCTCGGGCTTGACGTATGAGGAGGGCGTAGGAGGTTCTGACGCCAAATCGGTCGTCAAGGCCATGTACAGCGGAGCGGGAGTGGGTTCATGGGACCAGACGAGCGCCGAGATGGTCGAGGAGCTGGGAAAGCTGCCGCTGGTCTACGAACCTGGTACCAGATGGCACTACGGTCGATCGACCGACGTGCTCGGACGACTGATCGAGGTCGTCTCGGGGATGCCCCTCGACCGGTTCCTCCAACAGCGCATCTTCGAGCCGCTGGGAATGCAGGACTCCGGCTTCTGGGTGGAAGCCGACAAGAAGAACCGCGTGGCCCAGCCCGGGAACGTGGAGCGGCTCCGATTCGACCCAACCGTCAAGCCGAGATTCCTGTCGGGCGGCGGCGGCGCCGTCTCAACAACCAGCGACTACGCCCGCTTCGTCCAGATGCTCCTCAACGGCGGCGAACTGGATGGTACCCGGCTCCTCGGTCCGAAGACCATCGAGTACATGACCTCCGACCACCTTGAATCCGTGCCCGATCTCCCTGAGGCTTCGGTAGGCCACGGCTTTGGGCTCGGCTTCGCCGTTCGCCTTTCGAACGGGCGATCGCCAGTGCCCGGCACGAAAGGCGTTTTCTTTTGGGGCGGCCTGGCCGGGACGGTCTTCTGGGTCGATCCTGAGGAGGAGTTGATCGCAGTGGGCATGATTCAAGAGCCATCTAGACGTGCCTTCTTCCAGCGGCTCATGCGGACTCTAGTCTATCAGGCCATCATCGACTAGGAGTGTGCGCGGTAGAACGGTTTCGCGGCAATCCGATGGCACATTTGCCCATCGGCGACGGGCTCTCGGAGCAAGATCGGCCCATCGAATGGGGTGAAAAGTTTCTACGGCGCACACTCCTAGCCAGCCGGAAGCCGAATAGGTGGTTCAGTGCCAGAGCGGGGGCTGCGTGTGCGCCAGCGAGGCCCATAGGCTAGCCTTGCAGGCGAAATCCTAGGGGAGAGCAAGATGCGACCCACATTCCTGTCTCTGACAGGGCCTTCTCAACTACAACTCAGGCTTGCAGCCGTTACGTTCATCTCACTCTGTTTGGCCGTGCCCGCCGACAACCAGGGGATCGAGCGCATGCCGGTTGTCGGATACGCCGACCGCTTGAGTGTGGCGCAGGGAGAAACCATCCGATTCATGGTCAGCAGCAAGCTGCCCCGCTATCGTGCGGACCTGGTGCGGTTGATTCACGGCGACACCAACCCCGAGGGGCCCGGTCTCAAGGAGGAAGTGGTCGAATCGGATATCAATCAGACCTATCCGGGGCGTCGCCAGGAGCTCACGGCGGGATCTTATGTCCTGGTAGAGGATCACCCTTCCCTCCGTCTCTCGGGCAGCTTCACACTCCAGGCGTGGATCGCCCCCAGCACCCCCGGCGAAGGAACGCAGGGCATCATCACCAAATACTCGGCCGAGGATAGGCGGGGCTACGGGTTGTTCATAGCGGAGGACGGGGATCTGGCGCTTTGGATCGGCGATCCCAATGGGAACGTCGAACAAGTCCGGAGCGGTGTACCTCTTCGAGCCTGGGCGCCGGCCTCGGCGTTCCGAGGGCTGAACCAGGGGGTCAACTCGACGACCTGGTACTTCGTGGCGGCCACGTTCGAGGCGAGCAGCGGGCGGGTGACGCTCCATCAAGAGCCGGCAGTCGAGTGGCCGCTCGACGGGAGCCGAGCGCTCACGGAAACGACGGTCGCTGCACGGTCGGTCGGCCAGAGTGACGCTCCCCTGCTCATGGCCGGCTACTGGACCTGGCGGGAAGGAAAAATGGCCAGAGTGGGGGGCCACTTCAACGGTAGAATTGAAGACCCGAGAGTCTTCGACAGGGCCCTGAGCCAGGATGAACTCGAGGCCCTGAAGGGTGGAGCGGCGCCGAGGCAGCCTGTGGCCGCCTGGGATTTTTCTGCTGACGTCTCATCACGCAAAGTCAGCGACACGGCCCCCAACCAACTGCACGGGCTAGCCGTACAGATGCCAACGCGAGGCGTGACCGGTCACAGCTGGACTGGACGGGAAAGCCACTTCAATCGAAGTCCGGAACAGTACTCCGCGATTCACTTTCACGACGACGACCTGGACGACGCCGGTTGGGAGGTGGACTTCGAGTACCAGGTCCCTGCGTCTCTGCGAAGCGGAGTCTACGCCCTGCGTCTGAGGTCGGGAAACGGAGAGGACCACATCCCCTTCTATGTTCGTCCCGGCGAGGGCGCGGTACGAGCACCCGTCGCTTTCCTGGCGCCCACCTTCACCTATCTCGCATATGGAAACTGGAACAGGGGAACGTCCCAGCTGCTGAGCCTGTACAGCCACCATTCGGATGGCAGCGGTGTCTCATACGCCTCCAGCCTGAGACCCATACTCGATATGAGACCCAAGGTGGTCCACCAGGACTTCGGCCCGGTCGCCACCGGACCCCATGGTTTCAACGCCGATCTGCACCTGGTCGACTGGTTGGAGACGAAGGGGTACTCATGGGATGTCGTGACGGATGGGGATCTCCATTCAGAAGGCGCCCTACTGTTGCGGCCGTACCGCGTCGTCATCACCGGTTCCCATCCTGAGTACTGGTCGGAACAGATGCTGGACGCATTGGAGACCTACCTCCGCCAGGGCGGAAGACTAATGTATTTGGGGGGCAACGGTTTCTACTGGGTCACGTCGATGGATCCCGAGGAGCAGCACACGATCGAGGTTCGCCGCCGAGCCGGGACCGAGGCGTGGCAGGCTGCACCCGGGGCGAGTACCATCACAGCACCACGGGCGAGCTGGGCGGCCTGTGGCGCTTCCGCGGACGGCCCCCTCAAGAGCTGGTCGGTGCGGGTTTCACCGCGCAGGGCGGCGGCCCAGGCCGACCCTTCCAGCGTCAGCCGGGCGGCTTCGACCCCCGAGCGGCATTCGTCTTCGAGGGAATCGGACCGGACGAACCGATCGGAGACTTTCCGTGTCTGGTCATGGAGTACGGCGCCGCCGGGCTCGAGTTCGATCGCTTCGATCATGTCTTGGGTACGCCCGCTCACGGGTTGTTGCTGGCCACGGCCACCGGCTTCTCCGATTTCTATGACCATGTAGTGGAAGAGGTCCTGGTCGCGGATTCCAAACAATCCGGATCCGTGAATCCCAGGGTCAGAGCCGACATGGTCTACTTCGAGTACCCCAACGGGGGTGCCGTGTTCTCGACCAGCTCCATATCCTGGGACAGTTGTCTCTCCTACAACGAGTACAACAACAACGTCTCTCGCATTACGGAAAACGTGCTGAATCGATTTCAGTCGGATCGCCCGCTTCTCGAGACGGGACGCGAGGACTAGATCCGCTTCCTCTTGGGCCCCCCTGTGTCTCTCGATGTCGAGGTCTTCGAGTTCCACTTGGAGCCTGCGACTGGTCGCTGAGAGAGAAGCGCGGAAGCCATCCTAGTCTGCCGACCACTCCAGGCCGGAGCCTACAGACGACGAAGGCCAGCTCCCGGCCCCGTTTTCGCTGCCGCTTTGCTACCACTTCGCCCGGCCTGAGCGGGATAATTGAATTGCACTCCCGCACCGGGCACATCGGTGTCGGCCCTGGCGGTACACTGAGTGTGCCTGCCACGTAATTGAATTGCACTCCCGCACCGGGCACATCGGTGTCGGCCTTGGCGGTACACTGAGTGTGCCTGCCACGTAGAGGTAACACGCCATATGGATCCGATGCTGACTCTGATGCAGATCGCGGCCCTGGCAACAGCCGGGATGTGCTTCGCTTTGCTGGGCAGCGTCAAGTTGCCATTGGCCCGCAAGTTACAAATCGACGAGGGCAAGGTCGGCGGATTGGTTGCGGTGTTTGGCATGACCTTGGTCCCGATGGTGGTCGTGGCTGGCTTCTTGGTCGACCTACTGGGAAAACAGGCCGTCCTGGGCGGCGGTTTCTTATTGGTGATCATCAGTCTCGTCGTGCTCGCGCACTCACGCCGCTATGCCGCCGCGCTGGTGGCTGTCCTAGTTCTGGGAACTGGCTGGTCGGCACTGGTCAACGTCTTAAACGTCACCTCTCCGCCGGCGTTCGTCCCGCCGGACGATCTCCCACAGCGCATGGCCTACGCCATGAACATGGGCGATTTCATCTTCGGGGTGGGAACCTTTGTCACTCCGCTGATCATCGTCTCTTGCGCGCAGCGGTTCGGGCTGACCGGGACCTTGTACGGCTTCGCGGCGGTCTCGGTGATTCCGCTCTCCTTAGGACTGGGCGTCGATTGGGAAGCCTTAAGAGTGGGAGCGAACGAATCCGTGGCTGGCGGGTTGGCGAAGCTATTGTCCGATCCCATTGTCTGGCTCTGTTCGGCGGCGTTTTTCTTTCACGTGCCGACCGAAGCGTCGATCGCAACGTGGGCAACGACACTGCTGACCGATAAGAACGTTAGCGAAGCCAAAGCATCAACGTTGCTGTCGGTCTTCTGGATGACGTTCATGGGATCTCGGCTGGTGACGGCCTTGACGCTTCCGGAAGGAGCAGCCGCGACTCTGGTCGTCATGATGGCCTGTTGCAGTGTAGCGATCACGCTCGGCATCGTATTCTGCCGGGGAACGACATTGATGCGCATACTGATCGTCGTAGCGGGTGCTGTCGTCGGACCGATCTTCCCCACATTGATCGCGATTTTGTTGGCTCATGTCGAGCCATCGCTGCACGGGCGCGCCGTTGGCATCTTTTTCTGCATCGGCGGAATCGGCTGGACCGCAATCCCGATCTTGATCGGCCTGTATGCCAAGCGGACCACGGTTCAGCGAGGCTTTCTGATCGCCAGCGGCTCGGCGGTCTTGCTGTGTGCGCTCTCGATCGTGCTAGCCCTTCGCTTGACTTGACGGCGCACGCTGCCGCTCTGAGCACCAATTACAAAAACACGGCTTACGAGTGGGGTTCGACGGTGACGAAATAGCTCAGGTTCTTCGGTGCGTCGGGATCCTGGCCGAGGTGCAGGGCACGATAGTAGGCCAGGAACTGGATCACGGGTAAAGAGAGAACGTCACGAACTCCGTCTCCCAGGCCCGTTTTCAGATCGATCAAGTGATCCGCGTATGCGGCGAATCCTTCGTCCAAGCCGTCGCAGAGCACCAGGATCCTGCCGCCAAGTCCCTTCATGTTCCTGGCGAGCTGCAGATCGTAGGGCCGGCCCGCATCGGAGACCATGATGGTCAGCAGCATGTGCTCATCGACGGTGGACTTCGGGCCGTGCTGGAAATCGAGCGACACGCATCACGGGAGGATCGACGCCATCGACCTTGTGACGCGGGACTTTGTACCGGCACGAATCCGCTTGCCGATCGGCGGCGCTTCCTATCGAATCACTCTTGTTGCACCTATCCCTGTCCGAACCTCTGAACCAAGGAGGGGCCCAATGACGCTGACGCTGTCCGCCGACGATCTCCGTGGCCGAATCGCCCGCCTGCCTCGCGTCGCGTTAGGGCACTTTCCCACACCGCTCGAGTTCTGTCCGCGCCTGAGCGACGCCGTGGGGGGACCCCGCATCTTCATCAAGCGAGACGACTGCACGGGCCTGGCGCTCGGCGGGAACAAGACGCGCCAGCTCGAGTTCACGATCGGGCGTGGGCTCGACGAAGGCGCCGACGTGTTCATTGGAGGCGCGGGGTCCCAGTCGAACCATTGCCGCCAGCTGTCGGCCGCCGCCGCAAAAGTGGGAGTGGACTGCGCCGTGGCACTCGTCAAGGACCACAAGAGCGCCGACCCGCGGGGCAACATGCTGTTGGACGACTTGCTGGGCGCGCGCGTGGAGTTGGTCGAGGTGGAGACGCAAGAGCTCCTGGACGACGCGAAGGCGCGGCTTGTTGCCCGGTACGAGAAGGAAGGGCGGAAGCCGTTCGTGGTGATGCGGTCGGAGAACAGGCCATACGGCGCCATGGGCTACGCATTGGCGACGATCGAGATCGCGGAGCAGATGGACGCGATCGGCGAGAAGGCGGACGTGATCGTAGCCTGTTCGGGAAGCTGCACTCAGCCGGGCATGATTTTCGGCAACAAGGTGATGGGCCTAAAAGCGCGAATCCTCGGCGTCACTCCGATCCTGTGGTCCTACGACCTGAGCGACGCGTTTCTCGGAATGCTGTCGACGATGGCGGGGCTCCTTGATCTGGAGGTGGTCTTTACACGCGACGAGATCTGGAACTCGGATGCCTACATCGGTCCGAAGGGCTACGGATACTGCTCCAAGGAAGGCAACGAGGCACTACGACTAATGGCGCGCACGGAAGGCATTCTGCTGGACCCGATCTACACGGGAAAGGCGCTTGCCGGGCTGATGGACCTCTCGAAGAAGGGCGAGATCGGCAATGACGAGACTGTCGTGCTGCTCCACACGGGCGGGACGCCGGCGCTGTTCGCGTACGCGGAGGAATTGATGGGGTAGAGAGCTGAGTACGAAATGCAAACCGCTCGGTGGGAAGTGGTCTGGATTCGCCAGGGGTGGTGCCGGAGGCGTCACCAGAAACGCGGAAGACGCCATCCTGTTCAGCAGAGTGTCTTGCTGCCCTGGTGCCGGCCGTATAGGGCATCATTCAACGTGAAACACGATGGTCTGTAGGTCGGACATGAACTCGAGTGTGTGTCGTCCGCCGAGGCGGCCGATGCCGCTGGCGGCACCGGCCATGCCGCCAAAGGGAATGTGGGGCTCCCAGTAGCTCGACGGATCGTTGACCACGACGATACCGGTGCGCAGTTGCTCGGCCCAGCGCCAGGCGTCGTTGACGCTCTCGGTGAACACCGCTGACACGAGGCCCAGCTCGCAGGCGTTGATGTGACGCCACGCCTCGTCGTCGCTCGAGAACGCGCGGATCGGCGCTATCGGGCCGAAGGTTTCTTCTGTGTTGACCAGGCTTTCGGCGTCGAAATCGACAAGTACCGTCGGTTCGCAGAAGAACCCGGGCAGGTCGGGCCTCCCACCGCCAGCGACAATCGTCGCGCCACGATCGGTCGCATCGGCGAGGTGGGCTGCCATCTTTTCGACCACGCCCATATTGTTCTGCGGGCCAAGGGTCACGTTCCGATCCCACACGTCGCCCGGAACCCAATGGTTTGTCTGACTCACGACCTCATCTACCAACTCGTTCTTGAGGTTGTCGGCGACAAAGATGCGCTCGGCGGCGGAGCAGACCTGTCCGGCTTCGTAGAAACAGGCGTTGGCGATGCCCTTGGCCGCCTTGCGGGGGTCGGCGTCGGCCAAGACGACGATGGGACCGTTGCCGCCCAGCTCCATCAAACGCGGCTTGAGCCCGCAGCGAGCACTGATGACTCGCCCGGTCGCGGAGCTGCCGGTCAAGGCGATCGCGTGGGTACCGGGGTTGGTGACGATCTCGTCTCCAACTTGTGCGCCCGGACCGATCACCAGGTTGATCACGCCTCGGGGCAACCCGGCCTCGACGAGGTAACGCATCAGCGTCGCGGCCGTCACAGCGGCGGTCGGCGGTGGGTTCCACACGACGGTGTTGCCCATCACGACCGCAAACGGCAGGTATTCGCTGGGTATCGCCGCCGGGAAGTTCCACGGCGTGATCACGCCGATCACACCGCGTGACCGACGGAAACTGGTGATCCGCTTGTGCGAGTCACGCGCCAGCAACGTGCTGCCCTCCAAATAGCGGGCCACCTCTGCCGCCTGACGATAGAAGAGGGGAACCGCCTGCGCTTCCTGGGTCGCTTCACGGTGACGCGGCTTGCCCAGCTCCGTGCATAGGATGTCGGCCAACTCGTCCTCGTGCGCGGCGATGACCTGGGCCATGCGCATGCAAAGGTCGGTCCGGTCGAAAAGCGGCACCCGCGACCACGATGCATACGCCTCGTTCGCCGCCGCAATCGCGCGCCGCGCATCCTCCCTCCCGCCCAGAGGCAGCGTCGCAAACACCTCGCCCTTGGCTGGATTGATCGCATCGTAGGTCGCCCCCGACTCTGCACCGCACCACTGCCCGCTGATGTGCATCTCGTAGTCCGCCATGATGCAAGTATACGGCGCGAGAGCTTCCCTGCGCCGCCAACAGGTGCCCATGCAGTTCGACCAAATCCGCCCCCATGGCCCCGGCCTGGCGGCCTGTCAGGAGCGGCTAGAGCGGGGCGGGGTTGGGGCGAGGTGTCTTCCTCGGTGAGCTGTGATGGAAAACCCTTGAATAGCCCAGCACTGGGTTGTACTGTGGCGCCCACTGACAAGTTGTCATCCGGCCCAATCGCCCGGTGTGAGACGGCTGAGCGTAAACGAGATGGGGTGGATGCAGTTTCTCAGCTCCCGACTGAATCGATGGAGATCGAACCATGCGCTCACTAGCGGTTGCAATTGTATTGCTTGGTCTGCCGATGTCCGCCACCGGTCAGGACAAGGAGAAGATCAGCAGAGAAGAATCAACCAGCAAAGTAACGTCGTCTTCTGCCTTTGAAGGGCTGGCGGTCAAGGAAGTCCTTACACTGCGCGCAGCCGAAGGCCGTTACTTCGGCCGTCCGTCGCTCCGTATTCTGGCGGACGGGACCTGGGTGATGGTATACGTCCAGTCGAATCATCACTGGAAAGACCCGCAGGGCCAGATCGAAGTGATGTTCTCGGGCGACGAGGGCCGCACTTGGTCCGAGCCCAACGAGCATCTGGACGGCACGCCGGTGACGGGGCTGCCCAGCCGGCCCAGTCCCCCCGGTTCCCTCTATGACCCGGTGGAGCCGTATTTCTACCTGGCGCCCAGCGGCGAGCTGGTGCTCACCGCGATGAGCATCGATCTCACTGGCCTGGTGGAAAACCACCCGCTGCATTCGGACGGATCCGCGTGGATCACGGTTTCCGCGGACGACGGCCGCACTTGGGATGCGTGGCGGAAAGTGACCTTCGTAGGTCTTCCGGAGGCGCAATCGGCGGATGACATTGATCTGACCCAGGACTCGTTTGTGGACGGCGGGACCATCTATGCCGCCGCGCGTATGAGCGATAAGTACCGCCACGTCGGGAACTTCAACAAGATTATTGCCGGGCTGTTCAAATCAATTGACAACGGACGGACCTGGCAATTCGTGAACCACATGGATCCCGAAGTGAACTGGGACCGCACCCTAGACTCTGAGACCGGAATCGAACGGGTCGGGCCGAGCGAGATCGTGGCGGTCACCCGGGGAACGCTGGGGGGTTGGGCGCTCCCCTGGCTGACGCGCAGCCGCGACATGGGGAAGACGTGGTCGCCGCTGGTGCAGGCCGACAAGCGGGTTGGATCGTGGAAGCGGGCGAGAATCTATACCCGTAAACACCTCAGGCACATGAGCGGGGCTGAGAACATTCCCGAGTGGTGGGATGACAACCTGCTCCTCGGGACAGGTGTTGACCAGGTTACGGAAAAGACGCGCAACGTCGGTTTTTGGTATTCGACGGACAAGGGAAAAAGCTGGAGCGCCCCGCTTCATTTGGACGAGGACACTGGCGACGCCGGCTACGGCGATATGCGCATGCGGAAAAACGGGGAACTGGTTGTCGTCTCCTACCACGGCTCCCACGACGAAGCGGCGGTCAAACAATACGTCCTACGCATGGAAGAATGACCTCCTTGTATGGAGTTCTCCGATACAGGTTCGCCTCACCGCACATAGCTGTATGATACGCAACTTCATCTGCATACAGAACGGCGACCTGGGTTACGGTGATCTCGGCTGTTACGTCGGCCGGAAGACTCTGACGCCGAACATCGACCGCATGGCCTCGGAGGGGACGCGTTGTGAAACCTTTTATGCCGCATCCGCGGTGCGCTTGCCCTCCCGGGTGAGTTATTTTACGGGGCGTTATCCGATCCGCTTCAACGTCACCTCGGCGTTCAACCCGTTTACCCGGAAGGACGCTTCCTTTCCGGTCGTGCCGAATCTCGCAAACCTGTTAAAGCCGGAGGACGAGCGACCGACCATGTGTGCGTCGGCTGGCCCGCCGCCTGGGCGCTGGATCGCCTCCAGCGGCGCAGCTCGGAGGCGACGCCCACGATCGACTGACCGCGGAGAACCAGAGCGATAATGCCCTCGCATGGCCGGGCGGGAGCAGGAGGAGTTCGCCGGAAGGGTCGCGGTCGTGACCGGCGGCTCGAGCGGGATAGGCCGGGCCGTGGTCGAGCTGCTGGCCCGCGGCGGCGCCCGCGTGATCTTCTGCTCGAACGACGCGGCCGGCGTGGAGGCCGCCCGGCGCGAGCTGTCGGATGCCAATCCCGGCGAGGTGGTCGGAGAGGTCCGGGACGTCGCCCGCACCCCCGACATGCAGGCGTTGATGCGCAGTGCTGTTCAACGTCGGCAGCTGCGGGGCGTGTCACAAGGCCGCCGACGGCACCCCGGGTGCCGAGGAGGGACGGCCTTCCCTATCAGCCTGGACTGAAGCCGGCGCATGACCTGCATGAGCAAAATGCATGGGGGTTCGACTTGACCCGCTCGCGAGCGTTTTCTATCTTCACCCATTACGCGCGAGCCTGCGGTCCTCGGGGGGTGTGGGCGGCTCGCGCTCTGGCCGGCTGTGAGGCCCCGTATCGTTATCTAAGGACGTCCCGATGCACGAGACACTGTCGAGGAGAGGACTCTACGATCCCCGTTTCGAGCACGACGCCTGCGGCGTCGGCTTCGTCGCTGATCTGAACAACGTCAGCTCGCACGATATCGTGCGAAAGGGACTCGAGATCCTCCGAAACCTCGACCACCGAGGAGCCCGGGGCGCGGAAGAGGAGACCGGCGACGGCGCCGGCATCCTGGTCCAGCTGCCGCACGCCTTCCTGCTCCGGGAGTGCGCTCGGCTCGAGATCTCGCTTCCCGAGCCCGGCGAGTACGCGGTGGGACAGTGCTTCCTTCCGAAGGACCCGAAGACCCATGTGGGCGCCAGGCACGTCTTCCGCCGGGCGCTCGACGAGCTGGAGCTCGACATCCTCGGCTGGCGAGAGGTCCCCACCGACCACTCGACCCTGGGGGCGACCGCCATCTCCGGCGAGCCGCCTGTGCAGCAGGTGATCGTCCGCCGCCCCGTGACCTGCCGCACCCAGGACGACTTCGAGCGGCGGCTCTTCGTGGCCCGCAAGTACGGCACCCGAATGGTGCGCGAGTCGGTCCAGGGCGCGGCGAGCTTCTACAT
This sequence comes from Vicinamibacteria bacterium, assembly GCA_963578825.1. Classification (GTDB taxonomy): domain Bacteria; phylum Acidobacteriota; class Vicinamibacteria; order Fen-336; family Fen-336; genus JAJDNS01. The sequence continues at coordinate 61,657 of CAUZDW010000020.1, forward strand.
CTGCTCGCTGTCGTCGCGGACCGTCGTCTACAAGGGGATGCTGACACCGGCCCAGGTGCCCGAGTACTTCCCCGACCTCGTCGACGAGTCGTTCGAGTCGGCGCTTGCGCTCATCCACAGCCGCTTCTCGACGAACGTCCTGCCCACCTGGCCGCTCGCGCACCCGTTCCGCACGCTGGCCCACAACGGCGAGATCAACACCCTGCGGGGCAACGTGAACTGGATGCGGTCCCGCGAAGCCATCCTCGCCTCGTCCCTCTTCTCGGAGGACGAGATCCAGAAGTTGCGACCCGTCACCCAGGAGGGCAGCTCCGACTCGGGCATTCTCGACAACGTCGTCGAGTTCCTCATGCTGGGCGGACGCAGCCTCCCCCACGTGATGATGATGCTCATCCCGGAGGCCTGGGAGAAGAACCCGGAGATGCCGGACGACCGCAAGGCCTTCTACGAGTACCACGGTGCGCTCATCGAGCCGTGGGACGGTCCGGCCTCGGTGGCGTTCTCCGACGGGACCCTCATCGGGGCAACGCTTGATCGCAACGGCCTCCGCCCGTCGCGATACTGCCTGACCGACGACAACATCCTCATCATGGCGTCTGAGGCCGGTGTCCTCGACGTCGCCCCGGAGAAGATCGTCCGCAAGGGCCGTCTGCAGCCCGGGAAGATGTTCGTCGCCTCGCTCGAGGAGGGACGCATCATCCCGGACGAGGAGATCAAGGCCCGCATCTGCGCCGAACGGCCGTACCGTCAGTGGCTCGATCAGGGAAAGATCCCGCTCGCCGAGCTCGAGCCGCCGCGCCAGATCCTCCAGCCCCCGGCCCGTCGGGTTCTGACGCGTCAGAAGGTGTTCGGCTACTCGCTCGAGGACCTGCGCATCCTCATGGCCCCGATGGTGAAGGACGCTCAGGAGCCGGTGGGCTCGATGGGCAACGACACCCCCCTCGCGGTGCTGTCCGAGAAGTCGCGCAGCCTCTTCGACTACTTCCACCAGCTCTTCGCCCAGGTGACCAACCCGCCAATCGACCCCATCCGTGAGGAGATGGTGATGAGCCTCGCCTCCTTCGTCGGCGGTGAAGGCAACATCCTGCAGGACGGCCCCGAGCACGCGCGGGTGATCGAGCTGCCACAGCCCGTTCTCACCAACGAGGACCTCGAGCGGCTGCGGTGGGTGGACCGCCAGCACTTCCAGGCCAAGACCCTCTCGATCTGCTTCAAGGCCGAGCCGGGCCGGATGCAGCGGGCCCTGGACCGCCTCCGCCACGAGGCGGAGGAGTACGTCCTCGACGGTTACCAGGTGCTCATCCTCTCCGACCGTCCGGTGGACTCGGATCATGCGGCGATCCCGTCGCTCCTCGCCGTCTCCACCGTCCACCATCACCTGATCCGCAAGGGCCTCCGCTCGCGGTGCGGCCTCGTCATCGAGACCGGCGAGGCGCGCGAGGTGCACCACTTCGCCTGCCTCCTCGGCTTCGGCGCCTCGGCGGTCAACCCCTACGTGGCCTTCGAGACGATCGAGGACATGCGGCTGCGCAAGCTGCTGCCGAAGAGCCTGAGCGAGGCCGATGCTCGCGATCACTACGTCAAGGCGGTGGGCAAGGGCCTTCTCAAGACGATGTCGAAGATCGGCATCTCGACGATCTCCTCCTACATCGGTGCGCAGATCTTCGAGGCGGTCGGCCTCTCGGACGAGGTCATCGAGGAGTGCTTCCCGGGTACGGTCTCCCGCATCAGCGGGATCGACATCGCCACGATCGAGCGCGAGACGCTCATGCGGCACCGGGCCGCCTACGTCGACGTCGAGGACCAGACCGACCTCGAGCTCGGGGGGCTCTACCAGTGGAGGCTGCGGGGCGAGCGCCATCTCCACAACCCGGAGACCATCCAGCGGCTCCAGCACGCAGCGCGGACGAACGACTACGACGTCTACCGTGAGTACGCGCGCCTCATCGACGACGCCGCCGAGACGCCGATCACGCTTCGGCACCTTCTCGAGTTCACGAACCTCACGCCGATCCCGATCGAAGAGGTGGAAGCCGTCGAGGCGATTGCGAAGCGCTTCACCACCGGGGCCATGTCCTTCGGATCGATCTCCTGGGAGGCCCACACCACACTCGCGATCGCGATGAACCGCTTGGGAGCCAAGTCGAACACCGGAGAGGGCGGCGAGGACCCCGTTCGCTACGACCCGCTCCCCAACGGCGACTCCATGCGCTCGGCGATCAAGCAGGTGGCGTCGGGGCGGTTCGGGGTCACGTCGAACTACCTCGTCAACGCCGACGAGCTGCAGATCAAGATGGCCCAGGGCGCCAAGCCCGGAGAGGGCGGTCAGCTCCCCGGCCACAAGGTCAGCAAGACCATCGCGCGCGTCCGCCACTCCACGCCCTACGTGGGGCTCATCTCGCCGCCGCCGCACCACGACATCTACTCGATCGAGGACCTCGCCCAGCTCATCCACGACCTCAAGAACGCCAACTCGCGCGCGCGGATCAACGTGAAGCTCGTGGCCGAGGTCGGGGTCGGCACGATCGCCGCCGGCGTCGTCAAGGCGCACGCGGACGTCATCCTGATCTCGGGACAGTCGGGCGGCACGGGTGCCTCGCCCCTCTCCTCGATCAAGCACGCGGGCCTGCCCTGGGAGCTCGGCCTCGCCGAGGCCCACCAGGTTCTCATGCAGAACAACCTGCGTGACCGGGTCGTCCTTCAGACGGACGGTCTCCTCCGCACCGGCCGTGACGTCGCGGTCGCGACCCTCCTCGGGGCCGAGGAGTGGGGGATCGCCACCGGTGCGCTGATCACGCTCGGTTGCATCCTGATGCGCAAGTGCCACCTGAACACCTGCCCGGTGGGGGTGGCCACACAGGACGAAGAGCTCAGGAAGCGCTTCACCGGCGACCCGGACTCCGTGGTCAACTTCTTCCGCTTCATCGCCCAGGACCTCCGCGAGCACATGGCGCGGCTCGGCTTCCGAACGGTCGACGAGATGGTCGGCCGCGTGGACAAGCTCGCGCCCATGCGCGACGTCAAGCACTTCAAGGCAAAGCAGCTCGACCTCTCGCGGTTGCTGCACTTCATGCGAGCCAACGATCGCTGCAGCACCTTCTGCTGCATCCCGCAGGACCACGGACTCGACAGGGCCCTCGACAACGAGCTGGTGCGCCTCGCCGCGCCGGCCCTCGAGAAGGGCGAGCCGGTAAGCGGGTCGTTCGCGATCCGCAACATCCACCGCACGGTGGGCACGATCCTAGGTCAGGAGATCACGCGCCGCACGGGCGAGGATGGTCTCCCCGAGGACACCATCCGCTTCAAGGCGACCGGCTCGGCCGGGCAGTCCTTCATGGCCTTCGCCCCCAGGGGGCTGACCATCGAGCTCGAAGGCGAGGCCAACGACTACTTCTGCAAGGGGCTCTCCGGCGGAACGGCGATCCTCTACCCGCCGAGGAGGTCCGTGTTCAACCCCAACGAGAACGTCATCTGCGGCAACGTGGCGTTCTACGGAGCGACCTCGGGAAAGGCGTTCATCCTCGGCCCGGCCGGCGAGCGGTTCTGCGTGCGGAACTCGGGAGCTCACGTGGTCGTCGAGGGTGTGGGTGACCACGGCTGCGAGTACATGACGGGAGGTCGCGTGGTCGTTCTCGGCGAGGTGGGCCGGAACTTCGCCGCCGGGATGTCGGGCGGCATCGCCTACATATGGGACGCGGACGAGCGGGCGCACCCCCGGATCAATCCCGGGATGGTCGACCTCGAGGATATGGTCGACTCGGACGACGTCGCCGAGCTCAAGGCGATGATCGAGCAGCACGCGGAGCTCACGGGCTCGGAGCGGGCGAAGCGCATCCTCGCCACCTGGGACGTGCAGCTCAGGAAGTTCGTCAAGGTGATGCCGCGCGACTACAAGCGGGCGCTCGCGGAGCTCGCGGCCGAGGCGGCCGCGGTGGCCTAGAGAAACGTCATGGGAAAGGACACCGGCTTCAAGGAGTTCGAGCGGAAGACCCCGGCCTACCAGCCGGTCGAGGAGCGCATCCGTCACTGGCGCGAGTTCGCGATCCCGCTCGTCCAGGAAGAGGTCGAGATCCAGGGTGCCCGCTGCATGAACTGCGGCGTGCCCTTCTGCCACGACGGCTGCCCCCTCGGCAACGTCATCCCCGACTTCAACGACCACGCCTACCACGGCAAGTGGCAACGGGCATTGAAGGCGCTCTATTCGACCAACAACTTCCCGGAGTTCACCGGCCGCATCTGCCCGGCGCCCTGTGAATCGGCGTGCGTGCTTGCCATCAACGAGCCGGCGGTCACGATCAAGAACATCGAGGTCGCGATCATCGAGCGGGCCTTCGAAGGGGGCTGGGCCGAGCCGCGGCCGCCGAGGAATCGCACCGACAAGACGGTCGCGGTCGTCGGCTCGGGCCCGGCGGGCCTCGCCGCGGCCGACCAGCTCAACCGGGCCGGCCACACGGTGACCGTCCTCGAGCGGGACGACCGGATCGGCGGGCTCCTCCGCTACGGGATCCCCGACTTCAAGCTGGAGAAGCACGTCGTCGACCGGCGCCTCGAGCTGATGAAGGCCGAGGGCGTCCGGTTCCGCACCGGAGTCCACGTCGGCGTCGACCTCTCCGGCTCGCAGCTCCTCGCCGAGTACGATGCGATCGTCCTGGCCGGTGGGTCGACCAAGCCCCGTGACCTGCCGATCCCGGGCCGCGACGCGGAGGGCGTCGGTTTCGCCATGCCCTTCCTCACCCAGTCGAACAAACGCGTCGCGGGTGACACGATCCCGGAAGGGACCGAGATCCTCGCCACGGGCAAGGACGCCGTCGTCATCGGAGGCGGGGACACCGGCTCCGACTGCGTCGGGACCTCCATCCGGCAGCAGGCGCGCTCCGTCACCCAGATCGAGATCCTTCCGAAGCCGCCCGCCGGCCGCACGAAAAGAACGCCGTGGCCCGTCCACCCCGGTCCGCAGATGCTCTCCACCTCGAGCTCCCAGGCCGAGGGCTGCGAGCGCGACTGGGCGGTGAAGTCGAAGGAGTTCCTGAAGGACGAAAAGGGAGCGGTCCGTGCGATCCGCGCGGTGCGGGCGGACTGGAGCTCGGGGCGGCCCGAGGAGGTCCCTGGGAGCGAGTTCGAGATGCCTGCCCAGCTCGTGCTCCTCGGCATGGGCTTCCTGCACCCCGAGCACGCGGTCCTCGACGACCTCGGAGTCGACAAGGACGAGCGGGGCAACTGCAGCTCGAGCGGCTATCAGACCTCCCGCGAGGGCGTCTTCGTGGCCGGAGACATGCGGCGGGGCCAGTCGCTCGTCGTCTGGGCCATCACCGAGGGCCGCGAGTGCGCCCGCGAGGTGGACACCTACCTGACGGGCCGCCCCTCGCTCCTCGGAGCGAAGGCCAGCTCCCGCAGCGACGTGGCGCTGTAGCAGGAGGGGTCAGGTCTTGAATCGTAGCATCGCGGATCTTCACTCGCGCGCGACGCTACAATTCAAGGTGGGTCGGGGACCGGCGCGGTGCTCCTAAGGCTTGGACTTGGCTGTATCCACCGTTTCCGGCTTCGTGCCCGTTTAGTCCTCACCGTGAGTCCGTTTCCGGCCCCCGCCCGTTCGAACCGTGCGTGCGGCTTTCCCGCACACGGCTCGCCTGTACGCTTCACACCAGGGGTTATGGGACGTATCACACTGGCAGCGCTTTCTGACGTGGCCCATGGTTGACCCGGTAGGCCCGGAAGAGCCCCAGGTGCTCATACAGCCACGCCTTACTCCACCTGTTCCAGCCGAAGCCGCCGCGTTTCTGGTTCCGCGCCAAGTGCCGCCTCACCTTCTTCTCCACCCAGTCTCGGACGTAGGAGAAGCATCGACTGGCGTTCCCGTGAGCAAAGTAGTTGACCCACCCCCGGAGGATCGGGTTGATCTTCTCGATCACCCGGTGCACCGGCTGGGAGCGGAGGGAGCTAAAGACCACCCGGATCCGTTCTATCAGTTCCGTGCGCTTCTTCAGCGTCGGAGTCCTCAAGAGCCGCCTCGTGGCGCTGCGATTGCGGACGAGTCGGAAGTCGAATCCCAGGAAGCCGAAACCCTCCCCTTTCTCCAGGTCCA
>CAUZDW010000021.1:0-66892 GCA_963578825.1 Vicinamibacteria bacterium
AGGTCCCTTTGCGCCCGTGAGGGGGCGTGCCCGGGCACGAACATGTCCTGCCAGCCCAGATCCAGGGCGCGTTGCATCTCGAGGGGGTAGGACCAGTCGCCCAGGTCGTCGGCGCCGGTGTTGTTGGTGCCGAAAGTGAACTTCGCATCGGCCTCCTTCGCCATCCGGAGAAAACGCTCGCTCGGGAGCTTGTAGCGGGCGCCGATCTCGATGGCGATGTGGTTGGCCCCGGCGGCGTCGATCACCGCCTTCATCCGCTTCTCGGTCCAGAGACGATCGTAGTCGCCGGCGATCACCTCGGGCAGGAAGGTCGCGTTGGCGTATATATCGATGGGCTCGTTCTCGAGGATTCCGACGGTCTTCTCCACGAGTATGTCCATGAAGGCCTGCTCGTCTCCCACCTCCACCTCGTCCGGCATCCACAGCCGTGTGCGCTCGCCCCGGTGGTTGGTGAACGTCATGGAGTCGGTGAAGACGTAGTCGAACTGCGCCCGGACCTTCGGGGAGAACATGTCCATCCACTCGCGCCCTTCGGCCTGCATTCCGATGAACACCGGCTGACCCTCCATCTTCTTCAGGAACTCGAGGGCACCATCGTCGGTCTCGACGGGGAAGCCCTGGCCGCCGTTGACCGCCAGGCCGAACGCCATGCCCGACTCGAGGGACAGCTCCAGCGCCTGCTCCAGCTCGAGGCCTCCCTTGATGTGGACGTGAAGGTCGACCAGGGGGAAGTTGGCCTTTGCCAGCTCGAGCATGCGGACAACCGCTCGTCGGCAGCGGTCCCGGGGCCGCCGTCGCCTGCGTCGTCGGGAAGGGCTCGCACCCGCAGGTTGCGATAGAAGACCTTGCTCCCCGGGTCGTGGCACTGCAGGGCGAAGGTGCCACTTCCGAGGGTCTGGTAGCTTTCCGCCCAGGACTCGGGGAGGGTCTCGGGCTCGCGATAGTCCACCACGAGGGTTCCGTCCAGCCACACGCGCACGCGCTTGCCGCGCACCTCGGTCCTCACTTCGAAACACTCGTCGTCGGGCGCCAGCGTCTTGTAGACGTTTCGGTAGCCGTAGAGGCTCGAGGTCTTCTTCAGCTCGAGATAGTCGCCGTGGGGCTCCTGGGAGTTGTTGACCTGGACCTCGAAGCCCTGGCTGGGCCACCCGCCCTCGTCGAGCGCGCTGTGGAAGTAGATCCCCGAGTTGGCGCCGGGGCGGGTGAGGACCTCGGCGGAGAGCTCGAAGTTGCGGAAGTCCGCTCCCTCCACCTCGCCGACATAGAAGAGGTGGGAGCGGGGGCCGTCGCACGCGATGGCCCCGTCCTCGACGCGGAAGGACTCGGGGTTTTCCGAAGGCGTCCAGCCCTGGAGCGTCTTGCCGTCGAAGAGCGGCATCCACTCGGCCTCGGGGGCCGGGGGAGCGCTACAGGCCGCGACGAGGAGAAGACAGATAAATGAAACGGCTGCAGGTGTACGGGTCATGAAGGCTCCTTTTCCCTGGGCGTCAGGCCGTTGAGCTCGGCGGCGGCTCCCACGATGTCTCCGGTCGCGGCGAAATCCACCGCAAAGACGTTGGGGAGCAGGCCACGCTCACGCTGGCACTGGCGCGCCCGATCGAGGAGGAACTGGCGGGTGTTGACGATCTCGGCGTTGCTGGGTCGCGGCGTGGGGGTCGTGTCGATCCAGTGATTGATCTGGAAGAGCGAGCCGTCGGTGCCACCGCGGTTCACGTCGCACGACAGCTCCTCCAGCTTCTCGAAGTGAGGGGGTCTCCTGAAGGACCTCGAACGCCTGGTGGTACCAGGGCACGCCGCTGCTGTTCTTCTCGGCAAAGACCACGACCCGCTGGTCGGAGGAAATCATCTGGCGGAGCGTGGGCCATGGGGGCTGCACCTCCCCCCGGTAGACGAAGCGGACAAGCCCACTCTCCTCGAACGCTTGTGCGATCTCCTCCGGCGCGACGTAGTCTTCGATCACGATGAGCAGGACCTCTCCCGGGTTCTCCACGAGGAAATCACGCATGGTGCCGAGGAACGGCACCAGTGGCTGGGCCCCGATCTCGCAAAAACCGTGGCACAGGTAGAGGGCGCGGGGCCCCTGGGGGTCGCCGACGAGCCGATCGCGGATCCGCATGGCCGCGTTGACGTCTTCCCGTCCGATGGCCTTGTCGAACTTCTTCCGCGCGGCCTCGCTGCTGAGATCGGTCTTGATCCGCCCCTCCACGGGGGTCCCCCCGTAGACGTCGATCAGGAAGGCGCGGATGCCGTTTCGGAGCTGCGTGGGGATGCCGCGCTCGTGGTTCGGAAACATCCAGCCCGGGACGTCGGCCGCCGCCATGGCGTTGTGCGCGCCGGGCAGGACGACCTCGTCGAGTCGCCGGTCGCACAGAGCCGGGTCGCCGTTGCAGGCGGTGACGATCGGCCGCACGGCGGGCAACGAGGCCGGGCTCCGGAGGTGGCCAATGGCCAGCGCGATCAGCCCGGCGGCGAGGACCGCGACAGCCCCGTGGCGAACCCACGCAATGCCGCCCTTCGCCTTTTCGGCCCGGTCCTTCGTGTCCTCCATGTGCGGGGCGATCAGGGCGAAGAGGCCCCGCAGGCCCTCGAACGCCAGGACTGCTCCGAGCAAGGCGGCCAGCAGTTCGAGCGCGCTGGCCGGGTCCATGAAGACGTAAAGACCCACTCCCAGTAGCGCGAGGGCCCGCCCAAGCTCGGCCCTCGGGCGCTCCAGAGGACTCCGCAGCCAGCGCCAGGCACCGAGGACGGCGCGCTCCACCTCGACGTGGCTGGCCAGCGAAGAAGCGGCGGCGGCGAGCACGATGCCGATCCCCGCCAGCATCAGGGCCCAGCCCCTCAGGCCGCCGGTGAAGCCGTCCCACACGCCTTCGGCCGCGGCGCGGAGGCCAGGGTCGTCGAGGCGAGCGGTGAGGGCGCCACCCACGAGCGTGGGGAGGACGAGGAGTGCGGCCGTGGCCACGGCCAGGCCGAGTCCCGCGTGGAGGAGCGCCCTGCGCCGCCGGCGCGACACGCTCACGGTCGCGCCGAGGAGGATGGCGCTGAGGCCCAGGCACCGGGTTGCCCATTCTCTCAGGCGACTCGCGCTGTTCAGAACGCGCAGGACGCCGCTGCCAACGACTTTTTCGATGTCGTCGGTCAGGGCGACGTCCTCGTCGACGTCCACCTGTTCCACCAGGCCCGGGCGAAGCTGGGAGAGTGTGCCTCGGAGCAGCACGCCGAAGTCGGGGAGCGAGAGGATCACTCGCTCGGCGCCCTCGGAGAACGCGACGGCGTGTGCGCTCCGAGCAGCCTGGCGGAAGACGGCCCCGAAGGGCTCGGACCCGACGACGAGACGCGCCGCGCCGACGAGCGCCGGGCGAACGGCGGTCAGGTCCCGCTTCTGCGCGATCACCCGGTCGGCGAGGCGCTCCCCGACGAAGCTGGCCACCCGCGGATCGCCCAGGCTCGCGGCGGCCCGATCGGCGAACGCATCGGCGTCGAACAACACCCGGTTGGCGTAGGCTAGGACGAGGCCCAGGGCCAGGAGCAGGGTCGCGATGATGCGGACGATCTGCTCCATTCTCGAGCGGAGCCGGTCGGTTCGCCAGAGGGACAGGGCGCGGCCTCCTCTCGTTCTCTCGTCCAGGCGGACAGCGATCCTGGCACGGGCGTCTGGGTCGCTCTGCTCAGGCTCGCTCGGTCAGGCCGCCGGCGGAGAGGCGGGTCCCGAGCCGGCCCCGGTCTGCCCGATCGCCGATGCGATGGCGCCCAGGTCGTCCGCGTCGAGCGCGAGGTCGGCGGCGGCGAGCCACCCGTCCACCTGCTCGGGAGAGCGGGCGCCCACGATGGCCCCCGTGACGCCCGGCCAGGCCAGCGTCCAGGCCACCGCCACCGCGGCGACGGACGCGGCGTGCCTGGCCGCGATGGGCCGCAGGGCGTCGCGGAGCGCGAGGTTCTGCTCGAGGCGTGGCGACTTGAAATGCTCGAAGCGCCGCCGCCAGTCGTCCGGGGCGAAGGCCTTGACGCGCTCCAGGCCGAAGGAGTCGGTGAGCAGCCCCGACTGCATGGGGCTGTAGACGATGACGCCCGTCCCGTGGTCGGCGCACCACGGGACCTGGCTCCCGGCCACGTCGCGGCGGATCATCGAGAACGGGGGCTGGAGTGACTCCACGTGTCCCACGGACTCGCAGCTCTCGAGGAGAGCCACGTCGAAGTTCGAGACGCCGGGCCAGCGGACCTTGCCCTCGTCGACCAGCTTCCACATCTCGCCCCACGAGTCCTCGATGGGGGTCCCGGTCTCGTCGGCCCAGTGGAACTGATAGAGATCGATGCGCTCGACACCCAGCCGGCGCAGGGAGGCTTCGCACTCCTCCCGAATCCGCGCCGGGGTCAGCTCCCGCTTCGGCCGCTGCATCCGGTCCTGGTCGTTCCAGCGCAGACCACACTTGGTAAAGACCAGCGGTCGCTCGGCCGCGGGGATCCCGGCGATGGCCTTCCCCACGACCTCCTCCGAGTGGCCATAACCATAGACGGCCGCGGTGTCGATCCAGTTCACTCCCCGATCGACGGCATGGCGGATGGCCGCCACCGAGGCGTCGTCGTCCTGCGGGCCCCAGGAAAAGGCCCAGCCGCCACCTCCCGCGGCCCAGGCACCGAAGCCGACGGTGGTGATCTCGGGGCCGCTCGAGCCCAGTCTCCGAGTGGGAAGGGGTGTGCTCATGGTCATCCTCAGAGAGTGTCGCCGCCGGTGATTCGCTTCGCCTGCCGCCTTGCCTTGAAGGTGTCGCCTCGATGGAGCTGGTTCAGTACGGCGATCGTGGACTCGGGAACCGTGGAGGGGTGCTGCTCCATGAACTGAGCCAGTGTGAGGTCCCGCCTGGGAATCACGATGTCGACGCGGCGGGGCTGCACGTCGAGGGCCCAACGCTCACGCAGAGGAGCGAAGGACGAGAGCGAGTCGACGAAGGAGCGGGAGTAGCGACGCCAGTTCGCCTGGCCCGTGTATCCGATCAGCTGGTAGATCCGACCCTCCAGGAGGATGAAGGCGGCCACTCCCCGGACAGGCGTCTGTCCGGACGTCGCGTCGAAGGCTCCGACGATCGCCGGAAGGCCGTTGACCGTGGTGCGGTCGGTGTCTCGAAGACGGATCTGTGGACTGGCGAAGAAGGCGCGGGCCGCCCGGTTCGGGGAGTCGCCCTCGGAGAGGGTCAGCTGCAGGACAGCGTCGCCGTTGGGGCTGACCGCCCAGACCGCCTGCTTGGTGTTTTGCCCCCTGAAGGCCCGGGGGGGCTCGAAGCGGAAGCGCAGGTCGGGGTGGTAGAAGGCGCCTTCTCGGAAGAAGCCCTCCCGCGGGTTCTCGCCGAAGGTCATCCCGTCGAGTCGCTTCAGGTAGGCCTCGCGCCGGATGTTGCCGCCCTCCAGGCCCTGCTGGGAATCGTGGCTCGCAGCCTCCGGTACCGATCTCCAGGGTCGGGATGTGTCGAAAGCCACCCGGGCACCTTGCCGGCCTGGGAGTGCTTCGCGAGGTCGTCGAGCATCTGGAAGGCACCCGCTCCCTCCGCCAGGTCGTATCCGAGTCGGGCCGAGTAACGCAGCCCCAGGGTGTCGGCCTCGGTCTCGTCGTCCCGGCCGAACTTGAGGAAGAGAAGCCCCAGGCCGAGCTGGGCCAGGTCTCCGTACTGCCGCAGCTCGGGCACCGCGACCATCCCGATGCCCGTGCCCAGGGACATGAGCTGCTGATTGCTCATCTGGGAGGCGCTGTGCCGGGCCGTCACGTGTCCCACCTCGTGCCCCATGACCATGGCCAGCTCGGCCTCGGACTCCAGGTGGGCGAGGATCCCCCGGGTCATGTAGATGAAGCCGCCGGGGAGCGCGAAGGCATTGACGGCGGCGTCGTCCACGAGGCGAAAGGTCCACGGCAGGTTGGGCCGCTCGGCGCGCTCAGAGATCGAGTGACCGATCCTCGCGATGTAGTCCTGAAGCGCCGGGTCGTCGTAGACGCCGAAGGAGGCGACGGCCTTCTGGTCCTCCTGCTGTCCGAGAGCGATCTCCTGGCCCTCGCTCACCAGCATGAGCTCCTTCTTGCCGGTGGCGGGGTTCGTCGCGCAGGCCCCCATGGCGCCCAGGAGCACGAGAACGGTTGCCTGTCGAGTCCAGGAACGGCACATGACAGCCCCCTCGGAAAACGCCCTCATGCTAGGCCCGGGGACGCGGTGAGTCAACGGTCGCCCCGCTTGATCAGCCTCTCCGCCATCCAGTCGTTCCTTTCTCAGGGCACGGCCAGCTCATCACGGGGGTAGAGGTCGCGGTTGAGGGAGAGCTCTCGGCCGGGGTCGACGCGTCTCGCCCCGCGGAGCGCTCTGATCACGCCGCGGCTAGCGTGTCGCCCCAGGTACTCCCTCACGTCGGGCGCCTGCGCGCGGTCGGTCCAGGCCGCGATGTCCAGAGGCAGCGGATCGACGCTGCCCACGAGGAGGCCCCCGACATCCACCGCCTGTGGGAAGACCCGGGTAAACGTCGCGGCAAGGCGTGGGGTCGGGGCCCATGTGCAGACGACACCCCCCGGCTTCAGCCGCCGAGCGCACAGCTCGAAGAACTCCACCGAGTAGAGGTTGCCGCTGTAGCTGCTCCAGGGCCAGAGAGCATGGGCCTCGATGAGGTCGTAGCGGGTGTCCTGCCGTGCCAGCGCGTGCCTGCCGTCCGCGGTCTCGACCTGAACGCGCGGGTCCTCGAGGAAGCGGCTGAGGCGCGGGAAGCTCTCCCGCCGGTTCAGCTCGCGTAGGAGTCGCATCTGGGGCGACGCGATCTCGTACACGCGGATGCGGCGCGTCTCGCTCCGGCAGCCCGCGGCCCAGGCCGTGTTGCCCGAGCCGAGGCCCACGATGGCCGCCTCCACCGGAGCGGGATGAATGAGCGCGGGGACGGCCTCCAGCAGGGTGTGCTCATCATCGCCATAGGGGAGCACGCTGTGGCTCTTGCCGTCGACGAACACGAACCAGAAGCGCCCGCCTTGCGGCGTGACCCCCGCCACGCTCGAGGCGTCTTCCTCGAAGAGGGCGGGCCCGCCCTCGAGCCCGTGCATCCGCGCCCAGAAGGTGTCCTGGCCGGGCAGGAGCGCGAGCAGGCCGGCGAGGGCGAGACCCTGCGCGACGAGGACGGGCCGCGGGCCGTGGTGCCACCAGCCCACGACCACGAACACGAGCCCGCACCCGAGCAGGAGCCTCATCGAGCCCATGGTGCCGAGCCAGCGGAGCAAGACCAGGCCGACCAGGAGGCTTCCAGCGACGCAGCCGGCGATGTTCGCGGCCTGCAGCACGCCGACCTTGCGTCCGCTGGTGCGCGGGTCGTCGTGCACGGCCCTCTGGAGCACCGGGAACGACAGCCCCATCAGTACGGTCGGGACCAGGTAGAGGCGCACGAGCGACTCGAAGTCCTGGTCGGTACCGAGACGGAAGCCCTGGGCGGCGCGCCAGTAGCCGAAGAGCCACTCGTAGACGGGGGTGTCCACGGGCAGCCCCGCGATGGCCAGCGCCCCCAGCCCCGCGTAGATCAAGATCGCCGCCTGAAGGGCCGTGAAGACGAGCAGTGGCCGCGCCAGACGGTCGGCCCACCGCCTGCCAAGGAGGGCCCCGGCCGCCGAGCCGAAAAGAAAAATGGCCAGCACCGTCCCAAAGGTGAAGGCCGTGGCCTTCACACCCACATCGACCACTCGAAACCACAGGATCTCGAGAGCCAGGGCACAAAAGCCCGACAGCGCATACATGGCGATCCAAAGGCCGAAACGGGACCTGTGCACGGGCGGGGACTTCGAGGGCTCCATGGTCGCCCCGGGTTCCGCGCGCCTCAGTGCCCGCACCAACAGAAGGACCGCTGCCGCTGCCACCAGGTTGCCCCCGGCCGCGACGAAGACGGCCCCCGGATTCCCAGGAACCGCATGAGCACCCAAGGCGCGAGGAACGCTCCCGCGGCCGCCCCGAGCGTGTTCAGCCCGTAGAGCAGACCCACGGTCCGTCCCGCCCGGCCCACGTCGTCGACGAGAGAGCGGACGAGAAAGGGGAGCGACATTCCCATGAGTAGCGTCGGGGGCAGAAGGCTCAGGAAGTGCAGCGCGCCGCTGGCGAATGGCGAAGCGTAGAGCCATGAGCCGTGGCGCGAGAGAAGGTCGTAGTAGAGCCCGCAGGAGAGCGCCCCGAAGAGGGCGATTCCGATCTCCAGCAGCGCGAACGCCCCGAGGGAACGCCGCGGGCCCAGTCGCGTGCTCAGCGTCCCTCCGATGTGGCTCCTTGCTCCCAGGCCGGCCATGAAGGCCGCCACGATCATCGCGATCGAGGCGATGCCGACTCCCGTGTGGAAGGCCAGGATGCGTTGCCACGCGACCTGATACACGAGGGCGGAGGCGCCGCTGATGAAGAAGGCGATGCCGGCCACCGAGAGCGAGGTCGAACGGGCGGTCAACGCGCGCTAGAGCCCTTCCTTGGCGCGATCTCGGTTGGCCCTGAAGATTCCTAGGTTGGGATCCTTCGCCCTGGAGGCCCTGTCGACGGCCCGAGAGTAGCTCGAGAAGGCCTCACCGAGCCGTCCCGCGCGCTCCAGCGCCTCACCAAGGCTGTCGTGGACATTCTCGCGGTGTCCGGGTACAGCTCGACGTTGTAGCGGAAGGTGGCGATGGCCCTCTCGATGTCGTCTCGAAAGAGGGCGCGATAGCCGATGAGGTTGACGGCCTGCTCCGGGGGAGAGAGATCGATGTCGTAGCGCTGGGAGAGCATCGCGTAGTGCGAAACGAGATCGTCCAGCATGCCGGTGTAGGCGCCGGTCGCAGGATCGGCAGGGAGCAGCCACGTCTCGAAGACCTGGCGCAGGCCCCAGTAGTAGCCCCGAAGGACCACCGAGGAGTGGGTCTCCTCGGGTATCCGCAGGATCCGCCACTCAAAGCCCTCGACCTGGCCTCCCTTCAGCGTGTCCTCGAGGCGATCGAGCCGGGTGGGCCGGGGGTCGCCTCGCTCTTCGTTGCCCATCGCCACGAAGAGGGAGGCGTTCAACTCCTCGTGTTCCTCGAAGAAGCCCCGGGCCTGACGGAGCGGCAGATTGCCGTCCCACATCAGCGTCGGGCTGACGGCCAGGATTCCGGCGAACATCGCAGGGCGTGTGAAGAGGGCCTCGAGAGCGAGGAGGCCACCCAACGAGTGGCCGGCCAGGAGCCGGAGATCGAGGGTGCTGTAGTGCGAGTCAATGAAGGGAAACAGCTCCTTCTCGAAGAAGTCCAGGAAGTCGGACCCGCCTCCGCTGGTCGGGAGCTCGCGCAGCGTTCCGTCCAGTCCAGCCAGACCCCCGCGAGTCGGCGTGAGGTCCCGGGATCGATCGGTATTGGTGACGCCGACGATGATGAGCGGAGGCACGAGACCGTTCCGGGTGAGGAAGTCCGCGGTGCCCCGTGTGTGGGTCAGGTGCTGGTCTCCGTCCGTCATGTAGAGAACCGGGTACCGCTTCAAGGGATCGTAGCCGGCCGGCGGAGAGACGAGCACGGTGCGCACTTCGTCAAGGATCCCGGACTCGATCTCGATCGTCTCGCCGATGGAGATCTGTTCGCTGGAATGGGCTGACACCTGCCAGACACAGCACAACGAGAGAGGCTGCAATGTGCCTCATGGCACCTCCGAGGATGTCGTGTGAGCCGTCCCCGTCATTCTAGTGCAGTCGGTCCATGCTCCCGCTCGAGAGGGAGAAAGAGCCCTCGCCCCCGGCATCGTCGGTCCCGTTGACTCCAGGCGGACGATGGGGGTAGCGTTCCCGCAGTGAAGAATCTCTGGCGATCCCTGACGTTCTGGATCTTCGTCGGCCTCTTCGCGGGCCTCGCCTGCGGCGCGATTTTCGGCGAGGCGATCGTCCCCCTCGCCGACACCCTGGGAACCGTGTTCCTCCGGCTCCTCCGGATGGCGATCATGCCGCTGATCGTGGCGTCGATCACCTCCGCGGTCATCAGCATCGGCAATCGGCAGAATCTCGGGATCCTCGGGCTGCAGACGTTCGGGTACTACATCCTGTCGAGCCTGGCCGCGATCCTGACCGGCCAGGTCCTCGTCAATCTCCTGAAGCCCGGCGTCGGCTCGACCATCCGCCTCCAGCAGACACCGGACTCCATCCCGGCCATGGACCGGGGCATCGGTCAGATCCTGATCGACATCATCCCGGAGAATCCCTTTGCGGCAATGGCGGATGGGCGAGTCCTTCCCGTCATCTTCTTCAGCATCCTCCTCGGCTACTTCATCACCCGCACACGCGAGCCGTACAACACCCAGATCGGGGATCTCTTCGCCGGCTTCTTCGAGGCCATGCTGCGCATGACCCGGATGATCGTCTGGACCGCCCCGATCGGCATCTTCGGGATCAACGCGCAGATCGTCGCCACCACGGGGTTCTCGGCGTTCAAGTCCCTGGGCTTCTACTTCGTCGTCGTCCTCATCGGCCTGGGAATCCATGCCTTCGTCACCCTTCCGCTCATCCTGTACCTGATCACCCGCAAGAACCCGTTCCGGCACTACGCGGGGATGCCTCCGGCGCTCATCACAGCTTTCTCCACCTGCTCATCGATCGTGAGCCTGCCTCTCACCATGAAGGCGGTGAACGAGAACTCCGGCGTCTCGAAGAAGATCTCCAGCTTCGTGCTGCCGATCGGCGCCACCGTGAACATGGACGGAACGGCGCTGTATGAGTGCGTGGCCGTCGTCTTCATCGCCCAGGTCTACAGCTTCGATCTGAGCTTCGCCTCGCAGCTGGTCATCGTGCTGACGGCTCTGCTGGCCTCGATCGGCGCGGCCAGCGTCCCGATGGCGGGCCTGGTCATGATGTCCATCATCCTGAGCGCCGTGGGACTGCCCCTCGAGGCGGTCGGGATCATCCTTGCCGTCGACCGATTCCTCGACATGTTCCGCACCGCCACCAACGTGCTGAGCGACTCGGTTGGAACGGTGGTCATCGCGAAGCTGCAGGGAGAAGACGTTCTCGAGCCCCGGCCCGAAGAGGTGCCCTCGTCGTCCGTCGCCTGAGCCGACCGCGCCGCACGGCCTCGCAGTCCACCGCCGGCGGCTATAATGCCCTGAGACGTCGCGTGAAGCGCGCCGGTTCGGAGGCCTGTGATGACTGACGCTCCGACTGTCCCGACGGTGATCGTCCACGGTGGCCCCCTCGATGGCGCCACCATGGAGCTGAGCGATGGGGGGAGCCTGATCATCGGGTCTGGTCGCCTCGCCCACTTCCGCGTCGACCACCCGGACATCGAGCTGGCCCACGTCAAGGTGACCTGGGATGTCTACGGCATCTCCATGGTCGACAACGGGAGCCGGGACGGGACCTGGGTGAACGGCGAGCCAGTGGAGACCACGGCTCTCTTGGACGGCGACGTCATCACGTTCGTGGCGCCCGGATCGAAGGAGGGCGTCCCCAGCATCCGCCTGATCATTCCCGAGGGATCGGTGGCCCCGCCGCCTCCGCCGGATCCCGAAGAGCAGGCTCCCGTCCAGGAGGCGGCCCCGGCCTCTCCCGAGCCAGCGCCCGCCCCTCCGCTGTCCGAGCTTCCGCCATCCGCACCTCGCAAGCCCGTCTCCCGGCCTCGAAGAGGGCGGGTGCGTCGCGGTCTGCCTGTTGCGGGAATCGCCGTGGCGGCCGCGGGTCTGGGCATCCTGGCTGCGGCGGGATGGTTCGCCAGGGGTTTCCTGGCGTCCTCTGGGCCGGAGCTCGCGTCCGTGGAGCCCGGGCAATCCTCCCCCGGCCTCGGCATCACATTGAACGGCACGGGATTTCACTCCGATGTTGCGAGCAACACCGTGTATTTCGGGAGCCGTGCGGTGCCTGCCAGCACCGTCTCCGAAGGGACGCTTCGCGTCACGGTCCCCATGCTGCCGCCGGGCGGTGAGGTGCAGGTCTCGGTCGAGACACCGTCCGGCCGGTCGAACGCCCTTCCGCTCACGGTGCTGGCGCCCCTGTCCGTCACCGGCCTCGAGCCGGCCGGCGCGCTGGTGGGTGACCAGGTCGTCCTCCGCGGGCAGGGCCTGGGTGACGAAGCGCTGACGATCACGGTGGGCGGCCAGCCCGCGACGATCCTCGAGTCGGCTGACGATATGGCCCGATTCGAGATGCCCGCGGTCGAAGGAGGGACGGGAAGCACCCACGCCGTGATCGCGACGGTATCGGGACGCAGCACGGCGGCGCTGGATCTCGTGCTGGGCCGCCTGCCCCTCGTGGCATCGTTCCTTCCGGAGCGAGCCGTGGCCGGAGAGGTCGTGCGGGTCAGCGGCTTTGGGTTCTCACCGGACGCGGCCGCGAACGTCGTGACCTTCGACGGAGCGCCAGCGCTGGTGGGCCGTGCGTCGGCCCGGGAGCTCACCGTCTTCACGCCCCTTCCGACCCGCCTGCAGACACGCACTCTCGCCCAGGTCATCGTGAAGACGGGCGAGCGAACGTCGGATGCAGCAACCTATCCGCTTCTGCGGCTCATGTCGGGCTCGTACGTCCTGCGCTTCTATCCTGCCGTTGGGCCCGAGGGTGTGGCGTCAGGCCAGGCCTTCGTGACGACGGACATCGCGCCGGTCCTGCTTCTGACCCACAAGGACGGCCGGGCCGCCGTCGCCACCAGGCTCCTCCGCGTGTCGAAGGCGCTGAACGGAGCGGTGGACCAGGCCCGAGCAGGGGCGAACGTGACGTTCGAGGTCTTCCAGCAACCCGCCATTGGTGTGGGGATCGCAGGCGTGCCCGACCTGCTCGTGGAGGTGACCGCCCAGGATGCGGCGGCCCACGGGGCGCCCCCGGGGGTTTTTCCCCAGGGAGCGCCACCGGGACAGCTGGAGCTGGCACGCCACTGGGCGGCTCTCCTCAACGACTACCTGGTGATCTGCACGGGCCGGGGAAGCCCGTCTCACGTCGGGGGCGTCGTGCCCGAGGCGGCCCGCGCCTTCACCCGGCTCAGGACCGCGCTGCCCTGGCGGTACCAGGCGGGAATCGCCAACGATCGCGTGGCCCGATTGCCGGCCCGGGTCCGGGACGGCCTCCGCGACGCGGCCCTCCGGGTTCCCTGATGCAGCTCGAGAGCACAGGGCGTGCCGGACGACGCGCCACGCTCCTGTTCGGGCTGGCGGTCTCGGTTGCGGCGGGGGACGCACCTGCGGTGTTCGAGGCCGAAACGATCGACGACGACGTCGAGATCGGCTATGGCACGGCGATCGGCGACGTGGACGGCGACGGCCGGCCCGACATCCTCCTGGCCGACACGAAACAGTTCGTGTGGTACCGCAACCCCGACTGGGAGCGGCACGTCATCGTCGAGAACCTCACGACCCGGGACAACGTGTGTATCGCGGCCCGGGACATCGACGGCGACGGCAAGGTCGAGGTGGCGGTGGGCGCGGAATGGAACCCCGGCGACACGCTGGGCTCGGGAGCGGTCTTCTACCTGGACCCACCCGCCGATCGCACGGAAATGTGGACTCCGATCCGCCTCCACCATGAGCCGGTCGTCCACCGGATGCGGTGGGTGAAGCTCGACGAAGACGAGTATGTCCTGGTCGTTGCACCCCTCCACGGACGGGGCAATCGCGAAGGAGAGGGCGCAGGTGTGAAGCTCCTGGCCTACGAGAGGCCCGACGATCCACACGACGAGTGGGCCACGACGGTCATCGAGGACACCCTCCACGTCACCCACAACCTCGACCCCGTCCAGTGGGATCCGACGACTCCAGCCGAGGAGATCCTCTACCTGGGTCGCGAGGGCGGCATGCTTCTCTCGTACGACGACGGAGACTGGTCCAAGAGGACATTCGAAGGGGTCAAGGGCGGCGGCGAGATCCGTATGGGGCTGCACTCGCCGTCGTCGCCTTTCGTCGTGACGATCGAGCCGCTGCACGGCGAAACGCTGGCGTACTATGGGTCTTCATTCGACCGGGGGAACGCCAGAGGCGGGCATACCGCCCTGACCCGCCGCGTGGTCCTCGACGACAACATGAAGCAGGGCCACGCCATCGCGACAGCCGACCTCTTTGGCACGGGCGCGCAGCAGATCGTGGCCGGCTGGCGAAACCCCAACCGTGACGGCAAGGTTGGCGTCAAGCTCTACTATCCGGCGAACGAGCAGGCCACCATGTGGACGTCCATGGTGATCGATGACGATACGATGGCCACCGAGGACATCCGCATTGGCGACCTGAACGGCGACGGTCGCCCGGACATCGTTGCCGCGGGACGATCGACGCACAACCTGAAGATCTATTGGAACCGCGGCCCTCGGCCGTAGCCGACCCTCACCGGCGGGCCGTCGCGTCAACGAAGCGGAGAGAAGATGAGCCGCGAAGGCAAGGGCCAACGCCTCGCAGACCTTCACCGAGAGGGAACCTTTCTGCTCGGTAACGCCTGGGACACAGGGACGGCCCGAATCCTCGAGAGTGCGGGATTCCCCGCCATCGGGACCACCAGCTCAGGACTCGCCTTGACCCCTCGCGCGCCGGGACTACGTCGGGGCGCTCACGCGCGACGAGTTGGCGCGACACGTGGAGTAACTGGTCGCCGCGCTCGAGGTGCCGCTGAGCGTCGATGCCGAAGACGGCTACGGCGTGCGGCCCGAAGATGTCGCCGAGACGATTCGCGTCCTGGCACAGGCCGGCGCCTCCGGAGCCTCGATCGAGGACCATCCCCGCCTGGCGAGCTCACCGCTCCATCCGATCGGAGAGGCCGTCGAGCGGGTGCAGGCCGCCGGCGAAGCGGCGGCCTGCCTCGACACCCCGTTCACCGTCGTGGCTCGGGCAGAGTGTTTCCTGGTCGGCACCGAGGATCCGCTGGCGGATTCGATCGAGCGGCTCAACCGCTACCGCGAGGCCGGCGCGCACTGTCTCTACGCGCCTGGTCCGACGGATCTCGGCATCATCGCGACCCTCCTCGGCGAGGCTCCGGGACCGCACAACGTTCTGAGCCGGGGCGGCATGACCGTCGCTCAGCTGCAAGAGCTGGGTGTGCGGCGCATCAGCATCGGGGGTTCGCTGGCCCGAGCCGCATTCGGCACCGTGGTTCGTGCCGCCAGGGAGATGGTGGAGCAGGGAGCCTTCGAGTTCCAGAAGCTGAGCGTTTCGCCTTCCGAGCTGGAGGACCGGTTCGAGCGAAACTGACGCCAGGAACTCTACTAGAGGTCGACCGCGTACGCCCGGATCGGCTTCCCGGCCTTGAACCGGTCGGGCTTTGTCTCGAGCTTGAGCACGCCCCGGGGGCAGACGTGGGCGCACATGCCGCAGCCGACGCAGGCGGCGCGCTTGAAGGACTGGTTCGCCATGGCGTACTGACGCAGGTCGATGCCCATCTCGCAATACGTCGAGCAGTTCCCGCACGAGATGCACATGTCCTTCTTCACCGTGATGCGGAACCGCCCCAGCTTCTGGACCAGGCCCAGGAGTGCCGCCATCGGACAGCCGAATCGACACCACACTCGGGTGCCCATGAGGGGGTAGAGCCCGACGCCGATGACCCCAGCCCACATGGCGCCCACCACGAAGCCGTACCAGCCCTGGACCTGGAAGGCGAACCGTGAAAACGCCGGGAGGTCCTTGCCCACCGCCCAGTTGAGCCAGACGATGGCGGTGGTGACGAACGCGAGGAAGAGGACCGTGTGGATGGAGACCTTCTCGATGGACCACGCACGGGTCGACTTGCTCGAGAGATGGCGAAAGGGCTCGCCTGCCGTATTGGCCAGGCCGCCGCACCCGCAGACTCAGGAGCAGTAGAAGCGCTTCCCGAGGAAGTACCCGAGGAGTGGAAACGCGACGAGCGATCCGGCGAAGCTCCAGAGGACGATCAGGAACGGCTGCTCCAGGATGACGGCGGGGTAGAAGTACTCGATCTTGAGGGGCCAGAAGTACGAGAAGTAGTACTCCTTCTGGCCGAACACCTGGAGGACGCTGGGCAGCAGGAACGCCATCACGACCTGAACGCCCACGACGGAGTAGGTCCGGATCCGCTGGTAGGGGCTGTTGCCGTGGCGCTTCAGGACGAAGAGGCCTCCGCCGATAGGCTCCACTCCGCCTTCGCTCGATTCCGCCGCCTTCGAGGAAGTCGGTGTTCGGCACCACGCCGATGGCGGACACCACGAGGTCCCCGTCGATCTTGCCCGCCTCACCGCTCTCGGCGAGCGGGGCGGGGGAGAACGTCACTCCCTCGAGTGCTCCGTCGGCGCCCCGGCGGACGGAGTCGACGTTCACGCCGAGGCGCACGTCGAGCCCGTGGGTCCGGATGTGCTCCGAGACGAGTGCGGCCTCGCGGTGCTCGAGCGCCAGCGGGAAGTAAAAGTTCTCCCGGATGATGAACACGACGTGCAGGCCGCGGTCGTGCAGGATCGCGGCCACCTCGACTCCGACGAGGCCTCCCCCGACGACGATCGCCCGCATCCCGGGCTTCGCCTCGCGGTCGAGACCCTCGAGGACTCGCAGATTGACGAAATAGTGGAGCCCGGGGCCCTCGGAGCCGGGCCATGGGGCCGGCCGTCCCTTCGAGCCCACGGCGAGGAGCAGCTTGTCGTATCCCAGCGAGGAGCCGTCTTCGAAGCTCAGGCTGTGCTTCGGTCCGTCGACGCTCGTCACCTGGCCGCTGACGCGCTCGAAGCCCATCCGATCGTAGAGGCCCCGGTCGTAGGGCTCGGTGTCGCGAAGGCTCGTCTGACCGGCGAAGATGGACATGAGGGCCGGGCGGGGGAAAAGTGGTGGTGCTCGGCGGACACGATGGAGACCCGCGCTTCGGCCTCGCGGGCGCGCAGCGCCAGAGCAGCCTCGATTCCAGCGATACCATTGCCGACGATCACGTAGTGCATGTGGAGTGCGGGCCTCTTTCCGATTTCAACGCCGGGTCTCCCCTGCCCATTCCCTGCGCCCATGAAGATGATCGGCTCGTCGAATCGCGTCCGGCGAGCCGCGCGAACAAGAACCGGCCTGGGAGAACCCACGAGGAGGATTTGCATGAAGACACGCACGCTGGCTCTCGCCTGGACCCTCGTCTGTGCGGGCGCGCTGCCTGCCACGGCCCAGGGGGACTTCTCGGCGGTGGCGATCGAACCCGAGCAGGTCGCCGACGGCATCTACATGCTTACAGGGCGAGGCGGAAACCTCGGTCTCTCGGTCGGCCAGGACGGCGCCTATCTCATCGACGATCAGTTCGCACCGCTCACGGCCAAGATCCTCGCGGCCGTCGAGACGCTCACGCCCGAACCCGTCCGGTTCGTGGTCAACACCCACTACCACTTCGATCACACCGGGGGGAACGAGAACCTGAGCAAGGCCGGGGCGATCCTCGTGGCCCACGAGAACGTCCGCCAACGCATGGCCGCCGGAACCTTCATGAAGGCCTTCAACCGGCAGGTGGAGCCGGCCCCTGCCGGCGCCCTCCCGGTCGTGACCTTCACTGATGCCGTGTCCTTCCACTGGAACGGCCAGGAGATCCGTGTCTTCTTCGTCGGCCAGTCGGCTCACACCGACGGAGACTCGATCGTCCATTTCGTGGGCGCCGACGTTTTCCACATGGGTGACACGTTCTTCAACGGCATGTACCCCTTCATCGACGTCTCGTCGGGTGGACGCATCGACGGGATGATTGCCGCGGCGGATCGGGTGCTGAAGGTGGCCTCGGACGAGACGCGCCTCATCCCCGGGCACGGCCCTGTGGGGGCAAAGGGGACCTCCAGTCCTACCGGGACATGCTCAAAACTGTGCGGGATCGCATGGCCGCGCTCGTCGCCGAGGGCAAGACCGGAGAGGAGATCGTCGCGGCAAAGCCCACCGCCGACCTCGACGAGAAGTGGGGAGGCGGCTTCATGAAGCCGGACGTGTGGGTGGGGATCGTCTACGAGTCGATGAAGTAGGCGACCAGCGGGGTCATCACCGGGCCGCAGGCGCGCGATCGCGCGTCGCAGCAGAAGTCTGATTAAGAATCCGGGCTAGGGAAGGGAGACGGCTGCGGCGGCCCGTGACGCGCCGGTCCCGCCGAGCATCACCAGGTCGTCGGAGCGGTCGGCTGGCAGATTGTAGAGCGCCTGGATGAGCGGCCCTTGGCGCCGTGCGCGCTCCCTGTCGACGGCGATCTGCTTGCCCGCGTGCGTCTCGAGGAGGAGCAAGCCCCGTTCCTTCCCCTCGATGATCTGGACGAGGTGCCGGAGGTTCCGCACCCGCTCGCCATCGGCCTCGACGATCAGGCTCTCCTCCAGGGCCTGGTAGCCTGCGTTCACGTCCGCCGGCATCCGCCCGCACAGGACGACCTTCTGCTCCCCTTCGAAGCTCGGGAAACGACCGAGCTGGCTCACGAGATGCCGTGGGGCGTTCGTCCGCCACTCCCGCCAGGCCTTCAGGTAGCTCGCGGTGAGCGGGCAGAAGGCCAGGCCGCCGAAGATGAAGTACGACTGCCGGGCGGCCGCGGGCCCGGGGACGAGCTGCTCGCTCGCGAGGCTGTGGTCGAGGACGAGCTCGACCTCGTGGCTCTCACCGTCGCGGAACAGCTCGACTCGAATCCGATCGTTCACCTGCCGCTGCTGAACGAGCAGCTCGCACGCGGTGCGCTCGTTCTCACGAAACTCGACGGTTCCGTCCGGCCCGATTGCGTGTCCGTCGACTGCGAGGAGCACGTCGCCTACTCGAAAGACTCGAGCCGCCGCGGAGCCGATCGCCGTCTTGAGGACCAGGACCCCACCCCCCGAGGCAGGCAGGCCGTAGAGCCTTCGCAGGTCGGCGGCTTCGAGCCTTTGCCAGCGGAGCCCCGTGGCGGGCACGCCGTCGTAGCGCCCGTCGGCGACGTCGGTCAGAAAGCGCGTCACCACCGGCCCGGGGACCATGTAGGCGATGTTGTCCGCCGCCGTGTTGCCCTGCATGGCCACTCCGACGACGCGGCCGTTCCCGAGGACGGGACCTCCGCTGTTGCCGGCGTTCACCGCGCTGTCGATCTGGCCTGCAAGAAGCGTGAGATAGCTGTGGGCGTAGATCTGGTGCTCGATCCGCGAAACCACCCTCCTCGTGATGCTCAGGGTGTCCCCGCCAACAGGGAAGCCCACCACGACCACCTCCTGGCGGAGCCCGGGCAACCCCCCGATCTCCAGGGGTGTGATCCCCTCGAAGAAGCCGGCCTTGTGGACCGTGAGCAGCGCGAGGTCGGCTTCGTGGGAGACGTGGAGGACCCTGGCGGTGGCCCGCTCGGCGTCGCCGTGCCGCCGCACCTGGACGAAGGTGGCATCACGAACGACGTGGGCGTTGGTCAGGATCCGCTGCCCTTCGATCACGAAGCCGGATCCCGAGACGGCGGACGGGTAGCCGGGTCTCCATGGCGCGCCGTTTTGCGAAAGGAGCCGCGTGGCGAAGACCTTCACCACCGCGTCTCTGGGCTCCGACTTGCCGGCACTCCACGAAGTCGGAGGCAGGCAGCCGAACAGAAGGATGACCAGTGGAACGGCCCGACCCAATACGGTCGGTCTCACAGGCACCTCCCCTCAGCGGCTCAGCGAGGCGCTGCTCTTGAGACACCCCGGACCGCCACCGTGGTATTGGAGCAAGGTGCGTGCCCACCCGCGGATCCGTGGAAGTGATTGAATCAAAGAGAGGTTCAGCTGTCTGCCGTCTGGGAGCTGTCGTGGCCGGAGGGCCGAAATCGTCCGGAATCCAGCCGGATCGGCCGGAGGAGGTCAAAAACCGCTCAGGTCTCGGTCACGAGCCGGAGCAGGTATTGCCCGTACTCGTTGTTCGCCATGCTCTCGCCGAGGCGGCGCACGTCGTCGGCCGTGATGTAGCCCATGTTGAGGGCCACCTCTTCGGGACAGGAGACCTTGAGGTCCTGGCGTTGTTCGATCGCCTGGATGAAGGTCGAGGCCTGAAGCAGGGCCTCGTGGGTGCCCGTGTCGAGCCAGGCCATTCCGCGCCCGAGCTCCTCGACGTGCAGATCACCGGCCTCGAGATAGGCCCGGTTCACGTCGGTGATCTCGATCTCCCCTCGCGCCGAGGGCTCGAGCGCCGCCGCGATGTCGAGGACGCGGTTGTCGTAGAAATACAGCCCCGTCACTGCGTGGGCAGAGCGCGGCTTCTCGGGCTTCTCCTCGAGACCGATCGCCCGACCCGTCGAATCGAACTCCACGACTCCGTATCTCTGGGGGTCGCGCACGCGATACGCGAAGACGGTCGCACCCCGCTCCCGCTTCGCCGCATGGCGGAGAACCTCGGGCAGGTTGGACCCATAAAAGAGGTTGTCGCCCAGGGCCAGGGCGGCGCCGTCGTCGCCGACGAAATCGCGGCCGATGATGAAGGCCTGGGCCAGCCCCTCCGGCCGTGGCTGGACCGCCCAGGAGATCCGGATGCCGAACTGCGAGCCGTCGTCGAGGAGGCGCTTGAAGTCCTCCTGCTCGTGCGGCGTCGTGATGATGAGAATGTCCCGGAGCCCGGCCAGCATCAGCGTGCTGAGCGGGTAGTAGATCATCGGCTTGTCGTACACGGGGATGAGCTGCTTGCTCACACCGCGGGTGATCGGGTACAGTCGCGTCCCGGAACCCCCGGCCAGGATAATGCCCTTCATGAACGCGAGCATACCACCGGGCCTCGACGCGACGAGACCGCCAGCGGCCCCGTCACCCTGAGGAGCTTCATCGTTGGGCGAGCGACGAAGGATCTCCCGAGCTCTTTGCTCAGCTGGGCAGCGGGTCCTCGTCCTCCAGTGCACCGATCAGGGCCGGGATGGCGAACGGCTTGGGCACCGTGCATGAGCAAACTGCGTGGCCATCAGGAGGCGTCGCTTGTCTCCGGACATGGCCACGACCCGGGGGCGCGGCACGAGCTGCCCGGCAACCCAGGCCAGGTCCTCGCCGCTGATGTCGGGCAAGGCGAGGTCGGTGAGGAGAAGGTCGGGTGGCAGGGCCTGCAGCGCGTTGAGGGCCTCCCGACCCGACTCGAACGAGCGCATGTTGTAGAAGGTGCCGAGCACCCTCTCCAGAAGCGCGCGAACGCCCGGGTCATCCTCGACGACGAAGATGGTCTTGATGCGAGTTGGTGTCATGTCTGGTCCCTGCCCCCTCGATCACAAGATCGGTCCGACGCCCGGGGGAGTCGCCGGGGTCCAGCCAAAACGAATCCAAAGGAACCCCAAAAGCAGCGTCTCCCGGGAGCAGCGTCTCGAAGATGCGTGGTAGGCTGCGCGTCCCCGTGAGCGCGCTGGTCTACGAGTTCGGTCCGTTCCGGTTTGACGCCGACAAGGCCGTGCTGTGGCGGGCCGGGGAGGTCGTGTCGCTCACCCCAAAGGCGCTGGCCCTTCTGCACGCCCTGGTCCGGGCCGGCGGAGACGTCGTTCCCAAGGCCGACCTCATGTCCCACGTCTGGCCGGACACCGCCGTCCAGGACCGCCAACCTCAACGTGACCGTCGCGGCTCTGCGTCGCGCGCTGGGCGCCCGAGACGGGGAGCGCTCCTGGATCCAGACCGTGCCCCGCCGCGGATACCGCTTCGATGGTCCGCTCAAGGGCCCGCCGGGCGATGAGGTCGTGACTCTGGCGGTGCTGCCATTCGCCGTGGTGGGACCCGGGGCCGAACCCCACGTGGGGCTCGGTCTGGCCGACGCCCTGATCTCCCGCCTCACCGGGCTCGGGGGGCTCCGTGTGCGCCCCACCGCCGCCGTGACGCATTTGACGGGCGTGCAGATGGCGCCGCGTGATGCCGCCGCCGAGCTCGGCGTCGATGCCGTGCTGGCGGGAACGGTGCGGCAGGAGGGCGAGAGGCTCCGCCTCAGCGTCCAGCTCGTGCCCCGCAGAGTCGACCTCCGGCCCTGGGCTCGCCAGATCGACACGCCCTTCACGGACGTGTTCAGCGTGGAGGATCACTTGGCCGAGGAGATTGCGGTGCAGCTTCACGCGCGCCTCAGTCCGGATGAGGGACGTTCCGGCTATGTCCCGAAGCGCGAGGCCTGGGACAGCTACGCCAGGGGCCGCTACTTCGAGGCCTGGTTGAACGCGGACGGGATCTCCAAAGCCATCGGACAGTTCGGAGAAGCCACTCTCCGCGATCCCGCGTGGGCGGCCCCCCACGCCGGACTCGCCGACGCCCACGTCCTGCTGGTGTTTGCAGGTGCCGTGCGGCCGAGCGAGGCCTGGGACCGGGCCGCCGAGTGCGTCGAGCAGGCGCTCGAGCGGAGCCCCGAGCTGGCCGCGGCCCACGCCGTCTCGGCGTGGATCGTGCTCTTCCGCGACTGGAACTGGGACGCCGCACGTCGTGCGCACCAGCGAGCCCTGGCCGACGAGCCCGACTCCCACGTGATCCGCCTTCTCTACGGTCTGTTTCTCGATCTCGCCGGTGACACGGACGCGGCCCGCCGGGAGATCGATCTTGCGCTCGAAGCGGACCCACTCTCGGGCCTTGCCGGGGTGGCCCGGGCGTTCTTCCACGAGATGGGCGGCCCGGCCGAGGGTCTCCTCACGGCCGTTCGCCAGGGCGTTCAGCTGAGACCCGACCGGGCGCTGGGCTACTGGGGGCTGGCGCTGGCCAGCCTCGCCGCCGGGCAGGGGGATCGTGCGGTGACCGCGTTGCGCAGCGCGGTCGAGCGGAGCGACGGCGGGATCGTCATGCGGGCGCAGCTCGCTTGGGCGCTGACCCGGACCGGAGAGGCCGAGGAGGCCCGAGCGATCCTCTCGGACCTGGACGCGCTCGGGGGGAACGCGTTCGTGTCGCCCTACCATCTGGCGGTCGCACGCCTTGCCCTCGGAGAGCGCGACACGGCGCTCGATGCCCTCGAACGCGCCGCCGAAGGACGGGATCCCTGGATCGTCTTCCTCGGGGCGGACGCAGCTCTCGCCGCCCTTCGAGGCGAGCCGCGGTTCGACCGGCTCGTCGCACGGGTCCATGGACGGAGCTGAGGGCCGGGCGGCGGCGGCCGAGCGGCTCGAGCGCGTGGTGAGCGGCGATCTCGCCGTCCGCCGCGGACATCCTTTGCCCTACGGGGCGAACGCCCGCCGCAACGGCGTGAACTTCTCCGTCTTCTCGCCCCATGCGACCTCTCTCGCCCTGGTCCTCTTTCTTCCCAGCCACGACGATCCCGTTTTGGAGCTGCCCCTCGACGCCCGCTACAACCGCACGGGCGACGTCTGGCACGTCCTCGTCGAGGGGATCGATCCCGGAATCGAGTACGGTTTCCGCGTGGAGTGCGACCCCAACCCGCAGCCGGCGCTCGTCCGGTGCGACGGCGACACGGTTCTGATCGACCCCTACGGCAAAGCGGTGTCGGGTCTCGAGGTGTGGAGTCCCGTCTCCGGCCCGAAGGGAAGGCTCGATCGGCTGCGCTCCCGGGTCATGGACGAGGAGTTCGACTGGGAGCACGAGCACCCGCTCAACACGCCTCTCGCCGACTCGATCATCTACGAGATCCACGTGCGCGGTTTCACCCGTCACTCGAGCTCCGCGGTCGCCCATCCAGGCACCTTTCGCGGGATCGCGGAGAAGATTCCGTACCTGAAGGAGCTCGGTGTCACGGCAGTCGAGCTGATGCCCGTCACCGAGTTCGATGAGAGCGACAACCAGTTCCGCGATCCGGAGAACGGCGAGCCGCTCCGCAATTTCTGGGGCTACCAGCCCGTCTCCTTCTTCGCCCCCAAGTCGAGCTACGCGGGCGAAGGCGGACCCGACCATGCGGTCCGCGAGTTCAAGGAGATGGTGACGGCCCTCCACGAAGCCGGCATCGAGGTCATCCTCGACATGGTGTTCAACCACACCGCGGAGGGCGACGAGCGGGGGGCCACCTTCTGCTGGCGGGGTCTCGACAACCCGACCTACTACCTGCTCGAGCCGGACACGGGCCGCTATCTCAACTACTCCGGCTGTGGAAACACCATGAACTGTAACCACCCCGTAGTGCGTTTCCAGATCCTGGCCGCGCTGCGCTACTGGGTGACGGAGATGCACGTCGACGGATTTCGTTTCGATCTCGCCTCCATCCTCGGCCGGGGCCGAGACGGCCAGGCCCTGCCCAACCCCCCGATCCTGGAGGCGATCGCCGCCGATCCGGTGATGGCGCACGTCAAGCTCATCGCCGAGGCATGGGATGCCGCCGGTCTCTATCAGGTCGGCAGCTTTCCCAGCTGGGGGCGGTGGGCTGAGTGGAACGGCCAGTTCCGGGACGACATCCGCCGATTCGTCAAGAGCGACCCGGGGATGGCGCGGGCCCTGGCCACGCGGCTCGGCGGCAGCCCCGACCTGTATCGGGGATCGGGGCGTGCCCCGTGGCACTCCATCAACTTCGTGACGTGTCACGACGGCTTCACGCTTGGCGACCTGGTCTCCTACGACGAGAAGCACAACGAGGCCAACGGCGAGGAGAACCGCGACGGCCACGCGGAGAACCTCTCGTGGAACTGCGGAGTGGAGGGGCCCAGCTCGAGCCCCGAGGTGAATGCCCTCCGGGCCCGCCAGACGCGCAACTTCCTCGCCCTGCTCTTCATCTCGCAGGGCGTGCCCATGCTCCTGGGAGGCGACGAGCTCGGCCGCACCCAGAGAGGCAACAACAACGCCTGGTGTCAGGACAACGACATCTCGTGGGTGGACTGGTCGCTCCTCGAGAAGAACGCGGAGGCGTTTCGCTTCACGTCACGCCTCGTTCGCTTTCGCAAGGCGCATCCGTCGCTCCGGCGCAGAACCTTCTTCGAGGACGAGGCGAAGCCCCCCGTCGCCTGGCACGGCCTGAAGCTCGGCCAACCCGACTGGCGGGGCGAATCCCGCGTGCTCGGCATGTTCCTCAGGGCGTCACAGGGAGATGAAGCGATCTATCTCTTTGCGAACGCTCATTGGGAGCCCCAGCGCTTCGAGCTCCCGGCCCTCCGGGCGCCTCGGCGCTGGCGGCTCTTCGTCGACACGAGCCTCGAGCCCGGAGCGGACGCCGTCGAGCCGGGCAGCGAGGTGCTCCTGCCCTCGGCCAAGACGTATGTCGCCGGACCGCGCTCGGTCGTCATCCTCGTGGGGAGGGGATAGGGGTGGGGGGGGCGCTGAATGAAACGGGAGAGAACGAACCAATGGCCTTTGAACGCATCACGCGGGCGACACCGTCCGCCGTCATCCTCTGCATTGCCCTCGCAGTGCTCGTGCTCTCTATCGGGCCGCCGGCCCGGAGCGAGGCGACCCGCGACGTGGACGAGGTCTGGGCCGAGACCTGCGCGAGCTGCCACGGAGAGAAGCTGGCTGGGGCACTGGCGGAGAGCCTGCTCGACGACGAGTGGGTCTTTGGCGGCGACGACGCGAGCCTCGCCACGAGCATCCGAGAGGGCCGCGAGGACGCTGGCATGCCTCTCTTTGGACAGGCGTTGTCCGAGGACGAGATCCGGACACTCGTGATCTATATCCGCGAGCGGCGTACCGAGATCCAGCGGGAGCAGACGACCTTCACACAGCCAACCGGGGACACTGTCGTCAGCAGCGAGAAGCATGCCTTCCGTGTCGAGGCCGTCGTCGACGGGTTGGAAATCCCGTGGTCGATGGCCTTTTTTCCCGACGGCCGCATGCTCGTCAGCGAGCAGGCAGGGCGCCTCCGCATCGTCGAGAAGGGACTGCTTCTGCCCGAGCCCGTCGCCGGGACTCCCGAGGTCTGGTTCGAGGGCCAGGGCGGGCTGATGGACGTCGAGGTCCACCCCGACTACGAGAAGAACGGTTGGGTCTACCTCTCCTTCAGCGAGGCCGGACCGAACGGCACGGCGATGACCGTCATCGTGCGCGGCCGGATCCGCGACGGCCGCTGGGTCGATCAGGAGACGCTCTTCCGCGCACCGGTGGAGCTCTACCGGAAGGGGCGAGTGCACTTCGGTTGCCGGCTGGTCTTCGACGGGAAGGGGTACCTCTTCTTCACCATCGGTGAGCGCGGCCACAAGGACGACGCCCAGGACATCACTCGCCCAAACGGCAAGGTTCACCGGATCCACGACGACGGGCGCATCCCCGCGGACAACCCGTTCGTCGACCGCAAGGACGCCATTCCGAGCATCTGGAGCTACGGGCATAGAAACGCCCAGGGTCTCGCGCTGCACCCGGTGAGCGGAGATCTCTACGACGTGGAGCACGGGCCCCGGGGTGGCGACGAGCTCAACCTCGTTCGACGCGGGCTGAACTACGGCTGGCCCATCATTACTTACGGCATGAACTACAACGGTACGCCCATCACGAACCTGACCGCGAAGGACGGGCTTGAGCAGCCTCTCGTCCACTGGACGCCGTCGCTGGCCGTTTGCGCCATGGACTTCTACAGGGGAGACGCCTTCCCGGGCTGGCGGCACGACATCTTCGTCTCGTCACTGGCCGCAGAGGAGTTGCGCCGCCTGGAGCTGAAGGACGGAGCCGTCGTCCATCAAGAGATCGTGTTCAAGAGCATCGGGCGCATCCGAGACGTGGTGAGCGGCCCGGACGGATACCTCTACGTCTCCCTCGAGCCCGGCCGCATTGCCCGCCTCGTCCCTGACGTCGGAGCTGTCGAGACCCGCTGACCTATCGTCCTGAGCCCGCTCCGCTGAGCGACGGGCTCAGGACCCGTTGTCCCATTGTCCATTATCCGTCATGCTGAGGAGCATCGTCGTTGGGCTGGCGACGAAGCGTCTCCCGACGGGCGGTATCGGGAGATTCTTCGCGCCACCCTCACCGGGGAGGCGCTCGGAATGACGCCCATTCTCGTTCGTGTCCGCGCTACCGGGGACACGTGCGCTTGCTGGTAAAATAGTGAATCCTCTGATCCTGAGACTCGCCAGAAGTGCCCCGAAAGCTCGCATTACTCTCCCGATCCGTTGCGCACCCCGCGCGGCGGAGCCTCGTGTGGGCCAGCGCCATGGCCGTCGCCGTCCTGGTCTCGAGCTGTACGCCGACGCCAAAAGACATGGTCTACGACCTGGCGCGTCGGGTGCCGGTGGCCGAGCGCTGGTCCGAGCACCCGGTCCTGCTTTTTGGCACGCCCTCGGCGGAGCCTCATCTACAAGAGGGCTTCCACAGGGAGGCGGGGGTCGGTGGGGAGCCCTTTCTCTGGTCGAAGGGAGAAGCGGAGATCACGCTTCGCTTCGATGAGCCTTCGCCCCGCGTCGCCATTCTCGACGTGGCGCCCTATGAGGACGTGGACGCTCAGAGACTCTCCGTCCTTCTCAACGACACGCCTGTCGATGATCTGCGGCTGGCCGACCTGCGCTCGCGCTACGCGGTTTCGTTGCCAGCAGAGGCGCAGCGGGCAGGTGAGAATCGGCTGCGCTTCGTGTTTGCCCGAATGGCGTCTCCAGCAGATCGAGATCCAGAGAGCCGTGACCAGCGCCAGCTGGCCGCGGCCTTCTACAGCCTCACCATCGGGCCGCGGGGGGACCCGAGGCTCGACGACCTGCTGCGGCGCGACGCTCCCCGCCCCTTCCAGGTTGCCGACACGGACGGCGTGCCTTCGGTCGAGCTCGTCGGCCCCGCTTCGGTCGGATTCGCGGTGCGCCTGCCGGCGGATGCCGAGCTTCGATTCACGCCCGAGCTGCCTCTTGCCGCCCGAGCGTCGGCCGGGGCGGCCTCGTTCCGCGTCACCCTGGGGTCGGCGGACGGCCCCGGCGGCGAGCGCGAGCTCTGGAGCCGGTTGCTTCGAGGAAACGAAGAGGGCCCCGGAGAGGTCACGGTGCATCTGCCGGGCAGGGCGGGCCAGATCGTTCGGGTGAGCCTCAGCGTCGGCGAGGCGGATGGCCAGCGGTTCGCCTGGGGGACGTGGCGGGCTCCGAGAATCCTCGGCCGCGGGGGCGAAGATCCGCTGGCCCTTGGAGCGCTCCCTCCGGCCGAGGACGAGCGCGCCGACGGCCTGCGAGAGGGGCTGAAGGACGCCAACGTCGTCCTCGTGGTCCTCGACGCGGCCCGCGCCCAGCAGTTCGGTGCGTATGGGTACGACCGGGCGACGACCCCGGTGATCGACGCCATCGCCAGCGACGGCATCGTGTTCGAGAAGGCGTTCACCCCGGCGATCTACACCCTGGGCGCCATGTCGTCGGTGTGGACCTCGCAGTACCCGGACCGCCATCACGGCGACGTTTCGTTCTCCTCTCCTCTGCCTGCCGGCCGGCTGACGCTGGCCGAGGTGCTGTCGGGAGAGGGAGTCTTCACCGCGGGCTTCGTGGCCACGGCAGTGCCCGGGGGCTTCAACGGCTTCGACCGGGGCTTCGACGAGTTTCACGAGCTCTGGCAGCAGATCGGGAGCCGCGCCGACGTCTTTCGCGAGGTGATCCCCCGGTGGCTCGCGGTGAACGCGGGGCGACGGTTCTTTGCCTACCTCCACTACCGCGAGCCTCACTTTCCCTACGACCCGCCGCCGCCGTTCGACACTCGCTTCGGTCCCGACGGGCCCATCTCGCGAGCCGCCCGCGGGGACATGGAGTTCTTCAGGGACGTGAACCAGGGCCGCCGCCCCTTCTCCGAAGAGGAGCAGGCCCATCTCGTCCGTCTCTACGACGGCAACCTCGCCTACGTCGACCAGGAGGTGGGAGCGCTGCAGGAGGCCCTGGAGGCGGCGGGGGTGTGGGACGACACGGTCCTGATCGTGACCGCGGACCACGGCGAGGAGCTCTTCGAGCACGGCTGGATCGGGCACAACGTCTACGTCTTCGAGCCCAGCGCGCGCATTCCGCTCATCGTGCGGCTTCCCGCGGGAGTGGGGCCGCGCGGCCTTCGGGTGAGCGAGATGGCGGACCTGCTCGATCTTGCGCCCACCGTGACCGATATCTTCGGGGTGCGCGAATCGGGCGGGGCCGACCGCGAGTTCCAGGGGCGAAGCCTTCTGCCCGTGATCGCAGGCGCAAGCGGCAAGCCGCTGGTCATCTCCCGCACGGTCTGGGACCGTCCACGCTACGCGCTGCGCGACCAGCGCTGGACCTTTATCTATGACACCGCGACGGGGGAGGAGCAGCTGTTCGACACGGCCGCCGATCCCGGGGAGACGGAGGACCAGGCCGAGGAATATCCTCTCCGCACCGCCTACTTCCGCGAGACTTTGCAGTTGTGGATGCGCAGCGCGTTCGAGCCGGGCGAAGGGTCCACGGCAGCAGCGGTGATGACCCGGGAAGAGTGCGAGGCCTTGAAGGCACTTGGCTACGTCGAAGCGGGGCAGACATGTCCGGAGGACTGAGGGTCGGGGTCGTGCTCGTGGTCCTCGCCGGGCTCGGTCTCGCGTGTCCGGGGCCACGACAGGAGAGTGAGGGTCCCGTCTCCCGAGGACCGGCGGGAACGGGGCGCGGTTGGAGCGTCCTGCTGATCACCATCGACACCTTGCGACCGGATCATCTGGGAGCCTACGGTTACCACCGGGAGACGAGCCCGAACATCGACGCGCTCGCCGCCGAAGGCACCCTCTTCGAGGAGGCCTTCACCTACTGGCCCAAGACCCGCGGCAGCTTCGTCGCGATGCTCACGGGACGCTACGCGTCGCAGTCGGGCTACGGCAAGACCCATCCTCTCCTCGTGGGCTTCAACCCCACCCTCGCCAGCGTGCTGCAGGAGGCGGGCTACGACACCGTGGCCATCGTCGACAACGCCAACGTCGCGGCCTCGCTGGGATACAGCAAGGGCTTTCGCGTCTACCGGGAGACCTGGGAGGAGGCCGCGCTCCAGACCGAGATGGATCGGACCCGGGCCACGACCGAGGCCGCCGTCCAGTTCCTCGCCCGCGCCCAACCCGATCGGCCCTTTCTCCTCTGGCTCCACTACGTGAATCCCCACACTCCCTATACGCCCCCTCCGCCTTTCGATACCGCCTTCCTCGACGCCCGAACGTCGGAGGGCCTGGCCTTGCCGGTGGTGGACTCTCTCGAGGGAGGGATCCCTCACCAGTGGGCGGTCCAGGGGCCGGATCGCCTCGCCTGGTACGTGGCTCAGTACGACGGCGAGATTGCCGCCGTCGACGCCGAAGTGGGCCGCGTGCTCGAGGCGTTCCGCGCCTCAGCGGTGAAAGGCACGACAGTCGTCGCCCTCACGTCGGACCATGGGGAGAGCCTGGGTGAGCACGACTACTACTTCGACCACGGAAAGAACCTGTTCGATCCATCCCTCCGCGTCCCCCTGATCCTCCTGGTCCCCGGAGCGCCCGCGGGCCTCAAGACCCCGGTTCTCGCCTCCACCCTGGATCTCGTCCCGACGCTCCTCGACGCGGTCAAGGCCTCGTACCCCTCCGGTCTCGCCGGGCAGAGTCTCCTGCCGGCGGTGAGCGGCGGCGAGGTGCGCGGTCGGACTCACCTGTTCGCCCAGAACGATCGAAGCCTGACTGCCACCCTGGACGTCCGCTTCAAGCTCGTGGCCACGCCGGAGGGCGAGAGCGCACGCTTCGACCTCTACGACCGGGCCACGGATCCCGGTGAGATACGGGACGTGTCAGCGGACCACCCGGTCGAGCTCCAGCGGCAGCGAGACGAGGTCGAGGCTTTCCAGGCCCGAGCGGACAGGGGGTGGGAGGGCCTCCGAGACGCCCTCGAGAGGACGTCGGGAGAGGAGCGACTCAGCCCCGAGGCCTGTGAGAAGCTCCGGGCTCTTGGCTACGTCCAGGAGGCCTGCGGGCGAGGAGCCAGCCGTCGCAGCCGGGAGCGGCCACTCCATGAGCCTCCGCCGGTGGCTCCAGGGCCGCACTGAACTCGGGGATCTGGGCGACGAGGCGTTCGTTGGCCTCGCCTACCGTCTTCTCCTGGGCCGGGAGCCGGACGCGCAGGGGCAGAAGCACTTCCTCGGCCGTTTGAGTAAACGCGCTATCTCCCGCGACCACTTCCTCCGCACGCTGATCGACTCGCGGGAGTTTGCCGAGTCGCGGCTCTACAGTGATCTCTCCACGTCGCTCCACGAGAGCCGCGGTCGATTCGTGCGAGGCCTGCCCCGTGCGCAGCGGATCGTGGACATTGGAGGAAGCTGTCAGGGATCTTCCGACGGGGCGATGGTGGAGATCGGCTACCCCTACCGCTTCGATCGCCTGACCATCGTCGACCTGCCGAGCCCCGAGCGCCACGAGCTCTACAAGACCGAGGGCGACCAGGCCTTTGAGACGATCGAAACCGCGCTCGGTCCCGTTGACTATCTCTACCAGTCGATGACCACGCTCCAGCCCATCCCCGACGGATCCGTAGACCTGGTGTACAGCGGCCAGTCGATCGAGCACGTGACCCGTTCCGAGGCTCGCACGACCTACGGCGAGGTCCTCCGTGTTCTGAAGCCCGCGGGGCACTTTGCCCTCGACACCCCCAACGCCCGCCTCACCCGCCTCACCCGCCTGCAACAGGACGACTTCGTCGACCCGGACCACAAGTACGAGTACACGCACAAGGAGCTGTCCGGTGACCTGGTGGAAGCCGGCTTCGAGATCGTCGAGGCCCGGGGCCTGAACCACGCCGGACCCATCACGTCACGAGACGAGTTCTCCGAAACGGCGATAGCCCACAGCTGCGGTCTGTTCGACCAGATCGAGGACTGCTACGTCCTGGCCTACGTGTGCCGGAAGCCGCAGCCCGATTGAAACCAGGGCCCTCGGCGTGCTCGGCACGGTCCTGCGCCGACGCACCGGGAGATCGGCGCGCTCTCAGATCGCGATCTCGTCCGGGCGCTGGAAGCGTGACTCTCCGCTGCGAATCAGCGCCCAGCGGGTGGTGACGGGGCCGAACATCTCGTAGACCGCCACCGAGGCGAGAACGATCGTGGTCACCGCTCTGCTGAGCTCCGGGAAACGGTGCTCGGCGACGAAGGTCAGCCCGACAGCGAGGCCGGCCTGTGCCATCAGGGTGAGGCCCAGGTAGCGTTGCACGCTGGGCGCCATGCCCAGGCGGCGGGCGCCGAACCGAGCGCCCAGGAGCTTGCCGACTGCGCGACCCACGAGGTAGACACCGCCGGCCAGTCCCAGCGAACCCACCAGCGACAGATCCAGGACGGCGCCGGCGAGAACGAAGAAGATGGCGTAGAAAGGCGGGTCGGCCTCCGAAAGCGTGGTGAACAGCGGCTGGCTCCGCTGCGAGAGGTTCACCATGGTGGCGCCCACCGCCATGCTTGCGATCAGGGGAGACAGCTCCAGCACGCGAGCCACCCCGACGCAGAAGAGGATCGAGCCCCCGAGAAGGATGAGCGTCTCGCCCGTCTCGCTGATGGCGGACGCCCAGCGGGCGAGGAGCAGACCCACCAGGAAACCCAGCGCCACGGAGCCCACGAGCTGCCACACCAGCGGATACAGCGCGGCGTAGAGAGTGGTCATGAGACCCGTCGATCCGCCCAGGGTCGAGGCGAGGTCGATGGCGGCCCCCACGAGGCTGAACGCGATGATGCAGTAGATGTTGTTGAGGGCGATGATCGCGAGGAGGCTGTCGGTCAGGGGTCCCTCGCTGTCGACCTCGCGGATCACCATGAGAGTGGAGGCGGGTGCCGTGGCGATGGCGATGGCGCCGAGCAGGAACGACGCCTGCCAGCTCACGCCGAGCCACAGCATGCCCGCCGTCACGAGGAGCGCGGCCAGGGCCGATTCGTAGAGTGTCAGGGAGAGCACCTGGCGCCCGACACGGCGGAAGCGGGAGGCCTCGAACACCGTGCCCACCGAGAACAGGATCAGCCCGAGCGCGACCTCGCTGAGGATCTCCAGGGCCGCCAGGTTCTGCACGCTGACCCAGCCGAGCATCGAGGGTCCGAGCACGATGCCGGCGAGGATGTAGCCCGTGACCTCCGGCAGCCTGACGTACTTCACCAGGTGGCCGGCGCCGAGGGCCAGCAGCAGGATGAGCCCGAGCGAGGACAGCTCGTTCATCTACTCGAGCAGCATCCCGAGGCGCCGCGCCCCTCTCTCGAGCTCGACGAATATCGGGCGCCGTGCCAGAGCCCGGCGGAGATCGGCCTCGTTCTGCGGCTCCCGGTCGTCGACCCGCACGATCCGGTCGCCAGTCCGCAGCCCGGCGGCCTCACCGCGGCTTCCGGGAGACACTGAACCGATCACGAGGCCTGCGGCGGCGGGCTCGAGTTGGACGCCGTGATCTTCATTCCCTGCGCCGCCATTCTCCGACGTGGAACCGGCACTCAGGTCGATCTCGACGGTGCGCCGACCTCTCCTGGCCCGAACGACCCCGGGCCCCAGCTCCGGCGGCAGGAGGAGCGGCTGCAGGTCCTGGGGCGAGCCGACAGGGTGTTCGCCCAGACCCTCGATCACGTCGCCCGGGCGCAGACCCGCCCGGGCGGCGGGGCGGCCCTTCCAGACCTCGCTCACCAGCGCGCCGCTCTCGACGCCCAGGTGGCTTCCGGCGGCGTCGGTGACGGGAACGGTTCGCATGCCGTAGAGTGCAAGGAGCTGCCCCTCGAGGCTGCGGCCGACCCGGATCAGGCGCGAGATGCTCGGCGGGCTCAACGCGGCGTGGCCCTCGCCGCACGGCAGGATGACCGCCACCAGGGCGCCGTCGAGATCGAAGAGGCCGCCGCCGGCCATCTCGCTGGAAAGAGCCAGGCTGGTGAGGACCTCCTCGACCGCGTGCTCGCCGCAGCTCGTGGCCTGCATCTCCAGGTAGTGGCCCGGGCTGAAGGCCAGCTCGCTTTCGCGGTGCCAGACCGCGAGCACCCACTCGGCGGGCTCGAGTAGCCGTGCCGCACCGATGGGGTTGGCCCTGGATGGCGTTTCGCCCGGAAGCTCGTATGCGGCGAAGGGAAGCTCCGGGCCGGCCACAGACCGGGTCATGGTGAGCAGGTGGCCGTCCGGAGTCAGGACGACGG
Source organism: Vicinamibacteria bacterium (assembly GCA_963578825.1). Lineage (GTDB taxonomy): Bacteria > Acidobacteriota > Vicinamibacteria > Fen-336 > Fen-336 > JAJDNS01. The sequence goes on from CAUZDW010000021.1 coordinate 33,686, forward strand.
TCGACTCCGGGGCCGGCGTGTCCAGGCCGGTGGACAGCACGAGGTCGGTGCCCCACAGGATCCCGCTGCCCGTCCCTGCGCCCACTTGAACGACCCGGCTCGCCAGGTCTCCCGCGACGTCGGAGAAGTGCTCGGTCATGGTGTCCAGGGCCCGGCGCTGAGCCAGCCGAGCCAGGCGCTGGGTCTCGCTCTGTGACACGAGGGGAGGGGCCTCCGACTGGGGCTCGGCGGGCCTCAGTAGGACGCCGACCACGAGAATGGACGCCGCCGCCAGCGCCAGGCCGGCGATGTACTTCGGACTGTGACGGTTCTCTGTGGACTCCGACGTCGGCACTCGGGCCCTCCCGTCGCGGCGACCGACCCGACGTCATGTTAGCCGAAACCCGGCGTCTTGCGGTGTTTCGACGGGAAGGGGCCGGTCCGCCCGGCTGCTAGGCCGTGGCCGAGTTCCTCGACTTGGCGATCAGACCGACCCCCAGGCCGACGAGCAGCAACGGCCAGAGCGTTCCGACGTTGGCCCAGTAGGGCCACGTCAGCCAGCCGAAGTTATCGGCGAGCAGCAGGACACCGCCCAGCATCAGGACCGCCCCCACGACGGCCTGGGCGCGGGCCGGCTCGGGTGCCGCACTGCGGGCGTTCTGGGCCGCCTCTCGCACTCCCTCGGCAGCCGAGCGCACCTCGTCGGCGACCCTGGAGCCCGCTTCACGGACGGCCTCGAACCCTTGTCCCGCGGCCTCGGTCGCCGAGGCCGCAACGGCCGGAGCGGTGGCGTCCCCCCGGGGGATCACGACCCAGCAGATCAAGTGAACGAGCAGCCCGAGGCCGTTGGCGAAGAACAGCAGCACGAAGGCCAGCCGCACGAGGACGGGATCCACGTCCAGGTACTGCCCCAGGCCTGAGGCGACGCCTCCAACGACGCCGCGCCGTGTGTCCCGAACCAGTTTCTTGGGCACGATCCCCCCCTGTTCTACAAGACTGTACGGTCGGGAGTCGCCCGGAGTTCGACGAATGGCCGTGGCGCCGTCAGGCGTTTGAGTCCATCGTGCCGGAGAAGTATGAGTCGTACGCGCTCAGGTCGAAGTGTCCGTGGCCCGAGAGGTTGAAGAGGATCGGGTGGCGGGGTTGAGCGGCGGAGGCAGTGGCGGCGGGAGGTCCGGGGCGATGTTGTAGTAGTGCGTCGGGACGTCGGATTCGGAGAGAAGAATCTTCGTGTCGGTCGTGGCCATCGGCTGTCTCCTTCGGCTCGTCGTGGTGAAGCACGTCGGCGCGCTCTCGGGCCGCCGGCGTCGTCGCAGCCGGGCCACCATCGACGGTTGCCGGCCACGGAGCCGGGAGCGTAGCATGCAGACATCGGCGTGTCTCTGAATCATCGGGGCACGTCGGAGCTCTCGCCAACTGCGCCAGGACATGAGGTGACCCGTGCACTATCTTCTGTTCTACGACTACGTCGAGGACGCCGTCGAGAAGCGGGCTCCTTACCGGGAGGAGCATCTGCGGCTCGCGGGCAAGGCTCTCGAGCGAGGCGAGTTCGTCCTGGGAGGAGCCTACGCCGATCCGGTCGACGGCGCGGTGCTCGTTTTTCGCTGTGACGAGCCCTCGGTCGTCGAGACGTTCGTCGCGAACGATCCCTACGTGAAGAAAGGAATCGTCACCGCCTGGCGCATTCGACCCTGGACGGTGGTCGTGGGCGAATAGCGCTTTGATCAGGGATCGAGACGAATCGCGAGCTGATCGATGACGGGCTCGAGAGTCTCGCGGTGGGTCGCGACACGGCCACGGATGCGCTCGAGCGCGTCCGGGTGTCTCGCTGCCACGTCGAATCTCTCCGACGGATCCTCGACGACGTTGTAGAGGAGCGGGGGATCGTGTGGCACCGGCGGGTCGCCCCCGTACCCGGACTGGGTGAAGTAGTGGGCCTTGAAGGGGCCCACGCGAGCTGCGAAGACGGTGGTCTTGCGATAGAAGAGCATCTCGTCGCGCGGGCTCGGACCCTCGCCTCGAAGGGTGGGCCCCAGGTCGTGGCCGTCCAGGATCCGGTCGCCGGGGGGCTCGACGCCTGCGAGCGCGCAGAACGTCGGCAGCAGATCGAGGGTCGAGCCCATGTCGCGGACGACGGCCGGGGCCACGAGCCCCGGGCCCCAGAAGACCGTCGGTTCGCGCATGCCGCCCTCGAACGTGTCGCCTTTGCCGCCACGCAACAGGCCGGCCGAGCCCCCGTGGCTGTCGTAGATCAGCCACGGCCCGTTGTCCGAGGTGAAGACGACGAGCGTCCGCTCGTCGAGGCCGAGCTCCTGCAGGGTGGTGACGATCCGTCCCACGCTCCAGTCGACCTCCTCGATCGCATCGGCGTAAAGACCCGCCGGGTTGCGCCCGGTGAACTCCGCCGAGGCGAAGAGCGGGATGTGCATCATCGAGTGGGCGAGGTAGACGAAGAAGGGGCGTTCGCGGTTCGCTCGAATGAACTCGACGGCCTTCTCCGTATAGCGGCGGGTGATCGTGTGTTGGTCGGCGGGGCGCTCGATTTCCGCTTCATCGTGGAGGATGGGGACGTTGTAGTTCGCCGGATTGGCCTGCCATCGTGCGTCGGCCTTCGCCTCGGCACGCCCGTTCGGCGAACCGGCCACCTTGTCCATGTCGTTGGAGTAGGGAATCCCCCAGTACGTCGAGAACCCGTGCCGGGTGGGGAGATGCTGCGGCAGGTGACCGAGGTGCCACTTGCCGAACGCCCCGGACACGTAGCCGGCATCCGAGAGCGCCTCGGCTATGGTGATCTCTTCCGCGGGGAGGCCACCACCGGAGTTGGGAAACAGAACCCGCCGGGTGTCCGAGGCCATCCCGCTGCGCACCGGGTAGCGGCCCGTGAGCAGCGCGGCCCGGCTGGGCGTGCACACGCTGGCGGCCACGTAGAACTGGGTCCACTTCTGACCTTCGGCGGCCATCCGGTCCAGGTTGGGTGTCCGAAACATGGGATGGCCGAACGCCCCAAGGTCGCCGTAGCCCATGTCGTCGGCGAAGATCACCACGAAGTTGGGCTTCTTGGGGGCCTGAGCCTCGGCGGTGCATCCCCCGGCAAGCAGGGCCGCTGCAAGCCCGGCCGTGAGAATTGTGACGTGCCGTCCCATGAGATCTCCCCTCTCTGGCCATGGCCGTGGAGATCCTACACTCTGGGCGGCGATTCCTAGCCTGAGTTCGTTGCGACGCTCGGATCGCTCGCCACGTTCACCCACACGTGAACGTGCGGCGAGCCCCGAAAGTACCAGACGAACGACGGTCCCTCGAGGCGCCAGTTGTCCCAGACGCCGTCGTCCCCCGTGTCGTGGGCTTCAAAGAAAGCCAACGAGCACCGATCCAGGCCGCCTCGTGCATCGAGGCACGCGCGCACCTCGGCACGATCGACGGCCCGATAGGGCTCGAGAAGAGACGCCAGCGTCTTCTGCATCTGCGTCTTCTGATCGGCGCTCAACTCGGCGATGCCGATTCCCGGCAACGAGCCGGGCTCTCGGAACGCCACGGCCTGCTCCCGGGGTCGCCGTGCGACGAGCGCCTTCTCCCGCTGGGCGCCGTCGAGCATCTCGAACACGCGATTCGCCTCGATCGCCTGGGGCCAGTACACGTTCCCCGGGTGCTTCGGCCCCTCGTAGAAGCCGTCCGCCGCGTGGCCGTAGAAGATGGGTCCACCGAAAGCCACGTGCTCGGTCGAGTTCCCGTCGCAGCGTATCGTCAGGTGCCGTCCGGTCATCACCAGCTCGAAGCGCTCCTCGCCTGGAGTGCCGAAGATCGCGATGCTCTGGTGACGCCCCCACGCGCCGGCATCGTCAGCCAGCTGGGCGTCGACCCGGGGCACCCACTCGGGGTTGTAGAGGCTCTCGAATATGGCTCGGATCAGATCCTTCTGGTCGAGCGTGAAGAAATCGCTGTCGACCGACGGGCGGGTGATGCGCCAGTTGTTGGCGACGAAGGTCCGGAGCAGCCCACGGCCCGGATCCTGGTGATTCCACGAAAACGCGACGACCCTTCGCTGCTCCGGAGTCAGGGTTCCAAAGAGCGTCGCAACGTGAGACTCAGCCGACACGCCCGAGGTGGCGAGGGCAGCCCGCTCGGTGGCAGCTGCGCCAACGAGAGCCGCCCCGGCCGTCTTCAGGAATCCCCGCCGAGTGGCTCCCTCTGAAGCTCCAGCCATCGTGTCACCTCCGCCCTCAGCTCAGCATGGACCGCCGGCCGACCTCAAGCAACCCCCAGGACGGATCTTCGAAGTAGACTGGGCCGCGCCGTCCGGAGTCCGAGGCTGAGGGGCTCCGGGGCCCTCTTGGGAGACGATCAATGGATCGAGGAATCGCCCTGAGCATCGTCGTGTTCGCCGTGCTGCACTCGGCGGCCTTCGCTCAATCCGGCAAGGTCTTCGACGACCTGTCCCTGAGCAGCGACATCCTGGGAGGAGAGCGCAAGTACGCCGTCTACCTGCCGCCGGACTACGACAGCTCCGAGCGTCGATATCCGGTGCTGTATCTCCTCCACGGGAGCGGAGACGACCAGACGGGCTGGATTCAATTCGGTGAAGTCCACCGCATTGCCAACCGCGCCATCGGCTCCGGCCAGGCCACTCCCATGGTCATCGTCATGCCGGACGCCGACACCGGCCGGCGCGGCTACTTCAACTCACCGGACGGGGAGTGGCGCTACGAGGACTTCTTCTTTGAGGAGTTGATCCCGTTCATCGAGAAGACCTACCGTGTCAAGACCGATCGCCAGTATCGCTCGGTGGCCGGATTGTCCATGGGAGGCGGCGGGGCGTTCATGTATGCCCTCCACCGACCGGAGATGTTCTCGAGCTCCGCGCCGCTGAGCGCCAGCACGGGCTCGCGCGATCTGAAGCGGGTGAGGGCGCGGTACTCCCGCTACGGACAGCAGTACACGGACGAGGAGATCGCCGTGCACAACAAGGAGCACAACGTACTGGATCTCCTCGAAGCCGTGCCCGTCGACGAGGTGAAGTCCGTCCGCTGGTACATCGACTGCGGCGACGACGACTTCCTGTACGAGGGTAACTCCCTGGTCCACATCGCCATGCGGAAGAAGGAGATCCCCCACGAGTTCCGGATTCGCGACGGCGCCCACGACTGGACGTACTGGAGAGACGCCCTGCCCGCGGTCCTCGAGTTCGTCAGCGGGGCGTTCCACCAGGATGCCTACTGACGAACCCGGAGGAAGCCGTGGGGGAGCGAGCGCTATCTCTTCAAGTCCGTCAGCAGGCGACTCGCCGCTACCGCTCGGACGCCGCGAGTCAAGGGAAACGTGTGCTCGCCGGCGTGCACGACGTCGAGGCTCTTGAGCTCCAGGTCGTTCAGGGCAGAGTGCATCGATCGGGTCATCCTCGGCGTCGTGGTTCGCTTGAACTCGTAGCCGCGTCTGTCGCGGCCGACGTGAACGAGCAGGTCCAGCTCGGCGCCGGTGTGAGTCCCCCAGAAAAAGCATTGGTCCCGCCGAACGCCCAGGTGCTGAATCACGCTCTCCAGCATGAAGCCTTCCCAGGATCCTCCCACCTTGGGATGGGCCAGCAGGCTTCGGCTCGTCTCGATGTCCAGAAGAGCGTGGAGTAGACCACTATCGGCGATGTACACCTTCGGCGACTTGACCTGGCGCTTCTTGAGGTTCTCGGCCCACGGCCGAAGCTGGCGGACGACGAACGTGGACGTGAGGAGGTCGAGATAGCGCCGGACGGTTGTGTCGGACACGCCGAACGAGCGCGCGAACTCGGAGGCGTTCCACACCTGGCCGTGGTAGTGGGCGAGCATCGACCAAAAGCGATGGAGCGTCTCTGATGGAAGCGAGAATCCGAAGGCCGGCACGTCACGCTCGAGAAAGGTTCGGATGAAGCTGTGGCGCCACTCGCTGCTTCCAGACAGGGTCCTCGCCAGGAACGCGCGGGGAAACCGCCCCCTGACCCAGAGTCGGTCCAGCTTCTCGGCCCCGACCTCCTCGAGACTCAGTCCGGGAAGGTGGTAGTAGGCGATCCTGCCCGCGAGGGACTCCGAGTCCTGCTTCAGGAGATCCGGCGATGCACTTCCAAGGACCAGGAAGCGCGCCCGGAGAGGGCGTCGGTCGGCGAGGACCCTCAATACCGGGAACAGCTCGGGTCGTCTCTGGATCTCATCGAGGACGATCAGGCCCCGAAGCCGCTCTAGCGCCAGCATCGGGTCCGAGAGCTGGACGAGGTCACGGGGGTCTTCGAGATCGAACCGTGTCACCGGGCCCTTGCGCTGGGCTGAGAGCACCCGCCCGAGGGTGGTCTTGCCTATCTGCCGGGCACCGACGATGGCGACCACCGGGAAGCTCTTCAGCAGCCGCTGGAGCGCCGCGACATGTCCGGTCCTTCGTATCACGCTCAGAACGTTACCATGAAATCTCGGCTTGAAACATCGAGATTTCATGGTTGCCGTTAACCGGCATTTCCAAGTGGTGAGCGCGGACCCCGAGGCGGCCCTCGACGGGACGGAAGAGTGGCGACTCCCGCCCAGCTGCGGCCTCCGACGCCCGGCGGGGTCCCCGGCACCCCCGTAAGCGGATAGAATACGAGGCTCCATGATCGAGATCTACGACACCACCCTGCGGGACGGGACCCAGCGCGAAGGGATCTCCCTGTCCTGCGACGACAAGATCCGTGTGGCCCGCCGCCTGGACGAGCTGGGAGTCGCCTTCATCGAGGGTGGCTGGCCCGGCTCGAATCCCAAGGACGCGGAGTTCTTCGAGCGGGCCCGGGACATCCAGTGGGTCCATGCGAAGATCACGGCCTTCGGCTCCACCCACCGCGTGGGGGGCGGTCCCGACGGAGACGCCAACCTCAAGGCCCTCATCGACGCCGGGACCGAGGTCTGCACCGTGGTGGGGAAGACCTCGACGCTGCACGTGAAAGAGGTGTTGCGCACCAACCTCGACGAGAACCTCGCCATCATCGAGGCCTCCGTGGCTCACCTCAAGGCCGAAGGGCGTCGGGTCATCTATGACGCCGAGCACTTCTTCGACGGCTATCGCGCCGACCCCGAGTACTGTCTCGAGACCCTCCGTGCCGCCGTCCGAGGTGGCGCGGAGACCCTGGTGCTGTGCGACACGAACGGTGGCTCGCTGCCGTGGCAGATCGGTGAGATCGTCGATGCCGCCAAGGCGGCGATCGACCATCCTCTGGGGATTCATTGCCACAACGACTCCGAGACCGCCGTGTCCAACTCCCTCGAGGCCATCCGCCGGGGAGTGGGCCACGTCCAGGGCACGGTCAACGGGTACGGCGAGCGCTGCGGCAACGCCAACCTCTGCTCGGTCATCGCCGGGCTCGAGCTGAAGATGGGGCTCCGGTGCGTTCCCGAGGGCGGCCTCGCCACCTTGCACGAGCTGTCTCACTTCGTCGCCGAGGTGGCGAACCTGGCCCCCGACGAGCACGTGGCCTACGTAGGCAACTCGGCCTTTGCGCACAAGGGTGGCATCCACGTCGCGGCGATGCGGCGCACCCAGGACTCGTACCAGCACATCGACCCCGCGCTCGTGGGCAACCGGATGCGCGTGGTCGTGAGCGAGCTGTCGGGACGGGGGAACCTGCTCTCGATGGCCGAGGAGCATGGCGTCAGCCCCCAGGCCGCTGTGGACATGGCCGGCATCCTGGACGACATCAAGGCGCTCGAGGCCAGGGGATTCTCCTTCGAGGCCGGCGAGGCGTCCGTGGCGGTGAGGATCAAGCGCAAGGAGAAGGGCTACGAAGCCCCCTTCGAGCTCCTGGACTTCCTCGTGAACGTCGAGCACCGGACCGGCCGGGGTCTCTTCGCCGAGGCCATGCTCAAGGTGCGGGTGGCGGGAGAGCTCTACCACACCGCAGCCGAGGGCACCGGGCCGGTCGACGCTCTCTACGCCGCCCTCCGCAAGGCCCTGGCCGACCACTATCCCGAGGTCGACGAGCTCCATCTCTCGGATTACAAGGTGCGCATCCTCGACGGTGACAAGGGGACCGCCGCCGTCACCCGCGTGCTCATCGACATGCAGAAGGACGGCCGGCGCTGGAGCACCGTAGGTGCGAGCCCGAACATCATCGAGGCGAGCTGGCTCGCTCTGGTCGACGCCATCGAGTACGGCTTGAAGATCGCTCCCACCGTGCAGCCGAAGCCCGCCGCTCACGAAAAAGCGAAGGCATGAACGCGACCATCGTCGTGCTGCCCGGCGACGACCCACGTCCATTCACATCACGCCAGGCCGCAAGGAGAGCCTTAGCATGAAGACTTACCGCGTTGCTGTCCTGCCCGGGGACGGAACCGGCCCCGAGGTCGTCGTCGAGGCCGAGAAGGCCCTGGACGCCGCCGCCAGCCGATTCGGGTTCAAGCTGGACAAAACCTCTTACGACCTGGGAGGCGAGCGCTACAAGAGGACCGGCGAGACCTTGCCGGACAGCGTGCTCGATGAGCTGCGCAGCTCCGACGCCATCCTGCTGGGTGCCATCGGGCACCCGGACGTCAAGCCGGGCATCCTCGAGAAGGGGATCCTGCTGCGGGCACGCTTCGAGCTGGACCAGTACATCAACCTGCGGCCGGTGCGCTTGTACCCGGGTGTCGAGACGCCCATCAAGGACAAGGGACCCGGGGAGATCGACTATGTCGTGGTGCGGGAGAACACCGGGGGCGTGTACACGGGCACCGGTGGCGTCTCGCTCAAGGGGACGCCGAACGAGGTAGCCATTCAATCGATGGTCTACAATCGGCACCAGGTGGAACGCTGCCTGCGCTGGGCCTTCGAGTACGCGCGCCGTCACGGCCGCAAGGCCCGGGGCGTGGGCGACGAGAACACTCTGGCTCTGGTGGGCAAGACGAACGTGCTCACCTTCGTGTACGACCTGTGGGAGAGGGCCTTCCACGAGATCGGCGAGAAGGACTATCCGGAGATCCACCGAGACTACTACCACGTCGACGCATGCTGTATGTGGATGGTCAAGAGCCCGGAGTGGTTCGACGTGCTCGTCACCGGCAACATGTTCGGGGACATCATCACCGACCTGGGCGCCATCACCCAGGGTGGCATGGGCCTGGCCGCCGGCGGCAACATCAACCCCACGGGTGTGAGCATGTTCGAACCCATCGGGGGCTCGGCTCCCAAGTACACCGGCCAGGGCGTCATCAACCCCCTGGCGGCGGTGTGCGCCGGCCAGATGTTGCTCGAGAACGTGGGTGAGCAGCAGGCCGCCGACGCCGTCGAGGATGCCGTCAAGCTCGTCACCGGCACCAAGCTGAAAAGCATGTCCGCCGGGCGTATGGGCTACTCCACGAGCGAGGTGGGCGACCTGGTGGCCGAGACTGTGGCGAAGGGCTGAAGACCCCTACCGGGCGGCGCTTCCAGTCGGGCGCTCAGGCGCAGGCGCGGTCGGGGGCGTCGGTGGCCAGGAGGGCCGCGGCCTGGCCCACGCCGGCGCGGACCCGCAGGTCGCCCAACTCGCAGCAGCACGGTCCCGCGGGCTCGTTGGGGATGCTCCCCTCGGCCTCGAGCGGAGAAGGAGGAGCGGGCCTCTAACGAGCCCATCCACGGCTCGGCACGTCGGGTTCTTGGCGAGGTCCTTCAGGACATCGCCGGTCAGCTCCTCGGCGTGGTCCTGGATGATCTGGACGAGACGGTCGGACAGCATCGGCACCCCCCAGCTCCTGAATCGTACCCGAATTCTGGCCAGATCGAAGCCGATTGACACTCACGCGCAAGCGCCGGGGTTCGCGGGCGCGGTTGGCGTGTCTCCTTGAAATTCGATCCGTGGCGTTCAATCCATCAACGCGTGCGGAACCCACAGCACCAACTCGGGGAACAGCGTAATCAGGATGAGCACGATCACGTTCGCCGCGAGGAAGGGGCCAGCTGCTCTGAAGATCGTGCCGATACGAAGACCAGACACGAGCGAGCACACGTTGAGGCAGTTTCCCACTGGTGGTGTGCAGGCGCCCACGGCCAGCCCGGAGACGAGGATGACACCGAAGAGAACGGGGGACACGTCCGCCTGGATGATGGCTGGCAGGAAGACCGGCGTTAGAAGCAGGATCGCGGGGCTCACGTCGATGAATGTTCCGGCGATCAGGACGATGAGGGAGATGAGGAGCAGCATCACGACGGGGGAAAGACCCAGGCTCACGACGACACCCGCGACGGTCTCGGGAACGCGTTCGAGAGCCAGGACCCAGATGAACATCTGAGAGGTCGCAATGATCATCATGATCTTCGCGCTCGTTTGGATCGATGATTCGAGAGCCCGGTAGAACTCCGCGGGCTTCAGATGGCGGGTCACCAGGAATCCAACGCAGGCCGCGTAGAGAACCCCCAGGCCCGCGGACTCGGTCGCCGTCGCGACCCCGAGCACCACGGTGCCGACGACAAAGATCGGCATCAACAACACGTAGGAGGAGCGCAGGGACTCGGCCACGATCTGGCCCGCGCTGAAGCGCGTGGGCTCCTTGGGGTATCTGCGGCGACAGGCGAGCCAGTACGTGATGCCGAGCTGGAAGGTGCCCACCAGCAGCCCCGGTACGAGCCCTCCCAGAAAGAGGCGCCCGACCGACTCCTGCGCCGTGACGGCGTAGATGACCATGGGGATACTCGGAGGGATGATCATTCCCATGGTGGAGGAGGCCACCGTGATCCCCGCCGCGAAGTCCTTCGGGTATCCACGTCTCTCCATCTCGGGGATGAGAATCGAGCCGATGGAGGCGGTATCGGACGCCGAGGAGCCGGAGATACCGCCGAAGAGCATGCTCGCGGCGACGTTCACGAGGCCGAGTCCGCCACTGAGCCGTCCGACGAAGATGAGGCAGAAGCTGATGAGACGCTTCGTGATGCCGCTGGCGTTCATGATCTGACCCATGAGGATGAAGAGCGGCAGGGCAATGAGTACGTACGAGCTCATCCCGGCAAACAGGCGCTGCGGCAGAACGACAGCGAGCTCTGGGTGGATGAACACGAAGTACGAAAGGGACGAAAGGGCGAGAGAGTAGGCGACGGGGATGCCGAGAAGCAGGAAGAGGGCCAGGCTGGCGAGAAGGAGGATCATGGCGTGTCGGGCGCCTTCTCGCTCTCGCCCTCCGGTGTCCACGACTCCCCGAGCGCCTCCTCTCCGATCAGGGCCCGTGCGAGCCGGAACACGCAGTACAGGACCGCGAGGCCGCTTCCGAGAGGAATGCTGATCTGCGCGACGATGCGGGGCAGCTCCGTGCTCGGCATCAGGAAGTCGCCGGTGGTCCCGATCCAGTCGATGCTGTACCAGACGAGCACTCCGTTGAGAGAGGCAACGAGCAGGAGTCCCAGCGCGTCGATCATCCTCCGGAGGCCTCGGGGCAAGCGCTCGGCGACGACGGAGATCGTGATGTGCTCCCGTTTGCCCACGGCGACCGCCGCGCCGATCGCCGTCGAGTAGACAAAGAGGACCGTGATGAGCTCATTGGCGCCGGTGATCGAGGAGTTGAACACGTAGCGGAGCACGACGAGAGTGATCACGATCATGAGGATTGCCAGGAAGCACAGCGTGGCGATGCTTTCGAGAACGCGATTCAAGGTCGCTTCGAGCTTCTTCATTCGCCGTCACCTCGAGCTGCTCTCCGCGCGCGCTGAAGGTCCTCCATGGAGAAGTCTCCCTTTTCGACAAAGCGCCGGTAGACCGGGCGAATGGCTTCACGAAAGGGCTCGAGGTCGTCGCCGGTCACGTGATTCGTCTCGAGACGTTCCGCCAGGAGGGCGATGTATTCCTTTTCCTTCTCGCGGTTGAGCCGGTCGCTCAGGGCGATGGTCTCTCTCGCCACCTCGTCGAAGATCCGCTTCAGGTCGGCGGGAAGGCTCTCGTACCAGGCCAGGTTGACCATGAGTGGATCGGGCCCCGTCGCGTAGTTGGTGATCGTCAGGTACTTCGAGACCTCGTGGATCTTGAAGTCCCAGATATTCGAGGGGGCGTTGTCCTGTCCATCGACGACTCCGGTCTGGAGCGCCTGGTACACCTCGACGTAGGAGATTTCCTGTGGGTTCGAGCCGAAGGCGAGCGCGGTCTGGACGTAGACGTCCTGCATCGGCACGCGCATCTTCAGACCCTTCAGGTCTTCCGGGTGGCGTATGGGGCGAACGTTGTTCGTGTGGGCGCGGAATCCCTGAGAGATTCCGGTGGCCGGAACATGGAAACCGTTCTCTCTCGCCCGAGTGTTGACGCCCTGCATGAAGTCGCTGTTCACGAGCCGTAGCGCCTGATCCCAGTCGTCCACGAGAAAGGGGAGCGTGAAGAGGCCAAACTCGGGGTTGGCGTCCGCGAAGAAGCCTCCGCGCGTCCCCTGCAGGGCGCCGGTGGCGACGAAGTCCATGAGCTCGCGTTCGTTGCCCAGGACGCCTCCGAAGTAGAGCTCGACCCGGATCCGTCCACCTGTCCGTTCCTCGAGCTCCTTTTCCAGAAAGAGCATCGATTGGCTGCGAAGAGCCCCCTCGGGCTGCTCGTTCGCGTACCTGAACACGAAGCCCTGTTCACGATTTGAACAAGAGACGACGTGGATCGTCGTGAGGAAGAGCGCGAGGATCAAACAGGGGGCCGAGCGTCTTCGAGGCATCTGATGCACACCGCCTGACTATCCGAACAGCCGCTTGAATTCCCCGACCGAGGCCTTAAACCCATCCTCGAAGTCGCCACCGTCCGGCCGGTACACGCTCTCCAGCGAGATGACCCCGTCGTAGCCGTCCTTCTCGAGGTCGGCCGCCAGCGGCTGCAGGTAGGAGGCCATGTCTCCTGCCCCGAGCGTGCAAAACTCGACGGTGGCCTTCGGCATGTCGACTCTCGCATCCTTGATGTGGATGTGTCCCAGGCCGTCCACGCCGAGCGCCTCGTATCCGTCCGGATGAGTGGGCTCGTTCGCGAAGAGACTGTTGCAGGGATCCCACAGGATCTTCAGGCGCGAGCTCCCCAGATCGTCGATCAGCTTCCGACCCAGGTACCCGGATGGGATCATCCCGTTGTTGCCGGTCTCGAGGACGAGCGTGACGTCCTGATCCTCGGCGAGCTGAACGGGAGGCCCGAGGAGCTCGAGGAGCTTGTTCCAGGCTCCCTTGCTGGCGACCCAGTGATCGGCGCCTCCCCGGCCGAAGAGGATCATCTCTCTGCGGAAGCTCATGATCCTCACGAGCGACGTCCCGAACGTCTTCGCCATCTCGATGCAGCGCTTCAGCCCCTCCATGTGCTTCGTATGGTTCTCGTCCCCGACCTCGGTTTGACCCACCAGCATGCCCGCGAAGTTGTGCCTCGAGATGCAGGACACCTCGACGCCGTAGGATTCGACCAGAGCGTGGGCCCGTGCCATCTCGACGTCGTCGAGATCTCCGACCTCCTTGTCCCAGAGATACTGGAGCTCCGCGTACTCCAGCCCGGCCTCCTTCATGACCTCGAGCGCTCGTTCCAGGTCCCGGCTGATTCCGTCCGTGATCACTCCAAGTTTCGCCATGTCTCGCTCTCTCTTCTGGATAGCCTGGTTTACCAGGTCACCTCGGTGCCCGCGATCTGCTCGAGCAGTTTCACGATGGACCAGTTGTCCTCGTCCGGAAACAGCGAAATGCCTGATTGGAAGAGCTCGTGGGCCGCGCTGGTCGTGAACATGGCGACACCGTTTTCGTGGGCCATGTTCATGGTGATGCCGAGGTCCTTGTACATCGTCTTGATCTGGCTTCCGGTGTCCTTGAAGGATCGATCCATGATGAGCTTCGCACTGTTCTCGAGGAGGGGGCTGCGGACACCGCTGGACGTGAAGACGTCGTACAGCACCTTGCCCTTCACGCCCGCTTTCGCCCCGAGGACGAGCGACTCGAAGATGGCCGCGAAGGTCGAGCCGATGAGCGCCTGGAGCGAAGCCTTGACGGTCTGCCCCAGGCCGATCTCTTCGCCGACATGGAAGATCTTCTCGCCGACGGCGTTGAGCACGTCAAGGTGACTCTCGAACACGTCCTTCCGGGCGGCCACCATCATCGTGAGCGTCCCGGCCTCCGCACCTCCCTTGCCGCCGCTCACAGGCGTGTCGATCATCTCGATGCCCTTCTCCACGACGGCCTTCGCGACTTCGCGAACCTCGCTGGGATTGATGGTCGCCGAGACCATCACGGTCGAACCGGGCGCCATCGTCGTCAGCAGACCATTCTCGCCGCTGACGACACTCTCGACCTGATGGCCGTGCAGCACCATGACGAACACGGCGTCGGAATTCGCGCCGACCTCCGCGGGGCTGATCGATAGTCATTTCCTTTTGCCCCGGGTGAGGTCATGGCGGCCGCAGTTGGCCTTTCCGTGCCCTCTGCGGCCACTCGGCGGGGGGCGGCACGGGTCAACGCCCCTCAACTCTTCCCGCCTCTGGCCGCCGGGCCCGTGAGGGGCCTGCCTCAGCGCACGGCGACACACTACGGCTCCCGGCTGGCCCCCGTCAACCCTTCCCACGGCCCGACGGCCCGGCTATGGCGAGTGCAGCCCCTCAGCCACCATGCCTTCGAGCTCTCGTGCCTCGTCGTCGACGGGGACGTAGTGGATATCTGGTGGCGGCCGCTCGATCTCGGGCGGGCTGAGGCCGAGGTGGTCGAGGATCCTCTTGATCGTGAAGTGATCGTTGATGTAGGCCACGATCTGAAGCGCGCCCCCGCACTCGCGACACGTGAGAGGGTCGGCGTGGTAGACCTTCGAGATCAGCCGCGCCCAGCTCGGCGAGCAGCGACGCTTCTTGGGCGCCTCGGCTTGGGCACCCTCGAGCAGCTCTTTCTCCTTGGCCCGCGCGCCCCGAGCGCGGTTGCCATAGTAGGCATAAAACAAAACAAGAGGTGTTCGCCGTACCCCCATTGGGCATCCGCCGAATTGGGGTTGAACTCGAGAGCGCGCTCGAACCCACGCTCCGCCCCGGTCCAATCCCAATCGAGACGCAGCTGGACAGCAGCGAGGGCGGTGTGTCCTTCGGGGAGCGTGTCATCAATCTCGAGCGCCTTCGTCGCAGCCACCTTGGCTCTCGAACCTGACGCTCTCGAGACCCTGGTTCCGGGTGGCATGATCGCCCGCGCGCAACTAGAATCCAGGTGATCGGTCAGTCTACGAGGGAGGTCCCCGATGCCCGAGAGCCAGCAATCCAGTCGAAGAGACTTCATCAAGACGTCCGCGGCCGCGGCGGGGGCGCTGGGTCTGCCCCGTTTCTCCATCGCCCAGGCGGGCGGGTTGCCCAACGGGAAGATCGGCATCGCTGTTGTCGGTGTCGGGGGAATGGGCGAGTACGCCGTCGAGGAGGCCGCCAAGGAGCGCCTCGTGGCCTTCTGCGACGTGGATGACCAGCGGGCCTGCAGCCCGGCCCGTCGGCTCGGACGGGAACAGTCAGGTCCGGCCTACGAGGTGCACCCTTCCGTGCCCCGATTCAAGGACTTTCGGGTGATGCTGGACAAGCTCCACAAGGAAATCGACGCCGTGGCGATCTCCACGCCCGATCACACCCACTTTCCGATCGCCATGGCGGCCATGGAGCTCGGCAAGCACGTCTTCGTGCAGAAGCCCCTCGCTCACAATATCTGGCAGGTGCGCACGTTGAGGAAGGCGGCCCGGCACTACGGCGTGATCACGCAGATGGGGAACCAGGGCCACACCTTCGAGGGCATGCGCCGCATCAAGGAGTGGGTGGACGCCGGGGTGATCGGCGACGTCACGGAGGTCATCACCTGGACCGACCGCCCCAACGACCCCTATTTCATCCCGCCCCGGAGCTTTCCGCCCCCCACCATGTGCCCGCCCAGCGACCTGGACTGGGACCTGTGGCAGGGCCCGGTCGCCGCGCGCGAGTACTCGCGCGCGTACGTGCCGATCACGTGGCGCGGCTGGTGGGACTACGGCTGCGGGTCGCTTGGGGACATCGGCTGTCACACCTTCGACGCTCCCTTTTGGGCGCTGGATCTGGGTGCCCCCACCCGGGTCCAGGCGTTTTCCGAGCCCCCGCCCGGGGAGGGCTTCATCCCCATGAACTCGGTCGTGACGTACCAGTTCCCACCCCGCGGTGACAAGCCCCCGGTCACGCTCACGTGGTACGAGAAGAGCTTCGACGTGCCCCGGCCCCGGCGCTGGGAGCCCGACAAGCCCCTGCCCGAAGAGGGAGGCATGTACATGGAGGGCGCGAAAGAGACCCTCTACCACGCCGGGATGCGCCCGGAGAGCCCGATGCTCACACCGGCGGACCGTTTCATGGAGGTGAAGGGCGAGCTTCGGAAGATCGAGAAGCTGCCGCCGGTGGGTGACGGGCCCATCGAGGAGTGGCTCCGGGCAATCAAGGGAGACGGCCCCGAGCCCGGGTCCAACTTCGACTACGCCGCGCCCCTCACCGAGATGGTCCTCCTAGGGGCCCTCGCCCAGCGCACCGGGCGCACCATCGACTGGGACGCCGAGGCGATGCAGGTCGAGGGGCAACCCGAGCTTGACGCCCTCGTCAAGGAGCCAGCCCGGGACGGCTGGCAATACGGCGAGAACCTGAATCGATAGTCATTTCCTTTTGCCCCGGGTGAGGTCATGGCGGCCGCAGTTGGCCTTTCCGTGCCCTCTGCGGCCACTCACGCCTCGGAACACATGCGGCCGGGCGACGTCACGGAGTGATCACAACCGGCTGGACCCAGGCCGTCTCAAACTCCCCTTTGCTATAGGGGTTCTCCTTGACTCTCGTCGAGACGACCCTGGCGCGGACGTAGATCTCGTTGCCGCTGAAGACGTAGCTCGGCTCGGCACCCTGGACCTCGGCCAGCACCTCACCGATCTCGTCGCTGTAGCGGTACAGGACCGAAGCGTCCTTTTCGTCTTCGATCGGAACTTCGAGCCTGGACCGATCGTAGTCCCGGCGCGTTCCGATGAACTGGGTCCGGTACTTGACACCCGGCTCCGACTGGATCGTGAGCGACAGACTCTCGTTCGATGAGGAAATCGCGTCGAGCGTGACGCCCGACGAGCCGTAGAAGTCCCCGGCCTCCATGGCGCGGATGAGGGCCTCGGCATCGAGGGCGTCCGCCCGAACCATGACCCAGCCGCGTCCCGGACGTCCGCGTCCACGCCCGAACTCGTGATAATCGTGAGAGTCGTCGACGGCGATGCCGTACATGACGTCCTCGTCATCGGAGAGCCTCTCCGCCAGGAGGATGTCCCACATCCTCTCCGTGCTCGGTCGTGTGTCGTCCCCCTCGTTTCGCACGGCGGGATGCCCGTTGTAGACCTCGAAGAACTTCTCCCCCCGAAGCGCGATCAGATCCTCGACCTTGACGGCCCAGCCGAAGTTGGGGTGGTTGATGTGAGGGAACATGAGCTGACCGGTCCGCTCGCGCTGCTCCAGGACGGCGTCCACGTTTCTCTGCATCACGTCGCCGACGCTCGTCCCACCCTGGGGCTCGATGAGCTCGCGAAGGTTCGTGGCGTTCACGTGGACCGGCTTCTTCTCGAACTGGTCCGAGATCTCTTCGTTCTGGATCACGAGAAACCGTCCGGGTTCCTCGAAGAGGCTCCGATACTCGGGGAACGTCTTGAGCCGGACGAACTGCGTGCCGTTCACTTCCCTCTCCTCCACCCACTCGTCTCCGAAGCGCACCTTGTACTTCGAGAGCACACCGGACCCTCCCGCCGATTCGAGATCGATCCAGCGTTCGCCCTGGTTCAAGACGTTGTGATCCGAAAGGGCGGCGAAGTTGTAACCGCTGGCCTTGTACCAGTCCAGGATCATCTCCGGGTAGTCGTCGCCGTCGCTCCACAAGGAGTGGGTGTGCAGGTTGCCCTTCCACCAGCGGGCGGGCTGCTCGGGCGGCGGTGCTGCCGAGACGCAGGCGGTCAGCGTCAAGAAGGGCAAGAGGGCGAGGCTGCGAGAGCACATGGACGGTCCTCCTGGTTGGCGCCCGGTGGCGCGGAAGTCCCGCTCCTCGAGCGGGCGGGTTTCTGTCGAAGACGGATGGATTCTCGCCCCGCCGACCCCCCATCGGCAAATCCGTGGACCCTTGCCCAGCCCGGCCCGTTGTTCCGGTGGCCCCGTCTCTCCCTGGTGCCAGAGCCCGGCGGCCGCGCCAACGTCTTCATCGCACGCATCGTCTACCTCGGCTTCCCAAGGAGGCTCTGCATGAACACGAAGAGACTGGCCCTCGGATGTCTGCTGACAGCGCTTCTCGTGGCGCCGGCGTGGAGCCAGGACGACCCCGCCTGGCTCGATTCCACTCAGCCAATCGAGGCGCGGGTGGGGGACCAGGTGGGTCGAATGACGGTCGCGGAGAAGATCGACCAGCTCAGCAGCACCGCCCCCGGCATCGAGCGCCTCGGGCTGCCGGCCTACGACTACTGGAACGAGAGCCTCCACGGCGTGGCACGGGCGGGCCGGGCCACGATCTTCCCCCAGGCCATCGGGATGGCCGCCACCTTCGACCCCGGCCTCGTGACGCGGGTCGACACCGCGATCTCGGACGAGGCGCGGGCCAAGCACAACGCCTCGGTGCGGGCCGGACGGCGCCAACGGTACCGGGGCCTGACCTTCTGGACGCCGAACATCAACATCTTCCGGGACCCGCGGTGGGGCCGGGGGCAGGAGACCTACGGCGAGGACCCTTTCCTCATGGCCTTGATGGGGACCGCCTACGTGCGGGGGCTGCAGGGAGACCACCCGCGCTACCTGAAGGCGGCGGCCTGCGCCAAGCACTACGCGGTCCACAGCGGACCCGAGGGCCAGCGGCACACCTTCGACGCGATCTCGAGCCCGAAGGAGATGAACGAAACGTACCTGCCGGCCTTCGAGGCGCTGGTCGAGGCGAAGGTCGAGATCGTGATGTGCGCCTACAACCGGACGAACGGCGAGCCCTGCTGCTCCAGCGACTTCCTTCTCCAGGACACGCTCCGCGACGCCTGGGGCTTCGCCGGGCACGTGGTTGCCGACTGTGGGGCGGTCAACGACCTGCACCAGGGACACAAGGTGACGAAGGACGCTCCCGAGTCGGCCGCGGCTACTCTGAAGGCGGGCGGCCCGGTGTGGCGCCCCTGCTCTCCTACCGCTCCGGGGACGTTCGGGTCCCTACGATGGGCCCCTGAGCCTCTGGCCCGGGTCGCGCACTCCGAGCGAACGGATGCGGGTCAGGCCGAGCACTCTCCTTCCTGGATCTCCATCTTGTATGCGGTGTTCTCGGCGAGGTCGATGTAGTCGGCGGGGAGGGCATCCTCGGGGGTGAGCGTTTCGAGATCGGCGAGCAGGGCCTTGACCTGCTCCACCTCGAGGCGCTCGAAGAAGGCGGTGGCGGTCTCGCCCTCCGTGCGCTCCGAACGGTAGTGGGCCAGGAGGCGATCCAGGGCCTCGGGGACACGGCGGACCGGGATCTTGGCGGCCAGCCGGGCGAACTGTGCTCCGTCTTCGTGGACGGCGCCGCCCACCATGACGAAGTACTGGGGCACGACGGAATCGCCCAGCCGTCGGACGCTTCCCTGGAAGCCAATCCCGGCCACGTGGTGCTGTCCGCATCCGTTGGGGCAGCCGCTGATCTTGATCTTCAGGTCTTCGGCGCCGGCGGCGCGCTCGGGAGACTCGCGCAGGTGGTCTCCCAACAGGCGGCCGAGGCCTCGGGACTGGGTCACCGCCAGGCGGCAGGACTCCGCGCCCGGACAGCTCGTGACGTCCGAGATGGTCTCGGCGCCGGGGAGTCCCAGCCCTGCTGAGGCAAGGCGACCGTACAGCCGGGGCACGTCGTCGGCCCGCACCCAGCGGAAGACGAGGTTCTGGTCGACGGTCACCCGTGCTGCTCCGTCGCCGTAGGAGAGGGCCAGGTCGCCGCAGAGGCGCATCTGCGGCGCGGTGAGGTCTCCCAGGGGGACGGTGACGATGACGGTGGCGTAGCCGCCCTGGCGCTGCCGCCGCACGTTGGTGCGCCGCCAGCGCTCGTACTGGCCGTCGAGGACGGGAAGGATGGGGCGGGGCTGCGGTGTGAGGCCTGGGCCTCGTTCCGTCCCCGCCTCGATGCGGGCCCGCGCCTCCTCGACGGACGGGGCCGCGGGATGCTGCCACGGTGGGGGAGTCTCCGCCGGCGGGCTCTGCGGGTCGAACGGCAGGGCAGGGACCCCCTCCGCACGGACTTCGGCGAGGGTTTGGTCGAACTCCGCCTTCCACTTCTCCCAGCCCAGCTCCTTGATGAGGAACTTCATCCGGTTGCGTGCCTTGTGCTGGAAGTCGCCCAGCTTGTGGAAGACGCGGATGACCGCCTCGGCCACGGCGAACATGTCTTCCACCGGCAGGAACTCGACCACGGTCGCTCCCGACCGGCAGAGGATCGCGGTGCCGCCGCCCACTGTGACGCGGAAGCCCCGGCGGCCGTCTTGGATCTTCGCCCGCCACCCGATGTCGTTGATAGCCGTGAACGCGTGATCGGTCGTGCAGCCTTCGAACGCGATCTTGAACTTGCGCGGCAGCGACGAGCTCAAGGGGTGCCGGAGGAAGTAGCGGGTCAGTGCCTCGCCGTACGGGGTCACGTCGAAGACCTCGTCCTCCGCGACGCCGGCGTACGGGCACGCGGTGATGTTCCGGACGGAGTTGCCGCAGGCCTCTCTTGTCGTGATCCCCACATCGGCCAGGCGCCGCATGGCGAGCTCCGCGTCGTGAACCTTCATGAAATGGAGCTGGATGTTCTGGCGCGTCGTGATGTGCGCGAAGCCGCGGGAGTACTCGTCCGCGATGTCGGCGAGAACGTGAAGCTGCGGCTGATCGAGGACACCCTGGGGGATCTTGACCCGCATCATGTGCAGGTCGCCCTCCTGGCGCTGGCCGTAGGTGCCCCGGAGCAGGCGGAAGGCGCGCCAGGCGTCGGACGCCATGTCGCCTTGCTCGAAGGCCTCCAGGTTCCGGACGAAATCGTCGATGTCGGCCTGCTTCGCGAAGCTCAGCCGCGCACGCCCCAGCGTCTTGGATCCGTTCAGCACTTTCATGTCTCGTCTCCTACCGTGCCACGGCCACGGCGTCCGAAGTCGCCGAAACGGAGCCGGTCCCGGCCAGCGACACGACGTCACCGATCACGATCGTCCCCGGAAGCCCCTCCGTGGCGAGGGGAGTCTGGCCCAGATCGGACAACATCCCGATCCACGTTTTGGCGGCTTCGGTCGATGCGCCCAAAAGGACGGCCACGGGCGTCGCCGGCGACCAGCCACGGGCCACCAGCAGCGCCGCGACATCCCTGCGTGTGGCGAGGCCCATCAGGACCACCACGGTGACCGACTGGGGTGTCACCGACTCGAGGACGGGCCGGTACGCCTTCTCGGCGTGTCCGCTCACTACGAGGAAGCCCGAGGCCAGCCCACGGTGTGTCACGGGAATGCCCTCGAGGGCCGGGGCGGACAGCGCCGAGGTGACGCCGGGCACGACCTCGCAGGGGATCCCGGCCTCGGCCAGGGCCGTCGCCTCCTCACCGCCCCGCCCGAAGACGAAGGGGTCGCCGCACTTGAGCCGCACCACGCGCCGTCCATGACGGGCGGCCCGGATCATGATCCCGTGAATCCTCTCCTGGGGCGTGCTCGGCCGGCCCGCGCGCTTGCCGACCGAGTAGCGCAGGGCCCGTCCGGCGAGGGCCAGCATCTCCGGAGTGACCAGGGCGTCGTAAAGAACAAGGTCGGCCTCGGCCAGACGTCGGGCCCCCTTGCGGGTGATGAGCTCGGGGTCGCCGGGCCCGGCGCCCACGAGCGAGACCAGGCCCGGGCCGCGCACGTCGCGTTCTCGCACCCTCGCACTCGCCTCGTCGAGCCGTTCGCCCCGGGGAAGGTTCTCTCCGAGTCTGACGAGGGCCGTCATACGCCTTGTCTCCCTTCCTGCTCCACATCCGAGGTCGATCGCGGCTCCAGGGTGTGAAGGCCGCATTCCGTCTTGGTGCCCTGGCGCCAGCGCCCGGCTCGGGCCGGCTCTCCCGGTCCCACCGGGCTCGTGCAGGGGGCGCAGCCGATACTCGGGTACCCGGCCTCGTGCAGCGGGTTGAAGGGGACGTCGTTGGCCCGAAGGTAGTCCCAGACCTGGTCGTGGGTCCACTCCGCCAGTGGGTTCACCTTGACCAGCCTGAACCGGGCGTCGTGCTCGAGGACGCGGGCGTCCGCGCGATCAGCGGTCTGGTCTCGCCGGATCGCGCTGATCCAGGCGTCGAGATCGGCCACCGCCTCTCGAAGCGGCTCCACCTTCCTGAGCGCACAGCACCGGTCGGGATCGCGCTCCCACAGGCGCTCGCCATGAACACGGGCCTGCTGCTCGACCGTCTGTACCGGGCGTACACCCTCGATCTGCAACCCGGTGTGCGCCTCGAGCCGCCGCCACAGGTCGTAGGTCTCCTGGAACAGCAACCCGGTGTCGAGCGTGAAGACGCGGATCGGGAGCGCCAGCTCACCGATCAGATCGAGAAGGACGCAGCCCTCGGGCCCGAACCCGGTGGAGAACCCGATGCGGGGGAAGTAGCGGTCGGCGGCGTACAGCAGGATGTCTTCGGGCGACCGACCTTGCATCGATCGGGCCGCCACTTCGACGTCGTCTGAATCGGGTGAAACCAAGCTCGTACTCAACGGGGCTTCCTTTCCACGAGAGCGCCGTCATCGGGCGGCGCGGGGCGAAAAGCTAAAGGCCCGGGTTTCGTCTCCCGGGCCTTTGAATCCGTCGAGCTTGGAACTCGCTAGGGGTTGCGAGTCTCGATCGCGCGGTCGCAGGCACCGGGAGAAACCCGGGCCGAGCTACACAAGCACATCCGAAACCGCGCGGTACTCATACCCCCCATTTAGAACGCTCGTGAGCCTCGTGTCAAGGGTCTTGTGCGATTTTTCTCATGCATTTTCGTACTCTGGCTGATTCGAGAGGCTCATGAGGCCCAATTCCCTGGATCCCGGGGCCGGCCGGTTGACGGGGCGCCCACCCATCCGGTATAAACCGAGTATTGTGACTGAGTGCTCTTGCGGTTGTTGCCGAATGATAGGCATGCGCCCCGGGTCCCGGGCTCCGCGTGCTCGCGGCGACAGCTAAGAGCGACACCAAGACACGCGAGAGACAGGAGGCCCGGAGCGAACGAGCTCGCGGGCCTTTTCTTTTTTGTACTGCAGGCGAGCGGCGACGGGCGATTCAGGGGCAGGAAGGATGGCAAGACGATGAGCTTCGTCCGAGGGCTCGAGTGCAAGGAGTGCGGCGCCGCCTACCCGGTCGAGCCGCGAATGATGTGCGACGCGTGCTTTGGCCCTCTCGAGGTCGCCTACGATTACGAGGCGCTCTCAAAGACAGTGACACGCGAGAGCATCGAGGCCGGCCCGGCGTCCCTGTGGCGCTACCGCGACCTCCTGCCCATCGAAGGCGAGCCGCTGGCCGGGCTTCGTTCGGGATTCACACCCCTCGTCCGGGCGGACCGGCTCGCCAAGAAGCTCGGCGTGCGAGAGCTCTACATCAAGGACGATGGCGCAAACTATCCGACGTTCAGCTACAAGGACCGTGTCGTCGCGGTGGCCCTGACCCGGGCGATGGAGTTCGGCTTCGAGACCGTGGGCTGCGCGTCGACCGGCAACCTGGCCCACAGCGTCGCGGCGCATTCGGCGGCAGCGGGGCTCCGATCGGTCATCCTCATTCCCCACGATCTCGAGGTGGGCAAGGTCGTGGGGACACTCGTCTTCGGTCCGAACCTCGTGAAGGTGCGCGGCAACTACGACGACGTCAACCGCCTGTGCACACAGATCGCCGATCAGTACGGATGGGCGATCGTGAACGTCAACCTGCGTCCCTACTACACGGAAGGGGCGAAGACCCACGGGTTCGAGATCGCCGAGCAGCTCGGCTGGCGGCTCCCGCAGCACACGGTCGTGCCGGTGGCCGGCGGCACGATCCTGCCCAAGATCGCGAAGGCCTACGACGAGTTCACTCGGCTTGGGCTCGTCCAGAACGACGGGGCGAAGATCCACGCCGCGCAGGCCGCCGGCTGCGACCCGGTCATCAAGGCGATCGAGGCCGGGACGGAACGGTTCAAGCCGCAGAAGCCCGACACCATCGCCCGGAGCATCGCCATCGGGAACCCCGCCGACGGCCCCTACGCGATCCGGGTGGTCTCGGAGTCCGGGGGCTCCGGGGCCTCGGCCACGGACCGAGAGATCCTCGAGGCGATCGAGCTGCTTGCGCGCACCGAGGCCATCTTCACCGAGCCCGCCGGAGGCACGACGCTCGCGGCCACCATCAAGCTCATCGAGTCCGGTCGCATTCCCCGAGACGAGTCGATCTGTGTCTGCATCACCGGAAACGGCCTGAAGACCATCGAGGTGCAGGAGGGGCGGCTTCCCCCGGTGCCAGTGATCGAGGCCAAGATCGGCGCCTTCGACGAACTGGTCGACAGCGGGGGAGTGGCGGAGAATCAGGGGGGGCTCGGCCCAGGCGGAGCCCGCATCAACAGGGAGACAAAATGGCTGACAAGGTGAGCGTTCGAATCCCCACAGTCCTGCGAAGCCACGTTGACGGCCAGGCGAAGGTCGATCTGGCCGGAGGGACCGTTGGCGAGGTGCTGAAGGGCCTGCTCGACGCCCACCAGAGCCTGCGCGGCCGACTGATGGACGAACAAGGCGAAGTGAACCGCTTCATCAACATATATCTCAACGACGAGGACATCCGCTTTCTCGAGAATCTTGAGACCCCGGTGAAGGACGGCGACACCGTGATGATCGTCCCGTCGATCGCCGGGGGCTGATCCGTCTCCTCGGCGGGGCCTTTGGCCCGCCCGCCCCCGTCTTTGCACCGCGGCCCGGATCGAAGAGCATGCGTTCCACCTCGACAGGCCGGGACTCAGCCAGTCCGTACGCAACCGGTGTGGTCTGCCGCCGAGGGTCCAGCGAAGGAGCACCAGCGACAAAGCGCGCGGCTGTCGGTCCGAGCGACGCGACAGCACGGAGGATGACATGAAGAGAGTGGAGTGCATCGTCCGACCGCACCTGCTCGAAGCCGTGAAGAGCGGCCTGCAGGACGTGGGTGTCGTCGGGATGACGGTAACGGAGGTGAAGGGCTTCGGGCGCCAGAAGGGTCACGCGGAGACCTATCGAGGGGCCGAGTATCGCATCGAGTTCCTGCCCAAGGTCAAGATCGAGGACGTGCTGCCCGACGAGCTGGTCGACAGGGCGGTCGAGAGCGTGCTCAAGACGGCCCGCACCGGAAAGTTCGGCGACGGCAAGATCTTCGTGAGCTCGCTCGACGAGGTGATCCGAATCCGGACCGGTGAGCGGGGAGAGGACGCGATCTGACGAGGCTGGAGAGGGGGACGTGGAAATGAGCAGGATCGTGAAGAAGTCTGTCGTCGCCAGCCTGGTCATCGGCGCGATATCGCTCCTCGGCGCGGCGGCGGCGCACGCGCACGAGGCTGGCTCGGAGCTGAACGCCGGCGACACGGCGTGGATCCTGGCCTCGGCCGCCCTGGTCATGCTCATGACCGCGCCAGGGCTGGCACTTTTCTACGGCGGCCTGGTCAGCCAGCGAAACATGCTCTCGACGCTCATGCACAGCTTCTTCCTGCTGTGCCTCATCAGCGTCCAGTGGGTCCTCTTCGGCTACTCGCTCTCGTTCGCGCCAGGGGGGCTCGTTGGCGGTCTCGACTACGCGTTCTTCCGCGGCGTCGGTCAAGACGGCGCGCCGCTGGCCTCGACGGTGCCCCACGTGGCCTTTGCGATGTTCCAGGGGATGTTCGCCATCATCACCCCCGCGCTCATCACCGGTGCCTTTGCCGAGAGGATGAAGTTCTCGGTCTTCGTGATCTTCAGCCTGCTCTGGGCCACGATCGTCTACGACCCGCTGTGCCACTGGGTCTGGGCCGGGGCTGGCTCGGGGCGATGGGCACGCTCGACTTCGCCGGTGGAACGGTCGTGCACATCAGCTCCGGCGTCTCGGCTCTCGTCGCGGCCATCATGATTGGCCGCAGATCCGGGTACCCGCGCCGTCTCTTCCCGCCTCACCGCCTCACCCTCACCCTCGTGGGCGGGTCGCTCCTGTGGTTCGGCTGGTTCGGCTTCAACGGCGGCAGCGCGCTGGCGGCGAATGGTCTTGCGGCCCACGCATTCGTCACCACGCACATGGCCGCGGCCACCACGGGCCTGTGCTGGGCGCTCATCGAGTGGGCCCACCGCAGAAGCCCACCGTCCTTGGCGCGGTCACCGGCGCCGTGGCCGGCCTCGTGGCGATCACACCTGCCGCGGGCTTCGTCACGGTTCCCGGAGCGATGGCCATCGGTGTGGGCTGCGCGGTGATCTGCTACCTCGGCGTGAACACGCTCAAGCCGCGGTTTGGATACGATGACGCCCTCGATGTTTTTGGAGTGCACGGCCTGGGTGGCACCTGGGGCGCCCTCGCCACGGGCCTCTTCGCGACGACGTCGGTGAACGCAGGCGGCGCCGACGGGCTCTTCTACGGGAACGCGGGACAGCTCTGGCCGCAGTTCGTCGGCGTGGCCGCGGCCTGGGGGCTTGCTATCGTCGGCACGGCTGCCATTCTCGGAGGCATCAGGCTCTTCACCTCGCTCCGCGTCACCGAGGAAGAGGAGATCACGGGCCTCGACCTGTCCCTGCACGGGGAAGCGGCCTACAGTCCGGGTGGCTCCGGGGTGGGAACGGAGCCTTACCGCACGAGCTGACGAGGACCGCGCGTCCGCAACACCATCAGCCGGGATGCATCGGTGCTCGAGTGCAGCCGTAGTCGTGGATCCGGGTACTACGCCAGCGGTGCCTCGAAGAAGTGTGCGATCGAGTTGGCGTAGAACCGGAGGAGTGGATTCTGGGCTCGGTCGATGCGGAAGCCGTCTCCCTCGGGGAAGGCGACGCGGCGCAGCGTGAACATCACGAGAGCGCGATCGAGGATCTCCGCGCTCGACCTCTCTTCGCCGACGACAGGTGCGCTGGTCTCCCGAAGGATCCGACGAAGGTCGTCGAGCTGACCCTCCCATGCTGAGCGATCGATATGCTCACCGGGATGGCGCAGGAGCGCGGTGGCGGCCAGGGGCACGGGAGTCACGGGCATGATGTCGCCGATCCGGTGCATGACGTCGTCGGCCAGCTCCTTGAGCCGCGGCAGCCGCTTTTCCCTGGGCAGCTCCAGCACTCCGGGGCGGGCGGCCAGCCACTCGTCCACGCTCACCGGTGCACCGAAGTTGACGCAGGCCCGGCCGTAGCGTCGCGCTCGTCGAAGCATCCAGCGGGCCGAGACCTTGAAGACGTAGGAGGCGACCTCGCTGAGCTGCTGCCGGCGCGTCAGGCGCTCGTGCTCCGGTTTCTGCTCCCGCAGCAGCGAGCGGTCCTCGAGCACGCGGTCGTAGTTGATGGCGACGGGGATGATGTAGAGCGGGCTCTCGAAACCAGGCTCGGCCTTCACGCGGATCAGGTAGTCGAGCAGCCCCAGCTTGGGCTCTCAAAAGCGGCCGTCACGGCTCAGGCCGCCTTCGAGGAAGATTCCCTGGGTCACGCCGTTTCGGATGATGAGCTGGACGTAGCGCTCGAGCACGCTGTGATAGAGGGGCTCGCGGTAGCGACGGCGGACAAAATAGGACCCGAAGCTCTTGAACACCGCCTCCAGCGGCCACACACGCGCCCACTCGCCGACGGCGTACGACACCGCCACGCTTCCCGAGAGGACGTACGCCACCACGACGTAGTCGGCGTTCGAGCGGTGGTTCATGAGGTAGACCACCGTGGCGTCGCGGGGGATGGCCTCGAGGTCGTCGCGGGCCTCGTAGCCCACGGTGACCTTGTAGAAGAGCGGAGCCAGCACCCGGGCGACACCGTAGCCGAGGCGGTAGTACGAGATCAGGTTGAAGTTGGGGACGATCTCTTCGACGTACTCGTGCACCCGATCCCAGGCCGCGGGCTCATCCTCGCCGGTCTCCCTGACGTGGCGGGCCACCGCCTCGGCCACCCGAGGGTCCGACAGGAGCCGAGCGCGGACATGGCTCCCGCCCGTGCGCGTGAATCGGTCGATCCGCGCCCTGAACTTCCTGCGAATCGCCCGCACCGACCGCAGCCGTCGCCTCTGGAGCCAGGAGCTCATGCGCGATGCCCGGGGTGTGGCCCGGCAGGTCCGTCAGCGGCGCTCTTCTTCGGTCAAAGCCACTTCGAGGATGTCACCGCTCATCGCCTGCAACACCTCCGAGACGCCTTCCGGCTCCAGGTGCTGATCCTCGGGCACGGTCCAGGTTGCGATCACGCGGTGATCGCCCTCCACGGAGCGCAACGTCACGCCCCGGAGGTGCTCGATGATGTCGGCCACCGATCGTGCCTTCCCCGGTTGCGTCTCGACGACGATGTTCGCTACCAGCATCGCCACCTCCTGTTGTTCACGACTCCCCCTCTCCTACTCTGACGGACGGGCCACCCGCGGCGCGGGAGCCGCGGCGGGGGTGGCCGAGCCGCCGGGCTTCGCCGCCCCGGCTCCACCCGCCACTCTCTCCTCCATGAGCTCCTCGCCGCGGGCGAAGAGCTCTTCCTTCGAGAGGCTCCCGGCATCGCCGTCAGCCAGGATGGAGCGCTGCGCCTTGTAGTCCTTGTTCTCGATCCTTCCGTCCTCCCGGGTCAAAGACTAAGGGTCGGGCCCCGCCGGGTCAATCGCCGACGGTCTATTCGCGGAACTGTGCTTGCGCCTGGCGCACGGTCTCGCGGAGCAGGGGATCGGCGTCCTTCTCCCACTCGTCGAGCAGGTCCTTGAGCTCGTGCAGGCCGTGGGCGCCTATGGCGTACGCCGCGCACGACTTGAGCCAGGGGTCACCGGTGGCGGCCAGCGCCCGCACCGCCTCCGCCGGAGTGGTCACCGGCGTCCCGGCGAGCTTCTCGGCCAGCTCCATTCGCTGGTCGCCGGGAATCTCCGGATCGATGAGGGGGACGAGCAGGGTGCGCATCTCGGGCTTGAGCCGGCTCTCGAGCAGGTCCAGGGCCTGGTCCCGGAGCACGGGGTTGCCGGAGCGCAGCGCCTCCCAGGCCGCACGGAAGTCGGTTCCCGGGTAGAGCAGGCCCAGCAGGAAGAAGATCCGCTCCAGCTCCTCGAGCATCGCGATCCGCAGCCCCCGGGTCGTCGGCTGCTCCTTGAGGGCGGACCTCTCGAGAGCCCCGAGGATCTGGTAGGAACGATAGTGCCCGAGGATCTCGGCGCCGAGGACGGCCTCGAGGGCCCAGCCATCGATCTCGAGAGTGGGCCGCTGCTCGCGCATCTTTGCCAGCACCCGGAGGACTCGAAGTCGGAGCTCCGCATCGCCCTCCATGAGTCGGCCGGAGAGGATTCCCGCGGCCTCGTCGCCTCCGATGCGCTCGAGGAGCTCGGGCACCGCCTGGCGGATCTCCGCGGAGACGTGGGGATCGTCGAGAACCCTCGTCACGGTCTCGAGAACCTCGGTCCCGATGTCGGTGAGTGCGAGGCGAGCCTCGTCCCGGAGCATCCCGTCACCCATGCGCGCCAGAAGGAGATCGGCGAAGGGGCCCGCCCCGTGGCGACGAGCCGCCCGGATCGCCGAGCGGGCGACGTCCGTGTCCTCGTCCTGGAGCAGCTGCCGCAGCGGTTCTTCGAAGACCACCGGCAACCGCTCGGCGAGCCGGGCCGCCTCCCGACGCGTCTCCAGGCCTTCGGACCCCTCCTCCGCGACCATCGTCTCGAACATGAGCCGGGCCGCATCCTGTCGCTCCTCCCCGAGCCGAGCCAGGACGGCGATGATCGTTGCGCGGATCGAGGCGTCGGTGAAGTTGCCGAGGTCCTGCACCCGCGTCAACGGATCCACGTCGGCGTGGCGGGCCAGGTAGAGCAGCGCCTCGGTCCTGACGTCCATGCTGGGATCGGCCAGGAGCGACTCGACCCGCTCGATGACCGTCCGATCTCCGGCGTCCCCGAGAATCTCCAGCGCCCGGCGACGCACTTCGGGTGCGGAGTGGTCGAGCAGCCCCTGCACCCCCGGATGCGCGGCCTGGTGGGGGTTCCCGGCCATGAGGTCGAGGGCGTAGAGGATCTCCTTGGGATTCACGCCCTCGAGGCGCGCGGCGAGGATGTCGGTGGTGGCGCGGTCGAGGACCGGCGTGCCCGCCCGCTCCAGGTCCAGGCGGTGCTGCGTGACGCTCTCCTCGAGGGTCCCCACGTAGCGGCGATAGGCGGCGGCGGCCACCACGAGCCAGACCCCGATGAGAGGCAGCGTCACCCAGGAGAGCTGTGCCGGTGGCAGCCCGAGGGTGACGAAGGCGAGGACCGTGAGCCCCTGCAGCCCGTCCCCTGCCCTCCAGACGACGGTGTCGATGAAGGATTTCGCCGGCAGCTTCAGCGAGAGCGGAACGGGGAAGTAGAGCAGCTCCACCGCCGGGCGATCGATGGAGTAGCGCACGATCTTGTCGGTTGCTCGGAGCGCCACCGCCGCGGCCAGCGTGCCGAACACGAGGAGGCCCGTCGAGCCCGCCAGGAGTCCCAGCGGGAGCAGGAAGAGCACCGACCTCAGGCCCATGTTCCGGAGGATCCGCGCGGTCAGCAGCAACTGGACCACGAGGCAGGCTGCGCCCATCGAGGCTTCGACAGTCCCGAAGAACCCGGCCAGCGCATCGGCGGCGTGCTCGGCGCCCTTCAGTACGAAGACCTGCTGCGCGATGGCCTTGTACTGCCACCCGGCGATGGCCGTGATCCACGAGGACAGGGCGATGACCCCGGCCACGGCCCGCAGGTACGGTGATCTGGAGACGACCCGCAGGCTCTGGTGCAGGTTCCCCATGGAAGCCCGTTTCTTGGCCTCGGGCTCCTTCGCGGCGGGGGCTTCGAGCGCGGTCAAGGCTTCGGGCCTTCGGCGCCACAGCTGCCCCACCACGAACGTGGCGACGAGGATGAGGCCAGCCATGACCGCGAGCAGGCTCTCGGCTCCGTACGAGCGGGCGAGCACACTCGACAACAGCCCCCCGACCGTCGCCCCGAGGGAGGCCCCGGCTGCCACCAGGCCGAACAGCCGTTTGGCCTCCCGCGGAGCGACCACGTAGTTGGCCAGGGTCCACACCTGGGCGGGCGCCATCACCCCGAAGATGCCCACCCAGACGTACACGACGGGGTAGAGCCACACCGGGGTCGAGCCCCGGGCGAGTGCGGCGAACACAAAGCCGGTCGCGCCGAAGAGGAGAAGGCTGCCCTGAAGGACCGGGCGGAGGCCGGTCCGGGTGCCGATGCGAATGTAGGCGGCGACCGTCACCGCCACCATGACGAAGACCGAGATGTCGGCGTAGGGAAGCAGCTCGGCCTTGAAGCGGTCCAGGAAGAGTGCATCCCGCGCCACTCTCCCGATCTGGTAGGCGCAGACGATGAGGAAGAGATACGCAACGAGAAGAAGGCCGCGGGGGAGGTCCCCGCGCTGTAGCGGAAAGGCTCGCTTGAGGAAATCGAACATCAAATGGCGCCTTTTGGGCGGCTCATTAAACCAGAGGGGACCAGCAGTGTACACTCCCGGCCCGAGCGGCTCCGGCGTCGATGCGGTCTGACTTTCAGCCCGGGCTGCTAGACTGGGAATATGGGTTCTCGGCTCGCTGTCCGGCTCGTCCTGGCCGCCGGCGCCTTCCTGGCGACCGCCGTGCCGTCGGCTGCCGGGGACGGCTGCAACGTCCGGAACGTTCAGCGAGTGGTCGCGGTCGGAGACGTTCACGGGGCGTACGACAACTTCGTCAGGGTCCTCCAGATGACGAGGCTCGTGGATGAGGGGACCAATTGGATCGGGGGCAGGACACACTTCGTCCAGACGGGCGACCTCCTCGACCGCGGTGCCCGGACCCGTGAGGTCCTCGACCTCATGATGCGCCTCGAGAAGGAAGCGAAGAAGGCTGGCGGCCGAGTTCACGCCCTCCTGGGGAACCACGAGGTCATGAACATGATGGGGGACCTCCGATACGTCGTGGCCGACGAGTACAAGGCGTTCACGACGTGGCGGTCCGATGCGCTGCGCGAGGACTTCATCGATCGCGTGATGGACCGTGCGCGCAGCCAGGCGAGATCCCGGCGCGAGGCGTTCGACGCCAAGGCCTATCGAGCCAACCTCGAGAAGCAGGCTCCCCTGGGCTTCGTCGAGCGGCAGGAGGCCTTCTCTCCCGAGGGCACGTACGGAAAATGGCTGCGAAACAGAGACGCCGTGGCGCGGATCGACGGCGTCGTCTTCCTTCACGGCGGCCTGAGCCTGGGCGTGGCCGAGCTCGGCTGCAAGACCATCAACAGGACGGTGCGCCGGGAGATCACGAAGGACTTTCAGAAGACACGGCGGAACGGGGAGGAGACCCTCTCCGAGGGCGGCGAGGGCCCACTCTGGTACCGGGGTCTGGCGACGGAGGACGAGACGACTTTTGCCCCCGTTCTCGACAAGATCCTGTTCGCCATGAAGGCCCACGCCATCGTCGTCGGCCACACTGTGACCGACAACGGCCGGATTCAACGGAGATTCGGAGGCCGGGTCATCCTGATCGACGCGGGTATGTCCCCTGCATACCGGGGGAGTCTGGCCGCGCTCGAGATCGGTGCGGACGGCGTCATGACCGCCGTACATCCCGACCTGCGCGAGCCGATCGATCGCCCCGCCGCGACGGCGGCAGAACTCTCTCCCGAGCTCTCGCTGGCTTCCGGAAGCTCGCCCTACTGACCGGCTAACGACGAAGCGGCCCGCCCCGTTTTGCGCGGGACGGACCACTTAGTTGCCACATGCCGGACTAGTGGACTCTGATCTCCTTTGCCAGGGCCTTGCCGTCCGCCTTCTCGTACTTGACGGTGACCTTCTGGTCGGCCTTCACGAACTGGTCGAGCGTCTTCGGCCCGCGCTCCTCGAGGTCCTTCATCTTGTGCGACGCACCCTTCGCCTTGACGACGGTTGCCGAGTCGACCTCAAAGGTCCACTCGGCGTCGTCGCCGGCTACGACAAGGGTGTTTCCAGAGACGGTCTTGACCTTACCTTCGGCCTCCATCGTGTCGCCTGCGTACACCAGACCGGCCGCCAAGATCATGGTGACCCGCCCCGGGTTTCCTGGAGGCTCCATTGTTTGGGCGGATGGGGTCCATGGGAAGACCGAGGAGATACTCACTGGAGGTCCGGGAGCGAGCCGTCCGGTTGGTTTTCGATCACGATCACGACTTGCAATGGGCCTCGATTCGGTCGGTGGCGGAGAAGATCGGGTGCACGTCGGAGACCCTTCGCCACTGGGTGCGCCAGGCCGAGCGTGACACGGGCCGCCGGCCGGGGTTG